>CBDAVP010000013.1:0-65729 GCA_965201075.1 Isosphaeraceae bacterium | reverse complement strand
TGACGCGCAGCGCGGGGCGCGGCAAGTGGCTGACGCCGACCCGCGCCTCGGCTTCCGCCCAGGCCAACTCCGCCTCGGCCTGGCCGGTGTCGCGCAATGTCGCGGAGGTGACGAGCAAGCCGTGCGCGGGTGCGGCCAGCACGCCCGCGAACGGCACGGTGGGATCCAGGACGTGCCGGTGCAGGCCTACATCGCGCTCCGTGCCATCCGGCCCACGCGGGCCGGCCTCGCCACGCTCGACAGCCAGGTAGCTCACGTACTCCGGCCGTGTACCGGGTTCGGGTGGGGGCATCTGGACCGCGTCCAGCATGGATCGCCACGCGAGCAGCCGGTTGATGGCCCGCCGACGCAATGAACGCTGCGCCGCCTCGATGCGCGCCCGTCGCGCGCTGTCCAGCTCGTCGGCGTCGTCATCCAGCAATGCGCCGAGCCGCTGATCCAGCGTCTGCAACGGCTCGACGATACGGGCCAAGGCACGTTCCAGCTTGGACGCCGTTTCGGCCAGGCCGGGAATCTGCGGGTGCAGGTCGCATTCCAGGCCCATGCGGGCCGGCGCTGTGGCGTCGCCGGTGACACGGGCGAATACCTGGCGGCGGAGTTGGCGCAAGAACGCTTCCGATGGGTTGACCAGGCCTGGCTCCGCGGCGGAGTGATCGAGGGAAGCCGTATCGGCCAGGCGGGCCGTCCAGCCAGGGCCTGGCAAGCCACGGGCCGCGAGCAAGCTGGCGTCAAGCGGCGCTTGTAGCTCCGTCCGGCCGGCAACCAGGTCTTCCAGGCGCCGTTGCAGGCCGCGGGCGCGGGACCGGCCGCCTTCTGCCCCTAGCAGCCAGCGGCGGAGTTCCGCGGCCTCCATCCCCGACAACACAGCGGAGAAGGCAGAGTCGGCGGCGCCGAACAGGTGATGCCCCTCGTCGAAGACGTAGCGGACGGGAACGCTGTCGTCGTCCAGCCCGCCCCAGGCCGCCTGCGCCATCACCAGCGCGTGGTTCGCGACGACAAGTTCCGCCCCGCGGGCCCGGCGTATCGTGTGTTCCACGAAACAGGTGCGGTAGTGCGGGCAGGCGCCGTGTATGCACTCGCCGCGGCGGTCGGCCAGGCCCAGCGTTGCGGCCGGCCCGAACAGTTCGGGGAACCAACCGGGCAGGTCGCCCCCCGTGATGTCGCCGTCGGACGTGGCCAGCGCCCATCGTGCCACCAGCGCTAACGGCACGACGGCCGCGCTTGCCGCGCCGGACAGCACCGTCGCCACCTGCTCCTCCATGTTGAGCAGGCACAGGTAGTTCTCACGCCCTTTGCGCACCACAACCTTGCTGCGGCGCAGGGCTGGGTCCGGGAACAAGCGGGCGAGTTCGGCTTCCACCTGGCGTTGCAGGTGGCGCGTATAGGTGCTGATCCAGACGGGCGCGCCATTCCGCTCGGCCCACACCGTTGCCGGCGCGACGTAGCCCAGGGTCTTGCCCGTGCCCGTCCCAGCCTCCGCCAGGACAACGGCCGGCGCGCCCCGCTCCTCCCGCGGGGCAAAGGCGGCGGTGGCAGCGTCCGCGTAATCGGCCTGGCCCGGACGCTGCTCGGCCTGCGGTCCCAGCATTTCGGACAAGCGTCGCCGCGCTTCCGCCGGTCCGACGGGAAGCGAGGTGGCCGGCGGTGGCGGCGCTTGTTCTTCCCATTCGGGCAGCCTGCGCCAGACACGCAGCGCCTCGGCCGATGGCTTGGCCCCTGGTGCGTCCAGGGCCTTGAGCACGCTTGGGGCCCAGGCCCAACCGGCGCTGCCCATGCGCGCTGCCAGGCCGGCCGCGCCGCGGTTCAACGCCAGCTCGCGCCCGGCTGCCAGGCGACGCAATATCTCGGCAGCCAGGTCGGGCAGGGCAGCGGCAGCCTGTTCCGCCGTGTTCGGGGGATCCTGATCCAAGGCCAAGGCGATGCCGCGCGGCGTGGGCGGCACCGGACGGGCCGGCAGCACGAACGCGAACAGCTCCAGCAGATCCAACGCCGGCTGGCGCCGCAACCCTAACCGCGCGAATGTCGATGGGGCGTGCACCAGCAATGGCGGGCCGGACGCCGCGAGCAGGCGGGCGGCTTCCGGACCGGATACGGCCAGGAGCTCACCATCCTCAGTGAACACCGCGGCGCGCCCGTGCCCGGCGACCAAGCTTATCGCTGCAGGAAGCACAGGCCGGTGCTATCACCTCCGTCCGCGGCACGGCAACGGCGCAGCCGCGCTTTGCTTCGCCGAGGCACGGGGTTTGGGCGTTCTTGCTTCGGGCGCCCTGCCGCCCGTTGACCGGGTTCGGCCCCATGCATAGCTTCCTTCCCATGCCCGACACAGTGCGAAACAATGCTGCGCCCCCGAAGGCCTGGCCGTTCGAGGAAGCAGCCAAAATCGCGGCCCGGCTTGCCGCAACGGGCAAGCAAACCGCCTTGTTCGAGACGGGATATGGCCCGTCCGGCCTGCCGCATATCGGCACGTTCGGAGAGGTGGCGCGCACCAGCTGGGTCCGGCAGGCCTTCACCACGCTGACCGGCCTTCCGAGCCGGCTGCTGGCGTTCAGCGACGACATGGACGGCCTGCGCAAGGTTCCCGACAACGTCCCGAACCGGGACATGCTGGCAGGCTTCATCGGCAAGCCGCTCACGGAAGTGCCCGATCCGTTCGGGACGCACGCAAGCTTCGGCGCCCACAACAATGCCAGGCTGCGGTCGTTCCTGGACGGGTTCGGGTTCGAGTACGAATTCGCGTCCAGCACGGACTACTACAAGTCGGGACGGTTCGACCCCGCGCTGCGCCGTGTGCTGGAATTGCATGATGAGATCAGGGCAGCGGTCCTGCCCACACTCGGGCCGGATCGCCGCGCCAGCTATTCTCCTGTGCTGCCCATCCACCCGCGCACCGGCCGGGTGATGCAGGTCAGGATCGATCGTGTGGACCCCCAGGCGGGAACGGCGACCTGGCAAGACCCGGAAAGCGGCGAACACATCGAGACATCGGTGCTGGGCGGCGGGGCGAAGCTGCAATGGAAAGCCGACTGGGCCATGCGATGGTACGCCCTGCAGGTCGATTACGAGATGTCGGGCAAGGACCTGATCGACTCCGTGCACCTGTCCAGCCGTATCTGCCGCATCCTGGGACAGGAGCCGCCGGTCGGCTTCACCTACGAATTGTTCCTGGACGAGGATGGCGGGAAGATCAGCAAAAGCAAGGGCAACGGCCTGGCCGTCGAGGATTGGTTGCGG
The DNA here is from genome assembly GCA_965201075.1 of Isosphaeraceae bacterium. Classification (GTDB taxonomy): domain Bacteria; phylum Planctomycetota; class Planctomycetia; order Isosphaerales; family Isosphaeraceae; genus CBDAVP01. The sequence continues at coordinate 62,498 of CBDAVP010000013.1, read as the reverse complement.
TATGCGCCGCCCGAGAGCCTGGGCTACTTCATGTATCAGGCGCCGCACCGCGCGAAGCGGCTGTTCTTCGACGTCATACCGAAGGCGGTGGACGAGTACCTCGGCCAATCGAGCCGCCTGCCGGAGCAGGACGAGGCAGCTGCCCACGTCAACCCGGCCTGGCATGTCCAGGGGGGGCAGCACCGCGCCGATGCCGCCAGCCCTGTCCCGTTCGCGATGTTGCTGAATCTCGTCTCGGTCGTGAATGCAGACACGCCCGACATCCTGTGGGGCTTCCTGCGCCGTTACAGCCCGCAGGCATCACCGGACGCGATGCCGTACCTCGACCGGCTGATCGGGCATGCGATCGCCTATTACCGGGACTTCGTGCGGCCGACCAAGGCCTATCGCCTGCCGCAAGCCTTCGAGCGCACGGCATTGGCGGACCTGGCAGAAACGCTGCGGGGCCTGGATGCCGGAGTGGGCGCCGAGGCGATCCAGAACGTTGTATTCGAGGTCGGGAAGCGGCATCCGTTCCCGTCGCTGCGGGACTGGTTCGGTTGCTTGTACCAGGTTCTTCTCGGTCAGACGGAGGGACCACGTTTCGGCGGCTTCGTCGCACTATACGGCGTGCCCGAGACGATTGCGCTGATCGACTCCGCACTGACCCGGCCAGCAGTTGCGGCCTGAGACATGAACCTGTTCAAGAAAGCGGCCCGCCATCTCCCGGCCTTGCTGGGCATCGTGCTCCTTGTCGGGGCCGTTTATGTCGTTTGGAAGGAGTTTCGCCACCTCAGGATCGCGGATATCTCGGCGGCACTGTCGGCCATACCCGTCCATGCGTTGGGCATCTCGTTTGTTTGGACCATCCTGTCGTATGGCATCCTGACGTTCTATGACCGGCTGGGGACGATGTATGCCGGCCACAAGACCAGCTACGGCAAGGTCGCATTCGCATCGTTCTGCGCCTACTCGCTGTCGCACAACCTGGGTTTCGCCGCGGTGTCGGGGGCCGCGGTACGGTACCGGCTGTATGCGCACTGGGGGTTGACGCCGTTCCAGATCGCTAAGGTCGTGGCGTTCTGCAGCCTGACCTTCGGCCTGGGGGGCATGGTGCTGGGTGGCATCATCCTGTTCACGGAACCGGACGCCGTTCCTTTCTTCGGGGAGGTGATGCCGCGCTGGGCGATGTATGCGATCGGTGCGGGCCTTTGGGCCATCGTTGCCGCCTATGTCGCCTTGGCCAAGGTGGTCGGGACCATCCGCTTGTTCGGGCATTCGGCCGAGTTGCCGGGGTTCCGCATGGCGGTCGTGCAGGTGCTGCTCGCGACGGTGGACGTGGCGGTGACGGCGGCGATCTTCTACGCGCTGCTGCCTGCCATGCCGCACAAGCCGGGCGTGCCCGACCTGACGTTCGTGCGGTTCCTGGCCGTGTACGTGGCATCCTACACCGCCGGCCTTGCAGCAAACCTGCCAGGTGGCATCGGCGTGTTCGATACCGCGATGCTGCTGGGGTTGGGACCCTATCTGGCGCCGCCGCAGATCCTGGGCGCCATCGTCGTGTTCCGGCTGTACTACTATATCATCCCTTTGTTCCTGGCGGGCGGCTTGTTTGCCGGGAACGAGCTGGTCCTGCGTGGCGGCAGCTTGCTGAAGGGCAGGGCGCTCGGCCGGGCAGCGGAAGCCGTGTCCCGCTGGACCGATCCCAGCTTCGCGGTGGCGACATCGACTGGTGCCGTCACGCTGTGCGGGATCATGCTGCTGTCGCTCGGGGTGCTGGACCAGCGGCCGGACTTCTCCTGGATCGACCCTGATTTCGCGGAAACCGCGGCGAATGCCGGCCAGTTCGTGCCCAGCCTGATCGGTGCCGGATTGATCGTTCTGGCCATCGGCTTGGCGCAGCGGGTGACGCTTGCTTGGGGTGCGACGATGGCGCTGCTGCTGATCGCGGCCGCCTTCACGGCGGCCCAAGGTACGACCTTCTGGGTTCCGGCTGTGCTGGTCGTGGTGGCGTTGCTGCTGACACCGATCCGCAGCGCGTTCTACCGCCATGCCAGGCTGATCAATGGACCGCTGCAGACCGGGACGGCATTACCGCTGATCGGCCTGCTGGGTTGCACCATCGCCCTCGCTTTGTTTGAGCCCCACCTCCGCGGCTTGTCCGAGAACAGCTGGTGGGAGGTGGTGCTGTCGCGTGAGGTGCCGAACGGCCTGCGCATCACCGTCGCCCTGGCCGTCGTGCTGGCCATGCTCGCCCTATGGCGTCTCGTGCGGCCAGGCCGCGTCGGATGGGTGCCTTGGGCGGGCGAAGGGCGGCTGCGGTATGCCGCACTCGGCGCCGTGCCGCCGCCGGAAGCCGACGGCCTTGTGATGGGGGAGAAGAACCGGGCCGGCATTCCGTTCCGCCGCATGGGCCGAGTGATTGTCGGCCTGGGTGACCCGGCTGGCTCCGCATCCGACCAGGCATCCGCGATATGGCGGTTGCGGGACCTGGCCGTGCAGGAAGGCCTGGACCCCGCGGTGTGGTTGGCGGGGCCGGACCTGCTGCATATCTACGGCGACCTCGGCCTGGCTGCCTTGCCGCTAGGACGTGACGGGCTGCCCCTGCCGGAAACACAGGGGGAGGTACCGACCGTTCGGCACTACCTGTGCTGCGTGGCGGAGCGCGATTTGAAGGATCTGCTGCCGATGCTGCCGACCCTCGGCACGGTGCGTCATACGCAGGTGGCTGTCTGACGCGTTGAAACCTATGTGCCTTGTCGGCGCTGTTGCTCCAAGCATCGCGCACGCGCCACTCGGGGAACCAGCACTATGGACTATGCCACGTCAGCATCCCGCATCGCGGAAGGTTTGCCGCATCCACTCGGGGCCACGTGGGACGGGGTTGGCGTCAACTTCGCGCTGTTCTCCGCCAATGCGACGAAGGTCGAACTGTGTTTGTTCGACCAGGAAGGCAAGGTGGAGCTGGAGCGGCTTGAGCTGCCGGAATTCACCGACGAGGTGTGGCACGGGTACCTGCCGGACGCCCGCCCTGGCATGGTGTATGGCTACCGCGTCCACGGACCGTATGAGCCGGAAGCCGGACACCGCTTCAACCCGAACAAGCTGGTCCTGGATCCCTATGCCAAGGGCCACGTCGGCACCCTGACCTGGGGTCCCGAGCTGTTCGGCTACCAGATGGAAACCGGGGACGACCTGACGTTCGATACGCGCGACAGCGCAGCCCATATGCCGAAATGCGTCGTGATCGACCCGGCATTCACCTGGCTGCGGGACAGGAAGCCGTCGATCTCCTGGGAGCGGTCGATCTTCTACGAGACCCACGTCAAGGGCTTCACCAAGCGTCATCCCGCTGTGCCGCCCGAGTTGCGCGGAACGTTCAGCGGCTTGTCCCGCAAGGAAGTGGTTGACCATATCCGCTCGCTCGGCGTCACAGCTGTCGAGCTGCTGCCCATCCATACCTTCGTCGACGACGACATGCTGGTGCAGAAGGATCTGGTCAACTACTGGGGCTACAACACGATCGGCTTCTTCGCACCGGACCCACGCTATTCCAGCAAGCCAGCCTTCGCTCACGCCGAATTCAAGGAGATGGTGGCCCACCTGCACGATGCGGGGATCGAGGTCATCCTGGACGTCGTCTACAACCATACGGCCGAGGGGAATGAGCGGGGCGCGACCCTGTCGTTCAAGGGTATCGACAACGCCAGCTACTACCGGCTGCTGCCGGACCAGAACCGCTACTACATCAACGACACCGGCACCGGTAACACCTTCAACCTGTCCCATTCCCGTGTGCTGCAGCTTGTCACGGACAGCCTGCGCTACTGGGTGCAGGAGATGCACGTGGATGGGTTCCGCTTCGATCTCGGCACCATCCTGGCCAGGGAGCCATACGGTTTCGACGAGAGTGGTGGGTTCCTGGACGCGTGCCGCCAGGATCCCGTGCTGTCCAGCGTCAAGCTGATTGCGGAACCATGGGATATCGGCCCGGGCGGCTACCAGGTCGGGCAATTCCCGCCTGGCTGGGCGGAGTGGAACGACAAGTTCCGCGACGAAGTGCGTGAGTTCTGGAAGGGCGACGCCGGGACCGCGCCATCCCTGGCAGCCCGTATGTGCGCGTCCGCCGACCTGTTCAACAAGCGGGGTCGGAAGCCCTGGGCCAGCGTGAACTTCCTGACGGCCCATGATGGCTTCACGCTGCACGATACCGTTTCCTACAACGAGAAGCACAACGAGGCGAACGGCGAGAACAACCGGGACGGCCATAGCCACAACCGCAGCTGGAACCACGGCGTCGAGGGTGAAACCAGCGACCCCGCAATCAACGAGCTGCGGCATCGCCAGATGCGCAACATGCTGGCAACGCTGGTGTTGGCCCAGGGAACGCCGATGCTGCTGGCAGGCGACGAGTTCGGGCGCAGCCAGGGCGGCAACAACAACGCCTACTGTCAGGACAACGAGATTAGCTGGCTGGACTGGGACTTGCCGGAGTGGGCCCAGAAGCAAGCCGACTTCGTCCGTAAGCTGACCCGCCTGCGCCATCGCTACCCCATCCTGCGCCGTTCCCGGTTCCTGACCGGGGCGCAGATCGTGGACCTGAACGTCAAGGACGTGACCTGGGTGAACGCCAATGGCATGGAGATGCGTCCGGAGGAGTGGGGCGACAGCAACATGAAGTGCTTCGGCATGGTGATGGACGGCCGGGCACAGCCCACCGGCATCCGCCGGCCTGGTTCGGACTCGACAGCCCTGATCGTGTTCAATGCCCATTTCGACCAGGTCGGCTTCACCCTGCCGGACTGCACGGACGGCAAGGATTGGGAATTGCTGTTCGACACCAATGTCCCCGACCGTGACGATGGGCAGCGTTTCAAGATCGGCGAAGTATACGGTGTCACGGCACGGTCTATGTTGCTGTTCGTGTTGCATAAGTAGGCGGCGGCCATGCATCACGGCAGTTCTGTTCTTCCGGGTGTAACGGTTGATGCCTACAATGCCGAGCTTCGCGACCATGAGGGCTTCATCGGCGACCGCGCTAGTAGCCGGGCATTCCGAAGCATCGTGGACGACCTGCGGGACCTGTTCCCGCAATCGGCCGACCCGCTCGGCACAGAGGCGACAGGCGGGGAGTCAGGCGGGGCGCCACGCGGGATCAGCATGGACGACCTCGATCGGCTGCTGATCTCCGGCGATGCGGAGGCAGGTGGGCTTATCGTCGGAGCGATCGAGGCTTGGGCGCAGGAATTCGCCCATGTAATCCGGCGTTTCCTGCGGTTGGAGGAATGGCACGATACGCAGCGCATCGTCGTCGGCGGGGGATTGCGGGGATCCCGTGTCGGCGAACTGGCAATCGGCCGCACGACATCCCTGCTGCGGGGAGAAGGCGTAACACTTGGGCTGGTCCCGATACGGCACGATCCGGATCAAGCCGGGCTGATCGGCGCCGTCCACCTGGTGTCGGACCAGTTTACCCGGGAACACGATGGGATGGTCGCCGTCGATATCGGCGGAAGCAATATGCGGGTCGGGTTGGTCGCCCTGAATCGGGATGCGGCGGAGGACCTGTCCGCCGCGGCAGTAGTTGGCTCCGAGGTCTGGAAGCATCATGAGGAACAACCAGACCGGGAAACGGCCATTGAACGGCTTGTCGAGCTCGTCGCCAAGATGCTCGGCCTCGCAGCGGAGCAGGGGCTTACTTTGGCGCCTTTCCTGGGGGTGGGCTGCCCGGGCCTGATCTTGGGTGACGGCACCATCGACCGCGGTGGCCAGAACCTGCCGGGAAACTGGGAGGGCAGCGATTTCAACTTGCCCGACCAGATACAATCCAAGCTGAGAACCCCGGATGGCCGAGGCATCGCCGTCATCATGCACAATGACGCCGTCGTGCAGGGCCTCAGCGAACTGCCGGCCATGCGTGATGTCCGGCAGTGGGGCGTCATGACGATCGGCACCGGTCTCGGCAACGCCCGGTTCACGACCCGGACACCCAGCCAGGATCAGGGAGCGGCAGCGTAGCAGTCGGAACTCGATAGCGTTTTGTTCGCGCTGCGGCGCCCTTCCCACGGTCAGCATGCCGTGACACATCAAACGGGGGAGAGACACGAGATGCCCAAGATCTTGAAGGCCGGGATGGACACGGATGCCGTCGCGGAGAACGATGCCAACGTCCGGACCGTGGTGGAAGGCATCCTCGCGGAGATCAGGACGCGCGGCGATGCCGCGGTGCGGGAAATGTCGGCCAAGTTCGACCGCTGGGACCGGCCAGACTACCGCCTGACGGATTCCGAGATCCAAGCGTGCCTGGACCAGCTGCGTCCGCGTGACCTGGACGATATCCGGTTCGCGCAGGAGCAGGTGCGCAACTTCGCCCAGAAGCAGCGTGAGTGCGTGCGGGACCTCGAGGTCGAGACACTGCCGGGTATCGTGTTGGGACACAAGAACATCCCTGTGGAGTCGGTGGGCTGCTACGTGCCTGGGGGCAAGTATCCACTGCTGGCCAGCGCCCATATGAGCGTCATCACGGCCAAGGTGGCCGGTGTTCCCTACATCGCCACCTGCGCACCGCCCTACCAGGGGAAGCCGGCGCCTGCCGTTGTCGCGGCGCAGCACCTGGCTGGGGCGGACGTGATCTACTGCCTGGGCGGCGTCCAGGCTGTCGGGGCGATGGCGCTGGGCACCGAGACGATCCGGCCGATGGACATGATCGTTGGCCCGGGGAACGCCTATGTCGCTGAAGCGAAGCGGCAGCTGTATGGGCGGGTGGGCATCGACCTGTTTGCTGGGCCGACCGAGACGCTGGTGATTGCGGATGACAGCACGGATGCGGAACTCTGTGCCACCGACCTGTTGGGCCAAGCGGAGCACGGACCGACCAGCCCGGCGGTGCTGCTGACCACCAGCGAGGCCCTGGCCCGCGCGACGATGGCGGAGATCGAGCGCCTGCTGCTCATACTTCCCACGGCCGAGATCGCCCGCAAGGCCTGGCAGGACTATGGCGAGGTGATCGTCTGCACGGACGACGCGGAGATGGTCCGTGAAGCCGACCGCATCGCCAGCGAGCATGTCCAGGTCATGACCCGGGATCCCGATTACTTCCTGGCGAACATGCGCAACTACGGCGCGCTGTTCCTGGGCACGCGTACCAACGTCGCCTACGGCGACAAGGTGATAGGCACCAACCACACGCTGCCGACAAAGAAGGCGGCGCGCTATACGGGTGGCTTGTGGGTCGGCAAGTTCCTCAAGACCTGCACCTATCAGCGCGTGCTGACCGACCAAGCCAGCGCCGAGATCGGTGAGTATGCCTCTCGGCTCTGTATGCTCGAAGGGTTTGCCGGCCACGCCGAGCAGGCCAACGTGCGTGTGCGTCGTTTCGGCGGCCGCAACGTCCCATACGCGCAGGCCGCGGAGTAGGGCAGGGATGCGGCTGCCGCAAACACCCTCGCTTCGGCTCGACGGCAAGCGGGTGCTGGTGACCGGCGCCGGGCGCGGCATCGGCCTGGCCGCCGCGGCGTCACTGGGCCAGGCCGGGGCGCACGTCATCGCGGCCGCGCGGACCGGATCGGAGGTCGACGCTGCTGCCCAGGCCATACGCGATGGCGGGGGACGTGCGGAGGCCGTGGTGCTGGACGTGCTGGACCTGTCGGCAGTGCGGGACGTCATCCGGCGGGCTGGGCCGCTAGATGGGTTCGTGAACAACGCCGGCGGGTCACGCCACGCTCCGTTCCTGGAGGTGACCGAGGCGGATTTTGACGCGGTGGTGGCGTTGAACGTCCGGGCGGCATTCTTCGCCGCGCAAGCGGCGGCGCGGTCGATGGTGGAGTCTGGCCGCGGCGGCAGCATCGTCAACGTGTCCAGCCAGATGGGGCATGTCGGCGGGCCGCGCCGCAGCGTCTATGCGGCGACCAAGCACGCCATGGAAGGGTTCACCAAGGCAGCGGCGATCGAGCTCGGGCCGTCCAAGGTGCGGGTGAACACGCTCTGTCCGACGTTCATCGAAACCCCGATGACCCGGCCCTTCTTCCAGGAGCCAGCGTTCAACGAGTGGGTGCTCGGCAAGATCAAGCTTGGCCGGGTCGGCCAGGTCGAAGACCTCATGGGCGCCATCGTGTTCCTGTGCAGCGACGCCAGCGCGCTGATGACCGGGTCGTCCCTGGTCATCGATGGCGGCTGGACCGCGGAGTAAGCGGCGCAAACCCTTGGCTTGGCATCCCGCCCATAACTGACCCGCACGGAGTTATCCCATTGCCTGACCCAAACCATCGCGTCGTTGCCATCACAGGTGCAAGTTCCGGGATCGGGCGCGCGACCGCGGCCCGCTTTGCCCGCGCAGGGTGGCGCGTCGGCTTGATCGCCCGCGGCGAGGACGGGCTCGACCAGACCCGGAAAGACGTGATCGAGGCTGGCGGAACGGCCTCTGTCGCGGTTGCTGACGTCGCCGACAGTGCCGCACTGGAACGGGCGGCCGGGCACATCGAGGCGGAACTCGGCCCCATCGATGTCTGGGTGAACAACGCCGGAGTGTCCGTTTACGGCCGATTCCTGGACATAACGGAACAAGAATTCCGCCAGGTCACCGAGGTCAACTACCTGGGACTCGTGAACGGGACGCGGGTTGCGCTGCGGCGGGATGATCCCCCGCGACCAGGGCACCGTGGTTCAGGTCCTGTCGACCATCAGCTACCGGGCGGTGCCGCTGATGTCGCCGTATTCCGGGAGCAAGTACGCCGGCCGCGGCTTCACGGAAGCAATCCGCAGCGAACTGATCGCCGACCGCAGCAGGGTGCATGTGACGATGGTGCATCCCCCGGCCGTGAACACGCCGTTCTACAACCACGCGGCGTCACACATGCCGAAGCCGGTGCGCCCACCGCCGCCGATCTACCAGCCGGAGATCATGGCCGATGCCATCCTGCTCGCTGCAACAAGCCGGCGGCGTGAGGTGAAGGTCACGAGCAGCACCGTGCTCGGCGCTGCGGCCAACAAGCTGGTCCCGGGATTGCTGGACTGGCTGATGGGCCGGTTCGCCGTCACTGCCCAGCAAACGGACCGAGGTGGCCAGGTGGCGGCGCGGGACAGCAACCTGTTCGGCCCGGCGAAGCGGCTGCACGGCACCCATGGTCCGTTCGATGGAGAAAGCCGAGCGTTCAGCGTGCAGATGCTGGCGAACCAGAACCGTGTGGCCGTCATGGTCGGTGTCGGGCTGCTCGCCGCGGCATCGATCTCGGCGATCCGGGCGCGGCCACGCAAGCGGCGGCTGTTCGGGACCTGGTGACCTGGCTGCCCGCACAGGCATCCCAGCCATAGGCCATGGCATGTTTGCAGGCCTGTGGCCGCCAGGGCAGATCGGACCCTATGGCGGACCAGACGGAGATGATTGCATTGGCCGGCGCGGTGATGCCGGTGTGCTTTCGCCGTAGCGCCCGCGCCCGCCGTGTCAGCTTGCGGATCGACGCCGCGGATGGCCAGGTCGTCGTGACGCTCCCGCTCCGGGCGTCCCGGTCGGCCGGGCTCTCGCTGCTGCAAGGCCATGCCGACTGGGTACGGGACCGTCTGGATCGGCTTCCGCCACGCATCGCCTTGGCAGATGGTGGAAGCGTGCCGATATGCGGCCAGCCGACGCCGATCCGCCACGTGCCGTCGGGCAGGGGCGGTGCCTGGCTTGAGGCCGGCGAGATACGCGTGAGCGGCGACGCAACCTTCCTGAAACGGCGCGTGCTGGATCTGCTGCGGCGGGAAGCGCGGGTCCGTCTCGCGACGGGGTGCGGGCCGAGTTCGGCTGGCCCGCGGACGCTTATGTAGCTCTGTTCGCCGGTCGCCTGGCGCCGCAAAAGGGGGTGGACGACCTTGTCACGGCGCTGGACCTTTTGCAGCACGTCCGGCCGAACCTGCGGACCCTGATCGTCGGCGACGGCCCCTTGCGAGAGCGGTTGGAAGGAACGGCCCGGGCCTTCTGGCTGCTCGACGGAGCGGGGCTGGTCCGGTTCACGGGGCATCGGCCGGACGTGCCGCGGTTGCTGGCCGCGTCGGATTTGATGGTCTTGCCAAGTTATTACGAAGGGCTCCCCAACGTGGTGCTGGAGGCGATGCGGATGGGCAAGCCGGTGGTCGCCACCGCCGCGCCAGGGACGACCGAGGTGGTCGCCGACGGCCGGACGGGATTGCTCGTACCGACGCACTCGCCCAAGGCGTTGGCGCAGGCGATCCGCACGGTGATTGACGATCCGGAACTCGCCCGTCGGCTGGGGGAGGCGGGGCGTGTTCGCGTGGCGGAGGAATTCCGGGTTGAGACGATGGTGGACGAGTTTGCTAGCTTGTATGATGAATTGGCCAGGGCAAAAGGGCTGATGAGGTAATTCTTGTCGGGCGGCGGAGGGATGGGCCCATGCCCCGATACTTCAGGGAACCGGGGCGGCCCCTCCGCCAAGGCTCCCTCGCCGCCGGGTGGGGCGATTGCCGGCGGTACGTCGAGATCGCCGACGATCGGTATGCGTCGCGGCAGGTCGAGGACTACGGCGAGGGGCGGGTCTTACGATACGACCGAGCCCACTGGTGCGACCGATATGGGCAATTATGCGGGCGTTTGTTTAGCCGCAAGGAGAAGGCGGTTGCCGGCCGGCCCGCGGCGGAGCCCGTCGAGGCGCAGGAGTTCGAGCGGGCGTGGCATCATGCGCTTCAATCGCCGGAATGGGTCAAGCAGGTCGGTCAGTCGCTCGCGGCGGAATGGGGTGCGGTGCCGTTCTGGCTCCGGGAGGGCCTCGCCTAACCTGGCGTCGCAGTGGGCCCGTTTCGCCTCCACAAGTTTTGGTACAATCCGGGGTAGGTGAGGCGGGCCGGTCCACGGAACTTTGTCGTTGGGCGGCGGGGGGTGAAGCATGGATCCTCGAACGATTGGCCACGTCGGTGGGATCGGCGGCACGGCAATCGGAGTCCTTGGCGGCATCCTCGGGACCTATTTCGGGATCACTCGCACGGCGGGGGCACGTGAGCGGACTTTCGCGATCCGGGCTTCGGCCCTGTGCTGGGTCGCCGTGACCGCCTTCCTGGCCGCCCTCTGGTGGACCCCGCTCGAGATCCGGCCCCTGCTCTGGCTGCCTTACGGGTTGCTCCTGTCGGTGGCCATCCGCACTTGGAATCGGCGGCAGGAACAGATCCGTAGGGAGGAGGCTGCCGACGTCTAGCCCGTTGCTGCGGCGGCGGCACCGGCCGCTCAGGACGCCGAGCGAATCGTTCCGGAGGGAGGTCAATCGGCGGGAGTGCCCCGAGCCTCTGTCCTGGGAATGGTCGGCGGGGAGTTGAAGTTTCCCTTGTCATCGGCGGGCGGGAGGTTGGGCGGATCTTGGTGCGAACCTTGTTGCCCTGAGCGGGGTCGGGGGGTTGCCGGCGGTCTCTACAATGGGGCCACCAGGGATGGGAGTCCGTCCGCGCCGGCCGGGAGTTGCCAACGTCGATGAGCATGACCGAAGTCGAAGCGCCGCGGCGGAGCCACGCGGAGCTGGTGGGGATTCTCGGGGCGTTGACGGCGTTCGCGTCGCTGTCGATCGACATGTACCTGCCGTCGCTCAAGACGTTGACGCAGGTCTTCCGCACCGATGAAGCGTCGGTCCAGTTCACCCTGACGACGTTCTTCCTGGGGTATGCGCTGGGCCAGGCGGTGTATGGGCCGATCGCCGACCGATTCGGCCGAAAGCCGCCGCTGTACGCGAGCCTGACGCTGTTTTCGTTGGCCTCGGTCGGCTGCGCGCTGGCTCCTTCGGTGGGGTGGCTGGCGGCGATGCGAGTCTTTCAGGCTCTGGGGGCGTGCGCCGGCAGCGTGGTGACCCGGGCGATGGTGCGCGACCTCTTTCCGCCCGAGGAGACGCGGCGGGTTTATTCGGCACTCATGCTGGTGATGGGCGTGGCGCCGATCGTGGCGCCAACGCTCGGTGGGATCATTTTGGTCAACCTCGGTTGGGCGGCGATTTTCTGGCTGCTGGCGATTTTGGGAATGCTCGCCCTGGCGGCCGTGCATTTCCGCCTGCCGGAGACGCATCGGGCCGAGGCGGTCCAGTCGCTCCATCTTGGGCGGATCGTAACGACCTATGTACGCTTGCTGATGGATCGGGCGTTCATGGTCAATGCCCTGGTCGCTGGGTCGAGCCTGGCGGGCATCTTTGCCTACATCGCCGGCTCGCCGTTCGTGTTCATGAAGCTCTATGGGGTGCCCGAGGAGCGTTACGGCTGGATCTTCGGGATCAATTCGATCGGCCTGATCGCCGCTTCGCAGATCAACGGCCGCCTACCTCACGCGGTCGGTCCGGTGCGGGTGGTGCGTGCCGCTTGCGTGGCGCAGACGCTCGCGGGGGCGGTTCTGGTGCTCTCGGCGTGGACGGGTTGGGGCGGCCTGGTGGGCCTGGTGGTGCCTTTGTTCGTGTACCTGATGGGGATGGGGTTCATCGGGCCGAACTCGACGGCGCTGGCGATGGCCCCGCACCCGAGGAACGCCGGCGCGGCCTCGGCGTTGCTGGGAACGATCCATTTCGGCCTGGCCGCCATGGCGCCTTTGGCCGTCGGCGCCTTCGAGGGGCACGGCGCCCTGCCGATGGCCGGCGTGGTCGCCGCCTGCGGGGTGTTTGGCCTGGTCATGAGTCGGCTGATCCCAAGGCCGGACTCCGGGGCCGGATCAGCCCTCGGCAATGGCGAGTAGGATACCGAGGATCTTGTCGGCCTGCTGGAAGGTAATACTCGGTACGATCGATGAGGACCTTCGACCCGTCGAGTTTCAGGAACCGCCAGACACTACCGCTAGTCACCGCCCCATGGACGAATTGCGAAGCACTACCCTCGCGTTCATTGAAGACCTGAGCGGCGACCATCGCCGCGGCGCACTGCCCGATCCCCGCGATGACATCCTCCTTCTTCGCTTCGACCACGGCGAAGACCGGATGGCTGACGAAATACATTTCGGGTGAGCGGGAGAAAAGATAGTCGCAGACCCCATTCAGCCCGCGGTCCCGATCGACATCGAAGGCTAGACCCGAAAACAGCCGCACCCGGCCGTTGAGGCGAGGGACGGCCTCCATCAGGATCGGCGCGATGATCATCTCGGATCACGCCTTCTCGGTGTTCATCGCCAGGGCAATCGGTGTCCACTGGTCGAGCGTCTCCCGAAACTCCCGGGGATGTCGACGGGTGCGACACCGGCGAATAGATCAACCTGTTCGTCCGTCGAGAGGCCGAAACAATCGCGGGCCGTTTTCAGGGTGAAATCGCCGAAGGCCATGCGTGACGACCGACCCAGAGCCGGCCCCCCGGAGAATTCAACGGGCAATCACGCCAAAATCGCCTGGACGACCTTGCCCGAGACGTCGGTGAGGCGGAAGTCTCGTCCGGCGTGGCGGTAGGTGAGCTTTTCGTGGTCGAAGCCCAGCAGGTGCAGGACCGTGGCGTGGAAGTCGTGGACGTGGACGCCGTCGGCGGCGACCGTGTGGCCGTAGTCGTCGGTGGCGCCGTGGACGACCCCGCCCTTGACGCCGCCTCCGGCCATCCAGCAGGTGAAGGCGGTGTTCTGATGGTTGCGGCCGTCGGGCGCGTCGATGTGGGCGGATCGACCGAACTCGGTGGTCCAGATCACCAGGGTCTCGTCCAGCAGGCCGCGGCTTTTCAGGTCTTTCAGCAGCCCGGCGATCGGCCGGTCGACATTCTTCGCGAGGTTCTCATGGTTCTTCAGGCCGCTGTGGGCGTCCCAGTTGTGGGATGATCCGGTGTCGATCAGTTCGACGAACCGGACGCCACGCTCGGCCAGTCGACGGGCGATCAGGCATTGCCAGGCGAAACCCTGGGTGCTGCCTCGCTCCAATCCGTAGAGAGCCAGCGTGGCGTCAGATTCCCTGGTCATGTCCAGCACCTCGGGCATCGCCTGCTGCATGCCGAAGGCGGTCTCGAACGAGCGGATGCGGGCGGCCAGGGCGGGGTCGGCCGAGCGGTCTCGCTGGTGGTTGTGGTTGAAACGGTCCAGGAACGCCAGTTCCGCCTGCTGGAGCCGCTCCGAGACGCAGCGGCGGTTCAGGTCGGGGATCGGCTCGGCGCCGGCCAGGACCCGTGTCCCCTGGTGGCAGCCGGGCAGGAAGTCGGAGCCCCACGCCTGAGTGCCGGTGTAGGGGACCTTCGGCGCAAGGACCACGAACGACGGAAGGTTGCGGTTCTCGGTCCCCAAACCGTAGCTGACCCATGACCCCAGGCTCGGCCTGGCGAATGAGAACGACCCGGTGTGCAACCCCAGGGTGGCCTGGGTGTGGTCGCCGTGATCGCCGTGCATCGAGCGGATGAGGGCGATGTCGTCCATGCAGTCGCCGACCTGTTCGAACAGCTCACTGACCTCGACGCCGCTCTGGCCTCGGGGGCGGAACTTCCAGGGGCTGGCCAGGTAGGGGCGGTGGAACGGGCTTGGTTTGCCGTGGTCGGCGGTCAGACGAGGCTTGGGGTCGAAAGTATCCAGGTGCGAGACGCCGCCGCTCATGTGCAGCATGATGACCCGCTTGGCCTTGCCCGCGAAGTGCCCGGGGTGAGGGGCCAGGGGGTCGACTCCGGGGCCCGAGGTCTCGGAGGCTCTGGCTGGGGTCGCCCCTTCGCCCAGCATCCAGGACAGCAGGCCCGGGAACATCAGCGAACTGCCCGCGAGCGAGCGGATGACCTGGCGACGGTTCGGCGTGGCGGTCATGGCGGGGCCCTCCGGCTGGCTTGGCGAATGTGCGGGAGATCGCGTCCGATCCATCAGTCAACGAACAGGAAGGCGTTGCTGCTGAGCAGGACGCGCAGGAGGCTTTCCAGAGACGCGGTGGCGAGACGGTCAGGGGGAATGCCGGCCTCGGCCAGAGCGGGCTGGGTCTCGTCCAGGTAGCGCAGGCCGTCGGCCAGTTCCTCGGGAGCGGCGGGGCGGCCGAAGGCCAGTCGATGGGCCAGGTCGATGCGTGAGGCGTCGTCGGAGGCCGCGTCGCGAAGTCGTCCGGCCAGTTCTCCGGCTCGGGCGTGGACGAACGGGTCATTCATCAGGTAAAGGGCCTGGATCGCCGTGGTGCTCAATGGGCGGTCGGGCGTGGTGGCGTTGGGATCGGGGCCGTCGAAGACTTCCAGGATGCGTCGACGTCGCAGGCGTTGCTGGATCTGGTAGACGGTGCGTCGCTGGTCGTCGAATGACTCGGGCGCCGCGAACTGCTCGTGCTGGGTGTAGTGCCATTTTCCTTCGAGGCCCAGCGGGAAATCGCCGCGAGGGGAACGATCCAACGTGCCAGCGATGGCGAGCAGGCCATCGCGCAGTTCCTCGGCCGAGAGCCGTCGACGGGTGCCCCGGCCGAACCAGGCGTTGGTCGGGTCGGCCGCCAGCACCGTGGGGTCGTCGGAGCAGGCCAGTTGATAGGTTCGGGACAGGAGCAACCGGCGGTGCAGGGTCTTGATTGACCAGCCCTCGGCGACGAACCGGACGGCCAGGTGGTCGAGCAACTCGGGGTGGGTGGGGGGCTTGCCGCGGACGCCGAAGTCGTTGGGCGTGGCGACGATCCCCCGGCCGAAGTGGTGCTGCCAGACGCGGTTGACCATCACCCGGGCCGTCAGGGGGTTGGCTGGGTCGGTCAGCCAGCCGGCCAACTCTCGACGGCCGCTCGACCCAGCCTTGACCTCCTCGGGCAACCGAGCGCCGCCAAGCACCTGGAGAAATCCTCGGGGGACAATCGGCCCTTGGTGAGCCGGTTCCCCTTTCTTGAAGATGGGGGCGTCGTGCGGCTTGCCCTCGGCCACGGCATAGGCCTTGGCGATGGCCGGGGGGTGCTCGTCCAGGTCCTTGAGCCGGATCTTGGCCGCTTTCAGTTCGGCCTGAACCTGCTCGCGGGTCTTGCCAGCGGGCGGAGAGTCGATCTCCCCCTTGCCGAAGCGGAGGCGTTGCTCCAGGGCAGAGGTCTCGGACTGGAAGTCATGCAGGGCCTGGGCCTCGGGGGCGCTGCCCAGGGCGACGAAGTCGTGAGCCCTCGGCTTGTTTTCGAGCCCCGGATAGGCAAACGTGGCGCTGTCGAGGATGCCGTAGAGGGCGTAATAGTCGGCGGTGGGGATCGGGTCGAACTTGTGGTCGTGGCAGCGGGCGCAGCCCAGGGAGAGGCCGAGGAACGCCTTGCCCAGATTGTCGATCGCGTCGTCGAGGGTCAGGTGGAACTCGCCGGGGCTGGAGCCGAACCGCCGGGCCGTGGCGAGGTAGCCGGTGGCGACGATTCGCTCCAGGCGGCGAGCCTCGTCGGGCGCCTCCCCCAGCAGGCCGCCGGTCGTGGCGAGCCAGTCTTGCTTCTGAGCCTCGGTCCGATCATCCAGCAGGTCGCCGGCCAGTTGCTCACGGAGGAACTGGTCATACGGCTTGTCGTCGTTGAACGCGGCGATGACGTAATCGCGGTAACGGCGGGCCGAGGGGACCGGAAAATCCGAGTTGCACCCGGCGGTGTCGGCATAGCGAACCAGGTCGAGCCAGTGACGCCCCCAGCGCTCGCCATACGCGGGCGAGGCCAGCAAGCGTTCCACCACCAAGGCGAACGCCCCGGGCGACTCGTCGTTGAGAAAGGCGTCGACCTCCTCGGGCGTCGGCGGCAGGCCGGTCAGGTCGAACGTGGCTCGACGGATCAGCGTGCGGCGGTCGGTCACGGGAGCGGGCGCGATCCCTTCGGACTCCAGACGGCTCAGGATAAACCGATCGACATCGTTGACGGGCCAGCGAGCGTCGGCCACGGCCGGGACGGGCGGGTCGACCGGGGGGCGAAAGGCCCAGGTCTGGCGGGCCGCGGCGATGTCCAGGACGGCGGGCTTGGCCGGCGTGGCGGCGGATTCGATCCGGGGGTCGGGCGCGCCCATGCGGACCCATTGCTCGAAGTCGGCCACCTGCGACGGGATCAAGGGCGACTGGGGCGGCATTTTCAGGAGTGCGTCCTGATAGCGGATCGCCTCGATCAACGAACTCTCATCCAGATTCCCCGGAACGACCGCCGGACCAGCGCCAGCCCCCTTGAGGGTCGCGGCCCGGCTATCGAGTCGGAGGTTCCCCTTGGGCTTCTCGACGGCGGGCCCATGGCATTCATAGCACCGCTCAACCAGGACCGGACGAATCTTGGCCTCGAAGAAGGCAATGCCCTCGGGACTGGGAGATGCCGACGGTTCCTCGGCCGTCGCACGAGACGCGGCGACCGGGAGGACCAGCCACGACAGAGCCAGGGAGAGCATCACCATCGTTCGCATGGCGGGGAGCCTTGCGGGTGGAGGCCGGCTGATCGCGTGGGAGAGCGCGACCCGTCAGCCAGGGGATGGAGTCCACGGCGGGACCCGGCAAGGTTCATCAGACTATCATACCCGGCCCAACCGGGCAATTCCCGCAGGCTCCGGCCTTGGCCTGGACCGCCCCTCACGCGAACCGTTCCAGGTCCTCCGACTTGGCCACCACTGTCAGGCCCTCGGCGGTGACGGTCAGCCCCCGGGAGCGGTCCAGCGCTGGGTCAAGGCCCACGGTGAAGCCGGGGGGAACGTTCACGTCCTTGTCGAGGATCGCCCGACGGATGCGGGCGTGGCGGCCGACGCGGACGCCGTCCAGCAAAATCGCGTCCTCCACCAAGGCGTAACTGTGGATGCGAACTCCGGGGGACAGAATGCTGCGGTAGACCTGGCCGCCTGAGACGATCGCTCCCTGGCAGACGATGGAATCGAGCGCCGCGCCCCGGCGATCCCCCTCGGCGTGGACGAATTTGGGCGGGGGCATCGGCGGCTGGTAGGTGTGGATCGGCCAGGCCCGGTCGTAGAGGTTCAGCGTGGGGTCGACCCCGACGAGGTCCATGCTCGCCCGGTAATAGGCGTCCAGGGTCCCCACGTCCCGCCAGTACGCGGCGCCTTTGCGATTCTCGTCGCGGAAGGGATACGCCTCGACTCGGCATTCGGCCAGCATCGCCGGAATGATGTCGCGGCCGAAGTCGTGGCCGCTGGCCTCCTTCCTGGCGGCGTCTCGGAAAAGGTGTTCGTACATGACGTCGGTGGCGAAAACGTAAATCCCCATCGACGCCAGCGCCATTCCCAGCTGGCCAGGCATCGGCTCGGGGTCGGCGGGCTTTTCGAGGAACTCGACGACCCGCCCGTCAGCGTCGACCCGCAGGACGCCAAAGTCGCGGGCCTCGGCCAGGGGGACCGGCAGGCTGGCGATGGTGACATCCGCCCCCCGGGCGCGATGATGGTCGATCATCGCCGAGTAATCCATTTTGTAAATATGATCCCCCGCCAGGATCAAGGTGTCGCGCGGGGCGGCCTTCTCGATTGTGTAGACGTTCTGGTAGATCGCGTCGGCGGTCCCTTGATACCAGTGCTCGGCGATGCGTTGCTGAGGCGGGATGACCTCGATGTACTCGTCCAGCTCCCGGCAGAGGAACCGCCAGCCCTGGTCGATGTGGCGGGCCAGGCTGACGGCCTTGTACTGGGTCAGGACCAGGATCTTGCGCAGGTCGGAGTTGATGCAGTTGGACAGGGGAAAGTCGATGATCCGGTAGATCCCCCCGAAGGGGACCGCCGGCTTGGCGCGGTCGCGGGTCAAGGGCTCCAGACGAGTCCCCCGCCCCCCGGCCAGAACGATCGCCAGGACATCCCGATGCATGGTCCGCGTCCAACAGACTCGCGATTCGACGGCCTCGCACGCCGCCTTTGCCATTGTGGACCACCCGACGGCTCGAACCAAGGGGCGACCCTCGCGGTCCCGAGGTTGACAGTCCCCGACGATCCGCGTAAATTTCGAGAACCAAATTTGAAGAATCAAATCTCAAGGGTCACGAGAGGCATCATGGCAAGGCCGCCGGCGAAGGATCTGACGGATCGCGAGTTGGAGGTGATGCACGTCTTCTGGTCACAGGCCGAGGCGACGGCCGCCGAGGCTCGCGCCCTTCTGGGGGCGAATGGGCTCGACCGCACCTACACCACCGTCGCCAACCTCATTCGGGGCCTCCACGACAAGGGATTTCTCAGCCAGGCCAACACCGAACGCCCCTTCCTCTACAGGGCGGCGCGGTCGTACGAGGACGTCTCGGGACGGCTCCTGGGCGACCTGATTCAACGAGTCTTCCGGGGGTCCCGCTCGCAACTGCTCATGAGGCTGCTCGACCATGAGCGACTGACCCGTCAGGAACGGGAGACCCTCGAACAGATCCTCAAGGAGCGGGGCCGATGAACGACCTCGGGGCGGATTTGGCGTGGATCGCGGTCCAGGTCGCAATCCTCACGGTGCCTTGCCTGGTGGCGCAGGCGTTGGCCTCCCGTCGCGGACCGTCCTCCGGCGCCTGGGTGGCGACCCTGAGCCTCGGGCTCGTCGTGCTGATGAACCTCCACGGCCTGATCGTCCTGACCGGCTGGAGGGGCGCATCGGCGATGAACCGCCCGCCCTCGTCCCCCCCTGGCGTCGCTTCCGTCGAGTCCGCCGTCACCCGAAGTCGGCCCGTGACGGTCGCCGACGGCCCGTCATCGACTGGGACCGCGTGGGATCTTTCGACCTTGCGACAGGCGTGGTCGCGCCTCGGCCGAGGGGCCGCCACGCCGGTGGAGAAGTGCCGTCCCTGGGGTGCCGCGTTGGCGGCTGGGGCTCTCGCCGGGACGGCCCTCGGCCTGATCCGTCTTGCGGCCGGGGTCCACGCGATCCGCGACTGCCGACGGCGGTCCTGGGCGATCGACGAGCCTGGGATGCTCCGCCTGCTGACCGATCTACGGCAGGCCATGAGCTGCCCCCTCGCCGTCGAACTGCGACAGACGGCCGAACTGTCCACGCCGGCCACGGCGGGCTGGCGACGGCCGTGGATTTTCCTGCCGGAGGACTGGCGATCCTGGGACGACATCGAACGTCGCGCCGTGCTCGCCCACGAACTGGCTCACATCCGCAGGGGCGACTACCCGGTCGG
The DNA here is from genome assembly GCA_965201075.1 of Isosphaeraceae bacterium. Taxonomy (GTDB): domain Bacteria; phylum Planctomycetota; class Planctomycetia; order Isosphaerales; family Isosphaeraceae; genus CBDAVP01. Next base: position 42,591 of record CBDAVP010000013.1, on the reverse strand, counting down.
CCTGCTCGCCCGGTTCGCCCTGGCGTTGAACTTCCACCAACCGCTCTTGTACCGAGTCGCCGGGCGGCTCCGTCTCCAACAGGAACAGGCCGCCGACGCCCTGGCAGCGCAATTCGCGGGGGGCCGTGCGACGTATCTGGTGGCCCTCGCCACGCTCGCCTTGAAACAGGATGGACCGATCCCCTGCTGGCCGTTGAGGACGTTCCTCCCGGGCCGGGGGATCTTGATCAGGAGGATTGCCATGTTGCGAGATCAGAACGAGTCGCGGGCGTCGGATCAGCCGTTGTCGAGAACCTGGCGGGCCGTGACGGCGGGTTCGCTCCTCTCGCTGACCTTCGGAGTGACCGCGCTTCGCGGCCCCACCCGGGCCGTCGCCGGCGCTCCGACGGCCGAAGCCCCGGCGAGCGTGCCGGCGGCCCTGACCGCGATCGAGGTCCCGTATATCCGTAACGGGATGGACGGGATCGTGGCGATACGACCCGCATCCATTCATCGTCATGCCGGAACCCAACTGGCCGATCGCGACCTCCTGTCCGATGGGCTTGGGATGGACCTGGCGGACCTGGCGAAGATCCTCAAGGTTGATAGCGCGGCGCCCGGCTTCCGGAAACTTCACTGGGAGGAGATCGAGTGGGTCGCCGCCAATGTTCTATTCGGACGGGGCCGGAATGCTCAGTCCAACAACCTCCATAGCATCGAATTCGGAAGCTTGACCGTCCGGGCGGTCGGGCCGTTCGACTGGCCGGCGTTCCTCCGTCAATGGAATTTCGGCCTGGAGGAAGTCCGTGAAGGCGGGCGGACGTTCTACAGGATTGTCGACCCAATGAAGGACCTGATACCCCCCGATTCCTGTGTGTATATACTCGACGAGCGGACCGCCGTGTTCGACCGGGAGAAGGAAATCCGGGCGCTGGCCGGTGGCAAGGTCGCCCCCCTCCCGGACTATCTCCGCGGCCCGGACTGGGAGCGTGCCAGCCGAGGCCTCCTCGCCGTCGCCGTCGGGAACCGGGACGGGGCGTTCGCGAAGTCGTTTGATTTGGGACGGCCCGAAGACGCGGTGGTCCTCACACTGTTCCAGGGCCTCGACCGCTGGACCCTCGGGGTCGCCGACGCCGACCCGATCGCCCTGCACGCCGTCGGCGACTGCCTCGGCGACGACTCGGCCGCCGCGATCACCGGGGCGATGCTCTCCTTGCTCAAACAGGGCCAGCAGGGGCTCGAACACCCCGACCCCAAATATCTGGCCATGAAAGGGCACCAACGAGCCCATGACATGGCCAAGGCTCTCCTGACAAACCTCGACGTGCGGTCTTCAGGCCACAGGGTCGAGATCCGAGGTACCGACTTTGGGACGCTCGCCGACTTCGCCACGTACCTTCACGATGAGGCCGAGGAAGCCAAGGCCCGCGTGCCGGACTCGAAGGAGCAGGGCCGGAAGCCCCAGAAGTAGCCCGCGACGGATGGCCCGCGTCCGCACGGTCAGGGGAAAAAGCGATACAGGTCGCGACGGCGCAGGAACCGTACGAATTCGACGATGTGCCCCTCGATCGCAACGCCCACCCGGTATTCCCCGACCCGGATCCGGTAGAAATGATCGGTGCCGCTGAGCTTCTTGAGGTCGCCGATCGCACCCGAATCGGTCGCGGCTTCCACCGACTCGATCACAGCCCGGACACGATCCAGCGTCGCCTGGTCCTTCACCTTCTTCAGATCCCGCGCGAAGCTCTTGCGGAAGCCAACCTTCATGCCTTGCCCCGCAAGGCCTGGAAGACCTCCTCGCGGGTCGCCTCCCTGGTCTCTCGCCCTTCTCGGATCGCCTCGGCCAGGGTGAAATCCTCAAGCACCTCGGCGAAGACTTCGTGGAACAACTCACGCTGTTCCACGAACGTCTCGGCGAGGGCCTCCTTCAAGGCCCGCTTCAAGGTCGCACCATCGAGATCGGTCGTCGCCATGTCGCTCGCATCCACGAAGGGACTTGCCCTCGTCCGTCCGACTTGGACGATGGGCTCCTCACTCGCCGCCCGCGGCGGAACTTGTGCCTCCAGCCGAATTGATCCTAGACCCCGGCCACGCGGATGTCCATGCGGTCCGATCCCGGCGACGGCCTCGGTGGCGAATCAACCCGTCGAGAGGTAAGATGCGAATCGTGGGACCTTGTTCGACCGAGGTATGGCTGTTCCATGAGCGAAGCCGGGGCGACCCTCCAGGAACGGTTGGCGGAGCTGGACCAGCCGACGCTCTCGCCGGAGACGGCGCGGTCCGTCCTCCGGCTCAACTTCCCGAGGGAAGACCACGACCGCGTTCAAGTCCTGTCGACTCAGGCCCAGGACGGGACCTTGACCGGGCCCGAGCGGTCCGAGCTCGAGGCCTATCTTCATGTCGCCGACCGGCTCGCCCTGTTGCAATCCAAGGCCCGCCTCGCCCTGAAGCGAGCCGGGGCCCCGGCCTGAAGCCGCATGACGCCGGAGCTTCGACGCCGGGTCAGGGAACGCGCGGGCCACGCTTGCGAATATTGCCGGGTCCCGCAGGCGGCTTTCGTCTTCGCCTTCCCGATCGACCATGTCATCGCCCGTCAGCACGGTGGCTTGACGCGGGCGACGAACCTCGCCCTGGCCTGCCCTGAGTACAATTTGCGAAAGGGACCCAATCTCGCGGGGATCGACCCCGTGAGTAGGCAGGTCGTCCGCCTCTACCACCCGCGGGAAGACCTCTGGGGCGACCATTTCCAATGGCGGGGGCCGAAGCTCATCGGCCGGACATCCATCGCCCGGGCGACGATCCGTGTCCTCGGGATCAATCGCGAGGCGGCCGTGGCCGTGCGGCGGATGCTCAACGCCGAGGGCCGCTTCCCGCCCGGGTCGACCGGCGGCTGAATTGGCGACCACTCCTTCGCTTGACTTTGACCATCCCTCCGCCGAACCTTCACGGCGGGGCGTTAGAATGCGTCCCCCCTTTTGTCCGAAGGACGCCCCGCCGATGCGACCGCTCGCCCCCCTCGTTGTGCTGCTGCTGGCCCTGATCTCCACCACTCATGCCTCCGACCCGATCCGCGACATGCAGGCCGACTATGTGGCCCATGCCAGGGACAAGGCCACCCGGGCCTATCACTTCGGGTCACAGGGGCCGGGCGACGTCTTCTCCAACCACACCAGTCACAGCAACCGGCTCATCCCCGTTTATGCCTTCGGGAACAAGGTTGACCTTGGCTCCGTCACCGGGGCGAACAGCCTTTACCGCGACGAGGCGAAGCTCCGGGCCCTTTATGGCTTCCTGCCGGCCAACACCCTGAACCCCGAGGCAACCTACGCCGACCAGAGCGACCTCTACCGAGTGCAGAAGGACGCCGTCGAGCGTGGGGTCAAGCACCTGTTCATCCTCTGGTTCGACGGCATGGACTGGGAAGTCTCGCGGGCGGCGGCGGTGGCGAAGTCGGGCAAGGTGTTCGACGCGGGGAAGGGGGGCGGCCTGACGTTTTTGGATGGCAAGCCGGGTCGGCCCTCGCAATTCGGGCATTACGTCACCAGCCCGACGCACGACTGGAAGATCCTCGACGTCGACGGCCAGCGCCCCCCGGTCTGGATGGGCGGTGGTTATGACGCCAGGATCGCCGGGCCCGACCCGTGGACCCTCGGCCCCCTCGGCCCGCTCGCCCCGGGATATTTGAAAGGGATGGCGACCACCCCGGCCGAACGCGCCGCGATCCTCAAAGCGGGGCGTGTCCCGCACGCTTACACCGACTCGGCCCCCAGTGCCGGCGAGTTCGCCACGGGGGTCAAGTCGTACAACGACAGCATCAACGTCGCCGAGGACGGCAAGTTCCGCCCCACCCTGTTCAACCAACTGCAAAGCGATCGCGGCTGGAAGGTGGGGACCGTCACCAGCGTCCCGTTCAACCACGCCTCCCCGGCGGCCTTCTACGCCCACGACGTCTTCCGGGACGACTACCAGGACCTCGCCCGCGACATGTTCGGCCTGCCCAGCAACACTCGCGAAAAACTCGGCGTCCCGGCCTATCCGGGGCTCGACGTGGTGATGGGCGCGGGGTTCGGCCACGCGACCGGGCCGGACGACCCGGTCAAGCAAGGCAAGAACCTCGTGGCGGGCAACAGATTCGTCACCGACGCCGACCTTCACGCCATCGACGCCCGCAGCGGCGGCCCCTACGTCGTCGCCCAGCGCACCGCGGGCGAGGCCGGGGGCGAGGCTTTAAAATCCGCCGCAACCCGCGCCGCCGCCGACCACAAACGCCTTTTCGGCTTCTACGGCCTGAACGAGAAGGACCACCTCCCCTATCGCACCGCAGACGGCGACTACCAACCCGTCGCCGGCATCCAGTACAAGGCCGAGGCGTACACCGACGCCGACCTTCGTGAGAACCCCACCCTAAGCGATATGACCGCCGCGGCCCTGACCGTTCTGACCGCCGAGCCGGGCAAGCCGTTCGCCCTGTTCATTGAGGCCGGCGACGTCGACTTCGCCCTGCACGACAACAATTTGGACAACGCCATTGGCGCCGTGCTTTCCGGCGACGAGGCCGTCCGCATGGTCTTCGACTGGGTCGAAACCCACAGCAACTGGGACGACTCGGCGGTGATCGTCACGGCCGACCACGGCCATTACCTCGTATTGGACGACGTACGAGCCCTCGCCGGCCACGCGAAGTAATCCAGCTCAAGGCCCGGCGAATTCGCGGGCCAGGTAGGCGGCGACGTCGTCCCAGCGAGCGGCGGCGGCCTCGAAGTCGGCGGCCATCGGGGTGACGGTTTGGGGCGTTTCGACCCGCGCCGGAGTCGAGGTCCGGCGGTTCAGGGGGATCTGGGCACTCGGGCCATCGGCCAGGGCCGATTCCACCTCCGGGCTCAACAGGTGGCCGGCCAATGCCTCGGCCGCGGCGACGTGGGGCGACCCCTTGATGACGGCCAGGGTGTTGGGGATGAACAGCGTCCCCAACTGCCCCGGCTGGCGGTCCGGGTAAACGATCGCCACCGGATGACCGGCGGACAGTTCCTCCATCGCGTCGTCGGTGTCGGTCATCCCGAAAGCCAACTGCCCCGCCCCCACGGCCTGGGCCACCTGCTTGTTGCCCGACAGGACCAAAGCGCCGTTCTCCTTCAATGACGAGAAGAACGCCTTCGCCCGTTCATCCCCCCAGGCGACGAACAGGCAAGCGGCATGAGTCGCGGTGGTGCCGGCCAGGGGCTTGGCCAGGCCGATTTTCCCCTTCCACTTCGGGTCGGCGAGATCGGCGAGGCCCGAGGGGCGATCAGCCTCGGGGACGAGCCGGGTGTTGACGATCAAAATCCGAGCACGAGCCGCGAACCCATACCAGGTGGCATCGGCGGCGCGGAAGGTCTCGGGGAAATCCTCGGCATGGGCCGGGTGAAAGGGCACCAGCAGTCCCTTGCGCTTCAGGCGGAGGGTCTGGAGAATCTCGTTGTTCCAGAAGAGGTCGCAACGGGTGCGCCCTCCCTGGGCCTCGGCGACAATCTCCTGCGTCAAGCCGACGGTCTTGGTACTTTCCACGTCGAATTTCGGGACGACCTTCCTCCCGCTCGATCGTTCATAAGCCTCCAAGACCGGCCCGGAGAACTCGCGGTCGAGCGATGTATACACCACGACATCCGGCCGTCGAGCGCAGCCGGCCAGGGCGACAGCGAGCCAGAGAATCTGGCCGACAAAGCGGGCCGAACGCCGCGGCGTGGAGGATCGAGCCATCCCAGTCAGGTTCCCGAGGGTCGATGATCGTCGGAGAGTTCTTTCCTCGGACCGTAGCATGAGCGAAGGATCGGGTCGACGGTGCGGGGGCTCGGTCGGGCAACTCGCCATTCCCGGTTCGGGCGGGTCGTGGTATAGGGATCGCCGCGCCGAGGACCCTGCGCGCCTCCAGGATGGAGGCCGGGTGTCGGTCGAGGCGTGGGCCAGGGAGGGCCGGCACTCATGGAGCCCAGCTTGGCGAGAGGGGCGGGGCGGGTCCGGCTTGGACCCCGTCGACGGGCCGAGGTGGGGTCGATGCCCGCTCGGCCGCTGGTTCGCCCAGCGCCGCGGTCGGCCGTATTCTTCCCGCTGGTGGTCCTGGTGGCCGTGCTGCCGGGGCTCTACGGCCTGAAGAACTGGGACCTCAACCCCCCGGGACCCTGGTGGGGCCTTCGCGGGCTGGCGGTGCTGGAAGGGCGGGCCTGGGACCAGGTTCCGGCCGCTTCGGGCATGGGACCGGCGCCCGAGGCCGCGGCGTTCCGCGCCGTCGCCTTGCAGCCGCCGCTTTATGCCTGGCTGGAGGCCGCGGCGCTGGCCCTCAGCCCCGATCGCTCTCCGGTGGCCACGGTCTTGCCCGGTTACGTCGCGGGGGTCGCCGCGGTGATCCTGGTGTTTCTGCTGGGACGCTCGTGGATCGGCTCGGCGGCGGGCCTCGTCGCCGCAATCCTGGTCGGTTTCAACCGCGACCTCCTGGCGCAGATGCAGCAACCCTCGCCAACGACCCTGGGACTGGCCGGCGCCCTGATGGCGCTGCTGGCCTATGGGCGTCACCTGAGGCGGCTTGATGGGACCGCCGAAGCCGGGCGTCGAGGCGTGCGCTGGGCGACCATCGGCGGTTTGGGATTGGGCGTGTCGCTGCTCTCGGTGCGTGGCCTGGCGCTGGCCTGCCCGGTAATTATCCTGCTGCATCAGGGGTATTTAGGGGCCGAGCCCGCTCCGCCAGGCTGCCGTCGCCGCGACCGCTGGCGTTGCCGGCCCGGTCTCTGGGCGGGCGTGGCGGCGATGGCTTTGGGCCTGGCCCTGGCCGCCCCCTGGCACATCTCGATGATCCTGCGACACGGTCCCGAAGCCGCGCATGCTCTTTGGGGCGCGCCCGAGCCGGGCGTCGCTTGCTGGCCGGGACTGCTGGGGGGCCTGCTTGACCTCGCCCCGGCCACCGTTCCCCTGGGCCTCTTCGGTGCCTGGAGAGCCGTCCGCCGCGCCCTGGCCGCCGAGCCGTTCGACCGCGAGGCCGACAACGGCGCCTTCTTCGTCTTCTGGCTGGCCGTCGCCGCGGTCCTGCCGGCGGTCTGGACCGGCGGCCCCCGCCCGGCCCTGGCCCTGTTCCTGATGGTCCCGCTGAACCTCCTGGCCGCCCGGACGATGGTGGAGCTGGCCGCCCGTCGCATCCCGGTCCGCTCGCTGGCCTGGCTCGCCCCGGCCACCGTCGCGGCCGTCGCCTGGTGGGCGAGTTCTCACCTGCGAGAGGCCGTCACCGACCTGGCACGAGGCTGCCGACCCGCCCCCACGACCGCCCTGGGCCTTCACCTCGGGCTAGACCTCCTGCTGGTCGCCGCCCTGGTCGGCCGTAACCTCGACCGCTGGACCGGCCGCCGCGACGACCGCCGCCGCCTGGTCCTGGGCGGGTTCCTCGCGACCGTCGTCCTGGGCGTCGTCGGCTCGGGTCTTCGCGAGGTCAACTTCCGCCACCGAGAGACCGCCGAGCTGATCGACCTTCGCAGCATGATCCTCCGACGGAACAAGGTCCGCCCCTTCACCCTGGCCGCCGTGGTCGAGTCTCCCCGAGACCCCCTCGCCCCCGACGGACCCGCCCCCGCCGGCCGCCTACGGTTTCTCCTACGCTCGACGCTGCCCCGCCTGGCCCAGCTCGACCTGGCCTCCAGTGACGACCTCCTCCAACTGCCCGAGGGCCAACGGCTGGTGGTTCTGGTCGGCGACCGCCGGCTCTCCTACGCCGCCCAGACCCGCCTGAACCTGGAAGTGATCCACCCCCACCATGCCGGGTTCCTCGAAGGCTTCGCCACCTCCACCGCCTCGGCCGATCGCCCCGACCTCGACACCTTTACCCGAAGGTCCGGTCCTGCCGAGAGCGAGGATTAATCCGACTGGACGCTTGATACCATCACTGACGATCAGTACACTGACCCTCAACCAGCCCGGACCGCCCCGGGCCCGAGGGTCAACCGATGCCAACCACCGCCGAAACCTCGCGGACCCGGCCGACCGACGCACGCCGGCGCCCCACCCCGTCGATTCGCGAAGTCTGCTTGCTGGGCCCCGGCCGGACCCTGGCCGCTCCCGCCCAAGGCTCCAGCGTCCGGCTCCACGGCCGCCGCTACGAGGTCGCCGCCGACGGCCCGCCCGACCCCGATGGCGCGCCGCCGCGTTACCTCCACCTCCACCCGGCCCCAGGCGTCGCCAACCGGCCTCGCTGAGCCCGTTCCCGCCCAGGGTGCGCCTCGCCATGCCTCCGCCGAAGCACACAACCCCGTTCCGCCGACCGCCCGTCGACCGCGACGACCCCAAGTGGCGGGCCGTCGAGCTAGCCCAGCGGGCTCGGATGATCCTGGACATCGCCACGGCTGACCTTGACGCCTCGGAAGCCACCCTGGGAGCGTTCCACACCACGACCTGGCACTTCCGTTCGGCCCTGGCCGAGGCCCGCCGCTCTTGGGACCGCCTGCGGGCGCAACTCGGAGGAGCCGTGCTGGCCGAGGCCCTGGCCGAGCCCCCCGCCGCGACCTTGGCCGTCGGCGAACCCGACTCTCCCCAGGCCCTGTTCCTGACAATCGGCGGCCACACCTACCGGGCCCAGCGCATCGACGGCACGCCGCTGGCGCCTTCCCAGTGGCGGCTGACTCGCCTGCCCGCCTCCGACGACGGCCCGTATTACGCCTGCCGACTGGCCGATGGCTCGACCCAGTGCGATTGCGCCGAGTGGGCCTATCAGGTCGACGGCCTCTCCCCCGATGGCCTCTGCAAGCACCTGGCGGCCCTGGTGGCGCTGGAGTGGCTCTAAACCCAAAGGAGCATCGCATTGCCAGACTCCCCACCCCGGGCTTAGATTTGCCAGGAAGGTTCGTCCCGCCCAGCTTGGGCGAATGAACGCTTCGCTTAAGCCAAACCCCTGGAACACGGAGGGAACGGCATGACAACTCAACCCCACCCGCCCCAGAACCCGGGGCCCGGTTTGGAAGACCCTCGGACGATCCACCCGGCACCCGAAGTCCCCTCGCCGATCCCGGCGGAGTCGACGGCCGAGGCGGATCCCGAGGCGACCGAGTCAGCAACCCCGGCTGAGGACGCCGACCCCGCTGAGGATACGACCGGGATGGTCGACCCCCGGCGATCAACGCCCGGCCCGGACCTATGAGCCTGGCCCGACACTCTCGGCGTTCGTTCCTGAAGCAATCGGCCGCCCTCGCGGGGACTTCGATCCTCGCCGCCCCATCGCGGGCCGACGATTCCCGCGGGCCGCTCATCGCCTACGTCGGCACCTTCAGCTCCCCGCTGCGCGACGTCCTGCCGACGCAGGTCGACCGGCCGCCGGGCAATGGGCGGGGCATCCACCTCTTCCGGGTCGATCGCACGACCGGCGAATGGACCCCCGCCGGAATCTTCGAGTCGGGGACCAGCCCGAGCCACCTGGCCCTCAACGCCGAGGGGACTCGACTCTACTCGGCCAACGAGACCGACCGGGTCGGCGACGACCGGCAGGGGACTGTCACCGCCTTGCGCATTGATCGGGCCAACGGACAGTTGACCGCGATGAATACCGTTAGGTCCGGCGGCGCCGGGCCAACCTTCGTCAGCATCCACCCCACGGGTCGGTTCCTGTTGGTCGCCAATTACTTCGGCGGGTCGGTCGCGGTGCTGCCGATCTTGCCCGATGGCCGCCTGGGCGAGCCCTCGGACGTCCGCGTCGATGCCGGAACGGTCGGACCGACCCGGGCGGCCCACTCGCCAACGGGCAGCTTCGCCGTCAGCGGGCACGACCGGACCCACGCCCACATGATCCAGGCCGACCCCGCCGGCCGGTTCGTGCTGCACGTCGATCTCGGCCTTGACCGCCTCTTCGTTTGGACCTTCGACGACCGAAACGGCCGCCTGGCCCGCCACGACCCGCACGAGGTCGCGTTGCCGCCGGGCGACGGCCCCCGCCACTTCGCCTTCCACCCTGACGGCCGCCGGCTCTATTCGATCCAGGAAGAAGCCTCCACCGTCGCCACCTTCGACTACGACCCCGCCGCCGGCCGGCTGACAACCCGGCAGACGCTCTCGACTCTCCCGCCGGGCTTCGTGGGCAGCAGCTTCGGCTCGGAGGTCCGAGTCTCCGCCGACGGCCGATTCGTGTACGCCGGCAACCGCCTGCACGACAGCATCGCCACCTTCGCCGTCAACCCTGGCGGCGGCCTGACCTACCTCGGCGAGGAGTGGACCCACGGCGATTACCCCCGGAGCTTCGACTTCGACCCCAGCGGCCAGTTCCTCCACTGCTGCAACCAGCGAGGCGACAACATCACCACCTTCCGCGTCGACTCACGAACGGGGCGCCTCGCGTTCACGGGCCAGTCGACGCCCGTCGGCAACCCGTCGTGCGTCGTCTTTCTTGACCTTGCCGCAGCGGGCCAGTAGGTCAGGTCGCCCCAGATGGCGCGGGCGGGTCCAGATACCGCCGGAACCACAACTCCAGCATCAAGAGGGCCCACAGGCGGTAGGCGTGGTCGCGTTGGCCGCTGGTGTGCTCGTCGAGCAAGGTGGTGATGGCCTCGGGGCGGAAGAGGTTGCGGTTCCGGGAGACCGGGTCCAGCAGCACCGCCCGTAGCTCGGCCTGGAGTGGGCCGCGGAACCAGCGGTCGACGGGAACTCCGAATCCCATCTTGGGGCGGTTCATCAATTGGGGTGGCAACAGGTCGGCGAATGCGGTTTTCAGGATTGCTTTGGACCTCCCCCCGCGTAGTCGGAGCTTCCGCTTCAGGGGCATCGCCAGCGCCAGTTCGACGACTCGGTGGTCGAGGAACGGGCCTCGGCACTCCAGTCCGTGGGCCATGCTGGCCTGGTCGACCTTGGCCAGCAGGTCTCCGGGGAGGTACGTCAAGAGGTCGGCCACCGTCGCTTTCGTCACCGGGTCGCGCTTCGAGGCCACCTCCAGGGCCCGGTTCAGCCAGGTCGCGGGGTCGGCCTCTTCGGGGTCGCCGGCCGTGGCGATCTGGTCGACGAACTCGTCGGAGTAGAGCGAGGCCCGCGCTGGCTCGTCGAACAGCGTGACCCAGCGGAGGTAACGGGCCTCGGGCGAATCGGCGGCGGCCTCCAGTAACCGGCGGATGGCTCGCAGGCGGGTCTTGGCTCGCGCCGAGGCGGGCAGGGCTTTCGCCAACGGCCCTCCCACCAGCGATCGCGCCGGGCCTGGCAGCCGATCCAGCAGGGCTGTCAACGCCACGGCCCGATAGCGATCGTAGCCGGCGAACAGTTCGTCTCCGGCGTCCCCGGTCAGTGCGACGGTGACGTGCCGACGGGTCTCTCGGGCGACGTGCCAGGTCGGCAGGGCCGAACTGTCGGCGAACGGCTCGTCGAACTGCTCGGCCAGCGATGGCAAGGTTTCCCACGCCCGGGGCTCGACGACGAACGCATGGTGTTCGGTGCCGAACCGCTCGGCCGCGATCTTGGCGAATCGGCTCTCGTCGAAGGCCGGGTCGTCGAAGCCAATCGAGAAGGTCTTCACTGGCCGATCCGAGGCGCCCGCCATCAGGCCGACGATGATCGTCGAGTCGATGCCCCCCGACAGGAAGGCCCCCAGCGGCACGTCGGCCACCATCTGCTCGCGGACGGCGTCGGTCAGGGTCGAGCGCAACGCCTCGGCGTCGTTGACCTCGGGACGGTCGACCTCGGCGTCCCAGTCGGGGGTCCAGTACCGTTCCAGACGCAGGTGGCCGTCCTTCCAGACCGCCAGGTGCGCTGGGGGAAGTTTGTAGACGCCTTCCAAAATTGTGGCGGGGTGGGGGACGTAGCCGAAGGTCAGGTAGCGGTCGAGGGCTCGGGGGTCGAGGCGGCGGGGGAACTGGGTTTCGGGGAGCGTCAGCAGAGCTTTTAGCTCGCTGGCGAAAGTGATCCGCCCGGCCTCGGGGCGATACACCAGCGGCTTCTGACCCAGGCGGTCGCGTGCCAGCAGGAGGGTCCGCCCCGGCGCGTCCCAGATGGCCAGGGCGAACATCCCCCGCAGGAGGGAGACCATCGCCGGCCCCTCGTCCTCGTAGAGGTGGACGAGGACCTCGGTGTCGCCGGTGGATCGCAGGGTGTGGCCGCGGGCTTCCAGGCGTCTCCGCAGGGCGGGGAAGTTGTAGATCTCGCCGTTGAATGCGGTCCAGACCGTGCCGTCCTCGTTGGGCAGGGGTTGGTGGCCCCCGGCGAGGTCGACGATCGACAGGCGACGGAACCCCAGGGCGGCGTGGGGGTCGCGATGGGTCCCGGCGTCGTCGGGGCCTCGACGCTCGAGGCTGGCGACCATGCGGCCGAGGTCCGCATCGCCCAGGGGCCGGCCCGTGTCGGTCCAGGCCGCTCCGCAGATCCCGCACATCGGAGCGATGCCCTCCGCCCGCCGGTCTTCGATTTCGCGAGATCCTTACTGTAATCGCCGGGGGGCGCGACGGTCATCAGGCGGCAGGTGGTTTCCAGGGTCGCCGGTCGAGCGCCGGCGCGCGTGGCCTTAGCCTCGGTCGGGAGGCCCTTGACCTGGCCCAGCCCGGCAAAAGTGGGACAGGCACCGGACGGAGTACCGCCGGAGCCGGTCCCCTTTTGCCTCAATGGGTGTTCCTTCGAACGCGGGCGGCCCTTGACCTGGCCGGGCCCGGCAAAAGTGAGACAGGCACCGGACGGAGTACCGCCGGAGCCGGTCCCCTTTTGCCTCAATGGGTGTTCCTTCGAACGCGGGCGGCCCTTGACCTGGCCGGGCCCGGCAAAAGTGGGGCAGGCACCGGACGGAGTACCCAATAGTGTCCGGGATTTCGAGGAATGGGCCAAATGACTGCCTCGGGAGAGCGCATCCTGGGCGGGCGGGGATCTTTCCGTGGGTTGCCTGACAAGATCAGGCCCCTCACCGCGCAGGCCGCGGCGTGACCGCGTCCACTGGGCGTGGACCGGCCCGGATCGCTCACCTGGTCGTTTCGGCACGCTTTCGCGCCACTCGCTCACGCTGCATCTGGCACTGACGTTCCCGTTCCCGCAGGATCGGCAGGACTTCCTCCAGCGTCGCCGAGCCGTTGGCCACCATCCCCATCATCGTGAACAGATACTTGCTAGGGCGATGGCCCATGTGCAGATACATCAACGTCACGCCGATCACCGCCACGTAGAAGTGCAGCAGCACCCCCTCGCGGTTGTGGCTGATCAGGTGGTCGAACCGCGCATACGACTTCAACCAGCGGAAAAACAACTCGATCTGCCAGCGATGACGGTACAGCAGCCCGATGACCGAAGCGTCGAGGTCCCGCAAGCTTGTCAGCAGGTGGATCGGACGGTCGGGGTCCTCAGGGGGGCGGATCACCACCTCGCGCAGGACCATCTCCGGCGGCCGGCAATGGTCCGAACCGACCAGACGCACCAGGCGATCGCTCGTGACTGCCGCGTCCCGGGCCTCGTCGGTGAGTGGGCGGGCCTCGACGGTCTCCAGCCCCAGGCCGCGTGGGCTCGGCTCGCGGATCCGCATCACGAAATCGGCCGATTGGGGGGCATGGGCCGCGACCAACTCGAAGCTGAAGATGCCCCGATCGTAGAGATGGATGGCCCCGGGGGTGATCGTCTCCTGGGCGGTCCGCGCCTCGCTCTGGTGGTGCTCGGGGATGACCAGCACCTCCGGCAGCCAGGTCTTGGCGTCGAGGTGGAAGTCCAGCCGCGCGCCGACCTGGTTGCCGCGTCGGCGGATGGCCCAGGTCACGGCGGTGGCGGCCTTGAGGAAGGTGCCGTCGACGGCCAGGACCTGGCGATGCAGCGTGGCCAGCGGGCCGGGGGCCTGGTTTGGCCCCGGCTTGAGGACCTCACGCCGGAGATGATCGAGGATGGGCTGCAACCGATTGGGGTCGGCCAGTTTGTTGAAGTCGGAGAGGGTGCTCTTGCAGAGTTTTCCGAGGGTGAGGTGCTTCTGAGCTTGGCGGGTCTGGCTGAAGTCCTCGATGGCGCGCAAGGACCTGAGGGTGGGGTTGAAGAAGGCCAGGAGATAGGCAACCAGGACATCATCGAGGAAGAGTTGGCGGTTGCCGTGGGGGGCCTCTTGCCGAAGCCCGTCGATGAGCCGTTCGAGGCAGCGGAGGGATTTGGCCCCCACGACCTGTTCGGGCCAGAGGGGCAAGTCACGCTGCCGCGCTTCCTCGGACCCGAGGTATTGGGGTCGTTGGGAAGGTGGAACCACATTGGGGGATCGCTTCCTCGCCGCCATGAGGAGAGTTTGGCCGCCGTTTTCCAAAAGCGCAAGTGAAGATTTGATGGAGACAAAGTCCCGGACACTATTGCGGAGTACCGCCGGAGCCAGTCCCCTTTTGCCTCAACCTTGGGGGGACACCGCATCAGGCGGGGAGGGCGGTGGGGTCGTCGGGGGGTTTCCAGAGGCGGACGCGGTCTCGGCCGGCGTTTTTGGCCTGGTAGAGGGCCTGGTCGGCTCGGTCGAGTAGGGCCTCGACGGCGGCGGGCTCTCCGTCGGCTGCGGCGATGCCGACGCTGACCGAGACCGTCAGGGGGCCTTGGCCGGTCGGGATGCTCGCGGCACCGATGCGGGACCGCAGGCGCTCGCCGACGGCGGCCGCGCCCCTCAGGTCGGTCCTCGGCAGCAGCACGGCGAATTCCTCGCCGCCGAACCGGCAGGGGGTGTCGCCGGGTCGGACGTTTTCTCTGAGGATTTCGGCCACGGCTTGAAGCACACAGTCGCCGACGGCGTGGCCGTGGGTGTCGTTGACCGCCTTGAAGTGATCCAGGTCCAGCAGGATGACCGCCATCGTCGTCGGCCGCGAGCCCGAGGCCAGGGCGAAGAACTGTCGGCGGTTGGCCAGTTCCGTCAAGGGGTCGTGATTGGCCGCGTCCTCGGCCTCCCAGCGCCTCGCCTCGACTTCCTGCAGGGCCTCTCGCAGCGACCGGGACTGCGCCTGGATGAGCCGTCGCTGGAGGAAGTCGGTGCGCTGGGCGACCTCGGCGGAGTACACCTCGACCAGTCCGAAGGTCGCCGCCACGGCGAAGACCATCAGGTCGATCGGCCGCTCACCCCCGGCGACCATCACGCCCACCCAGTACGTCGCGGTTGTCGCGGCGGTCAGGACCAACGCGGCGGGGAACCTCAGCTTCAGCATCCTTGCCAGGACCAGCAAAAGGGCCAGCAGAAGGGCAAAATCCCTCGTCTTGAGGATGGGGTGCGTCCACAAGGTCATCGCCACCAGCCCGCCCGCCGAGACCACACCGAAGAGGCAGGCCGCCGGCTGCAACCAGCGCTCGGCGCCTCGGCGTCTCGACAGGATCACCACGGCGATGGCCAGGGGACCGACGACCCCGAAGCGAAACGCCGAGATGAACGGCCTCGCCTCGGGTCGCGACAGGCCATCGACCAGAGCCGAGGCGGCGTAGGCCAGGGCCGTAAGCGCGACGACCCGACGGACTGGCGGCAGGGCCCTCCGATCGGCGTTGGCCCGGAATTCCGCCTCGATGGCCGGGTCGGCGAACCGGAGCCGACGGACCTCCATTGCCCCGCTCTCGCCGACTCCTGGATCGCCGGGAGCGGCCATCCCCGGCGTGATGTTGCGACGCGAAGAGGCCGGCGAGGCTCGCTTCGGCATTGGCTCGGTTTTGGACCCCTCACTTGTGTTGGGCATCATTGCGGACGACTCGGACGGTGGAAACGGCCTCTCCGGCGCAATCCGCACAAATGCACTCTAGGACATGGGTTGGACGCGGGCAACTCGGCCGGGCTCGATTCCATGCCTATCGAAACAAAGCCGATCGGCCCCACACCCGGTCGTGGGGACCGAACGCGGGACCGAAGGGGGGGATGCGTGACGCCTTGGCTGCGATCACCACTCGATGGCGCGGGTCACGACGTTGTTGATGAGGATCGTCCCGGCCGGGACGTTGGTGCCGGGGGCGAGTGTGGAGTTCAGGATCAGCGACCGGGCCCCAACCGTCACGCCGTTACCCAGCGTCGAGGCGCTCACGACCGACCCGTTGCCCAGGGTCACGTCGTTGCCCAGGGTGGCATTGCTGAGGACCCGGGAGTTACTCTCGGCGGTGAAGTTGGTGCCGATAGTAATCTTGTCGCCCACCCGTCCGTGCATCGAAACCGAGTCGCCAATGCTGTTGATGCCGGCGATGGTGATCGGCTGGCCGACGTCGGCGCGGATCGAGTCACCCCGGCCGAATTTGCTGGCGGCTACCGAGGGGCGGTCGCCCAGCACGACGCGGCCGGTCAGGCGGGCGCGATAGCCGTAGAAGGTGGCCGGGGTGCCGGCGAAGCTGGGGATCAGGCCCGTGGCGGGCTCGAACGAGACCGTGGCCGAGCCCGGCTCGGCGCTGGCGCCGGTGATCGCGGCGAGGTTGCCGTTGTTCACCCCGGCGGTCGTCGTGTACGGACTCACCCCGGTGGCCGCATTCCCCTGATAGAGCGTCGCATACCCCAGCGCCAGCGCCTGGTTGGTGGTGACGTAGGAGGCCAGGATCGTGCGATCGGCCGCCGTGACGGCGCGGACCTTGCCCAAGGCGGGGTTGGTAGCCTCGGCCTGGGTCGTGACGTTGGCCCCGGGTAAGACATAAATATTGGCCGGGACGTCGACCCCGGGACCAACCCTCGCGAGTTGGCCGACAATGGCGCCTGGCTCGACGATCGCCCCGTCGATCTGGGCGTTGGCATACACTCCCGCCTGGAGATTTGACCGCAACGCCCCGACGCGGGCCGGGCCGCGGACCGTGGCGCCCGGCCCGACATACGAATTGTCGCCGATGATGACGCCGATGGGCCCCCGGGCTCGGTTGGGATTCCCCTGAATCACCGCGTCGTCCTGGATGCTCGAACCGTTGCCGATTTTGATGAAGCCCGGCGGGCCGGCGTCCAGGGTCGCATAAGGCGCGATGAAGTTCTTGCCACCAATTCCAATATGCCGGGGGAAGTTGATATGCACCGTGGGGTCGATGAACGTCACGACGCTGGAAGCCCGACCCAGGCGTAGGATCGGCGTGTTGACATGGTTTGGGGCCGAAGTTCCCGGGGTCCGCAGGATCGAGGCGATGATGGCCTCGCTCGCGTTCCCGCTGAGAACCAGACGCGCCTCGCAACGCTCGGCCCAGGGACGAAATCGCGGGACTCGCCGACGATCTGATGGATTCATCGCGTCACCGGTAAAGGCCGGGCTGGGGGGGCACCCGGGAGGGAGTCGAAGAGGATCGCGACCATAAAACATTGTCGAGGGTATCGGGCCCCGGATGGGCCCGGTTGCACCCGTCCCCCCCAATCTTTCCCGAGCTGGCGAGGATTGCGCCAACGGCGCCAAATGTCCGGCCCGACCCGACTTGGCGGAATGGCCCCCGATCCATTAGCGTGGGGGCCCGAAGGA
This sequence comes from Isosphaeraceae bacterium, assembly GCA_965201075.1. Classification (GTDB taxonomy): domain Bacteria; phylum Planctomycetota; class Planctomycetia; order Isosphaerales; family Isosphaeraceae; genus CBDAVP01. Next base: position 25,261 of record CBDAVP010000013.1, on the reverse strand, counting down.
CCGGCCAAGATGCCCGACCGCGGGGCCAGGGAAGGACCGCTCATGCCAACACCGACCCCCAACGCCCGCAAAACCCTGGCGATCCCCTGGGGAAACGGCGAGCTGCCCCTGGAACTGCCCGAGGGCTGGTCCGATCCCGAGGTGGTCTGGCCCGACCTCGATGGCCCCCTGGACGACTACCCGGCGGCCCTGGCCCTCGCCCTGAACGAGCCGATCGAAGCGCCCCGACTGGACGGCGGGACTCTCGGTCCGGGGGCTTCGGTGGCGATCGTGGTGGACGACCCCTCTCGCTGGACGCCAGTCCGCGAGGCGCTGCCGGTGCTGCTGAATCGCCTGAGGGACGCCGGGGTCGCCGACGATCGGATTACCCTCAGCGTCGGCGTGGGTCGCCACCACGCCGTCGACGACGAGGCGATGCGCCGACGCGTGGGCGACGGCGTCGCGGCCCGCCTGCGCTGCTACAGCCCGCCGGTCGATGACCTGTCGCAATACGTTGACCTCGGCACGACGCCCGAGGGGGTACCGGTGCGGGTCTTTCGCCCGGTGGCCGAGGCCGACCTGCGCATCCTGATCGGCTCGGTCCTGCCGCACCTCCAGGCGGGGTTCGGCGGCGGCTACAAGCTCATTTTCCCCGGCACCAGCCACCGGACGACCCTGGGAGCTTTGCACCGCCAGGGGCTCGGCGGCGACGTGGGGCGGCTGCTCGGCGGGGACGCCAGTGCCAACCCGATGCGTCGGGCGATTCGCTCGGCGGCGGCGAAGCTAGGCCCCTGCCTGTCGATCAGTCACCTCTTGGGCGAGCCGGGGCGGGTCTTGAAGGTCGTCGCTGGCCACCCCGACCCGGTGCAGGACGCCCTGGCCGCCGAGGCTCGCCGACGTCTGAGGGCCCCCGCCGGGCCGCCGGCCGACGTGGTGGTCGCCGGCAACGACCCCTGGCCCGGCGACCCGATGCAAAGTTTCAAGGTCCTGCTCCAGCACCGAGCCGCCGGCCGTCCCGGAGGGGTTTTCGTGGGGATGTTCCGCACGGATGAATCCGAGATCGACCGATCCTTCCCGATGCCCGCGATGCGAGCCATCGCCGCCACGGGAAGCCCCGGAGGCTGGCTGATGCGCAAGGGTCTGGCAGCCGCCGACCGTGTCATGGCCGCGAGGGAAAGCCCCGCTTCGTTCATGATCCGCTGGGCTCGGGAGCTGGTCGTCGACCGAACCGTCCTGGTCTACGCCCCACCGCTGCACGAGCGAATCGGCCCCCGCCTCGGCCCGATCCGCCTCTTCGCCGAGCAAGGGCCCCTCTGGCAAGCCGCCGGGCGGGCCTTGAAGGGAATCGAGGCGCCGAGGGTCCGGGTCTTTCCCAGGGGGGGATTGACGTACTTCCCGCAGGATGGCGCGGAGCGATAAGTCGCGAGGAGATTGAAAGATGGCGAGGCGATGCCGAGGGACAAAGGTTCTCGCGCGATCCTCCGCCCGACCCCAACCACGGGTCTACCCGATCGGCTCCGACTGGAACGCTCCTCGAGAGGGCGCAGGGGTCCGCGGCAACGTAGGATCAGACGGTCGATGGGACGGCTGGAGAGGCCACGAACATAAATTTGCCCCTGGCCTTGAAGTTTTCCGCGAATGCCTGGGAATCGAGGGGCGTTTGGTGGGGCGACCAATCGTCAAGGTACTTGATGGTAAAGTCGCACTCTTCGAGGAACGTGAACATTTCTTCGGAGGTATGGCCGAAGAGGTCCAGGCCACCCTTGCCGCATTCGAAGATGATCGTGGGACGGGAGGTCCTCAGCGTGGCCTCGGCGCCGCGCAACACCTCGAATTCCGCCCCTTCGACGTCGATCTTGATCAGGGCAATCCGAACGCCGGGCGGCAGGACGTCGTCCAAGCGCTCGGTCTGGACTTCGATCTTTCGCAAGCCGCCGGTATCCTCGCTGACGTCTTGCCGCTGCATCAATCCGCTGAAACCGTCCAATTCCACGAAATGGTTGAACCGGGCGACCCCCTTCCGATCGCTGAGGGCCACTCCGTGGCATTCAATCTCGGGGAATCGGGCGCGGAGCAGCCGTTGAAGCCGCGGGATCGGTTCGAAGGCGAAATGACGACCCGACGGGGAGAGCCGCACCATCTCGCGGAGGATCGACCCTCGGTTGCAACCGACATCGACCGTATTCGAATCGGGACGCAACACATGTTGCAGGACGGCGAGTGTTTCCGCGTCGCAGGGTGGGATGGGCTCCGGACGAACCCATCGATAAAGTTTCCGGAGCTGTTTTCGCATCGTTTTCCTCGACAGCCGACCAGGTTCCGCAGGTCTCTCACCCAGGCGAACCGCCTTCGGCTCGACCCGAAAGCGTTCCGGCGATGGGGAGGCGCAGGGGGTCGCGAGGTTCGTCGGGAAGATTCTATGCCGATCGTTGGCATCGATCAAGTAGCGGCACCCACCCAGGGAGAGATCGAGAAATCGGATCCGTCGCGGCATGAGAGAATTGGTCCGTGCTGGACCCTCAAGCGGATCGCGAAGCTCAGCGGACTCAGCCTACACCTGCGCTCAACATCCTCCAAGCGATCGCGAGGCTGGGGCCTCCGGAGGCTTCCTGACCCTATTTCTGATCCGGCCCACGGTGCAAGCTCCCGCTGGGCACCATCGATGGACGAACAGGCTGGAAACTATGTCTTGGTGAATCGTGAATCCGGTCCGGAAGACGTTGCGGCGCCGACCGTGGAGAAGGAAATGGTCATCTCGGGTCGACTCCTTGTCCCTTCCAGACTCTCACGAGTCGCAGGAGGTGTCACGACAAGGGGCGACCTCACCACGCACATCCATTGGGCCCACCCCTCCGACGTTCCTGGCCTGGGCCTTCGGGCTCAATCCCCGTGCTTCTCCCGCAACCGGGGCGAGAGCCGCAGCACCAACTGGGCCCGCTCGAACTCGCCCAGCCATTCCGAGACGACCAGCGACGTCGCGTCGTCGCTCGGCGCGACCAGGCCGGTGGGGCAGGAGGGGCCCAGTTGCTCGCGGGCGAGCTGCCGGTAGCGCGAAAGGGTGCGGTCTCCGTAGCGCGAGACCTCCTGGAAATCCTCGCTCAGGAAGACGGCCACGGGGACGCGGTGCCCGCCGTTGACCGACAGGGCCGAACGGACCTCGGCGTGGGCGTCGCGGTCGAGGAATCGTAGGTCGATCGCCTTTGAGGCCTGGGCGAAGTGGTCGAAGATTGGAACCTGGTTGATGCAGTCGCCGCACCATGCCCCATTGAGGACCAGCACCGGCATCCGTCGGATGAACCCGCCGAGGGTCGCCGTCTGCTCGGCGGTCAGGCGGACGCGGCCGTGCTGGGCGTCCCAGCGGGGGCGGTGGCCCATCACGGCGTACTTGTCCAGGAACGGGACATACGGCAGGGCTTCGGCGAACAGCGCGGACCAGTCCATCGTCGGGAGCCTCGCGGGAATCGGGGCAGGGGGCGTCTCCGGAATTCTAGCCGCCCTAGCAAGCGAGACGCCATTGACCCGGCCGTTTACAATCCCGCCGATCCGCCCCATCTCGACAGTGAAGACCAATCACCAAAGGAACTTCCCACGATGAGCCAGATCCGTGCCTGGGTCGCCAGGGCGAAAGGGGCCAAGCTCGAACCGTTCACCTACGACCCCGGCCCGCTCGGCCCGGCCGAGGTGGAAGTCGCCGTCGAGTCGTGCGGGATGTGCCACTCCGACCTCTCGGTCCTCAACAACGACTGGGGCAACTCGGTCTATCCGTTCGTGCCCGGCCACGAGGTCATCGGCCGGGTGGTCGCCGTCGGGGACCAGGCGTTGAACGTCGCCGTCGGCCAGCGAGTGGGCGTCGGCTGGTATTCCGGCAGTTGCACCCACTGCCGACAGTGCCTTTCGGGCTCGCAACACCTTTGCCCCGAGGGGCAACCGACCATCATCGGCCATTTCGGCGGCTTCGCCGAGAAGGTGCGAGCCCACTGGTCCTGGACGATCCCGATCCCCGAGGGGCTCGACGACTCGGCGGTCGGGCCGTTGCTGTGCGGGGGGATCACCGTGTTCAACCCCTTCCAGATTCACAAGATCCCGCCGACGGCCCACGTGGGAGTGGTGGGCATCGGCGGCCTCGGCCACATGGCGTTGAAGTTCGCCAACGCCTGGGGCTGCGAGGTCACCGCCTTCACCTCCAGCGAGTCGAAGACCGACGAGGCGAAATCCCTGGGCGCGCACAAGGTCGTCTCCAGCCGCGACAGCAAGGCTTTGGGGAAGATCGCCGGCACGCTCGACTTCCTGCTGGTGACGGCCAACGTCTCGCTGGACTGGCACGCCTACCTCAACACCCTGGCCCCAAAGGGCCGGATGCACGTCGTTGGCGCCGTGCCCGAACCGATGGCCATCCCGGCGTTTGACCTGATCATGACCGAGCGCGCGGTTTCCGGCTCCCCCACCGGCTCCCCCGTGGCGATCGCCACCATGCTCGACTTCGCCGCCCGCCACCAGATCGCGCCGCAGGTCGAACGGTTCCCGATGAGCCGCGTCAACGACGCCTTCGAACACCTCAAGGCCGGCAAGGCCCGCTACCGGATTGTCCTCGACCCCGACTTCGCCGCCGCCTGACCCACCCCTCCAGGGGCCTCGGCCGAAACCTCCCCGATCGGCCGAGTCCCTCACCCATCCCAGCCGGGCGAATCCATGTCGCGAAGCCGCCGACGACGAGGCCGAGAAGCCTCCGGGCTGGTCTTCGACGCGACCCAGTTCACGATCGCCAGGCAAGCGACCACCGCGGGAACCACCCCCGCTAACCAGTCCCCCGCACTTTGCGACCGAGAGCCCGCCGCCGCTACCATCTCCGCCCCCAGCCCCCCAGCCACCAGCAACACCGCCAATGCCTGCCAGGACGCCGGCCGATACGCCCAACCCCACGGCTTGAACCATTCCCGAGCCATCCGCTCGCCCTCCTCGCGAACCCCCGCCCCGACCGTCGGGGCCTCGATCACTTTACGATACAAAGCTCGCAAGGGTGGGTCAACGCGACTTGGGTTGGGCTGCAGGGCCGTTTCGTTCTCACTTTGCCTGGCCCCCTTTCGCCGACGGATGTCCCTGACACGACGCCCACCGGGCCCCCCAATGGGGGACAAGCACCGGCGGAGTACCGCCAGAGCCAGTCCCCGATTCCAAGGCCAATGGAGAAATCCACGGCACTGGGTTGGGCTGGCGGAGTTATTCGTCGTCGGGGGGAGTTTGGGTCGCGGAGGCGGCGGGCTTCGGGGCCTGGCCCTTGCGGGCGGCGGCGGACTTCTTGGCCGAGCCCTTCGCGCCTTTCGCGCCCTTGGCCGGCTTGGCGACCTTGGGGGCCTCTTCCTCGCCGACCCGGGAGAGGGTCAGCTTGCCGGCCTCGGGGATCAACTTGTAGGTGAAGCCTTTCAGGAAGCTGCCGCCGAGCAGGGGGGGAGCGTCGGCCAGGTCGGGCGGGACCACGATGCACTCGACGTCGTTGACGGTGAACTTGCCGACCTTTACCGACTGGAGCTTCATCAGCTTGGCGTCGTGGGTCCGGCCGTCGGCGGTCTGCATGCGGATGGTGGGGTCGGCGTCGGTGGGATTCAGGCCGGCCCTCGACGCCAGTTCCGCCGGCAGCGACACCATGCTGGCCCCGGTGTCGAAGATCATCGCCTTGGTGACCTTGCCGTTGAGCACCACGTTGACCAGGAAGGTCCCCCGGTTCTCGCTCAGGGGGATCGTCTCGGAATGGACCGACCCCTGGGCCTTCCGCAAGGCCCGGGCGCTGGCCTGGTAGGCTTTGGATGGCCCCAGGGTCACCCGGGCATTGACCTTGGCCCCGACGTTGAGGGCGTCGATCGCGGCCTTGACCTCGGCATCGGCCTGGAGCTTGGCGTAGGTCGCATCCACGTCCTCGATCAGGTTGCCCAGTTCCATCAGCTTCTGGAGGTAGTCCTCTCGGCGTTCCGAGGTGGCGGCCCCAGCCTGCTTGCGGGCCTCCTCCTCCTCGTCGTGACCGCTGTGGAGCAGGTTGACGCGGTCTCCCAGTTCGTTGAGCTGGTTGACGTACTGGTTGCGTTCGGCGGTGGAGTTGGCCCCGTTCATCTGTTCGCGGAGGATGCGGCGCTGCTGGGTAAACTCGACGACCATCTGCTTGTTCGCCTCGATCTGCCCCTCGACCTCGGCCTGCTCCCCCATCACAACGCCGAGTTTCTGCTGGGCCGACCGGACCGCGCCGGCGGCCTTGGCCACGTCGGCCTCGGCCGGCAGGATGTAGACCAGACCCGCCTTGCGGAGCCCCTTGGCCTCCAGCACCCCCGCCGGCCCGTCGTCGGCCAGGGCGGCACCGTTGGAGGCGGCGATGAGTCCGAAGACGGCCCACCCCAACATCCGCATCATCGTGAGACCTCCTGACCTCGCCACGGCATGGGGACCCGAACGGCGGTAGAGGGACACCGGCCATGAACCAGGCACGCCAGTCTATCGCGACCCCACCCGGCCCCACAATGAGCCAGCCATCTAGCTCCTTCGCCTCCCGTCGAGAGCCCCGGATGCGGTATGATGAACCCGAAGCCGCCTCATCGCCACGGAGGACCGACCCTTGGCCATGATCTTCCCGGGCATGGACCCCTACCTCGAAAACCCCGCGATCTGGTCGGGGGTCCACAACGCGTTTATTGTCTATCTGCGTGACCAACTCCAACCCCGCTTAAGGCCACGGTACGTCACGTCCATAGAGGAGCGAGTCTACGTCGAACGACAGGAATGGGATCGGGACGAAGCGATGAACCGCGATCGATCCATCGTCCCCGACGCCTCCATCCGGCGTCGACGACCCGAACCGTTTGGTGGCGGAGGGGCCGTCGCCCTCACGGAGCCGATGGCGGATGAGCCGCTCCTCGTAGCGGACCCGAGGCTTGAGATCCACGAAGCCTACCTCACGATCCTCGACCGGAAGTCTGGCCAGGAGGTCGTGACGGTCATCGAACTCCTCAACCCGACGAACAAGGCCCGTGGCCAGGGTCGAGAGTCCTACCTGGCCAAACAGACGGAGGTTCTGGCCAGCCGCTCCCACCTCGTCGAGATCGACCTCTTACGATCCGGGACACACACCCTGGCCGTCGGCGAGGAGGCCGCATCTCGGGCCGCCCCGCGCGACTCCCTCGTCTGCGTCAGCCGCGCGGGGGGCTGGCGTGACGAATTCGAACTGTACCCCCGCCGCCTCCGCGACCGCCTGCCCCGCATCCGCATCCCCCTGGCCCAAGGCGACCCCGACACGGTTCTCGACATCCAGGCCGTACTGGCACACACCTACGAGGCTGGTGACTTCAGCCTAATCCTCGACTACGGCAAGCCCTGCGTGCCGCCGCTCTCCCCCGAGGACCAGGCCTGGGCCGACGCCCTCGTCCAAAATGCCAACGCGGTCCGACCCCCCGCCTGACCATCGAGATCCCCGGAATGCCCCCCGCCCGCCGCGTCGTCCTTCTGCTGGCCGTGCTGGCCGTCCCAACCTCGGTCCAGGCCGACGAGCCCTTGCCCTCGTGGAGCGTCAGTCACGCCCGATCGGCGCTCCTCGACTTCGTCGCCCGCGTCACCCGCGAAGGAAGCCCCGATTTCGTTCCGGTGCCGGACCGCATCGCGGCGTTCGACAACGACGGGACCCTTTGGTCCGAGCAGCCGATGTACTACCAATTCGTCTTCGCCTCGGCCCGCCTGAAGGCCCTGGTTGTCAAGAATCCCAGGCTCGGTGAAAACCCACTGGTGGCCTCGGCCCTCCAGGGGGACTTCCGCCCGGCCCTCACGGCGACCGCGAGGGACCGGCTGGACATGCTGGGCGACGACGCCCCGGGCCTGACGATCGAGGAGTACGCCGCCTCGGTCCGCGACTGGCTGGCCCACGCCCGACACCCCCGCTTCGACCGCCCCTACACCGACCTTGTCTTCCAGCCGATGCGGGAACTGCTGGCCTACCTGCGGGCCCACGGCTTCCGCACCGTCATGGTTTCCGGCGGGGGCGCTGACTTCCTCCGGGTCTGGTCGGAGTCCGTTTACGGCATCCCGCCCGAGCAGGTCATCGGCAGCACGTTGAAGATTCGCTATGACCTGAAAGACGGTCTCCCCGTCCTCACCCGGCTGCCCGAGGTCCAGTTCGTCGACGACGGTCCGGGCAAGCCGGTGGGAATCCACTACGCCCTGGGACGCCGGCCGATTTTGGTGGTGGGCAACTCCGACGGCGACTTCGAGATGCTCCGCTGGATCACCAGCGGCCCCGGCCCCCGCCTGGGCCTGATCGTCCACCACACCGACGCCGTCCGCGAGTGGGCCTACGACCGCGACTCCCTCGTCGGCCGCCTCGCCCGCGCCCTCGACGAGGCCCCCTCCCGCGGCTGGACCCTCATCGACATGAAACGTGACTGGAAGGTCATCTACCCCTTCGAGCTTGCCCCCAAAACCACGAATTGACGTTCAACACGTATCGAGAATTCCGGGACAGGAGACCGGACGATGGCGAAGCTCCGCCGCCAAATCTCCCTGGCCCGCCTGGGCGCCGCCATCGTCGCCGAGGCGGTGGTGTTCGCCCTCCCCTTACCGTGGCAGGCGGCCTGGCCGCTCGCGATTGGGGTGCTAATCCCGGTCCTCATCGAGGGGCTCTCCCACGTCGAGTTGTGCGTCCTCGCAGCGGAGTTCCTCGTCCTGACGGGCCTGCTGGTGCCCGCCTTTCAAGGAAGTCGCGGCCGGAACCGGGGCGCCGGCGCGATCCTCCCGGCCCCCGCCCCAGTCTCCCGGCCCGCTCAACTCCCGCCGAGTTAACGGACGACCACCTTCCGCCCCACGGCCCGGTTGGGGAACCGCAGCAATAAGGTCTTCGACGCGTCGTCCCAAACCCGGGCCTCGGTCGGCAACGGCTGGCCGTCCACCGTGACGACCTTGGGTTCGGCCGGCAAGGCGAGCCTCGCCACCGCCTCGACCCCCTCGGGCCCCTCGGCGTGGAACGAGAACGTCCCGTCCGCAGTGGTCGCGGCTCCCAGCGCCTTGCATGCCGAGGCCAGCACCACCGGCCCGCTCGCCGCCACCTTGTCCATGTCCAGCAGCAGGAACCGGCCGCCTGGCGTTACGGTTACCGACTCTCTCACGGCGAGCCCCGCGTCGAACAGGTCGAGGAACCGTCCATGCAGCACCGTCGGGGGTGACGGCATCGACTCATCCAGCCCCGCCGCCACGACATAGGGCCCCCGGCGCAACACCAGGTGATCGGTCCCGCGGAACTCCAGCCCGACGGCCCGGCACGCCTCCCTCACCAGCTCCCACACGTGGTCCGCGCCATCGGCTCGGTACGTCAGAGAGGCGGGGCTCGCCGGGTCGTAACGGACGACTCCCTTGCCGACCGGGTAACGCCCCGCCGGAGCATCCTTGGCGAGCTTCAGCATCTCGAACAGGTGCTGGCGAGGCGACGCATACGACCGACCCGCCGCCTTGTCGTTCCACCACGACCGCACGCCGTTGTAGGGGTCGGAATCGTCTCCCAAGAACACCAAAGCCCCGCCCGCCGAGACCCAGGCCGCCAGCGCGTCGTGGGCCTCGGGACCCATCGGCTTCATCCCCTCATACGTCATCACCAGGACCTTTTGCCCCATCAGCGCCCCCGGCAGGTGAGCGTTTTCCAGCTGCACCGGCTCGGCGGGAATGCCGTGCTTCAGCAACGGCAAGGCCAGCCCGTGGAACGACCCCAGATGCTTGTCCGACGGGCTCGCCCCGGCCCTCTGGAACATCATCGTGTCCGAAACCACCACGCCAATCCCCCTCGTCCCACTGTCCCACGTCACCTCTGGCTGTTCCATGTCGTTCAACGCGGTGACGACGGTCATCAGCTCGGTGGCATAGGCCGGCGGGATCGGCACCTTCTCGCCCCGCTCCCCCGGCTTGCCAACGGCCGGGTGCTTGCCGCGGAAGACCCGCTCGGGCCAGGGCATCACTTCGTAACGCCAAACTTGCGGCCACAAGAGCGAGGCTGTCAGGGTGCTCTCCCAGTTGGTGCGGTAGTCCTCCCAAGAGTGGTTCGGGTCGTCCTCGATCGGGTCGTTCAGGAACCAGACGGTCCCGCCCCCGGCCCTCACCACGTTCATCATCGCGCCATATTCAAGGAAGGCCGTCTCGAACGTCCGCTCCTTCGTCACGCCTCGATAAACATTGGGTGTCCGCGCCGTGCCGGTCCAGACCTGGGCGATGAACCCGTCGGCCCCCACACCCACCAGGCTCGACTCGGGACTGACGATTTGCCAGTGGGCGTAATTGATCAGACTATGCGAAGGCACGTAACACTTGACATGACGATTCGTTCGCGTGTTCTCGGCCTTGACGAAATCAAACACCTGCTTCAAGGCCCGGCCATACAGGTAATACTTCAGCTTCGAGGCCCGATACTGGGCGTCGGGCGACTGGTGGGGCGGGATCCAGTCCTCCTTGTAATACGCCTTCCACTCCCGCTTGAACCCTTCGCTGTAGCCGCCGCGGGCCCAGAACTCGGGCTCTTCCAGGTGGACCGCCGCAGCGCCGGCGTCCATCGCTCGCTTCACGCCCAGGCAGAGGAATTTGCCGTAATTTTCCCCTGGCGACATGTAATAGACGTCGCCGCCGTGGGAGATCACCTTGCCATGGCGGTCTCGCTGGGCCTCGTCCTCGTGGTTGGTTCCATCGAATCGGGCATACAGGTAGTCCTGATATTGCCCCCAGGAGACGCCGGTCATCAGGTGGGGGATATACCCCTGAGCCTTCCACTGGGCGATCCGAGCCGGCAGGGTTGCGTCAATGCCATAACAGATCGCCACATCGGAACGCGACTGGAGCCACGGCTTCCAGTCCGAATGCGTCTGGAAGCAGGTCCGCTCCCGGGACTGGCCGGGGTCCGGCGGTCTCGGGTCGTCCGCCCGAACGGTCGCCGAGGCGCTGAGGACCACCATCGCGAGCCGCAAGCATGGAAATTTCCGCATCGGCGAAGTCTCCCGAGAACGCGAATTCAAACGGCCCGCGACGGGTCGGGGGCCAGCAACTCGGCAAGGCCCGGGTCGTCTCGGCCGGGCGATCGGTTGAATTCATCCAGCAACGAAACCAGACCTCGGCGTTCGACCAGTTCCACCCCCTCGGTCGCCGCCAGGGCGGTGGCTTCGGGGGCGAAGTGGTGATTGGTGACGACCACCGCCCGCCGGCATCGGTAATAATGCCGGGCCGCCACGGCTCGCTGCACCGCCGAGGGCCCGAGCGGCATGTCGCTGAGGTGCCCCTGGATCACCCGACGATTCTCGGGCAGCCCGACCAGCACGTCCACACCCAGGGCCCCGGCTCTCGGAGCCTCCTCGACCGCCTCGCCCCGGGCGGCGTGAACCCTCGACAGCAACGGGCCGAACTCTCGGGGCGCCATCGCGTCGACCCGGGCGATCGTCACCCCCGAGCCAACGCCGGTCCCCGCCAGGCCAAACGCCAGACTCGGCGACGAGACAGTCGCCGCCGACGGCCGACTCCCCTGCAGATCCGCCGCGAACGACCTCAAGGCCCGCTCCCGGCGAACGTCCCGCAGCAGCTCCCGCACATGCGCCTCGCTCGAATCGCGCCCCGCTTCGGCCAGAACTTCCTGCAAGTAGGGCAACCGCCCCTCGTCGGCCGAGCCCTCCGGCGCCAGCGACACAAACGCCACCAAGGGCCCCCGATCCACCCCGGGCTGTCCCTCCAGGTCCCAGCGGAAGCGGTCGAAGTCGCGTCGCAAAGCGCAGGACGTCAGGAACGCCGCCAGGTCGTCCCCCGGCAGGTCCAGCCCCTCGCGACCCAGCAGCGACCGCAGCATTCCCAACTCCCCCTCGGGAACCCGCAAGGCCGTCCCCTCCACCACGCCATGGCGGTCCAGAAAGGGCTCAACAATCCCCTCCCGAGCCCGCTCCACCGCCGCCGCCAGCACCTCGGCCTCGGAATCGGCCTCGGCCGGGTCGTGGTCCTCGTCCTCGTCCTCGTCGTCGGAATCGGCCGCATACCGACGGGCGAACCGCTCGCCGATCCAGCCGGCGGCCCATTGCTGAAGCCAAAGGGCGCCGGCGACCACCGGTGCGGCGAACAGGGCGAAGAACGCGAGGTTCACCAGGAACACCCGCTGCCCCATCGTTTCCACCAGCAGCAGAACCACCAGCACCGCCGCCAGCGCCCAGATCGCCCCAACGCACCAGTTCAGCCACCGTCCCCGCCGACGGAACGCCTCAGCTGCGAGGGCCAAGTCCGCCTCGTCCCCCGAGGCCACCGCCTCCGGATGCAGCCCGGCGGTCTCCCCTCCGCAGCGTGCGCAACGGCCGGGGATCGCGAACCGATTCCGCTGGCAGGCCAGGCATCGACGCAGCCGAGGCCCGCCCAACGGCCACTCCAACCGGGGCACTCCCCACCAGGGGCGCCGCGGAGCCTCATCCCCCTCGAACTCCGCGACGGGAACCTCGAACCTTGCCCCACAAAGGGGACACTCTCCGCGCCCCCCGGCGAAGTCCTCCGAGACGCGCACGTCCCGCCCGCATGCCGGGCACGCCACGGTCTTCATCGTCGTCGCCAGGCCATTCACCCACCTCGAAGGCGCCCCGCATCCCCAAATTCCGAACCTATCGGCCCCGGCCCCCCCGAGCAAGGCCCACCTCCCGCTGGGAATCCCGACCCCGCTCGGGCTATCATCAACCCAGGTCTCGCGTCCTCCAACGACGCAACTCCCCCCCGACCGCACCCAAAACAACCCGCCTCGGCCCCACTCACCCCCTTTTCCGGGAGGAGGTTCGCCTTGAACACCCAACACGCCCGGCTCGCGCTTGTCCTGACCATCGCCTCCGTGATGTCGACGACGCCACGCCACCTCCGCGCGGTCGAACCTCCGTCCCACCCCAATACCCTGCGAACCTGGGACTTCGAGAAGGACAAGCCTGGCGCGATCGCCGACGGCTTCGTCGCCTCCAGCGGGCGCTGGGAGGTCGTCGAGGTCCAGAACAACCATGTCCTGGAAGATCGCTTGGCCCCCGTCGCCACGACCGACGCGAAGAACCAGGCCCTGGCGCAGCGAGCCATGAACCCCGACGACGCCTTCAACCTGGCCTTGCTCGATGGCCCACGCCTCAAGGACGTCGACCTCTTCGTCAAGCTACTGCCAACCCTCGGCGAGGTTGACCGAGGCGGCGGTCTCGTCTGGCGGGCCAGTGACGACAAGAACTACTATCTTGCCCGCTACAACCCCCTGGAAGACAACTTCCGCCTCTTCAAGGTCGTCAACAGCAAGCGGACCCAGATCCGTAGCGTCAAGGTTCCCGGCACCGACACCTGGCACACCCTCCGAGTCACCATGGTCGGCGCCCACATTCGCTGCGAACTCGACAACAAGAGCGTCCTGGAGGCCGACGACGCCACCTACTCCGACGGAGGCCAGGTCGGGCTCTGGACGAAATCCGACGCCCAGACGGCGTTCGACGACCTTTCCGTGGCCGAAGTGGAAGCCGCCCCCTGATCGGGAGGGCAGGGGAAAGAAGGCGGGCCGCCTCATCGCGGCCAGGACATCTCGGAGCTTCGTCGCACCGGATTCCCCTCTAGCGAAACCGCCCCGGGACACCCTCGTCCCCTGACGCCCGATCAGCGGACGTAGCGAATCGGAACCCGTCGTCGGGCCGCATCGCGGGAGAGGACCACCGCGGGATACATTCGGGCTGGGCCGACCTCTTCGTCGAACCCGTCGGGCGACCCATCGCGAGCCTTATGAGGCCCTCGGGAGGACGCCGCCGCCTGACCATCTATGGGTTTCGCATGCTTGCGCGACCTCATCAAAGGAAACCTCCCCAGAAGATCAAGGGAGTGGGAATTCACCGCACCAGAATGCTATGGCAAACCTCGGGCCACACGGCGTTTCTCACCCAATTTCCCGGGTGCCAGCCACCCGGACGACGGGTCGCGCCGACGATGCCGAGATTGCGGGCCCGACGTTCTTGGCGGTTTCTTCAAACCGCTTCCCACGCCCAGGTCGCCGGAACGAATGGGCCAGGGGCTTGCGGAACGGGGCCGTCCTGCAAAGATACTGGTCGTCTCCATGAAAAACGGCCACAACGGACCCGCGGCGAACGTCGGAGTTCGAATCCAGAACCCCCCCGCGGGCTGGACGACCCGACTCGACCCCTCACGACTTGACCCCCACCCCAGGAGCGACGCACATGAACCGGAAGCGTTCCGCAACGGCCCTCGCCGCCGGAGTTCTCGCCACAATCGCCGCCACCGGCCTGGTTGCCCAGGGCCAGTCCTCGAAGGACAAGGAACACGGCCACCCCCACATCACCAAGGCGATCGCCGTGCTGACCCCCACCGAGGGGAAGAAGGCCCACGGCGTTGTCACCTTCACCCAGGAAAGTGACGGCGTCCACGTCGTCGCCAAGCTCGAAGGGCTTGCCCCCGGCGAGCACGGCTTCCACATCCACGAGTTTGGCGACATCAGCGGCGCCGACGGCAAGTCCGCTGGCGGCCACTACAACCCCGAGAAAGAGAAGCACGCCGGCCCCGAGGACAAGATGCGGCACCTCGGCGACCTCGGCAACATCAAGGCCGACGGCCGCGGCATCGCCGAATACGACCGCGTCGACAAGGGGCTCCACCTCCACGGCGAGCACAGCATCCTCGGCCGCGGCCTGGTCGTCCACGAAAAGGTCGACGACCTGACCACCCAGGAGCCTCCGGGCAACGCCGGCGGGCGCATTGCCGTCGGAGTCATCGGCGTCGCCAAGGGCGAATAAGCCACCAACGGCTGGCACCTGAAACCCTGCCCGTCCGGGGACCTTCCCGTCCTCGGACGGCCGGGCCGAAGGATTGTCGTCCGCGACGAATCTCCCTCCGAGATCTTGAACCAGGGAACCTCCTCATGGCGACCGCGACCGCACAATCCGCAACCGCCGAGGCAACCCGGCGGGATTACCTCTGGGCCGGGGAGATCGTCCACGAAATGCCCCCTAACGAACCGCACTCGCAGGTTCTCTACCTGATCGCTTACTACCTTAGCGCAATCTTCCCACGCGACGCCTTCACCATCCGCACCGAGCAGCCGCTTGCCCTTCGCCCCGGCTATGAGCCACAGCCCGACCTCATGGTATTGAAGGGATCGGCCGTCGATCGGATCGAGCATCGCCCCACGCCCGACGAGGTCGTCCTGCTGGTCGAAATCGCCGACTCGTCGCTGACCAACGACCTGATCAAAAAAGCTCCGGAATACGCCGCCCGGGGCATCCAGCCCTACTGGGTCGTCGACGTGAGGGGCCGCCGCGTTTTCACCTTCGCCAACCCGGACCTCGCCGCCGGGCGATACTCCACAGACGCCGAGTACAACCGGGGGGACCGAATTCCGGTAGGCGACACCGCCATGATCGCCGTCGACGACCTCTTCCGGGGCCTCAGCTGAGACCAGACATGAACGCCTACAGACTCCTCCTCGTCGCGACGTTCCTCCTCGCCCTCGGCGACTCGCGACAAGCCCTCGCCGACGAGCCGCCCCTGCCCAAGGACCTGAAATCCGCCCCGTCCCAGAAGACGCCGACCATCGACGGCGTCCTCGACGTTGAGGAATGGCAAGACGCCCCCGCGCTGAAGTTCCCGATGGCCCTGATCCGCCTCGAACCGCTCGCCAACGAGGTCCGCGCCTGCGAGCTGCGACTCAAGAACTCGGACAAGATCCTCTACATCGCCCTGAAAGTCCCCGACACCACCGCCGACGACAGCCTCTCGCCCCTGCGCCTCGACGCGGCGATTCTGGGATTCGCCCAGGGCGATGCCGTCAAGGCCCACGACGACCGCAAACTCGTCGCCAGCGGCCTCTATCGAGACAAGGCCGTCGTCGGCAAGGGCAAGGATGACGTCGACGACCCCCACCAGGACGGCCGAGGCGCCATGAAGCGGGCCGACGGCGCCTGCACCTTCGAATGGGCCGTCCCCCTCGCCTCCGGCGACCCCGACGACCTCCAGGCCAAGCCCGGCGACACCCTCCGGTTCAACATTCTGTTCGCCGACGGTTTCCAGGTCCCCATCACCCACGCCCACCTCGGCGGTCTGTTCGGCCCGCAAATGGACACCCTGGCCGCCTGGGGAACCCTGGCCCTCGCCGCCAACGCCCCGCCCGACGACCTCTCCGCCCTCCAGGGTCCGGCCTGGATCGGGGACGCCGCCAAAACGCTCGCCCAGGCCGATCCCGGCCACCTCCGCGTCAACAGCCACGCCCTCGCCTCCGGGGGAGGCCAACCCGCCGCCCGACTGCTCACCAGCTTTACCTATCGAGACGAGCATGGCGCCGAGAAGGAAGCCCTCGCCAAGCTCTTCCTGCCCGACCCGCCCAACCCCGTCGCCGGAGCCAAGGGCCGCCGCCCTTTGTTCTTCTACGCCGGCTACGAACTGCCCGAAGGCGCCGAACGCCCTTACCTCGACAAGGGGTGGATCGTCTCCTCCCCCCGGGACCTCCCCACCAACCCCTTGATCCGCACCGCCAACCCCGACATCGCCCTGCTTCACCTGCTGAGGGCCTTGCCCTGGGTCGACGACACGCGCGTCCTGATTGGCGGCGGCAGCGCCGGGGGCTGGATGACCCTCCGACTCGCCGCCGAAACCTTCCCCCTGGCCGGTGCCGTCCCCGACGTCCCGCCGGTCAACTGGGGCTACAACGGCGCCTTCCTCTTCTCCCAGCTCGACAAGGTCGGACCCCCCAAACCCGGCGCACCCTCCCGCGTTCCCGTCACTTACGGGGTCGGCACGCTGCTGAAACCCTGCCTCGACGTTTACGGCCCCGACTACGGCGACGCCAACTGGTTCGCCGCCTCCCCGATCGCGCAACTCGACACGATCACCGCCCCGGTCTCGGTCTGCTGGTCCACCGCCGACGTCCTCGTCCCGATGGATCAAATCGGCGCCCGCTGGGTCCAGCCGTTCGACCCCGCCAAATTCCCCCCAGGCTACGCGATGGCCGCCAAGGCCCTGGTCTCCACCCCCAACGGCCGCCTGACCCTCGCCGAAGCCCTGCCCGAGGACCGCTTCGAGGCTTTCCCGATCAAGGTTCCCCCCGGCACCGCCCTCCAGGACACCCCCAACGGTCCCGGCAAGCCCGGCTCCTTCGAAATGCCCGTGAGCGCCTCTCGACAATGGTCGATCGCCATCATTGACGAAGGTCCGCCCGAACCCACCGTCGGCCACCAGAAATACGCCTACGGCCCGACCCGCGAAACCTTCTTCAACCACGTCCTGAACGGCCAGGTCCCGCTGGACCAACTCACCCCCACCAAGCTCCGCCGCCTGATGGCCCGCTACAACGGCCGGGAATGGCTCCCCTCCCGCCTCCAGACCCTCGACCGCCCCGAGGCCGAACGCGCCGACGTCCTCCGCGGCCTCCGGACCTACGCCCACGCCAGCCCCGACCACGCCCGTCGCCTGGCCGAGCTTTACGAGAAGCTCGCCCCATTCGACCAGGCCCTCGACGTGACAACCCTCAAAACGCTCACAACCCCCGAAGCCACCTCCCGCCGTTGACAACGCCTCGCCGCCCCCCCTAGACTCAAGCCAGACGGGCGGAGTGCCACGGTTTTACGCAGTTCAAGGGGGCGAACGAGGTGGCGAGCAAGGCCTGGGGCGGACGGTTCGAGCAAGCGACCGACCGTCGTGTCGAAACGTTCACTGAATCGATCTCCTTGGATCGTCGGCTGTTCGAGCACGACATCCGGGCCTCGATCGCCCACGCGTGGATGCTCGCCAGTGTCGATTTGCTCACCGACGCCGAATGCGGACAAATTGTGCAGGGGTTGACAGAAATTCAGGCCGAGATCGCCAACGGCGCCTTCCCGTTCCTCCTGGAGCGGGAAGACATCCACATGAACATCGAGGCGGCGCTGATCGACCGCATCGGTGATACCGGCCGCAAGCTCCACACTGCCCGCAGCCGCAACGACCAGGTCGCCACCGACGTTAAGCTCTGGACCCGTGACGCCCTCGACCGCGTTGACGCCCGCCTGGCCGACCTCCAGCGCGCCTTCGTTGGAGCCGCCACCCGCCACCAAACCGTCATCCTGCCCGGTTACACCCACCTTCAAAGGGCCCAGCCGGTCCTCGCCCCGCACTACTTCCTGGCCTACGTCGAGAAGCTCGCCCGAGACCGCGACCGCCTGACTGACTGCCGCAAGCGACTGAACATCCTCCCCCTGGGAGCCGCGGCGCTGGCCGGCACGACCCTGCCGATCGACCGTCAGTTTGTCGCCGACGCCCTGGGTTTCGCCGGGGTCGCCGCCAACAGCATGGACGTTTCCAGCGACCGCGACTTCGCCGTCGAGGCGGTCTTCGTCCTGACGATGGTCGCCGAGCACCTCTCCGGCTGGGCCGAGGAATGGGTCCTCTGGAGCACTCAGGAATTCTCCTTCCTGAAGCTGCCCGACGCGGTTTGCACCGGCAGCAGCATCATGCCCCAGAAGAAAAACCCCGACGTCTGCGAGCTGATCCGAGGCCGGGCCGCCCGGGTCGTCGGCGCCCTGACCACGCTGCTGGTCCTGCTCAAAGGACTGCCCCTGGCCTACAACCGCGACCTCCAGGAGGACAAGGGGCCGCTCTTCGACGCCTTCGACACCGTCGAATCCTGCCTGGAACTGGCCGCCGTGGTCGTCGAGGGGGCCAGCCTCCGCACCGACGTCATCGCCGGACGCCTAGAGGAAGGCTACCTCGATGCCACGACCCTGATGGAATGGCTCATCAAGGCCGGAGTTCCCCAGCGCACCGGTCACGAGGTCGTCGGCAAGCTCGTCGCCCTCTGCGAGCGCAAGGGCTGCCGACTCGCCGATTTGCCGCCCGAAGACCTCACCTCCGCCCACCCCTCGCTGGCCCGCGCCGACGTTCGCAACGCGCTGGGCGTCAACCACGCGGTCCAGGCGTTCCGCTCCTACGGCTCAACAGCCCCGGCCGAGGTCGCCGCGCAACTTGACCGCTGGCAACGCGCCCTGGCCCCGGGCGCCTGAGCCCCGCCAAAACACGACCGGCCCCACCCCGCCGGCAACTCTTCCCATGATTACCGACCGCATCCGATCGATGCTCCGGGCCTGCGAAGGGGGCGACGCCCCGTTCCCCCCGGCGGTCCTGTTCAACGAGAACTGGCTCCTGCGCCTGGTGCTCGACTGGTACGCAAACCGTGGCGAGGAGGGCGGCCCACTGGTCCCCACCGCCGGAGCCTCCTGGTTCTCCGAAGCCTGGCTCCCCTCGGCCTTCCTCCCGCGCTACCGGGCCGACCCCCTGGCCGAATCCCGCACCCACGCCGACGGAGTCCTCGGCCACTTCACCGTCGGAGACCGGGGTCAGGTCGACCTGACGATGGCCCCCGGAGCCGGCCAGTTCGTGGTCGTCGAGGCCAAGCTCCGCAGCCGTCTTTCCCCAGGGGTAAAAAACGCCCCCGACTTCGACCAGGCCGCGCGCAACATCGCCTGCATCGCCGAGACCCTCCGAAGGGCCGAGCGCCCCCCCAACCGCCTGGAAACCCTGGCCTTCCTGGTCGTCGCCCCCAGGGTCCGCATCGACGACGGAGCCTTCGTCCGGGAACTCTCGCACGACTCTCTCCGCCGCAAGGTCGAAACCCGAGTCGCCGCTTATGAAGGGGCCCGCAACGACTGGTTCCGCGACTGGTTCGAGCCCACCCTGGCCCGGGTCGAAGTCGGCTGCCTGTCCTGGGAAGACATCCTCGACGAGGTCTCCTTCCTCGATCCAATCACCGGCCAGCAACTCGACAGCTTCTACGGCCGCTGCCTCCAGTACCACCGAAAAGGGGGCTGGGAAGGCTCGCAAGGGGCCAACCCCCAAACCCTCGAAGCCGGCCACGCCGCGCTGGGTCCCGACGACCTCCCCGGCGGGGATGACATGGCTCGGCGCGCGGTCCTGAGGAAGGGCTAATGGGACGAACTTCGCCAATTGACCAGGGACAGGGAATACCCAAGTTGCTGGATGCGCTCAAAATGGGCGGTGTTCCCCGTGACCAGTTCCAGACCATGGATCAGGGCGATCGCCGCGATCATGGGGTCGGCCACGCCGATGGGCCGCCCGGCACGCTCCAGGTCGCCAGCGATCCGCCCGGCCAGTTCTCCGGCGGTCTCGTCAAAGCCAAGCACTTCCTCCAGGGCCACAGCATCCAGGAAACGCTGGAGTCTCCGCAAGCTCTGGGTTTTCTGAAGCCCGCGAACAACTTCCATCACGGTCACGGCCGAAACCGTCAGGACTCCCTGATCCCGGCGATAAGCGGTGGCGTGGCTGAGGACGTTCGGATCGACGGCCTTGAGAACCTCGGAATAGGTGTCGGTGTCGAGCAGAGCCTTATTCAACGGCGAAGTCCCGCCAGGAATCTTCCCGACGGTGGTGATAGGCGTCGGCGACGACCTGATCGAGCTCCTCGGCCGCGTCCCTCATCGCCCCGATCGAGCCGAGCCCCGACCTGTCCTCGTCGCTCCCGGTGGTGACCATTCCCGTCCGATCCAGTTCACGGAGCAACAGCCGGGCGGCCTCGGCCATGGCGTCATCGACCGAGGCGAACCGTCCGCCTTGGACCGCCGCTCGAAGACGGGTTTCCAGGTGCGCGGGTAAAAGAATCGTCATGACACCCCCTTTCCTGGTCAATCCAAACTATCACAATCACCCGAATCCGCCAATTAGGACGACAAATGCAGGCCTGTCCTCCCGATCCCGTTTCGGGGCTCCAGACCTTCAATCACGCCGCAAAGGCGACCGCGATTCTTGAAGGCGTCGAGGGGTCAACCTCCGACCAACGCGGCCCGACCCTCGCGAGCGCCGGGACGGGTCATCCCGAGAGACCGACGGAGCCAACTTCCTTGTCCGGAATCGAGAGAGAACGGGTAAGCTGGGATGTCTCGGCCGGCGAGATCCGCGACTTCCGCGGCACGGTGGTCGCGCGGCCCCACAAGAGCCTGTTCATCACGCCCGGGTCATTCACGAAAGATGCGGTCAAGGAGCCCACGCGAGACAGCGTCCCTCCGATTGACCTGCTCGATGGCGAGAGCCTGGCCGACAAATTGCGTGAACTCGGGCTCGGGGTCAAAGTCGAATTCGTCGAACAAATCACGGTTGAGCCAGATTGGTTCCGGGCGATCTGATCCCGGTCGATGACATCTTTAGATGAAACCGAACGATGAGCGCACCAACCCTACCCCTCACGATCGACGTGGATGCCGAGGCGGCGAAAGCTTACCTCGATGCGTCACCCGAAACGCGGCGGAAACTGCAACTCCTGCTCGAGCTCCGGCTCCAGGAGATCGTGAAGCCTCCGACCGCCTCTCTCCACGAAATCCTGAATCGGATCGCCAACCAGGCCGAGGCTCGGGGGTTGACCCCGGAACTTCTCCAATCAATCGTCGATGAAGAATCAATCTCGGTTCGTTTTCGACGCCAAAGTCCGCGCGAGTGATTCCTGGTCTGCAGGATCACCCAATCCTCACGCCAGGAAAGGCGACGCATGACCTTCACCGTGACAATCGACCGCGACGAGGACGGCATCTGGGTCGTCGAATGTCCCAGCATCCCCGGATGCGTCAGCCAGGGGGCGACGAAAGACCAGGCCCTCGCGAACGTGAAGGACGCCATCAAGGTCTGCCTTGAGGTCCGGGCAGAGAGGAGCTTGTCCCTGACGGTCGAATCTCGCCAGATTGAGGTCGTCGTGTAATGCCCTCTCTGCCACTCGTGAGCGGTCGCGAGGCCGCCAAAGCCTTCGAGCGGCTCGGAGGGTTGGTCGCCCGCCACAACAGCGGGCATATTGTCATGACTCGGGACGATGAGGCGGCCACCCTGTCCATCCCCGACCACAAAGCGGTGGCCAAAGAAACGCTCTGGTCCCTCTTTCGTTCGGCCAACGTCACGGTCGTCGAATTCCTCGCGGCCCTTTCACCCAATCCCCCGGCGTGGCCATCACGCCCGTTGTTAAGCAGGAACCCATGGACCACTTCCACTACCGAGACCGCGACCTCTACTGCGAGGACGCCCGGGTCGCCGACCTGGCCGAGCAATTCGGCACGCCGCTTTACCTTTATAGTACGGCGACCCTGCTGCATCACCTCAAGCTCTTGCAGGAATCGTTCGCCGCGGTCGACCCTTTGGTCTGCTACTCGGTCAAGGCAAACTCGAACCTGGGCATCCTGAAACTGCTGGGCGGCCACGGCAGCGGGTTCGACGTGGTCTCCGGCGGCGAGTTGTACCGAGTCCAGGCCGCCGGGGGTGACCCGGGCAAGACCGTCTTCGCCGGCGTGGGCAAGACCGATGCCGAGATCGCCGACGCCCTCAAGGCCGGCGTCCTGATGTTCAACGTCGAGAGCGAGGCCGAATTCTTCGCCATCGCCCGCGTTGCCCAAAACCTGGGCGTCGAGGCGCCCATCGCCCCGCGGATCAATCCCGACGTCGACCCCAAGACTCACCGGTACATCTCCACCGGCAAGAAGGAGTCGAAGTTCGGCATGGACATCGACCGCGGCCTCCGCCTGGCGGAGACCGCGCGCGCCACCCCGGGCGTGCGGATCATCGGCATGCACATGCACATCGGCTCGCAAATCACCACCAGCGAGCCCTATTCGGGCGCCGTGGCCAAGGGAGTCGAGATCGTCGGTCAGCTCCGGGCGATGGGCCACCCGGTCACCTGGTACAACATGGGAGGCGGCTTCGGGATCAACTACCGGGGAACCGAGGCCCGCCCGATCGCCGAGTTCGCCCGCGCCATCGTCCCCGGAATCCAGGCCACCGGCTGCCGATTAGCGCTGGAACCCGGCCGGGTCATCGCCGGGAATGCCGGCATTTTGGTCAGCCGTGTGTTATATACCAAGCAGTCGGGTGAGAAGCGGTTCCTGATCCAGGACGCCGCCATGAACGACCTGATCCGCCCAGCCCTCTACGAGTCGTTCCACCGGATCTGGCCGGCGACGGTCCCCCCCGGACTGCCCGCCCCTCCGTCCGACTACGAGGCGCCCATCCCGGGCACCGAGCCCTGGGACGTCGTCGGGCCGGTTTGCGAGAGCGGCGACTTCCTGGCCAAGGACCGCGCCTTGCCTCCCCTCGACCGCGGTGACCTGCTGGCCACCTTCTCGGCCGGGGCCTACGGCATGGTCATGGCCTCCAACTACAACACCCGACCCCGAGCCGCCGAGGTCCTCGTCGAAGGCGCCTCGGCCCGCCTCGTCCGTCGCCGCGAAACCCTCGACGACCTCCTCGGCCCCGAACGCGAGGGCCTGAATTGACCTGAACCGATCCGATCCGGTCTCGTCTCACCCCGTCCGCTTCGCCCGGCTCGCAACGACCCGGGCGGACGACGAGACAGGGTAGAGTAGGGCGGGGCAGGGCGGGTCGGGCAAGGAAAAGAAGGTCAGGACTGATTCAAGCGGAGACGGCCTCGGCCACCCGGAAGGATCAAGCCCCCAACGACCCCGCTGGCCCCGATCGGGGCGGAAGTAGAGCCCATGCGACGCACCCTCGTCCCGGATCGCGAGCCACGCCCCCGCCGAGACCGTCGAGCCTGGCGGGCCCTGCGTCGTCGAGGAGCCCTCGCGGCCCTGGCCCTGGCGGCCCTCAGCGCACCGGCCCTCGACACCTTCGCCCCCGCCCTCGCGCAGGCCCCCGGCCCCGAGTCCTTCGCCGGAGAGCCCCGCACCCCCCTGGAACTCTGGGAGGCCGGCGAATACCTCGTCCGCTCCGGACAGGCTGGTCAGGCCGCCCCCTACCTCCAGAAGTTCCTCGACGGCAACCCCGACGACGCCACTCTCCTTCAGATCCGCGACGAGGGAGGCGTCGGCGCGGCCATGCGTCTGGCCGACTTCCCCGAAACCCGCCCCCTCTCGCGACCCTTGCTCGCCCGCCTCGCCGCCGCCTCCCGTCGCGTCGCCACCGACCCTCGGCAAATCCTCCAGGCGATCGACGGCCTCTCCGCCAGCCCCGCCGAGCAGGACCTCGCCGTCGACCGCCTCCGAGACGCCGGCCCCTACGCCGTCCCCCCCCTCGTCGTGGCCCTCAACGACGCCAACAAGTCGCCGGCCGACCGCGCTTTGATCGTCGCCAACTCCGCCCGGCTGGGCTCGGCCAGCGTCCCCCCCTGGGTCGCCACCCTGGAATCCCCCATTCCCGGCCTGGTCGTTGACGCCGCCGAGATCCTCGGCCAGATCGGCGATCGCCGCGCCCTCACCGCGCTCTCCGAACTGGCCGCCCGCCCCGACGCCCCCGAGTCGGCCCGCGACGCCGCCCAACGCGCCATCGCCCGCATGACCGGCCGCCCCTTCGCCGCCCAGCCCCGAACCCCCGCCCGACTCCTGGCCGACGAGGCCCGCCGCTACCTCATGCACGGCGTCGATTTCCCCGGCGACCGCGTCGAGCTCTGGGACTGGGCTGGCGACCGCCCCGCCGCCCGCGAAGTCTCCAAATCCGACGCCGAGGGAGAACTCGGCCTCCGCTACGCCCGCCAGGCCCTGAGCCTCACGCCCACCGACACCGACGCCCAGGCCACCTTCGTCGGCCTCGTGCTGTCCAAGGGGATCGAGCGCGTCGGCCCGTCGCGGTTCCCCGTGGACGACCCGGCCAGGGCCTGGCCGACCGCCCTGTCCGCCGGCCCTGCCATCCTTCAGGTTGTCCTGCAACGGGCCATCGCCGGCGGCCAAACCGACCTGGCCGTCGCCGCCGCCACCGCCCTCGGCCGAGTCGGCAGCCCCGCCGCCCCCTCTCCCAACGGCGGCCCCATCGAGCCCGGCGCCTCGGGCACGGTCGCCGTCACCCCCGACCCCTCGGCCAGCGGCTCCCCCTGCCCGCCAGTCACCGCTCCCTGCGGCACGACGATGACCCCCGAGGTCGAGGCCCTCCGTACCCGCCCCGGCCCGCTGGTCGAGGCCCTCACCGCCCCCGACCGTCGCGTCCAGTTCGCCGCCGCTCGGGCCCTGGTCGACCTCGACCCCTCTCGGCCGTTCCCCGGCTCGGCCCGCGTCGTCCCGACCCTCGCCCGCTTCGTCGCCCCCAACCCCGTCGAGCCCCGCGCCGTGGTCGTCGACGGCAACACCAACCGCGGCAACCGCGTCGCCGCCTTCCTCCGAGAGATCGGCTACGACGCCTCGGCCGTCACCACCGGCGAGGACGGCTTCCGCGCCGCGGCCGATTCCGCCGACGTCGAACTCCTGCTGCTGGAGCCCAGCGGCCTCCAGGGGGCCTGGCGCACCGTCGACACCCTGACGAACCTCCGCGCCGACCCCCGCACCGCCGGCTTGCCCGTCCT
>CBDAVP010000012.1:0-21109 GCA_965201075.1 Isosphaeraceae bacterium | reverse complement strand
ATCGCCCCGGTCCGACTCGGCCACCGACCCATCCCCGTTGGCCATCACGCGGACATAAGGATGAGACGGATCGATCACCAGGCCGCCGGGAATCGCCACGGTCCGCGAGTGCCGCCCCACCGTCAAATCGCCGCCGGAAAGGGTCCCCGTCGCCAACGACTCCGACGCCCCCAACCCATCCCTCGCCGTCGACCGATCCACTCTCAGGGCCACCGGCCCGCCCAAATCCGCCCCGTCCACGTCATAGGTGATCGTCACCGTCGACGGGTCGGTCGAGGTCGCCCCGACCATCACGAGGTTCGCCGAAACGCCGGAGGCCGGCACTTGCCTCGGCTCCAGCCCCTCCAGCGAAACGGGGCGACGACGGGTCCTACGAAACCGGGAACTCGGGCGCGTCAACATGCGAAGCCTCTCGTTGCGGCGGCGAAGTGACTTTCGGAGAACAGGCGCGGCGGGGGGCGAGACCTCGCATCGCGCCCCCTTTTGGGGAACGGAATCCGGCAAAACTACGATGCCGGATTCCTTGCGCGGCCGTTACAAAACCCTAGAACAACCTGCGCGGGCCCGCCCAGGCCGATCCCGAGCCCCAGCCAATCCCGGCCCGCTCGATGACCCCATCCTGGACGACCCAAAACTAACGAACCCGCAAGCCCGACGTGACGCCCAACTCTCCGCGGCCCGGCCTCCCCGAAGGGGCAGCGAACGCCAACCTCAAGCCCAGACCGACCACGCCATCCGGGCCACCCCCAACCCCATCGCCAACGTGTACGCGGAACAAAGCCCAGCCCCAGCCACCGCGACCCGCCGAGGCCACCCCACCGACTTCTCGGTCCCCACCAACGCCCCAATCGCCAGCAGCGGAGAGAACGGCAAGACCCAGAACCCCGCGATGCTCGCGATTGCCAGAACCCTCGCCCCACGCCCGGCCACCTGAATTGCGGTCATCACCCAATCCTCTCGTTCCGCGATGTTTTAGGCCGACCCAACCCATCATTCATCGGTCTCCGACACTTGTCAACTGCTCTCCCGCTCCCGCTTCAAGAGTTCCGCCTTGCGCTGCGAACCCCAGCGATAACCCGAAAGCGAGCCGTCGCCCCTCACGACGCGATGGCAGGGAATCGCCACGGCCAGGGGGTTGGCGGCGCAGGCTCCTGCGACGGCCCGAGCCGACCCCGGTGACCCGATCCCCCGGGCGACCTCGGCATAGCTGGCCGTCGCCCCCGCTGGGATCGCCCGAAGCGCCTCCCAGACCCGCCTCTGAAACGCCGTCCCCCGCACGTCCAGCGGCAGGCCAAGGCCGACCCCAGGCACCTCGACCAGCGCGATCACCGCCGCCAACGTCCGGCCGAACTCCGGGTCATCCCCCACCAAATGGGCTTTTGGAAACCGATCCCCGAGATCCTTCACCAAAGACCCGGCGTCGTCCCCCAGCAGGATCGCGCACACGCCCCGGTCCGAGGCGGCCACCAGCACCGACCCCAGACCGCACTCGCCCACCGCGTAACGCAAGGTCAGCCCCTCCCCGCCCGCTCGATACGCCCCGGGGGACATCCCCAGGGCCTCGGACGCGACGTCATAAAACCGCCCATGAGACGAAAACCCTGCCTCCTGGACCGCCCCCGTGACCGTCCTGGCCAGCCCCAAGGCCTCAAGAACCCGCCGAGCCCGCCGCGCCTCGGCATACCTTCTGGGCGTCAGGCCAGTGTGCGCTCGAAAGACCCGGTGGAAGTGGAACCGGCTCATCCCGGCGTCCGCGGCCAGCTCATCGAGCGTCGGCGCCACCTCCGCCCCGTCGATCGCCCGACACGCCGCGGCGATCGCCACGGCCTGGCGCTGGGCCAATCCTCCCTCGTCCGGGCGGCAACGCTTGCAGGGCCGGAACCCCGACCGCTCGGCGTCCCGGCTGTCCTCGTGGAACCGCACATTCTCCCGACGAGCCGCGCGAGACCCGCAGCTCGGCCGGCAATACACCCCGGTCGTCCTCACCGAATACACAAACGCCCCATCCGCCTCGGGGTCGCGGCGGACCACGGCCTCCCACCTCGCGGCCTCGTCGCGGAACTCGGCCCGCGTTTCCCCAATCTCGCCTTGCGTCGCGTTCATCTCGACGGCCCCAGGTCGCCCCCGGCAAGGGCACGGCCAATGCCCACCCGGACATCCCCGCCTCACCTGCCGAGAACTTTAACGCCGCCCCCACCCCCCGGCGCCCCGATCCTTGCTCCCGAATCCCGAATCCCCAATCGCCTCCTCGGGGGCCCACATCCCCGGCCCGCTCAAGCGATCGCCGCTCGATTTCCGCGCCCGCGAAACGGGTCGAACTGCCCCCGACGCCGCTTCAAGGCCTCGAACGCCTCCAGCCTCGGCCGCAGTTCCTCCAAAATCTCCTCCAGCGACCAGACCTGATACTCGTGCCCATCAAAGCCCACATCCAGCGCCGGCCAGGCCTCGGCATCCCGCAGCGGGTGCGCCGCCGGCTCCTTCTGATACAGGGCGTGGACGTGCCCATACAGGTGGATGTTGGGCTCGGCCACGGTGGCATGGTGCTGGCCGTCCCAGGTCACCATCGGGTAATGGTTCAGCGTCAGCTTCACGCCTCGGTCCCGGACGGAAACCTGATGATGCGTTGAGGCGAACAGGTCGGCGATCTTCCGGTCGTCGTGATTGCCCCAGACCAGGTGAACCGTCCGACAATCGATCTGGTCTCGAAACCAGCGGGCATTGCCCAGGTAGTCCGACCCCCGACCAAACGCCCAGTCCCCCAGACACCAGAGCACATCATTCGACCCGACCCGACCATTAATGTTCGCCACCAGCGCCTGATTCATCCGGTCGACCGACTCGTCGCTCATTCGCAGCGAGGAAAAGTCGCCGCCCTCGGCCTCCAGCGCCAGAAACGCCTCGCGATCCGCGTCGCTCATGAAGGCCACCCGCCGGCTGTGCTTCAGAATGTTGCCGTGGAAGGCATGCGGGTCGGAACAATAAAACGTCGTCATCACTCTCCTTGTCCTCCCGGCCCCATTGCCGGGTGTGGGTGTGCCCCTCTTGTTTTCCGTAAAGGACATCGTAGCCGCCCGCCAGGTTCGCCATCCACTCAAGTTCGCCAACGCGACGACCCAACCCTTGCTGACCTCCTTCATTCGTCATAGGGTGAATAGGGCAAGGGAGACACCGATGCGGGACACCTGGGAATCGCGGTTGGCCGGGGTACTGCTGGGTACGGCCCTGGGCGACGCGCTGGGCTTGCCGGCCGAGGGGCTGTCGGCAAAGGCGGTCGCCCGCCGATTCGGCCGCCTGGACCGCTTCCGACTGCTGGGGCGGACGGGGTTCGTCTCCGACGACACCGAGCAATCGGCGTTGCTAGCCCAGAGCCTCGCCCGGCACCCCACCGACCCAGTCCGTTGCGCCGACGCCTTCGGCCGTTCGCTGCTGGGCTGGTTCTGCCGGCTCCCCTGGGGCGTCGGCCTGGCGACGATCCGCGCCTCCGCGCGCATTGCCCTGGGGATCAGGCCCAGCGGGGTCCTGTCGGCCGGCAACGGAGCGGCCATGCGCGCGGCGATTCTCGGCGTCGTCTTCCGCGACCTCCCCGCCGAGCGTCAAAGGTTCGGTCGGGCCCTGGCCGAAGTCACCCACCGAGACCCCCGGGCCGTCGAAGGAGCCCTCTACGTCGCCGAGGTCGCGGCCCAAGGCGCCAGAAATCCGCCCGGCCACTCGCCACAAGACATCGTCGCCCAGGCCCGAGCCATCATCGAGAATCCCATCCTGGGCGCCGCCATTGACCAGGCGATCGAGCTGGAGCAAACCGGGGCCACAATCACCGAGGCCGCCCAATCCTGCGGAACCACGGGCTACGTCGTCCCCACCCTGGCCTTCGCCACGTTCAGCTTCCTTCGCCACGCCGACGACCCCAAAACCGCCCTGACCGAGACCGTCGGCCAGGGAGGCGACGCGGACTCCATCGGCGCGATCCTCGGAGCCTGGCTGGGGGGCCGTCACGGCGAGGCGGGACTTCCCAGCAACTGGATCGACCACCTCCACGACGGTCCCTTCGGCCCCACGCACCTCAGGGCCCTGGCCGCCTGCCTGGCCGAAAGGCAAGCCGGCCGAGATGGACCCATCCCCCGCTACTCCCCAGCCGCGGCCCTGGCCCGCAACCTGGCGCTCTACCCCGTCATCCTCGGCCATGGCTTCCGAAGACTGGTCCCATTGTGATTTCCGCACAACGGTACAAAACTCATCCTTCCAAACCAAACTCAGGACTCGGCACTCAGCACGCCCGCCTGCTTCACTTGAGCCGCGATCTCAAATGACCGCAACCGCGCCTCATGCTCATAAATCGCCCCGGTGAGCATCAATTCATCCGCCTCGGTGGCGGCCAGCAAGGCATCCAGCCCCCGACGGACCGACTCCGGCCCCCCGATCACCGAAACCCGCGTCATCCGATCCACCTGGGCCCGCTCGGCGCGGCTCCAAAGCTTGTGAATCGAATCCACCGGCGGCGGCAAGGGCCCCGGACGCCCCCTCACCAGGTTCAAAAACGCCTGCTCCAGCGACGTGAACAGCCTCACCGCCTCCTCGTCGGTGTCGGCCGCGAACAAATTCACTCCCAGCATCACATAAGGTTCGGCCAGCACGCCCGACGGCTCGAACGTCCGCCGATAAATCTCGAGCGCCGGGAACAAGGCATCGGGCGCGAAGTGCGAGGCGAAGGCATACGGCAGGCCCAGCCGAGCGGCCAGCCGCGCGCCGAAGTCGCTCGAACCCAGCACCCAGATCGGCACCTCCACTCCCTCGCCCGGCACCGCCCGCACCGCCGAGGGCTCGCTCTCCGCCGGGCGGAAATACCCACGCAGTTCCTCCAGATCCCTCGGGAACGTATCGCCGCTGCCGTTCAAGCCCCGGCGCAAGGCCCTCGCCGTGGCCTGGTCGCCGCCGGGGGCTCGCCCCAAGCCCAGGTCGATTCGCCCGGGATACAGGGTCGCCAACGTGCCGAACTGCTCGGCGATCGCCAACGGCGCATGGTTGGGCAGCATGATCCCCCCCGCGCCAACGCGAATCCGCCGCGTCGCCCCCGCCACGTGCCCGATCACCACCGACGTCGCCGACCCCGCCACCCCGGGGATATTGTGGTGCTCGGCCACCCAGTACCGTCGGTAGCCCCAATCCTCGGCGTGGCGGGCCAGGTCCACCGCCGAGCGATACGCCTCGGCCGCCGTCCCTCCCTGGCGAATCGGCACCAGGTCCAGCACCGACAGCGAAACATCCTCCAGCGGCTTCATCGGCATCCCCTTTCGGACCCCTCGACGCGACGGGCCACCCCTCATTATCGCCCAACGATCAACACCCGCCCCCGCGAACCCCCGACTTGGCCGAACGGGTATGATGATCCAGGGGACCAACCCGCGTCCTCCCCCAACGACGCAAGGCCCGGGAGCTTGAGGCGATGCGGACGGACTTCTCAATCCCCAACATCTCCTGCGAGGGCTGCGCCCAGACCATCCGCGACGCCCTCACCCCCGCCGAAGGCGTCGTCACCGTCCACGTCGACATCCCCGCCCACTCCGTCCACATCACCCACGACGACCGCGCCGACCCCGCCCAACTCGCCGCCACCCTCAACGACGCCGGCTACCCCCCGGCGAAGTCCCGCCCCTTGCCCACCCTGACTGTCCTCTCGTCAACAGCGTCCAACGAGATCGACCCGGTCTGCGGCATGACCGTCAACCCTACTCACGCCGCCGGCCACCACGACCACGACGGCACCACTTACCACTTCTGCTCCGAATCCTGCCGTCGCAAATTCGCCCAGGACCCCAACCGCTACCTCGACGCCCCGCCCGGCACCGTCAAGACCATGCCCCCGCCTGGCTCGGGTCCAACCACCTACACTTGCCCGATGCACCCGGAAGTCATCCGCGACGGCCCCGGCTCGTGCCCCTTCTGCGGGATGGCCCTGGAGCCAACCGTCGCCACCGCCAACGACGGCCCCAACCCCGAACTCGTCGAGATGACCCGCCGATTCTGGATCAGCCTCGCCCTCTCGGCCCCGCTGCTGGCCCTGGCCATGGGCGACATGCTCCCGGGCCACCCCGTCGCCCGCGTGCTCTCCGGCCCGGCCCTGGCCTGGGTCCAACTGGCCCTGGCGACCCCCGTGGTCTTCCTCTGCGGCTGGCCGTTCCTGGTCCGCGCCTGGCAATCGGTCGTCCACCGAAGCCCGAATATGTTCACCTTGATCGCCCTGGGAACCGGCGCCGCGTACTTCGAGAGCCTGGTCGTGATCCTGTTCCCCGGCCTCATTCCCAGCAGTGGACACGACCACGGCCCATCGCTCTACTTCGAGGCCGCCGCCGTCATCACCACGCTGGTCCTGCTCGGGCAGGTGCTGGAGCTTCGAGCCCGAGCCCGGACCGGAGACGCCATCAAGGCCCTGCTCGGCCTCGCGCCCCGCACGGCTCGTCGGCTGGGGCAGGGGGGGACCGAGGAGGACGTCCCGCTCGACCAGGTCCAACCCGGCGACCGCCTCCGCGTCCGCCCCGGCGAGAAGGTCCCGGTCGACGGCCCGGTCGTCGACGGTTCGGCCTCGGTGGATGAATCCCTCGTCACCGGAGAGCCGATGCCCGTCCCCAAGCGTCCCGGAGACCTCGTCATCGGCGGAACCCTGAACGGCCCCGGCGGCGGCTTCGTCATGACCGCCCAGCGAGTCGGCGCCGACACGATGCTCGCCCAGATCGTCCGTCTCGTCGGCCAGGCCCAGCGCACCCGGGCGCCCGTGCAGCGGCTGGCCGACTCCGTGTCCGCCTACTTCGTCCCGGCGGTCCTGGCCATCGCCCTCCTGACGGCCCTGGCCTGGGCCACCCTCGGCCCCCAGCCCCGAGCCGCCCACGCCCTGGCCAACGCCGTCGCGGTCCTCATCATCGCCTGCCCCTGCGCCCTCGGTCTCGCCACCCCAATGGCCATCATGGTCGCCACCGGCCGAGGAGCCACCGCCGGAATCCTCGTCCGAGACGCCGAGGCCCTGGAAACCCTCGGCCGGGTCGACACCATCGCCCTCGACAAGACCGGAACCCTCACCGAGGGAAAGCCCAGGGTCGTCGCCATCCTCCCCGCCCCCGGCTTCGACGAAACCGAACTCCTCCGCCTGGCCGCCTCGCTCGAACGGGGCAGCGAGCACCCGCTAGCCAGCGCCATCGTCGCCTCGGCCCAAGACCGAAATCTCCCCCTCGCCAACGCCACCGACTTCCACGCCGAAACCGGAAAAGGGGTCGCCGGAACCATCGACGGCCGACCCATAGTCATCGGCACTGCCGAATTCCTCGACTCCCGGGGCATCGACGCCTCATCCCTGAAGGAACCCGCCGAATCGCAAAGGCGAGAGGCCCGCACCGCCGTCCTCGTCGCCATCGACGGCCACCCCGCCGGCCTGCTGGCAATCGCCGACCCCATCAAGCCCTCGGCCGCCGCGACACTGGCCGCCCTCCGCGACGAGGGCCTGCGCCTGTTGATGCTCACCGGCGACAACCGCGTCACCGCCGAGGCCATCGCGGAATCCCTGAATCTCCCCGCCAGCGACATCCTCGCCGGGATCCTGCCCGAAGGCAAAGCCAACGCGATCGCCCAGCTTCAAACCGAAGGGCGACTCGTCGCGATGGCCGGCGACGGAGTCAACGACGCCCCGGCCCTGGCCCGCGCATCGGTCGGAATCGCGATGGGCGCGGGAGCCGACGTCGCGCTGGAAAGCGCCGGCATCACCCTGGTCCGCGGCGACCTGGCCGACCTCCTCCGAGCCCGCCGCCTGTCCCTGGCCACCTTGCGAAACATCCGCCAGAACCTGGCCTTCGCCTTCCTCTACAACTTGCTAGGCGTCCCCATCGCCGCCGGGGTCCTGTACCCCTTCACCGGCTGGCTCCTGAGCCCCATGCTCGCCGGAGCCGCGATGACATTTTCCTCCGTCTCGGTGATCCTCAACGCCCTCCGCCTCCGAGACGTCCGCCTCGACTGACCCGGATCACGGCCCGGCCGACACCGTGACCCGGGCCTTGTTGGGCAATAACCTCCGCGACCTCCGTCTCCGAGTCATGCCGCCGCCCTGTCACATCCGAACGTCATTTCCGCGGCGCTACGCCGGTCCTTCCGCGATAGTGCAAAATGATGTGGGTCTGAGGCTCATCCTTCCCGCGGCTGATCACGACGCTGACACTAGAATTCGGGCCTTCCCAATCGTAAGTCCTCAACCGGAGCGGACGCCTCGACGAGTCCTCGTTGATTGTCAGCGACACCCCGTTTAGGCCATGGGAAAAGTTGAAGTCGGAAGTCGTCGGGATTCCACGCTTCAGCAGCGCCGGCGGCGTGTCTTGGAAGAGTTTCGCCTCATAGAATTTGATCACGTCGTCCATGGAATCTTTGGTCGACATCATCGCGGAGTAGCCGAAGGTGAGCGTCTCGCCAAATCCTCCTCGACCACCCCCCTTGACCCGAATCTCCGCGCGTGGATACATCCAGGCGTTAAACGCCATTTCGTCATTGAAAAGGGCGACTCCTCCCAGGGAAGGCATAACCCAGGTCGTCGCGAGAGCGGCCAAAATCAGAACAACCGGGAGGACTCTCATGTGATGCTCTCCTCGTTTGTGGGACAACTGTCTCGGACGGACGGACGGACGGACGGACGGACGGACGGCGACGCCGACGCGAATTCGCCGGCGACGCCGCACCGTGGGTCAGTTGGCCTGGACCTTGAGCGACCAGTTGAATGTCGTGTTGTTCGTGCTGACGCCGGGGGGTAGATTCGCACCGGCGGCTCCCCCACCGAAACCAGTCGAGAGCGACGACTGATACTGAACGTCTAGGGGCGCGCCATCAGGGATGTTCGTCACAGTGAACGAGATCTGAGCGTTCTTGTTGACGGGGAGGGATCGCGGCAACAGCCGGTTGGTCGGAGGGGTGCCCTCGAAATTCTTGGCTTCCGTGGCCGTCAGGACGTGACCGCTACTGTCTTTGATCTGGAGGGCGTTGCCATTCTGGTCCATCGCCACGATCCCCCCCGTGCTGCTCAGCTTGACATTGAAATAGCTCGTCCTCAGGTCAAGCCCGGCATCGACGCCGAATTGGTCCGCCGAGCCAGTCGCATTCAAGTTTGTCTGGAATGTGAACGTGACGCTTCCGGGGTTTCCTCCAGTGTTGAGCGAGTACCGATAATCGCAAGTGCCCGCGTCCCAGTTTCCCGAATCCACATAACTCACCCCGTGGACAACACCTAGGTTCTCTTTTGTGTTGTAATAGCCGGGGGTGTTGTTCCTGAAAGAGTCCGTCGCCGAATGTTGAATGTTGAACTGGATCTGGGCGGATGACGCGAGTTGGTTGGGGTCTTGGGGATCACCCGAGCCGGGGCCGGTCACGGTCGCCTTGGCCGTGGCTTCATCGGAGCCTGAGTAGAGGATGGTCCCATTCCCAACGGCCCAGTTGCACGCGGTCGTGGCCGTACTCTGGCCTGAGCCCGTCCCAAATTCACTATAGGAGCCGGCTTTGCCGAACGGTTCATCGTCTGTCTGGGTGTTCACCTCGCTCGAAGCCGAGGCACGGATCGACGCGTCGTAGCCGGTCCGCGCCGAGAACAGCCGCTGGCCATCGAGCGAACTTCGAGTCGGCAGGCCGAAAATCCCACAAGGGATGGCTGGAATCGCGTTGTTCGCCTTCGGAGACATTCCTTCGGCCGACCACGAGTCAGTGCACTCATTTCAAAGGTGCCTTGATGCTGAGCTCGACGAGGCCGGGACAGAAGTCCTGTCGCGGGAGAGTATCGGCCTAATCAAGCCAGAGCATCCTCGCGACGGCTACCGCGAAATGCCAGCGAAATTCTGGAAAATCCCGAAAAACTTCGTCGCGAGAAGTCTAAGTGTTTGTCGCGAAACCGGATCTGGTATCACGAGACATCGCGACATCACCTTTTATCGTCTATGCCCCGGCCCTGCTCATCCCCCTCGGAGGCATCGCCACCACCCGTCAAGCCGCCGGAACCGCCATCACGGGCGCCGCCATCCTGGCCTTCCCGGGAAATAGCGTTCGCCACCTCTGCCTCCAGATCCTCCCGCCGTCTCCCGCCCCGAACCGTTGTTCGAAGCGCGGGGACCCTCCCCCTGCCGCGAATCCGGCTCAGCCGTAAACCACCAGATCCCCCGTAGCGATCCGGTGCGCCACCACCGCCTTGAACGCCGAAACCGTCCGCCGATAAGCCGTCGAGACCGCATGAGGCGTATGCTTGGCCAGCCCCTGCTGCATCTGGCCGAGAATCGCACTGACATTCTGCCCCAGCCCATCCGCCTGGCCGAACGGCACCGTCGCGACGTGCTGGGCCAGATCGGTCTGGAGCTTCGCGAAGTTCCCGGTGACGGCGAATTCCCCGTAAGACCCCTTGACCGTCAGGAGGTTCTGGTTGAGCCCCATTCCCGACAACTGCACCACCCCCCGGTGCGTTTTCAACCCGCCGGTCAGCAGGGCCCGGGACTCCAGGGGCCCCAACGCGTCGGGGACGAACCGTCTCCTGCGCATCGCCATGGTCTTCTCCTCCTGGAAGTGCGGAGCCACCCACGGCCTCCGCGATCAACGCTCCGTCAACACCCGGGGTCCCGGTCCACTCGGCCGTGGAACGCGGGCATCCTTCCATTCATCGACCGTCCCCACCCGAATCTTCGGTGGAATCGTCCGGACCCATCCAGATGGCCCCTCGGTCACGAAAATCCTCAAGGGCGGGGGCCATTACTCCCTGTCGAAACTAACGCCAACGGGCCGGACACCCGCCCAAGGCAAGGGTCCGGCCCGTCTCGCGATCCCGATCCGGGCCGCTCGCCTCGCCTCAGCCCACCTTCTGCTGGGCCGAGGGAGCCGGCGCCGCGATCTTTAGCTCTTTCTTCCGCAGGACCTTTTCCAGATGGTCCACCCCGTCCTGCTCCTGCTTGCACAGGTCTTCCAGCACGATCCGCAACGCCACGTCGCGCTCGTGGCACAGGTCGATCGCCTCGGAGTACAATTCGACCTGCTTCGCCTCCACCGCCAGCGAGAACTCCAGCATCTCGTGGACGTCGGTCGACTGCCGGACCTCGGCACGCTCCACCGTTGGAACCCCGCCCAGCGAAACGATCTTGTCGCCGACGAGGTGGGCGTGATCGAGCGCTTCCTCGCCGTTGTCGCGGAAGAACTCATAATAAGTCTGCCGCAGGTCCCCCTGCACGATGAAGCTGAACTGGGTGTACTGCACCAGCCCGGCGTACTCCCACTTCAAAATCTCGTTCAGCTTGGCGATCATCGCGGTCCGATCCATCCGTCAACCTCCCGATTGGGGCCCGTCCGGGGGCGGCCAGTCGCCACCTCGCCTCGCGTTGGCCATGCCAGCCAGTCCAGGCCGGGCCCGGGGGGGACCACTCCCCGGCCGTCGGCCCGCCAGATCCGCGATTGTAGGACCCACCGCCACCCCCGTCCAGGCCGGCCACCCCAGAGGTTCCACCCAACCATGCCTCGCTTCGCCCTGCTCGAACATCAAAAGGCTGGCCAGCCCACCCACTGGGACCTCATGCTCGAATCCGGCCCCACCCTGGCCACCTGGGCCCTCGAAGCCTTCCCCAACGACGGCGAAACCCCCATCCCCGCCCGCAAGCTCGCCGACCACCGCCCCCTTTACCTCGACTACGAAGGCCCCCTCTCGGAAAACCGCGGCACCGTCCGCCAGGTCGACGCCGGGACGTACCGGACCCTCGCCCAATCCGACCACACGATCGCGATCGAACTCGACGGGCGGACCTTGCAAGGCCCAGCCCAACTCCAACGCCATCAGGCCGAGGGAGGCGACCCCGGCAGCGACCACGGCTGGATCTTCCGCCGGCTGGGGAAGACCCCCTGAAGCACCCGCCGATCCGGCAGCCTCGGCAACGCCACCGCCGGCCGCCCTTTGCCCGACCGCCCCACCAACACCACCGACCCCTCGCGCAACGCCACCCGCTCCAGCACCACGTCCCGCCGGTCGGGGTCGGCCATGTAGCGGATCAACGCCATCGGCAGCCCGTCGGAATCCTGCTCCCACTTCAGGTCGATCCCTCGCTGTTCGGCCTGCTCGGTGACCCGCTCGATCAACACTCGGGAATCGACCGGGAACGCCCCCGCGCGGATCGCCTCCACGGTCACGGCGACCACATCATCCTCGGCCATCCGCACCCGAGCCACGACCGAAACGACCATCCGGATCGGCCCCCGATCCACCCCAAAGGCCAACGTCACCCGGTCCGGCTCAAAGGCCACCCGAGGGTCATGAACCTGAGGCGGGATCAGGTCGGCGAACTGCTCGACCAGGTCCCGAGCCAACCAGGCATTGACCTCCTGGTCGCTAAACACCGCCATCCACGACGGCTCATTCCGCATGTCGTTATAAAGATGCGAGGTCTGGGCCACGAACCGCCCGGCCTCGCTCTCCAGCTCCGCGCGAGACACCGCCACGCGCGCCCGCCGATAAAACCTCGGCTGATAGGTCAACGAAACCCAGGCCACGACCAGGGCGACGGCCAGACCCCCAAGGGCCAGCCCCACCCCGATCGCCCAACGTCGCCACCCTCGCCTCGGCTTGAGCATCGCAAGAACGCTCCGCCCGGCTTCCGGGCACCACGACCGCCTACGACGACCATCCCTGCCGAACGACCAGCCCCAACCGCGACGGGAGAGCAGACAGACGCGAAGGCAGGCCAAGCCGCTCGCGCAAGATACGTCCACGCCCCCAAACGGTCAAGGCCGCCCGAATCCCCGGCCGGCGCCGCCTGCCTCACGATCGATCTCCGAGTTTGGTGACGGGCTCTCACGCCTCCCCAGCGAGGCGTCCTCCCGGGCCTTCGCCCGCGAGGGATTACCCCCGTTTCCTTGGACGCCACGGCGAGCCGCTACGCCTCACGGAACCGAACTCTCGGGTGGGGGCGGGTCACTGCCGGGGTTGGTGACCTGGGCGGCTCGGGCGCTGTCTCCCAGGTCAGTGAACGCCTCGGCGATCCGTTCCAGGCGGTCGGTCATCGGGCGAGAGGTTCGGCCTCGGGTGGGGATCTCGTTGAGGTCGGCGAGGGCGTCTTCGAGGAGTGATCGGGCGTCTTCGACGCGGTGATTCTCGTTGAGGAGTTCGGCCAGGGCTTCCCGGATGTCGGACCGGTCCAGGCGGGGCCGATTCGTCCCCGGGGCCTTGGCGATCAGGTCCGTGGCGAGGTCGAGCGCCGTTCGGTAACTGGCCTCGGCGTCGGAGGGATGACCAAGGCGGCGGAGCGTCGTTCCAAGCTTCGCGTGAACGTGAACCTGTGCCTGGATGGGGTCGGGTTCGTTGGGAGACGCCGCGGCGAGGGCGTCGGCAAGGTCCCGGGCACGCTTCAGGCGGTTCGCGAGACGTTCAAGGCGGCCG
The DNA here is from genome assembly GCA_965201075.1 of Isosphaeraceae bacterium. Lineage (GTDB taxonomy): Bacteria > Planctomycetota > Planctomycetia > Isosphaerales > Isosphaeraceae > CBDAVP01. The sequence goes on along the minus strand of CBDAVP010000012.1, from coordinate 7,698 downwards.
GGGGCGACCGTCCAGGGGTCGGACTCGATGACCACCTCGATGAACAGGGACGGATACTGAGGAGCCTGGGGGTAGCGGCGGATCAGGTCTTCCAGGATGGCGAGGGCTCGGGCGAGGGCCGCCTCGGCGTCGGCGTCTCGGCCAAGACGCTCGTGGAGAGTTCCCACCTTGAAATAGGCGCGGGCCGCCTCGCCCTGGAGAACCGGGTTGGCCTCGTTGCGGCGGCCGAATCGGTCGTAGAAGGTCAGGATCGAGGTCAAAAGCTCGGTGTCCGAGGCCGTGGCGCGGCGTCCCCCACCGGGTCCACCGGGTCCACCGGGTCCACGGCGTCCCGGTCCGCCCTCTCGTCCCGTCCCTGTTGAATGTTCGGGTGGGGCGTCAGGAGGGGGGCCGTCGGGTCCGAACAAGCCGAGGGGGTCGTTCCTTGGCGGTCCGCCTCGTTGGGGACCTCCCTCGTCGGGTGGCGGGCCTCCTTCGTCGGGCGGTGGTCGTCGTCCGGAACGGCCGGGGGGTGGGGGAAGGGTGCTGCCTCGGGGGGCGAGCTTGTTGAAGAGTTCGCCGAAAACTTCCAGCGAGAGGGCGACGTTTTCGTCGGCGCGGATGGTGGCGGCTTCGGCTTCCTTGCGGCGGTCGGATTCCCCCTTAAGGGCCTTTTGGGTGGTGACGTAGCCAGACCAGCCCACAACGGCGGCCAGCAGCAGCGAGGCGGTGGAGGTGGTCAGCAAGGCGGCGATGATCTTGTTGCGCCGCCCCCAGCGATAGGACCGTTCCAGGGGAGAGGCTCGTCGGGCATGGATCGGGCGATCTTCCAGGTAGCGGCGGAGGTCCTCGGCAAGGGCCCCGGCGTTGGGGTAACGCTGGTCGGACTCTCGGGCGATCGCCTTCAGGACAATGGTTTCCAGATCCCGGGGGATTCCCGGCTCCAGCCGTCGCGGGCGGGTGGGGCGGCCCTCGCTGACCCTTCGCAAAAGTTCGCTGGGGGCGGAGTCGCCAAAGGCGGGGCTGAGGGTCAAAAGTTCATAGAGCGTCAACCCAAGGCTATAAACGTCCCCCTGGGGACCACTTTCTCCCTGAAGCGCCTCGGGGGCGAGGTAGCGCAAGGTGCCGATGACGTCTCCCGAGGCGGTCAGGTCTTCTCGGCCGGCCAGCTTGGCCAGGCCGAAGTCCGTGACCCACACGGCCTCATGGGCGTCGATCAGAAGGTTGGCGGGCTTGATGTCGCGGTGAAGAATGCCTTGCTCGTGGGCGTACTGGAGGGCGTCGGCCGCCTGGACGCCGATGTTGGCGGCCATCCGCCATCGGGCCAGACCCTGGCGAGGGGGGCTGGCCCTCCAGGAGTCGAGGAGCTTGTCCAGCCCGATACCCCGGATGTACTGCATCGCGTAGTACGGAACCCCTTCGGACTCGCCCACGCCGAAGATCGGCACGATGTTGGTGTGGTGAAGCCGAGCGACCGCCTGGGCCTCCCGCCGGAAGCGACGCAGGCGACGCTCGTCGAGGACCCCGTGGTGGGGGATCACTTTCAACGCGACGGTGCGGTCCAGCGATTCCTGAAACGCCTCATACACGACCCCCATCCCGCCTCTTCCCAGTTCCCGAACAACCCGAAACTCCCCGACACGCTCGGGCAAGGGGCGGGCGACCGCTTCCTCGCTGTCTCCGGGGGGCGGTCGGTGCGTTTTGAGGCGTTCCAGCAGGGCGACGGAGGGCAGGAGTTCCTGGATCTGGTCGGCGAGTTCGGGGTGGCGTCGCTGGTACTCGGCGATGGCGGGGTGCTCGCCCCGGCGGATGCGGGCGGCGAATTCCTCGGCGAGTCGGTCGAGCAGGGCCCCTTCGGCGTCCGAGGCGTTGGTCGTCGAGGCGGCCGACTCGGAGGGGTCGAGGGTGCGGTCGTCGAGGGTGGGGGGGTCGTGGTGAGGGTGGGGGTTCATGGAAGGCCGGCCTCGGGGTCGGAGCCGGCCTGGCCGGCGAGGGCGTCCTTCAGTCGGCCGAGAGCGCGGATGTACCGCTTGCTGGCGGCGGCGGGGCGGATTTCGAGGAGGGCGGCGACCTCGTGGTTGCCGAGTTCCTCGAAGTGGCGAAGGGCCAGGACTTCGCGGTCAATTGGGTCCAGGCGGTCCAGGGCCTGGTGAAGACGGTCCAGCGCTTCGCCCCGCTCGGCGGCGTGGCTGGGCGAGGTCATCTCCCCGATGAGGCCGGCCATGCGCTCGGTGCTGGCGGAAAGGTCGAGGCGGCCCAGCGGAGCTTCACGTTTCAGGTCGCGAATGGAAGCACCGAAGTGGTGGCGGTGGACCTCAACGAGTCGCTGCGCCGTCACCCACCGCAGCCACAGGTAGAACGGCATGCCCTTTTCGGGCTGGTAATGGTGAGCCCGCTTCAGGGCGTCGATATAGGCGTCCTGAAGGACATCGGAGGTGGAGACGCGCCCGTTGAGGCGGGGGTCGAGGCGGAACTCGACCATCTTGCGGAGGCGTTCGCGATGAGCGGCGAAGAGCTCGGCCAGGGCGTCCTGGTCGCCGCCGCCCAGGCGTCCGATCAAACTCGGGTCGTCCGCCGGTTCCGTCATCGCCGCTCCCCCGACCGCCGAGGAGACGCCCGGACGCCTCAGGAGGCCCATCGGGGCATGGCCTCCGAGAGTGGGGGCTCCGCGGGCTGGCGAGCCCCCGCGCATCTCCTGGCGTCCGTCCGACCTACGTCCCTGGGTCATTCGGGTCGAGCTTAACAGCCCCCTCTTCGGGTGCCAATCGTCCGTCTCAACGGTTCAGGTCAAGCCTTGCAAAGGCCCAAGGTTGCGAAGGGTCCCACCCGCCCAGCCTGGGCGGGTGGGAAGCCTCGGCTCATTCGGGAGTGGGGCCAGCCTCAAACGCCATGGCCGAAGCCATGATGGCGGTGACGGCCAAAGCGTCCGCCAGGACCGCCGGGGCCCTGGACAACAGTGCCCGTCGAGCCCGTCGAACCCGTCGAGCCGGTGCCGGTCGAGCCCGTCGAACCAGTCCCCGTCGAACCGGTGCCGGTCGAACCGGTGCCGGTGGTGGACTGGGCCTGCCTGTCGGTTTGCAACTGGTCGAAGTCAAGCTGGATCTTGGCCTGGTCGGCGATGACGGTGGCGCCGTCGGTCTGAAGCTGGGTGACGGCGGTCTGGACGTCGGGGTCGTCGTGGATGGCGGTTTGGATCGCCTGGCGGTCGGTGTTGAAGGTGGTCTGGGCGGTGCTGAAGTCGGAATAAAGCTGGGTGATGGCGGTCTGACGGGTGGTGGCGTCGGTGGCGCTGACGATCGCGGTGAGATCCGCCTTCAGGGTCGCCTGAGCGGCGGTCTGGTCGGTCTGCAACTGGGTCTGGGCAGCCTGGACGGTGGTGCTGTTCTGGATGGCCGTCTGGATGGCCTGCTGGTCGGTCTGGAGGGTGCTAGCGACCGCCTGGTAGTCGGTTCGCAAGGTCTGCTGGTCGGTGCGGATCTGGGTCAGGTCAGCCTGGACGGCCGTGCTCTGAGTGCTGGTTCCGGACGAGCCCGTGGTGGTGGACAGCAGGGCGCGGTCCTCCAGGAAGTCGCAGGAGAGCAGGGCCTGTTTGCGGGCTCGGGACGTGTCGCGAGGCGTCATCGTGAGTGGCTCCCTGGTGAGTGAGTCGGGCCGAAGCAATGGTCGGGCCGCCCCGGCTCTCCCGAACCGGGCGGCCCGACCTGGCGGCCGGCCTCCAGGGGGTTCATCGTTGGAGCGGGTTCGCAGCGCGCGCGGAATTTTCAAGAGGCGGGAACGTTTTCTCAGACGGGGCGCCGTCGCGGCGTGGCTTGGTCGGGTACCGAGGCGGATGCCTGGTCAGGGCCTTGGATTGAGGAGTTGGCTGGGGTCGACTTCGACGGGGTAGGGGGCGCCGAGGCTCTCGCGGACGTCAGCTGGGTCGAAGACTTTGCCGCCGAGAGGTTTGACGTGTTGTTCGGCCGACCGGACTCGGCTTAGACCGTCCAAACCATTCGGCGCCCCATCGGCAAGGCTTGCGGGAACTGGGCATCGAGCCGGTCCCGCCGTAGCCGGAGATCAACGACCAGGAGGGGCCGGGGGAGACCCGCTGGTCGATGGAGCGGACAATCTTCTGACCGCACCAGAATCGTTGGCTGCGAGTCCGCTACGAACGACGGCCGGACATCCACTACGCTCTCCTGATCCTGCTTATATGAATTCCCGCGCGAAAGACATCTTCGCGGGGCAATGTTCGACGACTCAAGGCTCGCGGCGGTTGATTCACCCGACACCCGATTGCTTACCACCTAATCACTGCTGTACACTATCGGTATGAACGCCACCCAGACCACGCTCGGAATCGGGATTTACACGCCAGCCGAGGCGGCTTTCTACGCCAAGGTTTCCTCCAACGTCATGACACGATGGGTTTTCGGGAATTCCAGCGGCAAGCCGGTCATCGAACGGCAACTCCGCGATTCGAGCGAGAAGACCGTCACCTTCCTCGACCTGATCCAGACCTTGGCGGTGCGCGAAGTCCGCCAGGGGTACAGAGTGCCGCTCCAGAGGATCAGGGACGGCGTCGACGAGGCGATCCAACGTTACGGCATCGACTATCCCCTGGCCAAGCGACACGAAATCTTCCTCTTCGGCGACCCCGAAACACCCGGCCATCAGCACCTCGTGATCCGTCTGGAGGGCGACAAGGCCGGCACGCCTTTGGAATACATCCAGTTGACCGGGCGGCACAAAGGGAACCGCCTGATCGGGCCTGTCGCCGAGATGTCCCTCAACGACTTGACCTTCGATCCGGTCTCCAAACTGGCGAGCCGATACCGTCCGATGGTCGACGGCGACATCTCCGTGGTTCTCGACCCCACCCGCCGTTTCGGCGAGCCCCTGATCGAACCGGGCGGATACACTGCCGAATCCCTCTGGCACGCCACGAGCGTGGAGGGCAGCCTCGACGACGCGGCCTCGGCATGCGGCCTGTCGGTGAAGGAAGTCGAGATGGCCAACAGGTATTTCGAATCCCTGTTGGCCTTGAGAGCCGCATGAATCCGACGACAGCCCGCTTCCTCCTCGATGAGTGCTTGGGCAAGCCCATCATCGAGCCCTTATCCAAGCTCATCGGGATGGGAAAAGGAGAGAAGCCGGAGGTGAGGCATGTCCTCGAATTTACGGCCATGGGTACGCGGGATGAGGTTTGGATACCCCAGATTGCCCGCGAAGGCTGGACGGTTATCACAGTGGACGGCGGCAGGACGCCCAATAAGCAAAGGGGCGAGAAATTGCCGAGACTTTGCGCCTGATACGGCGTGACTCACGTCTTGCTCAGCCCGGCTGTCCATCAGCGAACCGCCTTCGAGAAGCTCCTCACGGTTGTCTCCGTGTGGTATGAGTTAATCGACATCGCCGACGAACCGACGAAGAAGGGAAGCCGTTACGCGCTGGGGCCGCTGCCCTCCGGCGTGCGAGGGCTTGGCAGGCTAAGCCCTCGCACGATTCCTCCGGAGCTGCTGGAATTGCGCGAGGAATCGCTCCGAAGTCTTGGATGAAAAAATTCTATCCCTCGTCGGAATATTTTAATAGATCACGTAAGTTTGCATTTGTTTTTGCCTTGATAGGACACCGGGGCCCGTTGACTGTGAATTCCAGGTGGAGCATCCCGGCCACTCCCCGTTCCCCTCAATTCCCTTACGAAGATGCCGACGGCTGGCAGGTGACCGACACGCGGGTCCTCCCATGAGACTCTCGCGGCTTCGGTGAGACGAGGCCATCGGGATGGCCTCGATTCTGGCGTTTCGCTGGTTTTGTTCGGTTCAGGTGATGGCGTAGCGGAACTCCCCGGCGTCATCAAGGCCGACGTGGACCGACGAAAGCGCGCGGCCCTCGGCCATCCTTGTGAGGACTTCCCGGGAAAGCTCGGGCAAGAGGCGATGGGTCAGAATGTGGTCGACATTGCGGACCCCGCTGTCCACCTCCTTGCAGCGGCCGGCGATGGCGTCGATGACCGCCTCCTCATAAGTGAACGGCGCCTTGTGAGAGTCGCGCACCCGCCGGGCGACCTTGTCCAGTTGCAGGCGGATGATCTTGCGCATCGCCTCGTCGGCGATCGGGTAGTACGGAACCACCACCAGGCGGCCCAGAAACGCGGGCTTGAACGCCTTGAGCAGGTCCGGACGCAGCGCTTCGGCCAGGGCCTCGGGCTCGGGAGCGGTCTCCGGGTCGGCGCAAAGACGCATCACCGTGTCGGTGCCTTGATTCGTCGTCAGCAGGATGATCGTGTTCTTGAAGTCGATGACCCGCCCATCGCTGTCCTCGAGTGTCCCCTTGTCGAAAACCTGGAAGAACAGCTCCATGACGTCGTAGTGGGCCTTTTCCACCTCGTCGAGCAGGACGACGCTATGGGGCCGTCGGCGAACCGCTTCGGTCAAAACCCCGCCCTCTCCCCACCCAACCAGCCCCTTGGCCGAGCCCTTCAGGTTCGAGATCGCCGAGGCGTCCTTGTACTCCGACATGTTGATAACAATGGCGTTGCTCTCGCCCCCATACAGGGTGTCGGCCAAAGCCAGCGCCGTCTCGGTCTTGCCGACCCCGCTGGGACCCACCAGCATGAACACGCCGATCGGCCGGCGGGGGTCGGTCAGGTCGGCCCGGGCGGTTCGAATGCGTCGGGCGACCGCTTCCAGTGCCTGGGGCTGGCCGATGACCCGGCGTTCCAGCGTTTGCTTCAAATCAAGGACCGAACGAATCTCGTCAGTGAGCATCTTGCCCACGGGTATCCCGGTCCAGCCGGCCAGAACCTCGGCCACCGCGGCCGAGTCGACGCACACCGACATCAGTGGGGTTTCCCCTTGCGAGGCTTTCAGCTCGGCGGTTTTGGCGTCAAGGGCGGCGCGGTCGGTGCTGGATTCGGGGTCGTTGGGGTGCGTGGCGTGGCGGGCCTCGATGCGGTCCCGCAAGACGCGAATCTGGGCGACAAGGTCGCGCTCGGTCGCCCAGCGGGCGTCAAGGTCCGCCAACCGGCCGCGGGCGGCGGCGGTGTCGGCCTCCAGTTCGGCCAGGCGTTCGGAGTGGGTCGGGCCGGTGGCCGACTCTCGCCGCAGGATGCCGGTTTCCACCTCCAGCGCGTCGATGAGACGACGGGCCGACTCGATCGCCGGGGGAGTCGCGGCCTGGCTGATCGCCACCCGGGCGCAGGCGGTGTCCAGCAGGCTGACCGACTTGTCGGGAAGCTGCCGGGCCGGAATGTAGCGGGCCGAAAGGCGAACGGCGTCGGCCACCGCCTCATCCAGAATGCGAACCTTGTGGTGGGCTTCCAGCATGGCGGTCAAGCCACGCATCATCCCAATCGCCTGCGACTCCGACGGTTCCTCGACCTTGATGACCTGAAACCGTCGGGCCAGTGCCGCGTCCTTCTCGAAGTACTTCTTGTACTCCGCCCAGGTCGTCGCGGCGATCGTGCGGAGGTCGCCCCGGGCCAGCGCCGGCTTCAGCAGGTTGGCGGCGTCTCCCTGGCCAGCCTGACCGCCGGCGCCAATCAGGGTATGTGCCTCGTCAATGAAGACAATCACCGGCGTGGGCGACGCCTTGACCTCGGCGATGACCTGCTTCAAGCGATTCTCGAACTCCCCCTTGATGCCGGCCCCCGCCTGAAGCAAGGCCAAATCCAGCGTGCGAACGCTGACGTCCTTGAGCACCTCGGGAACATCCCCGGCGGCGATCCGGCGATTAGGA
>CBDAVP010000011.1:0-238980 GCA_965201075.1 Isosphaeraceae bacterium | reverse complement strand
TAGGCCGAGTTGCTGGGCGACCGCGTGCGGGCCTCCCTCGGTATCGAGTAGGAGGTAACTGCTGAGGAAGTTGAGAGACTTGATCTTCGGCTTGTCCTGGCCCTTGGCGTCGGGCACCCGGACGTTCGCGGAGTCGCCGATGACCTGGCCGGGGGCGGCCTGGAAAACGACTTCACAACGTGGTCTGGCCGTCGTCCTGGCATCCCAGCGAGTGAAACCTGAAACTCGACTTCCTCGCCTCGACCGAGGGGGGTCGGGGCCGCCTTGGCCAGCGCGTAGGTGGCCACGTCGGCGGGGCACCGAAGACCGATACTGGTGGGCTCGCTCCAGGGGCCTTCCAACTGCCTTCGAGGTCGAGTCGACCCCGAGGTTGACATCATCACGACCTCGCGATTCGGGTTGCGGACCACAATCTCGCGCTGCGGTAGCGGTAGGTGGTCTCCGGGGACGACGGTGAAGTCCAGTGACGCGGACCATGACCGTCTCGGGTCTTCCGAGTCTTGAGGGAAGTCGGTGTCTTCCTCGGCCATCGTGCCGCCCATGCCGTTCATGCCGCCCATGCCGCCCATGCCCGGCATCATCATCGATGCCAGGCAGCGACATCCGATCTCGAATCTCCACGTTGCCGTCGGCCATTCCGGGCAACATCATCGATCCAGGCGCCATATTCATGCCGCGGCCCATCATGGCAGAGCCCATCATGCCGCCGGGGCCCTGGGCAACGGGCTTGGACTTGCTCAGCGTCCTTCTCCGCCTGGGTCAAGAGGAGGGCGTGGTGAACCCCCCGCCAGTAGCCGGTTTTCAGGAACGGCAGGTCGTCGACGAGCGTTTTGAGCCGGGCCGATCGTCCAGCGTTCGCTCGTGGTCGATCTCGGGGACGTCCTCCAGGATCTTGAGCGATTGGCCTCGCGGTCCACCGACTTCCATTCCCCCCAGCTCCCGTCGGTCTGGAGTTCCTGGCGCTCGAGGTCCAGGTACTCATAAGCCCGGGATAGGCGGAAGCCTTGGTTCGAGCTTGAGGGCCTTGGCGAAAGCGTCCCGCTGCTTCTTGTAGTCGAAGCAGGCCGGTGAGGGCGACCCAGCGGAAGACCCTTGATGACCTCCTCGGGCTTGCGGGTTGTCCTCGCTGGCGTCGGTCTTCCTCAGCCTTGGCGTCCGGGTCCGCGGGGGCAGCCTGGCCGACAACGTCCTCCTGTCGCCGTTGACGCTCCCTCTCCTTGGCATCGGCTTTCTTTTGCGTCGTCTGTGTCAACCTCGTCGCCGGGGTGCCGCCCATGGCAAAGCCGGCGCCGGGGGAGAACCGGTGGGATTGCTGCCGCTCTTGCTCTTGTTACGGCGACGGGTGCTGGACTTGCTGGCGACCTTGACGGGCTCGGCGCCCTCCTCGGCAGCGTAGACGAACTCGCCGGTCTCGGGGTCTCGCTTGTAGACCAAGGTGCCGCCGCGCCCAACTGTGGGCGTTGACATCATAGGGGGCGAACAGCTCCGGCCGGTCACGCAAGGACGCCGCCGGTGGGGTCGAGCGTCGAGAGCAGGCTCTGGAGCCCGTTCTTAACGGACAGGGGCTCGTGGTTAGCAATCGGCCTCAACCTTCTTGTTGAGGTCGGGGAAGATGAGGAATTCTTCGGCTTCATCTGCTTGGCCAACTCGTCACGGTCGACTGGCCGCTTCACATTCTTGGCGGCATTGGCGGCATTGGATTTGACCTGGTCGGGGGTGACGTCGACCGTCTCGCCCCCCAATCCCGCCATGATGAACCAGATGCAGAGGCCCGCGGCGCCCGCGACGACGAGCTTCTCGCCGTGACGCAGGGCCAGGTCCTTGAACTTGTCGACCGAAGCGTTGGCCATGAGCGGGGCTCCTCGATCGCGGGCGTCTTGGCGAAGACCGTCGGGTCTGAATGGAGTGGTTCGAGTCAGTCAGCGAGCCGCGGCGGGGCCGCGGCCTTCGGCGTGGCCGCGGGAGCCGGAGCGCCGCCGCTGGATTCCACTGGGGTGGCGTCGGGATTGTTGTAGAAGCGAGCTTGCCCGTAGACGGTGAACTGAACGATGTCAATGTAGGGGTTATAGGGCTCGGCCTTGGGAATGGGCTCGGCGTCGGCCTTATCCTTGTTCTTGTCCTTGTCCTTTTTGGCCGCCTCTTCCTGCTGCTTGGTCAAAAACCGCTGGCGAACGTCGGTCCCTTGTTTCGGAGGGGCCACCGCCCCGCCCGATCCGCCCATCCCCGGCATCCTGCCCATCATGGTGCCCATTCCCATCATGGGATTCATGGCGCCGGGGCCTCTCGACCCCATTCCCATGTTCATCCCCATCATGCCGGGGCCGGCGAAGGTCATGCGACCACGACCGCCGCCCATCATGTTCATGGGCATTCCCATCTGGCCGGCATACTGGTTGTACATGCCGCCGGTCTCATCCTTGACCGGCTTGATGACAGGGCTGTCGGGCCGGGACCATTGCACTTCCTTGATCTGGATCATCATCGGGGAGTTTTTGAGGGCGGCGAGAAGGTCCTGGGTATGCTCCTGCTCGATCAGGACGCCAAGGGTGATTGGGAACAGTCGATATCGCCCCCCAGCTCCCTCGGTATAGGAGATGTCGGCGCCGGCCTTGGCGGCGGGACCACCACCCCCTCCCATGCCGCTCATATTGATCCCCATCCGGGCCATGCCTCCGGGCCCCCCGCCCATCATGCCCGCGCCTCCCATCATGCCCCCACCGCCCATCATTCCGCTGCCGCTGGATTCCTCTTCGGGCGGCGGGGCGCCGTCGACGGTGATCTCCTCGGTCTCCTTGAGGGTCGTCTCCTTGGTCGCGGTGGGCTGGTCCTGAGAGGTGGCGGTGGCGACCTCCAGTTGGGTGATCTGCTTGATGATGGCCGAATTCCAGTCCTTGGCGGTTTTATTGACGTCGGCGACCACGTCGAGGACCGCCCTCTGAAGCCAGAGGCGTTCCTGGGTGTCCCAGATCGCCTTGAGCTTGGGAGGGTCGCGGGGGTCGAACACCGGCGCCAGCAGGAGGGTTTCCTTGGGGGGAGCGGCGACGATCCCAGTGCCGTCCATGGGGTTGAATGGCTTGAAGGACTGGTAAACCTGCTCGACGTAAGTGTTGTAGGTCTCGACGTAATTGGTGATGGTCTGCTGAACACGGCTGGCGTCGACGCCCTTGGGCCAAACCCGCTGGCCCCAGTTGGGAATGTCGGCCTCGACGGCCTTGGGCCAGGTCAGCAGGGGGGCCTGCCGTTCGTAAAGGGTGCGCCAGGTTTTGGTCACTTCCCCCTTCAGCCGTTCCTGGTCCTCGTTGACGATGTCGGCGTGGACGCGGGTCGGCTTGTCGCCGTTGGCGTACTCCTGGGCCCCCTTGTCGGCGGCGGTGATCTCGCCGATCTTGGCGGTGGTCGCCCCCTTGATCGAGCCGGACATCGTGAAATAGGCGATCAGCGGGACCAGCATGGCGACGCCGATGGCGATCCAGAATCGCTGCTTGACGAGCTGCTTCAGGATGAGTTTGACCTGGTCCATGGCGACGAGAACCCCGCGGTTGGAACAGAGATGTCGGGGAAGTGAGTCCTGGCGGACCGAGAGTGAGACCGCCAGGCCGGGATGTGTTCAACGGGACGGAGGAGCCCCGGGCATGGCTGGGGCGGCACCAGGGACGGCCGGGGTCGCTCCGGACCCCGCCGGGACCGCGGTCGGAACCGTGGTAGCGGCCGGCGTCGCCGCTGCCGGAACCTGGCCATCAGCCGGGGCGGTCGGGAGGGTGGCTTCCACGTCCTTCAGCGCCTTGGCAGTTGCCTCGGTCGAAACCTTGGCGAAGGCGTTCTCGTCGGGAGGATTGACCACGCCCCTGACGTTTTTGGCCGATTCCTGCATGTCGGTCCAGATCTTGGCGACGGCCTCGTCCATCTCCGATTTGGTCTGGGGTTGCGATTTCGCGTCGGTGGGAGGCGTCCAGAGCATCTCGATCTTGAAGTCGGTCCGGGTGCGGGTCTGGGGCTCGGGTTGGCCCGCGCCACCTGGCATTCCCGCCATCCCAGGCATGCGGCCCATCATCATTCCGGGTCCCCCCGCCCCCGGACCGCCTCCACGCGCCAGGTCGGCCATCATGCCGCCCATGCCCGCCATTCCGGCGGGGGGAGGCATTGCCAGACCGCCTCCCATGCCTCCCATGCCTCCCATGCTTCCCATGCCACCACGGGCCAGACTGCCCATCATTCCTATCCCTCCGCCGGCGCCACTCTCGCCGGCAGGGGGAGTGATGTTGCGGGCCAGGATGGGAGCGTTGCTGGCAAGGCGGTTGCCGCCCGGCGTTTCGCGGTCCCCGACCCAGGTCTTGTCGATGTTGACCCAGGTGTAAGTGGGGTGGTTGAAGCCGAAGGCCCGGAATCTCGGCGAGGAGAGCCGCGGCAGAACAACTTTGTTCAGGAAGGTCAGCGGACCGTAATCCACCCCCTTCACGGGTAGGTCGGCGTTCTTGCCTCCACCGTGCTCCGAGGGATTGAAATGGTGGCCGACGATCTGGACGATCCACCCTTCGCCGGTGGGCTTGTGGGCGGGGTCGCGGTCGTAGGGGTGCATGACGTTCTTGGCGGGGTCGCTGAGGTCGTCGTACCACTTGCCCAGGTCGGATTCCCATACCGGGCGGATCGCGTCGATGTGGACGCGAAGGCGGTCGATGATGCGCCTTTGGTCGGGAACGTCGGGGTCGAGCTTGGTCTGGCCGGTGGGGTCTCGGGGGTCGATCGTCGGGTCGAAGACCAGGTATTCCTGGAGCGTTTTGAGGAAATCGGCCATGCTGTTGGGGCCGTCGCCCACGGGGATCAGGGCCTCGCCGTCATCCTTGGTCGTCTGAAACTGCCCCTTGGCCGAGTCGAAACCGCTCTTGAGCTTGTCCCCCTCGGCCTTGGCGGACTTGGCCTGGCTGATGGCGGCGTTGTAATCCGGAGTATTGACCTTGGCGTACGCCCGGTAGTCGCCAGCGAATCGGGCCAGGACACCGACGGTGATCAAAGCCGCCGCGGCCGCCGCCCAGGGCTTTTTGCGGCGGAGCATCCGCACCCGCTCCACCTCTGGCGGAAGGAGGTTCGTGCGCAGGCGAGCCCGGCCTAGACCTTGAAGTCCCAGGCCGTAAGCGACGGCGAAGGAGGGAAGGTTCTCCTGAAACTGCGGGGCCCCCTTGACCTCGTCGCCGACGATCTTGTCAAAGCTTTCCAGCTTGTCGACCTCGTAGGTGAGGTTCTGCTGGAGGAACTTCTGGAGGCCGGGGAGTTTGAACCCATTGCCCAGGCCGACCACCCGGGAAATCTTGGCCGTGCGGTTGACGCTGGAGTAGAACCCGATTGAGCGGTTGACCTCGCTGGCGAAGTCGTTGAAGACGCCACGCATCGCGGTGAAAACGGCGCGGGGGTCGGGGGCCTTGGTGGCGTTTCGCTTCAGGTGTTCGGCCTTGGCGAAAGTGAGCTTCAGTTCCTTGGTCAAGGCCCTGGTGAAATGATTCCCGCCGATGGGGACGTTGCGCTGCCAGATCCGGGCGCCGTCGGTGATGATCAGGTCGGTGTTGTCGGCGCCGATATCGATCAGGACGACCGAGCCCTTCTCCTTGTCCTCGGGCTTCAGGGCGTCGAACGCGGCGAAGTTATACAGGGCAATGGGACCCATCTGGACAACGTCGACCTCGATCCCGGCGGCCTGCAAGGGATAGATCGCGCGGCCGATCTGGTCTCGCTTCATCGCGAAGAGGCCAACCTCGGCCATCGCGAAGCCTTCGTCGCCGTCGTCGTCGCCGCCAATTTGCTGGTAGTCCCAGATGACCTCTTCCAGGGCGAACGGGATTTGCTGGCGAGCCTCGAATTTGACAATGTCGGGAATACGCTTCTTCTCAACCGGCGGCAGTTTGATGAACTTGACCAGGCCCGCCTGTCCGGCGACGCCAATGGCGACCCGACAGCCTTTCAGGTCGTTTCGGTCCAGAAACGTCTGAAGGGCTTCCCTGACGAGGGTTTCGGGGTCGGCGTCGGGCTGGCTGAGGATCTTGGGATATTCGACGTAGTCAAACGCCTCGGCCGTGACGTGGTCGGCGTCGGCGGCGGGGGCCAGTTTGAGGGCTTTCAGGGCGGCCTGGCCGATGTCGAGCGCCCAGACGGGCGATACCTTCGCCATGAGGTTGCAAGCTCCTGTCGACGACCCAAGAAGGGGCGCGGATGCGGTCCGCCAAGGTCCGGCACGGCCCGGTCAAGAGGGGCGCGGCCCGGAGAAGGGTCGCGGATCGGGAGGGCGCCGTGGCGGACAACCCTTTCGACGACCGGAGATCGGGAAAAGTTCCCAGGCTCTCCGGAAGTTCGTCGAGAGGTCACCGCCCAACGCCCATCGCCCCCATTCTCCGCGGAAGTGTGCAACTTTACCATACGGCCGCGGTCGGATTCGAGTTCGTCCGAGCCGTTCCCTGGGAGGATCGGCGTCGACGAAGCAGGGGGGTGGCGGAGCCTCTTGCCGGCGAGGTTGGGACCTAGGAGACTGATCGCCGTGATTCGGGCATTTGTCTTGAGGGTGACATCCGCGGATGCCACCCAACGAACCTGTCCCCTTGAGGAGCCTTCGTCATGGTTTTGACCCACCGCCGCGCGTTCGTTGGGGCCGGGTTGACCCTAGCGGCGACTCTGGTCTGCTGGTCGGCCTCGGCCCAATATGGGGCAGCCCCCCGGGCTGTCGTCGGCCCGCAGGGAGCCAGCGGTCCCGAGTATTACTCGTCGCAACTAGGCATCTACTACCAGTTGGTTCCGTACGGCTCCAACGGCGGCCTCAACCCGTCGACGGGCAACTACGATCCGAACAACCCGCCGGGCTCGGGCGGTTATCCGGTCCAGGCGTCCAGTTATGGCGCCCGCCTAACGCGCTACCCGGTCGCGCGATCGGCCTCGGCTTACCTCCAGTTGGAACCGGGAGACATGATCGTCTCCCTGGACAACCTCCCGATTTACGGGCCCGACGACGTCAATAATCACCGCTTCCAGACGAGCATGGTGTTCGTCAACGTGCGGACCAGTCAGCCCCAGGCCGCCAACATCATTCTTCCCTGAGTGGTCGATGCCCCCCCGACACCCCGGAGCGCTTTCCATGAACTTTCGAGAATCCCTGCGATTCGCCTCGCTGTTGGCGATCCTCCTGCCCGTCCTCCCGGCCCGGTCCTCGGATGCAGAGGAGGCGATCGACCTCGTCCTCAAGGCCCCGATGCTGACCTGCCGAGAGCTTTCCGGAGGCGTTCGCCCGCCCGCCAATACCAAGGACGCCGCGCCCGAACACGACCTCATTTTCTTTGTCGTCTCGGGGAAGCTCCCCGACGGCTCGACCATTCAGGAAGTCGCTCCGAAGGACGGCGGCCACCTCAAGATCGCCAACCACCGGCAGGCAATGATTCTCAAGAACATCGACCTCTGGAAAGGCAGCTTGAAGGAAGGCGAGGCCGCGACTTTGGTCCTCAGCGTCCGGGAGCAGGACGGCCATGACAGCGCCTCCGAGGATTTGAAGGAAGCCGCCGAGGTCGCTCGTCAGGTCGACCCCGCCCAACCGTTGTCGAGCCTCGCCCGCATCCCTGTCCCTGAGGTTCTCCAGGCCGGCACCGGCGAGAACGACCACATCGGCACCATCCTCCTGCGAATCCGCAACGAGAAGGGAGACGTCGTCCTGGAAACGGAACCCGGGGACCATGCCCGCTACCTCAAGGGGTTCCCCGCCAACCATCCCACCGAACGCTCGTTTCACCTCGACGGCGACCACAGCCGGTACGAGCTTCATTTGCGGGTCGAGGAAGATTGAACCAGGACGGACCGGCGTCCTCCGAAATCTCAGAGTTTCAGGAACAACCCGTGCCGCTCCAGGTGAGCGGCCACGAGGTCAATCAGCCCGACAAACGCGACGGCCCCCGCGACCACGTACCACGCCGGGGCGTCCTTCGGCAGAAATGGCATCAATGCCTGCTCGGCCAACGGCGAGACCAGGTAGATGGCCAGAGCGTTGCGGCCGAATCTGCCGAACAGCCCAAGGCGGATTCCCCAGAGGTCGCAGGCCACGAGAAACCCGGCGAACCCGCACAGCGAAAATCCCGCGGCGAAGGTTTGGTAAGAGACGCTGCCGGAGCGTTGACTCATCGTCCAGGGAGTGAGCGGAAGTTCTGGCGGGTGGAATGGTGGCGGATCGAGCCGACCGTCGAGGGCCGTCAGCGCGTAGCCCAACGCCAGCAATCCTAGGCCTAGGGCCGCCAAACGCGCCGCGCCTCTCGACGGACCGGATGCCACCAGCACGTCGACGGCGAGTGACCCCGTCAGCAGGGGAATCGTCCAGGTCAGGAAGCCCAGGACGCCACCGTCGATCCCGCCGGGCCCCGTCGTGACCCAGTCGTAATAGCCTCTCAGCGAGAGCCCGGCATGGAGCGCCGCCGAAGCGGCCATCCACCCCAGCCGCCAGGAGGCCGGTCGGGCGATCACCGGGAGTACCCAGAGCGAGGTGACGGCGACGTGGACGAGCGTCTGGAAATAGCGTTTGGCGAACGCGTTCCCGAGGATCGGCCCGGGTCCGAGCGCCACAAGTTCGGCCCACGTCTTGGCCCCGCCATCAAGTCCGTGGACCAGCAGGCCGAGGACCAGCAGGCTTGCCACGCGAGACAGGGCATGGGCGTAGGCGGCGCGGGGCCCTTCGCGAGCAAGGCGACCCGTCATCGTCAAGCGATAGGCGAACCCGACAGCGAGGAAGAACTGAGGCATCACCAGGTCTGCGGCGCTACAGTAGGTTTTATGATGCTTCCAGAGGGCCGGGACCGCCGAGAAGCCGCCAAACCCGTTGACCAGGATCATGGCCAGGACCGTGGCGCCTCGGAACTGGTCCAAAGCCTCGACCCTGGTTGGCCTCAGGGCGGCGGAGCGGGAAGAGACCACCGTGGAAATCCTCACGTGAACCGTCCGGACCATTTCAACGGGCAAGCCCTCGCAAACGCCGCAGGTGATACTGGAGCCCCGGGAGGAAGAAACAGGCCCCGGCCACCAGCCCGAAAAGAGTGATGGCGTAGGTGGGGAAGATGGCCATCAGGAGAGCGGTCAGAAAGAGGACCGCGGCCTGGACGTAAAACGCCCCCGACAAAATGCCGGCCTTGGCCAGATAGGTTGAACCGTTGATGAGGCCCAGCACCGGCGAGAGCGTCAGGACGGGAAGGCTCAGCTCGATCTCGACGATGTAGAGCATCGCGCTAGAGACGATCGCGCCGGCCCAGAGATGGGCGATCTGGCGCTCGACGAAAGAGATGGGGCCGCCCCGGCGACGCAACTGCCAGAAGACCGAGGCCCAGCCCCCCAGGGCCACTGTCCACAAGAAGAGATAGGGAAGGGGGGAGGCCACACCTCGGAGTTTCAGGGCGTTGGTGATGACGCAGATGATGAGCAGGACCAATCCGTGCCACATCCAAAGGAGACCCCAACTTTCCAGGACCACGGCATGGTGGGTCTCGCCAAAAAAGCGGGCGGCGATGGCGGCCAGGCGGGTCGACCGGGCCGAGATTGGCTCTCCCGCAAGGTAGGCGTCCAGGTCGTCGGCGAGGGCGGCGGCGGTCGGGTAGCGGAGGTCGACTGGTTTCTGGAGGCATTTGAGTGCCACCATCTCCAAGTCGCGGTCGGCTCGGGGGTTGAGCAGTCGAGGGGGGAGGGGGTCCTGTTCCAACACGAGCAGAATCGTGTCGATGGCCCGAGCGGCCTGGAAGGGGGGACGGCCGGCGAGCATCTGATAGAGGATGGCGCCCAGACTATAGACATCCGAGGCGGGCCCCAGCGGACCGCGACCCCCGGCGGCCTGCTCGGGCGCCATGTAGCTGGGGGTCCCCAGGATGTCGCCGCTGGGCGTCAGCGAGGCGTCGGCGAGGTCGGACGTGGCGGCGTCGACCCGTTTGGCCAGGCCGAAGTCGGAGAGCAGTGGCGTACCCTCGCGGTCGATCAGAATGTTGGAGGGCTTGAGGTCGCGGTGCAAGACGCCTCGTCGGTGAGCGTAGTCAATCGCCCGGCAGACCGGGGACAGTAACGCGGCGGCCTCGGCCGGGGGGATTGGCCCCTCGGCTAACTTTCGGGCCAGCGTCGTCCCCTCGACCAGCGCCATCGTGAAGTAGGGGAGGCCGTCGTGCACACCCACGGCGTGAATCGGCACGATATGGGGGTGTTCCAGACGCGCCGCCGACTCGGACTCGGCGCGGAAGCGGGCCAGGTCGATCGGCGAGGCGCTGGCGCCCCTCAGCAGTCGCTTCAAGGCCACGATCCGCCCGAGCCCCTCCTGTCGAGCCCGATAGACCACACCCATCCCGCCCCGGCCGATTTCCTCCAACAGGACACAATCCCCGCAGCGAAAGGGGGTTTCGCCGGAGAGACCTTGGGGGGAGGGTGTGACGGGTTCAGGATCAATCGCCCCATCCTCGTCCTCAAACGCATCAAGGTCACCGATCAAGGTTTCGGCGACCCGCGCCGCGGCCCAGAGTTCTCGAAGTTCCTGGGCGAGGTCGGGATAAGCCGCGGCCACTTCGTCGATTCCGGGGACGGTGCCCGAGACCGGCTCGGCCGGATCGGTCAGTTCGAGCAAGGCCGCGGCGAGGCGGGCGTCGCGTTCCTCGGAGGCGAGGGAACTCATGCCTGGGGCTCTGCTCCGTCGAGGGAAGGGGGGTCGCCCAGGATCGTCTTGAGCCGTCGCAGGGCGCGGAGGTGTCGCATCCCGGCGGCGGCCGGAGTGAGGCCCAATGCCTCGGCGGCCTCGGAGTTGGTCAGGTGTTCGACGTGGCGCAACAAAACCACCTCGCGGTCGGCCTCGTCCAGTTGGCTCAGGGCTTCCAGGAATCGCCGTCGAAGTTCTCGGCGGATCGCGTTGGCCGCGGGTGTCAGCTGGCGGTCCGGCAGCTCGGCCGCCAGGTCGACCGACGAACGATCGCCGAAGGCCGGAGCCCGGAGGGGACGCTCTCGGTCGACGCTCCGACGGGCCGCCGTTCGGTGGCGACGATGTTCGTCAATCAGGTGATCCCTCGCCAGATGCCGTAACCAGAGATGGAACGGCATCGACGGGTCGCGAAGGTAGTCCGCCAGGCGTCGGCTCGCCTCCAGCAAAACATCTTGCACCACGTCGCTGGCGTCGACCCGCCGGGCGATGGCCGGGTCGAGCCGCAGTTGGACCATTCGCCGCAAGGCCCGCCGGTGGCGGTCGAACAGACGATCGACCGCGGCCGGGTCGCCCTGGCCAGCGTCATCCAACAGGTTTCGTGTTTCGGCCGGATCGGGCCACATCTGGCGGTCTCGGCCCGGCCAAGTTCGCGCGACGGCTAGGCTGGCAATTCACGCAGCGACGATCAGAAGTCCGGGAAGTCCACCGGAGGCCCGGAGATCGGCGGCAGGGCGGGTTTGGGCGGACCCTTGGGTGACGGGGCGACCGCTTGCGACGCCTTGGCACCCTTCTTGGTGGCCCGATTCGGTTTCATTCGACCCTTCGAGGCCAGAGCCTTGCGGTTCGGCGGAACCTTTTGCTGGTCCGCCTGGTTCTTCAGCGCCTTGGCCTGGTGTTCTGTCAATTGGGGCGACTTTTTCCCCTGATCTTCCTCGAACTCACGTTGGACATCCCGCCGACGGGCGAGGTCCAGTTGCTCTCGCAAAGCCCGACGATACGCATTAAGTCCACTCGGGTCAGTGGGATCGGGCCCATAATATCCCCCATAGCCCGCGCTAAAACCGCCCAGGGAAGGGCCGGCAGCGATTAATCCGAGTCCACTAATTCCTCCATAAAAACCTAATTGGTTCGAACTGAACTGATTTTCCAATTGAGTGACCGCATCAGCGATTGACAGCCGACCCTCTCGGACATTCTGGGCCGCCTGTGCCGCGGCCTGTTGGAGCAAGGCGTTCTGAGCCTGGAAGTTCGCATTGGCCTGAGCAGTGGCCGCCTGAGTCGCCGCCGTTTCTTGCTGGAATCGCTGCTGCATCTGAGCCTCGACCTGGGCCCGAGTCAGGCCATCGAGGTTCTGCAGCATCATCGACAAATCATTGGCGCTCAGGCCATTGGTAGGCGCGACTAGTTGAGTTTGAGCCTGCGTAGTCCCGCCGGCGACCAAAAGACTGCTGGTCGCCATTATCGCCAGGATTGCCAGACGGCCCGCGATAGCCATGACGAACCTCCTTCGACCATCCTCATTATCGTCGAGGCGTGACTTTCGACTCTACCCGAGCTCTTAGGGTCCGGGCAACTCAAATCAGGAATTTCAAGATTGATCGCCTCGAGCCAGGCCAGGTTGAACATAACGCCCATTATCGGACGTTGAACCGGGGACGAATTGAGGGTTTCGCCTCCATTGCACCCCCGCCCGGCTTGTATAGAATTTGGGACGTGACCCCCACCGGCTGTTCGGTTGCTCCGAGGAAAGGTCCGGATCATGCCCCGAATCCCCCTGCTCTCCCGCCTGCGGTCGGTCGGGAAGCCGCAGCCGATCAGTCGCCCGACGGCCGAAAAGGCGTCGAGACTGCGTGGGGCCACGGTCACCGAGAGCGTATGTCCGTATTGCGCCGTCGGTTGTGGGCAGTTGATCTACACCAAGGCCGGCCAACTGATCGACATCGAGGGCGACCCGCGTAGCCCCATCAATGAAGGCACGCTCTGTCCCAAGGGGGCCAACGCTTTCCAGCTTGCCGTCAACTCCCACCGGGTGACCCACGTCAAGTATCGCGCGCCTTACTCGGATCACTGGGAGTTCAAAACGCTGGATTGGGCTCTCGATCGGATCGCTGAGAAGGTCAAGGCGGCCCGCGACGCCGACTTCACGGCGGTCGACGACCAGGGACGTCAGCTCAACTCGGTCCGCAACATCGGGAGTCTCGGCGGGGCGACTTTGGACGTTGAAGAAAACTACTTGATGAAGAAGCTGCTGACCGGGGGCCTGGGGATCGTTTCGGTCGAAAACCAGGCTCGAATATGACACTCCGCCTCGGTGCCCGGTCTGGGCGCCTCGTTCGGTCGCGGCGCGGGGACGGACTATCAGCAGGACATGGCCCAGGCCGACTGCCTGCTGTTCATGGGCTCGAACATGGCCGAGGCCCATCCGGTGGGCTTTCGCTGGCCGATGAAGGCAAAGGCGAACGGGGCGACCCTGATCCACGTGGACCCAAGGTTTTCCAGAACCTCGGCCCTCTGCGACCTGTTTGTCGGCATCCGCGCCGGGAGCGATCTGGCGTTCCTGGGGGGCATCATCCGCTACATCCTGGAGAACGATCGCTGGTTCCATGAGTACGTCCTGGCGTACACCAACGCCTCGACGATCATCCAGGAGGGGTTCGAGGACACCGAGGATCTCGACGGGCTGTTCAGCGGATTCAACCCCGAAACCGGAGCTTACGACGCCTCGAAGGGCCATTGGGGTTACGAAGGAGCACCGTCGGAAGCGGCCGATTCGGGCGGAGAGTCCGACGGGGGCACACGGGAGCAACTGGGGGTTCACGGACAAGCCTTGATGGGCGGCGCGACAACTCACGGCAAGCCGCGGGCGAGTCTGACGGACGAGCCCGCTGGCCAGGCCCCCAGGGACCCGACGCTGCAACACCCTCGTTGCGTGATGCAACTGCTCCGTCGGCACTTCTCCCGCTACACGCCCGAGGCCGTTGCGGCAGTCTGCGGCTGTACCCCCGGCGACGTGACCCGTGTCGCCAAAATCCTTTGCGCCAACTCGGGTCGGGATCGGACGACCTGTCTGGTATACGCGGTGGGTTGGACCCAGCACACCACGGGCGTCCAGAACATTCGCGCTGCGGGCATCCTCCAGATGCTCCTGGGGAACATGGGGCGACCCGGCGGCGGCATCATGGCGATGCGCGGCCATTCCAGCATCCAGGGCTCGACCGATGTCTCGACCCTGTATGACCTTCTGCCGGGGTATCTTCCTCAGCCCTCGGCCGACAAGGTCCATCGGACGCTGGATGAGTACGTCGAGCACGAAGGCCTACCCACCGGCTACTGGGCGAACTTCCGCAAGTTCATCGTCAGTCAGTTGAAAGCGTGGTACGGTCCCGCGGCCCACGCCGACAACGACTTCTGCTACGACTATTTGCCCAGGATCGACGGCGATTATTCCCAGTTGCCGACCTTCGATCGAATGAGCCGGGGGGAGTTAACCGGTTACTTCCTGTTCGGTCAGAACCCGGCCGGAGGCGCCCCCAACGCAGGCTTGCATCGGGCAGGTCTGCGCAAACTGGACTGGCTGGTCGTTCTCGACTGGTTCGAGACCGAAAGCGCGGTTTTCTGGAAGGACGACCCCGAGGGACCCCCCTTTTCCGAAATTGGGACCGAGGTGTTCCTCCTGCCCGCCGCCGCGGCTCCCGAGAAGGAAGGGACGCTGACCAACACCCAGCGCCTCCTCCAGTGGCATGGTCAGGCGATGGACCCGACCGGTGACTGTCGCTCCGACGCCTGGTACGTCTATCAACTCGGGAAGCGGCTGAAGGCTCTTTACGCTGGCTCGCAAGATCCGCGAGACCGCCCCCTTCTGGACCTGACCTGGGACTACGATTTCGACCACCCCCCCAAACTCCCTGATGGCACGACCAGTCGGATCGAGGGGGACCCGGACATCGAGAAGATCCTCCAGGAGATCAACGGCTTCCGGGTCGACGACATCGACCAACGTTCCGGCCGCCCCCGTCTGCTGCCAGGGTTCTCGGAACTCAAGGACGATGGCTCAACGGCATGCGGATGCTGGATTTACAGCGGGGTATTCCCCGAGCCGGGCCGCAATCGAGCCAAGGAACGCAAGATCACCGACAACCCGGTCCAGCCGGATTGGGGCTTCGCCTGGCCCCAAAACCGCCGGGTGCTGTACAACCGGGCCTCAGCCGACCCCGAAGGGCGTCCGTGGTCCGAGCGGAAGAAACTCATCTGGTGGGACCAGGACCGAAAGCGTTGGGTTGGCGACGACGAACCCGACTTCGAGACCGACAAACCGCCGAGCTATCGACCCCCGCCCGATGCCAGGGGGATGGCGGCAATCCGTGGTGACGCCCCGTTCATCATGAAGCCCGACGGCCTCGCCTGGCTGTACGCCCCGGCCTTGAAGGATGGCCCCCTGCCGACGCATTACGAGCCGGTCGAGTCGCCCGTCGCCAACTCGCTCTATCCCGGGCAGACGACCACGCCGACCGTGCGGACGTTCGAGGGGCCGCTCAACCCGATCGCCCATGCGCCGACGGCCGAGTATCCGGTGGTCGCCTGCACGTTCCGCCTGACCGAACATTACCTCAGCGGGCCGATGAGTCGGTTCAACTCGTGGCTCAACGAGTTGCAACCGGCGATGTTCGTGGAACTC
Organism: Isosphaeraceae bacterium; assembly: GCA_965201075.1. Lineage (GTDB taxonomy): Bacteria > Planctomycetota > Planctomycetia > Isosphaerales > Isosphaeraceae > CBDAVP01. The sequence goes on along the minus strand of CBDAVP010000011.1, from coordinate 223,633 downwards.
AGCCCCGAGCTGGCCGAGGAACGTGGGATTGAGCCCGGCGGCTGGCTTCGCGTCGTCTCTCCCCGCGCGACGATCGAGGCTCGCGCGATGGTCACCCGGCGGATCAAGCCGCTGACAGTGGGCGGGAACGTCGTCCACCAGATCGGCATCCCGTTCCACTGGAGCTACGCCGGGGAAGTTGTCGGGGGGAACGCCAACGACTTGACGTCGCTGGTGGCCGAGCCCAATGTGAGCATGCACGAGGCCAAGGTTTTCACCTGCCGGGTCGAGCCGGGCCGCCTCCCGGGCCATGATCCCAACCCGACGGCCATCGCCGTCCCCTGGCCGCATCGGCACGCTGTCCCCGACACGCCGAACTCCGCGCAACCCGAGGGGGGATTCGCCCATGACGGCCCGGGAGTTTGAACTGGAGGAGTTACCCCAGGCCGTCGACCCTTCCCCGAGCGGTCTTCTGGGAAAGATCGTCGCCGGACTGACTGACCCGTTCCGTCGCGGTGACACCCCCTCCCCCGCCGTCGCCACCGGATTCTACACCGATACCACCGTCTGCATCGGCTGCAAGGCGTGCGAAGTTGCCTGCAAGCAGTGGAACCAGTTGCCGGCCGACGGCTTTCACTGGTCGGGACGCAGTTACGACAACACTCAGAGGCTTTCGGCGACCTCCTGGCGGCACGTCAAATTCGTCGAGCAGTTTCCCGAGTCGACCCTGCCGTCCTTTCCCGAGGCGGGCGACCCCGGCATCGTCGAAAAGGCGGTCACGCTGGATTCCCTGATGGGCGAAGCCGATCACGGCCACGCCCGCTGGCTGATGATGAGCGACGTCTGCAAGCACTGCGCCGCCGCCCCCTGCCAGCACGCTTGCCCGACCGGGGCGATCGTCACCAACGAGTTCGCCAACGTCTACATCCAGCCAGACATTTGCAACGGCTGCGCTTACTGCATCGCCGCCTGTCCCTTCGGGGTCATTACCCGCAGTCATTTCGACGGCCACGCCCACAAGTGCACGCTCTGTTTCGACCGCCAGCGAGACGGCTTGGTCCCAGCCTGCGCCAAGGCGTGCCCGACGGCGTCGATCCAGTTCGGGCCGATCGACGAGCTTCGCGAGCGCGCCCGTCGGCGAGTGGCCGAACTGCAAGGTCGGGGCGAGACCCGGGCTCGGCTCTACGGCGACGAGGAGACGGAGACGTACTCGGAGTTGCACTCGTTCTACCTGCTGGTGGACACCCCGTCGACCTACGGCCTGCCGGAAGCCCCGTTCAACCCCTGGCTGAACATGGCCGGCGACTACGCGAGAGCGGCGGTCGGCGGGCTGGTCTCGGCCGGGGCCTTGCTGGCCGTCCTCCTGCTGGGCTCCTGAACGATGCCAAAGCGGACCGCGACCGTTGACCAGATTCAGGCCGGAGGGTATCACGATCGCGAGGTGACCCAACCTCCCAACTGGCATGGCCTGGTGGCCTGGGACCTCTTGCTCAACAACCTGGCGACGGGCACATTCCTGGTCGCCGCTCTGGGGGAACTGGCGAGTTCTGCCCTGGTCCGGGTGACCCAGTGGGCCTATCCCCTGGCGTGGGTCTTTCTGATGGCCGACCTGGCGTGCCTGGTGCTCGACCTGGGTGACCCCTTGCGGTTCCACCACATGTTGCGGGTCGTCAAACTCGGCTCGCCGATGTCGCTGGGGACCTGGTGCCTGAGCGTTTTTTCCTTGCCTTTGACCGGTCTTGTCGTGCTGGGAGTGGCGAGTGGGGTCGGGTGGTCGGAGCCTCGGTGGGTTCACCTGGTCCTGGTGGTCGCGGGGCTGCTGCCAGTTTTGGGCTCGGCAGCGTATAAAGGGGTGCTGTTCAGCACGAGTTCCCAGCCGGGTTGGAAGGACGCCCGCTGGTTGGGCGGCTACCTGATGAACTCGGCGTTCCTGCTGGGCGCTGGCGTGACCTGGATGCTCGCGAGCCTCTCGGGTGATTCACCAGCCTCGGCCCGGTTGCTGCCGGCGTTCCGTGTCCTGGTGGTCCTGAATCTGGTTCCGTTGGGGCTGATGCTCGCGGGGATGCGACCCAACCTCGGCGCGTCGTCGTCCTTCGTCCGTGACGCCACGGGGATCGGTGTCGTCGGAACACTCGCGACGCTCGCCCTGACGATGACCGGGCCGTGGCTGGAGGCGGCCATCTCGCCGATCACCCTGGCCGTCGTGGTGTTGGGGCAATATTTGATTCGCTCCCGGCTGGTGAAGCTGCCTCACCTGGCGCATCATTGATTTCGGGGCGTTGCCGCAACGATCGCGGCGCCCCCCGGGGGGGCGGACGCGATGACTTCAGGATGGGGCCTATCCCCGCGGCGAACCTTTGCCCTGCTGCTAATCCTCGCCAGCGCCTCGCTCGGCCAGGAGCCGCCAACCTATACCAATCCGGTGTATCCCAAGGACTTCCCCGACCCATTCGTCCTGGTCCATGAGGGACACTTTTACGCCTACGGGACGCAGACCGAGGGCAAAGGGTTTCAGCTCCTCGACTCGCCCGACCTGGTCCACTGGACTCCTCGCGACCTGGAACTACCGGTCGTCTGGGCCAAGGAGCACTTTTGGGCACCCGAGGTCTTCCGGCGAGGCGGCCAGTTCTTTCTGACCTACTCAGCGCTCGACCCCGTCACCCGCAAGCACAACATCGCGGTGGCCATGGGAGAAAGTCCCCTGGGGCCGTTCCGCCACCGGACGTTCCTGGTGCTGGGAAAAGGGCCAGGACCGGGCGTGATCGACGCGACCATCTTCGCCGAGGAGGACGGGGCGGCGTCCTTGATCTATAGCGAGGAAGATCCGCGCCGCATCGTCCTGAGGCGTCTCAAGCCCGACCTCCTGGGCGTCGAGGACGGCGAACCGCTGGAGTTGATTCACCCCGACCAGCCCTGGGAGTTCGGTGTCACCGAAGCCCCGACGATCCTCAAGCGGGCGGGAGTTTACCACCTCTTCTATTCCGCCGGCCCGTACGAAGGGACGCGCGATGGACCCGGGTATTCGGTGGCTCACGCCTCGTCTCCGGCGCTGAACGGCCCTTATTCCAAGACGCCGGTCCCTTTGATGGCGACGGTTCCCGACAAGGTCTACGGACCCGGGCACCCGAGCGTCGTCCCCCTGCCCGACGCCAACTGGTGGGTGGTTTACCACGCCTGGGACGCCCAGGGAGAGCCTCGCTACGGCCGGAACCCCAGCGGACGAACCTTGCGGCTGGATCGCCTGGAGTGGGACGGCCCGGCCCCCAAAATCCTCGGCCCGACCACGACCCCCCGCCCCTCGCCGGCCGTCCCGACGCTCAAGGTCGGACCTCGCTAGCGCGTCGGGCGTCCCAGTGACGGGCGAGGCGGTCGCAGTCGGCGGCGTCGAGGCGGTACACGAAGATCGAGAACCCGACCTTGTCGATCGGCGTAAGTTCGCGGAAATACCCGAAGGCGCTCCCTTCGACCAGCCCTGGGACGTGTCGGGCGTCGTAATACGCCCAGCGGTTCGGCGCATAGACGCGCCAGTCCAACCCTCTCACCAGCGAGGCGCTCACCGCGTAAAGGCCCGGCACCGGCGGCCGGCGCGCTTCGGGGCCCGGGGGCGTTGTCCCTTGCCAGGCGCCGGGACGCGCGGGCGGCAGGAACCAGTCGAAGCCGTCGCCCCGCAAGGCGAAGATCCCGGGGTTGATCTGTCCGAAATAGGCCAGGCCCACCCGCTCGTCGCCGTGTTGGCGGAGCCATTCCCGCAGATTGATCAGGTCCTGGCCCCAGTCGAGATTGCTATCGATCAGGTGCTCCGACCCCCGCGCCGGCCCGCCCGAGGCCGCGTTGAAGTAGGCGAGGTAATGGGGATGGATCAGCGCGGAGGCCACGATCGTCGCCCCCAGGGCCAGCCCGAGGGACGTCCCCGCGATCCGCCGTGCGAACTTCGACCCCAGACCGACGGCCCAGGGAACCACTTTCCCCGTAGCCGTGAACAGGTAAGGAAAGATCGGCAGGACGTATCGCAGGCCGAGATTGATGTCCGTGGCCAGGCTCATCACGGCCAGCACCGTCGTCGGAACCGAAAGCAAGGTCAGCTCGTCGACCCAGGCCCCGGGGGTCCGCCCGCGAAACGCCAGGATCAAGAGGCCCAGGCCCACCAGTGCGATCGTCCCTTCGGGCACCTTGTAGGCGAGGGCGAGGACGTAGTAATACCACCAGCCGGTCTGGCGGAGCGTGCCGTCAAGGTAAACCGGGTAGCCCTGGATTTCGTCCGGGCCGGGTTTCGGACCCTCCCCCGGCCTCCAGGCCCAGTGTTTCGGAATCCCTTCGGCTTCCAGCTTCTGAAGGTCGAAACCCACCCAGTAAAACACTGGCAGGGGGCTCGGCAAGTCGGCGAGGGGCGTCCCCCGGAAGCGGTTGACGCGGTGGCTCCACGCCAGGTTCAGCAAGTCGTTACCGCCAGGCGGGTATGTCCGCTCGGCCGGCCGGGTCAACGTCCTGCTGGCGAATTCAAACCTCGGCGAGCCGAGAGGTGTTCCCACCCCTTCGAATCCATACCCCAGGTCGATCACCAGAACACTGAGGGCGACCATCACCCCCCCCTGCCCCACATACCTCGCGACCCGTCGCCAACGCCCCTCGGCTCTTCCCAAGAATCCTTCGTGGACGACCCAGATCAACGGCCAGAGCGCATACAAAAGGAGGTTGCTGAACTTCGCCAACTCCGCCAGGCCCAGCAACAGCCCCGCCCCGGCCGCGCGTCCCCTTGTGGGATTGCGCAGATACCGCCAGAACCCGAACGTGGCGGCAAATCCCAGCGAAGTGGCGGCGACATCGGTGGTGATGAGTCGCCCATGGGCCAGTAGATTGGGGCAGAAGGCCCAAACGGTCAGGCTGAGGAGCCCGCCCCCGTCTCCGTGGAGTGTTCGCGACCACAAGAAAACCATCAGGCCGCCGATGACCAGAAAAGCCGGCATCATTAAACGGGCATTGGCGAAGAGTTCGAAGAAGCGGCGGGCGTTGGCCTCGGCGAACTCGTGGGCGACCCCAGAGGTATTTGGATAGGGGCCGTTGAGATACGACCCAGGCGACCACCGCAGGCCCGTCTCGGTCGCCAGGACCGACAAGGCCGCCAGCAAACGCACCAGCGGGGGGTTGTGCGGGTACAGCTTGAACGATCCAGTCTTCCAGTAGCTGATCCCGGCCGGCAGGTGGGCGACCTCGTCGACCGTTGGGTTTTCCCTCAACAGGCTGTCGACGGCCAGCCCCGCCTGCAAGCTCAGCAGGACCGCCGCGGCGAGTAACACCCAGCGAGGGGAACGGCTGGGGACGACTTGGCTGGGCATGCGGCGGGATTCCCTTGGGCGGCAGGGTCGGCGGCTCGATCGTAGCAACTCCCCCCAGGCCCGGCCATCAGCGGTCGTCCGCCCCTTCCAGGTCTCCTATACTATGATGAGGGATGTCGTTGGCGATTGATCCGCCGGTGACGCGGACCGAGAGGGCGGATGGGATGAACCAGGGCTTTTCCAAGGTCGAGGACGCGCTCCGGGCGATCGCCCAGGGGCGGGCGGTGATCGTCGTCGACGACGAGGCCCGCGAGGACGAGGGGGACTTTATCGCCGCGGCCGAGGCCGTGACCCCCGAACTTGTTGAGTTCATGATTACCCACGGTCGCGGTCAGTTTTGCATGCCGATCGTCCCCGAATTGGCCCAGCGTCTCGATCTGCCAATGATGGTTGAGCGGAACACCTCTCCCCATCAAACCCCCTACACGATCCCCGTCGACCACGTCAGTTGCCGCACGGGAATTACCGCCGAGGAGAGGGCCCGGACGGTTCGGGCCATCCTCGACCCGTCCACGAGACCCGCCGACCTCGTGCGACCCGGCCATCTGTTTCCGTTGATCGCCAAGGAAGGGGGCGTCCTGCGACGCGCCGGCCACACCGAGGCGGCCGTCGACCTAGCCCGCATGGCGGGGTTGAAGCCGGCGGGGGTCCTTTGCGAGATCCTCCACGGCACCGGACGCGCCAGCCGCGACCAGTTGCACGCCCTGGCCGCCGAATTCGACTTGCCGATCCTCTCGATCGAAACCTTGATCGCCTACCGACGCCGCAGAGAGAAATTGGTTTCCCGGGTCGCCCAGGCCGAAATGCCCACCCGCTACGGACGGGGGACCATCGTCGGCTACCGGGTCGAGCACGAGCCAGGCAACGAGCCGATCGCCTTCGTCATGGGCGACCTCGCCTCGATCCCCGCGCCCTTGGTCCGCGTCCACTCCTCCTGCTTCACCGGCGATTTGCTCGACTCCCTCCGCTGCGACTGCGGCGACCAGTTGCGCATGGCGCTGGAGATGATCGGCCGGGAGGGGGTGGGGGCCCTGCTTTACCTGCCGCAAGAGGGTCGGGGGATCGGCCTGATCGAAAAGTTGAGAGCCTACGCGCTCCAGGACCAGGGGCTCGACACCGTCGAGGCCAACCTCGCCCTGGGCTACCAGGCCGACCCTCGAGACTATGGGATCGGCCTTCAGATCCTGCGAGACCTGGGGCTGTCGCAGGTCCGCCTGATGACCAACAACCCCAAGAAGGTCGACGCCTTCGTCCTCCACGGCTACGGCCTGGAAGTGGTCGACCAGATCCCCATTATCGCCCCCGACGAGGCGGATCGTCGGAAGTACCTGGCCGCCAAGCGGGAAAAGCTGGGCCACCTGCTCCCCGTCGAACCGACCCACGACGTTCGATAACGGGGCGATCGGTCGAGTTCGAACTTCGAACCCCGTCTCGATCTTCCCTTTTGGACCTCAACGAGTCATGGCGGCCGTCGCTCCCAACTGTTGCCGGACCATCCCCAGCAGGACTTTCGCCTGAGGATGGTCGGGGCGAATGCGCAAGGCCTGATCGAACTCGGCGGCAGCCTCGGCCATCCGCCCTCGACCGGCGAGGATCACCCCCAGAGCGTGATGGGCGTCGGCGTTGGCCGGGTCGAGGGCGACGGCCCTGGCCAACGGGTCCACCGCCTGGTCCAACTGTCCCGCTTTCGCCAGCGCCATTCCCAGGTTGACCAGGGTGGGAACGTGGTTCGGGTCGCTCCGCAAAACCTGGTCGTATTCGGTCATCGCCGCGTCTCCCTGGCCTTGCATGGCCAGGGAAGCGCCCAGGGTGGCACGGGCCTCGATGTCCTCGGGAGACAGCTCCAGCGCGGTTCGCAAGGTCGTCTCCGCCCCGGCGGCGTCCCCTCCCTGAAGCTCGGCGATCCCCAGTTTCACCAGCGCGGGGAGCCACTTCGGCGAAAACTCCAGGGCCCGCCGGTAGAGGGCGATCGCCTCGGCGTTGCGGCCCCGCAGCGACTCGACGATCCCCAGGTTCAACGACGCCAGGGGCAGCGAGGGATTCAAGGCCAGGGCCTTGCGGTCGCTGGCCTCGGCCTCGTCCAGCCTTCCCAGCGCCGCGAGGGTCGCCCCACGCTTGACCAGGGTCTCGGCGTCATCCCCCCCAATTGCCAGCGCCCGGTCGAATTCGGCCAGCGCCTTGACCGGCTGGCCCGACTCGCTCAGGGCCGTCCCCAATAGGGCATGAACTTGCGAGCTGGCCGGGGCGCACGCCAGGGCCCGCGACCAGAGCGTTTGCGGGTCGTGCCAGATCCGCGACTGGACCCGCGAAAGCCCCGCCAGTCCGACCGCCACCGCGACACCCGCCACGACCGCTACGGTCTGAACCCGGGCCGTCGGCAGTCGACGACCCAGGCACGCCATCCCGGCGGCGATCGGCGCGACCCAAACCACGGTCGCCAGGTAGGTGTAGCGGTCGGCGGCGATCGTCTTGCCCACGGGGATCAATCCCAGGTGCGGCAAGAGGATCAGGAGATACGCGCCCCAGACCCACGGCAGCCAACGGACCTTCCTCCTCGCCACCATGACCAAAAGGCTGGCCGCGATCAGTCCCACCACCGCCCCCAGGAAAACCGGAGCGCGGAAATCGCCCCGCTCGGGACGGGGGTAAAACGGGCTCAGACCGATCGGCGCGACGGCCTTCCCCAGATACAGCCAGACACCATAAGCGACCTGCGCCAGCCGTCCCCAGAGGCCATCCAGTTCGGGAGCCGCGGCCGTCCGACCCGCCCGCTTCGCCAGGTAGGCCACAATCATCAAGGCGACGGCCGGGACGACGATCGGCAGCTTTTCCAGGACCCCGCGTCCCCAACGTCGCGCCCGGGCCCCCGCCGATCCGTCCGGTCCGTCGAACCGGCCCAGAACCGCCGCGTCGAGGATCAGGAACACGAACGGCAGGACGACCGCCCCCGGCATGCACAGCATCGAGGCGACCGAAAGCGCGTAGGAGATTGACAGCCCTCGCGACCGGGCGGGACCGCCCTCGACGGGAAAGGCCCGGAGATAGGCCAGGATGGCCAGCAGCGCGAACGTCGTCGCCGAGAGATACAGTTGCGCCGTGGCCCAGGCAACCGCCTCGGCTCTCTGCGGGTGGGCCGCGTACCAGGAGACCGCCAGCCCGGCGGCGATGGCCAGACCTTTCGGGTTGGCCCTCGCCAACACGGGGTCACGCCGACCAACCAGGGCAAGCACCACCAGGAACAACAACACCGCGTTCAGCGAGTGCAGCGTCAGGCTCACCGCGTGGTAGGCAGACGGATCAAGCCCGGAATGCTCGTGGATCACACTCGCCAGCAGCGAGTTCAACGGTTGGTAAACCGCGATTCTCGGAGTGGTGAAGGCATGGACCACCTGCGACCACCCCAGGCCGCGGAACTCGCGGTTTTCCAGGAAGTTCGCCCGGTCGTCGATGTCGACGAAGCCATTCTCCAGCACCGGCGAGAACGCCCAGCTCGCCAGCAGGGCGACGCCCACGGCGATCGACGCGATCCAGCCTCTCGGGATGATCGCCCCCCCCTGCCCCTTCGAATCCACCGCCCGATCCGCGAGGCGTGGCCGTTCGAGGCCGTGGTTCCTGGTCGTCATGATGGTCCCTTCCTGGGATGTGCATCTCGCCGGGCCCGAGTTCGTCGCGCGCCTCGGTTTGACGGCGCGCGACAACTCGCCCCGGATCGACGGGGGTCGGCCGGTGTCTTAGCCCGGATCGGTCTCGCCGTCAATCCGAGCGTGGTCCGGACCGACCCCGCGACGATCCGCCCCCTCAGGTCGAGCCGTGGAGGTAGGCCATGAGGTGGCGGTTCTCGGCCTCAGCGTGTTCGTGCAGGACCCGCACGAGGTCACCACCGGAGACCACTCCCACCAGGTCGTCGCCGTCCAGGACCGGAAGCTGGCCGACCTGATGAGCGCTGAGTCGTCCCATCGCGTCGTGGACCGAGTCCTCCGACTCGCAAATCACCGGGCCGCGGGTCATGACGTCGGCGACGCGAGTCCGGCAGAAGCCTTCCCCGCAGTTGACGACCCCTCGCAGCACGTCCCGTTCGGTGAAGATGCCCACGACCCGGCCGTGGTCGACCACCGGCAAGGAGCCGATGTCGTGCTCGACCAGTCGCTCAATCGCCTCGCCAACGGTCGCCCCGGACTCGATGGAGATGGCCCCTCGACGCTTGGACCGCAACACATCCCGGATCTTCACGATGCATCCTCCTCCGGGCGCGGCGGGGCCGGGACGGACGACCGTCGGAGCCGCGGCGCTTCGGAAATGGCGTTGGGAACGGGGACGAACGGACCGATGGGACGTCCGCATCGTGACCCGTGCCCTACCCCTACGCAACTGAAATCTCGGAATTCCCTGGGGCCGGTTGGAACGCCTCCCCCTCGGCGCCTACATTGGGGACAACCGGGCATCCCGGGAATTTCGGGGGCCCGGTTGGGGGAATGCGGATGGCGATGGGTCGGAAACGTGTCGTGGTCGTGGGGGCGGGCGTCGGAGGACTGGCCGCCGCCCTGGAGTTGACGCGACGGGGCTGCGAGGTTGAAATTCTCGAACGTCTCCCCGAGGTTGGTGGCAAGGCAAGTTCACGACGAGACGCCGGCTTCCGCTGGGACGAGGGGCCCAGCATCGTCGTCATGCCCTGGGTCTACCGGACGTTGCTGGAGGCTAGCGGGCTCGATCCCGAACACTACCTCCCGCTCAAGCGTCTCGACCCCGCCTTCCGTGTCGTCCTGTCCGACGGTCGGGCCTTGAACATCCCCGCCGCCGAGGAGGGTCTCCGCGACGCCTTCGCCGCGATCGACCCGGCCGACGGCGCGGCGCTCGGTCCCTTCCTGGCCAAGATGGACCGCTTTGCCGCCCTGATCGGCCATGCCTATTGCGACCGGATGCTCGAAACCTGGCCTCAAGTCATGCTCTCCCCCTTGATGCTTTCGGCCGCGGTCATTTCCCCCTCCAAGACCTACGCCAAGGAGATTGACGAGCATTTCCGCTCCCCCGCGATCCGAGAGCTTCTCTATGGCTTCCCCACCTACTCGGGGTTCGACCCCCAGCACGCGCCCGGTTCCCTGGCGATCATCCCCTGGACGATCATCCGAGAAGGCGTCTGGTATCCATCACGGGGCGGAATCTCGGCGATCCCCGAGGCCCTGGCCACGGCCTGCCGGGATGTCGGCGTGACGATCCGTCGAGGCGTCGAGGTCGAGGCCATCGAACTGAACGCCAACGGCGCCGTCGTCGGCATCTCCACCTCGTCCGGGCCTACCCCCGTCGACGCGGTGGTCTCCAATGCCGACTATGTGCTGACCCATCGACTGCTGCGAGGCGGCCGGGGCTTCTCCCGGGAGGTCCAATCCCTCCGCGAAGGGAAGGCTGAACCGTCCGGCTCCTTTTTCACAATCCAGCTCGGTTGTGAACGGACCTGGGACGACCTGGCCCACCACCTGCTCGTGCTGACGCCGGGGTCGTCTCGGGTGTACGACGAACTGTTCGTCCGTGGCGAGTTTCCCAACGACCCGCCAATCTACGTCAACGCCACCAGCGTCACCGACCCATCCGACGCCCCTCCCGGCGGGTCCAATCCATTCGTGGTCGTCGGCGCTCCGCCCTTGAAGGAAGGGGCGGAGGCGGATCGGGCGTTCGAGGCCGACTACGCCGACCGCCTGCTCACCCGGTTGGAAGCGGCGGGGCTGCCGGGGCTGCGATCGGCCATCGTGACCCGTCATGTCACGGCGCCGGCCGATTGGCGAGACCACTTTCTCGCGTTTCGCGGATCGATCTACGGGTTGGGCAACTCTCACAATGTGCTGGGGGGCAGCTTCCGCCCGTTGAACTTCCGCAAGGACGTCCCCGGCCTGTACTTCGTCGGCGGCGGGGTCCAGCCGGGCGCGGGGTTGCCGATGGTCGTCCAGAGCGGCAAGATTACCGCCGAACGCCTCGCTCGCGACCTGAACCTTCGCCCCGAGCCGGCCCGCCGATGACTCTCCTCGCCTGGACCCTCGTCGCTCTGGCCCTGATCGCCGGCCTGATCTGGCTGGCGCTGGCCGCCCGCCTGGTCGCCCTGCACCCCGAGCCTCGCCTCGAACCCCCGGCGGGTCCCCTCCCGGCGGACCTGCCCCTCGTCACCGCGATCATGGCCGCCCGCAACGAGGAACGGGACGTCGAGGCGGCTTTGGTCTCGGTCTTGGATCAGGAGTATCCCGGACTCGCCCTGATCGTCGTCGATGACCAGTCGACCGACGGCACCAGCGCGATCCTCTCCCGTCTCAAGGCGACTCCGGCTTTCGGCGACCGCCTGAAGGTGATCTCTGGAGACAACCGGCCGCCCGGCTGGGTTGGCAAGACCTGGGCCGTCACTCAGGGGGTCGGCCACGCCTCGGCCCCCTGGCTCTGGTTTGTCGACGCCGATATGACCTTGCATCCTCGGGCCCTGCTGGCGGCGGTCCTGGAGGGCCTCGACCACGAAGCCGACCTCGTTTCCCTGTTCCCCCGAGCCGACTGCCGTACCTTCTGGCAAGGGGCCACCGCCTTGATGCTGGCGCAGATCCTGGGTCATTTTTACCCGACCAAGTACGTCAACGACTCCAACCGTCCCGAGGCCCTGGCCGCCGGTGGGTTCCTTCTGGTCCGCCGCTCGGCCTATGATCGCGCCGGGGGACACGAGGCGGTCCGCTCGGAGATTGTCGAGGACATCCAACTGGCCCGGCGGATCAAGGCCAACGGCGGTCGACTGCGGGTCCGGCCGGCACCGCATCTGGCCTCGACGCACATGTACGGCAGCCTGGGCGAAATCTGGCGAGGCCTGCGCAAGAATGCCTACGCGGGCATGGAGTATCAGTTCCACAAGTACGCCTTTGGCTCAGTGATCGCCCTGATCGTCGGTGGGGCGGGGCCGGTCTCGCTGCTGGCGGGGCTGGCCATGCTGGTCTCGGGCGATCGTCACCTCTCGACCTGGGCGGCCCTGGCGGCCGGCGCGTTCGGCTGGTCGGCCGAGGCGCTCGCCTCCTGGCCGTTGGCGAGATTTCTTCGCCTGGGCCTCGGCGCCTGCTGGTCGATGCCCGCGGGCATCGCCCTGTACGTCGCGATCGCCACCTCCAGTGTCTGGCATCACCACCGGGGCCGCATCCTCTGGAAAGGGCGCGCCTACGCCCCCGCCGAGGTCGCCCCTGTTCCCCACGCTTCGGGCCTTCCCGCCTCGCGAGCACGGAGATGACCCGACCTGATCGCGACGGCGGCCTGATCCGCGCTTACAAACACGGCTGGCCCCGGCGTGCCGTCCATTCGATGATCGTCCACAAGCTTCGAGGTGCCTTCTTTCGGGTCCGTGTCCACGGCCTTGACCCTTTACGGAACCTTCTCGACGCCGACCCCGCGGGTACCCTGTTCCTGGCCAATCACTCTTGCTGGTGGGATCTGTTCCTGGTCCACCTGCTCAACGAGACGATCCCGGTCGACGGCTACGGGATGATGGAATGGTTCAACCTCCGCCGCTTCGGCTTTTTCCGTCGCATCGGCGCCTTCTCGGTTGACCGGACCAAACCCGCCTCGGTCCGCCACTCCCTCGACTATGCCGCCGAGCTGCTGCAACAGCGCCGGGCCGGCGTCTGGATCTTCCCGCAAGGACGCATCGTCTGCAATGATGTGCGTCCTTTGACGTTTCAACCGGGCATTCGCGCCCTGGCGGGGCGAGTCGGGCGGGTGAGGGTGATCCCAGTGGCCTTCCGCTATGACTACTGGCAGGACGAACGTCCCGAGGCCTTCGTCCGGTTTGGAGCGCCCCGAACCTTCGGCCGGAACGACCGCTCGACCCTGCTGGCTGACTGTGAGGATCTGCTGACGGCCGAACTCGACGCCCTGAAAGCCGACGTGCTAACCCAGTCGGCCCAACGGTTCACCACGATCCTGAAGGCGCCCGACGGTTTCAGTCAGCGCGTGGCCTCGGCTCATGAGTTTTTGGCCGGGCCGACGCCGGGAGCGCCGACGCCTCCGGATTGATCGGGGTCAGCCATCCTTCGGGGGTCTCGGCCGGCGGAGGCGACTGGTCGAGGCCGTTCAGCGGCTCCGACCGGAACCGTCCGTAATCCGGCTCAGTCGCATGGGGAGCATCCTCGGGGTTCTCGGCCAGTGCACGCTTGAGTTGACGGCGGACCCGCTGGTTGCCGGCCTGCTTGATCTCCCTCTTGAGCTGACGGAGTTCCCGCTTCCGGTCCTGGTCCATCGCGTCAGATCCCCGGGAGATTCCCTGCCTTGAAACACGACACCCGCGGCGAGGCGGAGGTTCGAGGCCGATCAGGTGGAAGTCGCGATCGGCTCCTCCGTGGAACGGGCCATTGGGGGCGTGGCGGGGAGGCTTTGGTAGACCTGTTCCAGCCGGTCCAGCACAGTCTCGGGCCCGCAAGTTGCCTCGACCAACGCCCGTGCCGCCAACCGTCGCTGGCAACGCAGGTTCGGGTCCCGAAGCAGCGCCACGGCCCGTTCCACCAGCCCTTGATCGTCCTCGCAAACCCCAGCGTGAATCCCGTCGATCGCCTCGATCCCCTCCACGCCGTCCGTGGTGGTCACCACCGGCACGCCGAAGGAAAACGCCTCAAGCACCTTGAACTTCATGCCGCTGCTGCGGTTGGGGGCATACAGCAAAAGGTCGAGACTTCGGAAGAATCCGGGAACGTCGGTGACGCCGTCGACGATCGTGACGTCGGGTCGGCCCACGTGCGCGGCGAAGACCTCCGACGCCCCATAACCCCCGACGATCAAGCGGGCCTCGGGGACCTGTCGCTTGACCTCGGGCCAGAGCCGTTCCAGCAGCCGGAGCCCCGCCGTCAGGCCGGGCGTCCAGCGATACGACGCGATCAGTCCCACGGTTGGCGGACCGGAGTTTGTAGGTCCAGCCTCGTCGAACGGGTACAGCGAAAGGTCCATCGCGAAGGGCAACGCTTCCACCGAAGATCTCGGAGAAATCTGGCGGATACGGGCGGCCAACCTGGGCGATACGGCCAGGACATGCGGAAATCGGCGCAAGATCGAATGCTCGGCCCGGGTGGACGCCTGCTTCAGCAGCCATTGCTTCAGCGAACCGGAAGACTGGTCGGAGAGGTCCAGTTCCAGGAGGTAGGGGACGTTGAGGATCGAACGGTCTGGGTCACCCAGCCCCAGCCACCCGACCCACAGGACTTCCAGGTGAAGGAGGTCATACCCGCTGGCCAGTTGCGTCTCGACGTCGTGGCGAAGTTCCGGCGTAATGACGTAGCCAAACGGACGTCTCAGGAGGTTGAGCCTCGCGGCCAGGCCGGTCCGTGGGGTCGGGACGTAGCAGCGGAGGTCGTATTCCGGCGCGGGGAACAGCGTCAGGACCTGCCGTTTTTCCTCTTCGGAACTGCAAATCGCGAACGCCGACACCCGGTGACCCCGTGCCACCAGCCCCCGAAGCAGAGCATAGAACCATCGACCCATCGCCCGGCCGAACGGCAACGGGGGATCGAGCATCACCAGGACGATGCGAAGACTCATCTGTGAACTCGTGACTCCCCCAAGATCCCGACCCGTATCGGACCTCCGAGCGTCCTCACGATAGCCTCGCGACATTCCGACCGTCTAGGTCTTAACGAGAAGACTCGCTGGATGAATTTCCCGGTGTCGGGGATAGGTCCAGAGTGACTCTAATCGTTGCTCGGATGGTCCGACGCTACCCGACCGTCCTGAACGGCCGGCAATGTCCGATACACCGCTTCGAGCCGGTCCAGCACAGACTCGGGCCCGCAAGTTGCCTCGACCAACGCCCGTGCCGCCAACCGTCGCTGGCAACGCAGTTTCGGGTCCCGAAGCAGCGCCACGGCCCGTTCCACCAGCCCTTGATCGTCCTCGCAAACCCCAGCGTGAATCCCGTCGATCACCTCGATCCCCTCCACGCCGTCGGCGGTGGTCACCACCGGCACGCCAAAGGAAAAGGCCTCCAGGACTTTCACCTTCATGCCACTCCCTCGGTCAGGGGCATAAAGCATCACGTCGGTGGCTCGGAAGTAGGGTTCGATCTCTGGCACGTCCTCCAGAAACGTCGCGCCGGGGGTGTCAAGGTACGCCGCCAGGGAGGACCGCGCCTTGCGACCGACCACCTGGAGCCGAGCCCCTGGGACCCGCCGACGGATTTCAGGCCAAAGCTTCGTCAGCAGCCTTACGCCGGCGGTATAGGTCGGCATCCAGTCGAACGAGCCAATCAACCCCAGCACCGGCTCCCCGTCTGTCGAGATTCGGTCGGCCACGAAGGGGTAAAGGTCCAGGTCCATCCCCAGCGGCACCGTGTGGACCGTGGAACCTGGGCTGATCTGCTGAACCCGCTCAGTCAATCGCGGGGTCAAGGTTGTGACGGTGGGATAACTACGCAGAAGCCGCCGCTCAGCCCTGCGCGTCATCGCCTGGCGAGCATGATCTTCGAGCGTGCGGTTCAAGACATCGCGGAAGTCGATTTCAAACAGGTAATGAATATTGATCACCGACCGGTCTCGATCTCCCAGGCCAACCCAGCCTCCCCAAAGGTGTTCCAAATGCAGGACATCGAACTTCCGGGCTCGCTGCCGGTCCAGTTCCTCGCGTAACTCGGGACCGTAAAGGTAGGAATAAGGTTGCAGGAGGGTCGAGACCTTGGCGGAAGGGCTTCGTCGTGAAGGGGCTCGCGGAAAGAGGCGGACGTCATAAGTGGAAGGCGGAAACTGTTCGGCGACTCGTGCCATATCGTCAGGGTCGTCGTAACCGGCCAGGGTCGTGACGTCGTGGCCCCGGCGGGTGAGGCCCTTCAGCAGGACATAGAACCAGCGGGCCGCCGCGTTGCCGAAGGGCAAAGGGGGATCCGACAATACGACCACGATCCGAGCCATCTCCGCGACGTTCTCCAACGGCCAAGCCGACACGCGACGCTTCACATCCGCCAGTCCCCAAGTTAGCCGACAGGCAACCTTTCCGCCAAGAAGTCACCAGGGGCTTTCCCACTCACGGACACCCCGGGTACTCTAATTGACGGATGGACCCTTCGTCTCGGAGCCGAGCGTCATTCATGGCCCCGCCCCCGGCCCCCGACAGCCCGACCCCGGTCGAAACCGACGACCGCTTCCCCTCCGGCCCCTGGACCGGCTTCTTCCTCTGGCCCGCCGTGCCCGGCCGTCACCAGATGGAACTTCGGCTGACCTTCCGCCAGGGAACCCTCACCGGCGAAGGGCGAGACCGCGTCGGCGAGTTCCTCATGCGAGGTCGCTACCAGTTGGAAGACGGCAAATGCTGGTGGACCAAGTCATACCTCGGCCGCCACGACGTTTTCTACCAGGGGTTCAACGAAGGTCGAGGAATCTGGGGGACCTGGGAGATTCGCAACGACTCCAAGGGGGGATTTCACATCTGGCCCGAGGGAATGGCCGATCCCACGCAACCGGCCCAGGCCGCCGAAGCCGAAACGCCCGCGTCGGAACTGGAAGGCTCGGGCGTCGCACTGCCTTTCGAGGATTCGACGTCAGTCACCGAGGAGGTTGGGGCGTCTTGACCGCTTCGTCGGTCCTCGCATCCAACCAGGCGATCAAGTCGGACGCATACTGGTGAGGGTCGGGCTCAAACTCCAGGGTGTGATGGGCTTCCGGATATTCGACGAACGTCCGGTCGGTGGAGGCGGTCGACTCCACAAAGGCCCGGGTGCGGGCGTTGTCGACGATTCGGTCCAACCCGGCGGTCATGAGCAAGATCGGCAACGCCAGACGGGGGGGGACCCGACGAACCCAACCGTCGATGAATGCGCTTGCCGCCAGCAACCCGGCCGTCGCGTCTCGCAGGCCCAGGGGGTCCGCCGCGATGAACCTTTGACCCTCGTCGCTGTCGGTGAACAGTGCCGGGTCGGCCAGGGGGATGGGGAAGCGCTTGCGCCTTTGGAAAAAATACGCCCAGGCGATCCGCCGTCGCTCGGCGGGCGAAACGCCGACCCGGGGATGAAGACCCGGACAGAGTAAGGCCAGCCCATCAAGTGACTTCGGGAAATCGGCCGCGGCCAGCACGGCGAGTTTCCCTCCCCAACTGATCCCAGCCAGGACCACCGGCTCGGGCCCGGCCGAGCGGGCTTTGGCCAGAATCTCGGCGACATCGCGGATCAGCCGTCGGGCTGAAGGGGTATGGCCACGGTCGACCCCGTTGGCCCCAGACCCTCGGCGGTCGGGGAAAATCGCCTCATAGCCAGCCCCGGCGAGGGTCCGCCCTAACTCGTGATACCAGCCGCCATGACTCTGGACCCCATGCAGGACGACCACCCTTCCCCGGGGCCGACCCGTCGCCGCGGGCCAGGTCAGGACGTGAGTGGCGTAGCCGTCGCTGGCCCGATGATGCCCGACGACCGGCTCAGTCATAGCGAATCTCCTGGCGGCGGACGGCCAGTCGTTCCAACGCCTCCGGGTCCACCTCGACGCCCAGGCCCTGTCCCTTCAACGCGGGCGCCTTGCCCCCGTAGCCAAAGGTGATGTCGGGGGTCGTGAGATTCTCGGCGAGGACATGCCGGTCGTAAGAGCCTTCCACGTAGCGAAATCCGTCGACCAGGCTGGCCACCTGGCGTCCGGCCGCCGAGAGCAGGCCGGTTTCGCCTGGGTGGCAGCCAAGTTGAATCCCAAGTCCCGCCCGTTTCGCCAAGGCCGCGATCTTGAGGCTGGGACCGATCCCACCGCACTTCGAAAGGCGGACGTTCAGGATGTCGGCGAGGCCCTCGGCGATCGCCCGCTCGGCATCGGGCCGACCGCACAAAGATTCGTCCAACATGACCGGAACGCCCAGTCTGGGCCGGAGTTCCGCCAGGGCCGAGACGTCGGCGTGCGGGACCGGTTGCTCCAGGGCGGTCGGGCGAAACGGCAGAAGCGGGCGAACCCGGTCCACGAGCCCGGAGATTTCCCAGGCTTCGTTCGCGTCGAGGCGCAAGTCCATCCTCCGTCCCAGGATCTTGCGAAACTCGGCCAGGCGGGCCGGGTCGTCCTGCCCCTCGACCCCCACCTTGATCTTGACCTGTTGGAAGCCGTAAACCCGCATCTTCCAGGCATTAATACGTTCCTTACGGAGCGAGGCGGCGGTGATCGCCCCGCTGTAGCGAACCGGGGCCGGCTTCGGGCGGAGTGAAAGCCCGTCGCTCCAGGCGCGGACGGCATCGCTGGCCGGTCGGCCGAAACCACGGCCGAAGGCGTCGATCAGGGCCAGTTCCAGAGCGCAACGGGCGGCGTTGCCGGCCATTCCGCGGGGATCAGCGGCGGTGGCGGGTAGGGTCCACTGGCCCAGTCGTTGGACCAGTTCGGCGAAGTCAACCGGGTCACCCACCAGGCGGCCGGCGTCCACGGCGGCGAGGGTGGCGAAGGTCGAGTCGATCGTTTCGCCCGTCACATAATGGCGCGGGACCCCTTCTCCGAAGCCGACCGCGCCGTCGCTCAGGGTCGCGCGGACGACCAGGTTGTCGCTGACGACCCGCTCGTGGGAGGCGTGGCGGATCTTGGACTTGAGGGGAACCGCGACATGGAACAGGTCGATCGAGCGAAGCCTCATGGAGCGGCCAGCCTCGGAGGTCGGTCGGGGAGCGGACACCGTTCCACCATCATCGGTCAGCCCCGCCACCGGCGCTGAATTTTCCAAAGCCCAAAGCGAACCGACTCGCGGCCGGGGTTGACCGCCTCGCGCCTCGGACGTAAGGTACGCGGCGACCCGCGATCCCGCGAACTCCCCGGCCAGGACGGCCGGTGTCGCGGCTCTCTCTCGCGACCGAATCCGCCAACCCAGGGATGGACCTCTCGTGGGCGACGACCGGACGCAAATCCTGGTCCTCAACTACAACGGCCTCGACCTCCTGGCCGAGTGCCTGCCCACGGTTATCGAGGCCGCCGCCCGCTGCCCCCGCCCCTGCGGCGTCGGGGTGGTCGATAACTCGTCCACCGACAATTCCCTCAAATTCGTCTCCAGGCACTGGCCCAAGCTGGACTTGCACCTGGAGCCGAACCGGGGCCTGGCCTCGTTCAACGCCGTGCTGGGCCGACTCCGGTGCCGGCGCGTGCTTCTGCTGAACAACGACGTCAAGCTCGACCCCAACGCGGTCGCCCCGCTGCTGGAGGCTCTCGACGCCCACCCCGATGCCCTCTTCGCGGCGCCGAAGTGCTGGACCTTCGACGGCCAGACGTTTGAGGGGATGCGGACCCGGGTGCGGACCCGGTTCGGCCTGGTGCAGGGGATGTGCCGGGTTCCGGGTCATGAGGCGCTGATCGACAACCCGGACCTGACCGCCGCGGCCGGTCCGGTACTGGCGGTCGACCGCGACCGGTTCCTCGCCCTGGGCGGTTTCGACCCGTTGTATTTCCCCGGCCGCATCGAGGACCTCGACCTCGGCTTCCGAGGGTGGATGGCGGGGTGGAAGGGATACTACGAACCCCGCTCACTCGCTTACCACCGGGGGTTCGGCTCATTTGGACCGGCCTTCGGCGAGGGGGGATGTGACCGTCTCGCCTTGCGCAACAGCCTGCTGTTCGCCTGGAAGAATCTGAGTGGACCTCGTCTGGCAAGTCACCTGGCCTGGCTGGCCGTCCGGGGCTCCCTTGCCGTTTTGAAGGGCCGCAAGGTCTTCTTTGTGGCACTGGCCGAAGCGCTCGCTCGTTGGGGCGAGGCTCGGTCGGGCCGCCATGCCCTGGGCGTCGGGAAGGACGACTGGAAGTTGCGTCAGGAAGCGTTCTTCGAGCGATTCGCCTGGTGATCGACCCTTGAGACGGCGACCGAGTGGATGACGACAAGGAGCGTGGCGCAAGGAGGCGCCTGCGATGTCCAAACCAACCCCGAGAACCGCTGCCCTGGCCATCGACGCCCGCCCTCGGGGTCCCGAAGGGCCGTTGGCGGGGCTCCCGTTGCTGGGTCAGCCTTTGGTGGCTCACCTGGTCGATCTGGCTGGGCGCGTCGCCCCCGGGCCGATCGCCATTCACGCCAGGGCCCACGAACATGCCGACATTCGCGACTGGCTGGAAGGGGTGGACGGGGCCGAGGTCGTCCTGACCCTGGGTCCCCCCCCGGAAGGCTCGGCCATCCTGCGAACCGACCGACTCTACGACGCCGGCCGACTCCGCAAGGTTTTGAAGCGAGGACAGGACCCCGAGGCGGCGGTCCTCTGGAGGCTCGACGGCCCGACCGGTCTGGCCGGAGCCGAGGCCGAACTCTCCCGACGGCAAACCTACCAGCCGTTGGGACGCTTCTGGGCCCTGGAGCCGGCGAAACGTCTGGCAAGGTCGCTGACGCCGACGTGGGTCGGACCCAACGCCGTGACCTTGGCTTCCGGGGTCGCGATGTTGACGGCGTCGGCCGTGGTCGCCTTCGCGGGACTGGGCCTGCCGGCTCGACTCGCCGGGGCGGGCCTGCTGGCGGCGGGCCTGGTGCTGGACACCGCCGACGGCCACTTGGCCCGACTCCAGGGGACCACCTCCGACTTCGGTCGCTGGCTGGACGGCTCGCTCGACGAGCTTTGCGACATGGCCCTGCACGCGGCCATCGCCTGGTCGGTTTCCGACAGTGGCCGGCATCCCGCCTGGCTATTGGTGGGAATGGCCTACGCGATGGGGAAATACGTCTATCTCGTCGGAGTGATCGACACCCCGCCGAACGCCGCCTCCACGGCCAACCTCCCCGCCCTGGAGCCGGACGGAGCCTCCTGGCCGAAGCGACTGATGAGGCTGGCCGGCCATGCCGACGTTCGCTGGCACCTCTGGATTGTCCTGGCGGCGCTGGGTCGGCTGGATCTGGCGCTGGGTGCCTACGCGGCCTACTTCCCCTTGAGGGCTCTGGTGGGAGCGGTGGCCAGGGGGGTGCGTCGTGCCTGAGCCGACGATCTCCGCCCTGGTGCTGGCCCGCGACGAGGCCGAGAACCTGCCCGAGTGCCTGGCCGCCCTGCGCTGGGCCGACCAGATCATCGTGGTGGTCGACTCCCGCAGCCAGGACGCCACCGAGGCCCTGGCCCGCCGTTTGGCCGACGTGGTGATCGTCCGTTCGTTCGACGACTTCGCCTCGCAGCGGAACGCGGCGCTGGAACTGGCCCGGGGGGATTGGGTCTTGGCCGTCGACGCCGACGAACGATCAACCCCCGCATTCGCCGCCGAGGTTCGCCGCGTGGTGTCCAACCCTTATGGGCCGATCACTGGCTACCGGGTGCCGATCCGCAGCGCGATCCTGGGACGAGACTTCCGCTTTTCGGGAACGCAGCACGATCTTCCGACCCGGCTCTTCCGTCGAGAGTCGGGCCGCTGGATCGGGCGGGTTCATGAAACCGTGGAACTGGCCGGACACCGAGGCACTCTCCGGTCGCACCTTCGCCACCGCACAATCCCGGATATGCGGACGTTTCTTCGGAAGCTCGATTCGTACACCTCGCTCGAAGCGGAAGCGTTTCATCGCGAAGGGCGACGCGTCCGGACGTCCGACCTGATGTCCCGACCCTTCTGGACGTTCGCCAAGCTCTATCTCGGCAAGGGAGGCTTCCGGGACGGGCTGGAGGGTTTCGTCTTCTGCGCAATGTCCGGGGTGTCGGTGGCGGTGCGGCACTGGAAGCATCGAGAACTCGGCCGGGCCGACGCGAGGGCGGCCGGGGGTGCCGCATGAGCGCGACGCTCTCTTACGAGGCGGCGGTGGCCGAGCGATTCGATCTGCTGGAAGGCCGGTTCAAGCAAACCGTCGCGGCCGATGACCCTCGCCTCTCGGCCCTACTCCAAACCTTGAAGCCGGTTCCGGGGATGCGCGTGCTCGACCTGGGTTGTGGCAAGGGACGATTCGCCTCGCGGCTGGCGAGTTTGGGGGCGACGATCGTGGGTCTGGACCGTTCGGCGGGAATGCTGGCGGGCGGGTCGAGCGGCGCTCGGGTCCTGGGCTCGGCGGGCCGCCTGCCGTTCGCCTCCGGGGTATTCGACGCGGTGGTGGCCGTCGAGGTGGTCCAGCACCTGCCTCCCGGTGGGCTGGATCAGGCGATCAACGAAGCGGCCCGGGTCCTACGGCCCGGGGGCATCCTGGCGATCGTGGATCGGAATGCCGGGGCCCTTGATGCGAAACGCCCCTGGATGCCGTCGCTGGCGTTGAAAGCAATGGATGAGCGCCGGGGACGCTGGATGTACCCGGCGGGGGGGCCGGTACGGGAACGCTGGTTCTGGCCGGGGACGTTGCGACGACGATTGGCCGAACGATTCGCGCTGTCGAGGGTGGAGTTTCCGTTGATGCCCGAGGAAGCGAATTCACCCTGGCATCGGCGCCTTCCCAGGACTCGACGGATGGCCTTGTGGACGGCGACGGGGCCGAGGGGGGTGTTCCTTGGATAGCGTATTGACCACAACCTCGGCGTTGCCGGCCCTGCCGCTTTTGCTTTGGCGGACGCCTCCGGGCTTGGAATTGATCCTGGCCCAGGAGGGAGTTCCCTTCGTCCGTGTGGAGCAGGCTCATCCGCTGGCCTTCCGCTCTGGGCGGTTCGTCTGCTTCGACGGCCGGGAGACTCCCGCCGCGACGGTTCGCGCCTTGCTGACCCCGGGACACGTCGCCATCGACGTCGATCCCCTGCGGAAACTGGAGGAGGCCGACCCCTTCGCGTCGGTCGTCGATAACCGCGCGGGGCGGATGGCCTGGCGGGTCGGCGGTGGCGAACTGGCCGAGCGGGTCGCTCGCCACGACAAGGCCGAGATCCGTCGACGGGTCGCTGGCCGGTTAAGGGCGGCCCTGGAGCGGGCCGGCGGGCTCTGGGCTCGGCTGGGGGCGTATCCCTACCCCTACCGATCGGCCTTCAACTTCCGGGCCGACCTGGACGAGCCGATCCCCGAGGATTACGCCCGATTCGCCGAGGCCCGGCGGCCGATCGCCGACTGCACGACCCACTTCCTCAGCACCCATGCGTATGGGCAAAACTCGCGAGTTCTGGCCGACCTGGCCGGGCTGGACGTCCAATCTCACGGGCATTTCCACGTGATTTACCGAGGGGCCGAGGCCAACCGCCGCAACCTCGACCGCGCTCACGCCTTGTTGACCGCCGCGGGCTTCCACCCCGAGGGGTTCGCCGCCCCGGAGGGGCGCTGGAACCCGGGGCTCGATCAGGTCCTGGAGGATTTCGAGTATCGCTACTCCTCCGATTTCCACCTCGGATATGACGACCTGCCATTCTTCCCCTGGCGGGGGGATCGGTTCTCGAAAATCCTCCAGGTGCCGATTCATCCTATTTGCGAAGGGCTCTTCCAGGAATACGGCGAGATTGACGGGCGGGCGGTCGCCGGTCACCTCGCCGAGACCGTCCGGGCCAAGCTCGCGGCGGGGGAACCGGCTTTCATCTATGGCCACCCCGAGCGCCGGCTGGGGCGGATGCCGGGAGTCCTGGCGAGCGTGGCCGCGGCGGTCGAGGGAGAAACGGCCCTTTGGCGCACGACCTTGACCGAGTTCGCCCGTTGGTGGCGTTGGCGTGCGTCGAGGCGGTGGTCGGTCGTGGTCAAGGCGGCGGGTCGTTACGAGGTTCAGTTCGACGAGTGGGACGCGAGATATCCCCTGGCGCTGGAAGTCCACCGCGGCGATCACGTCGCGAGCTTCCCCGTGATGGGGCCTCGCACGCCCTTGTCGCTGGACGACCTGGCGTATGAGCGTCGGCGGACTCGCGTCGACCTGCCGGCCCCCAGAGCCGTCGCGGGCCCCCGGGGACTGCGTTCCGCGTTGCGCCGGGCGCTGGACTGGGAAACGGTCACGCCGATCGACGAGTTGCCGACCGATTCCATGCCCGAACGCCTCAAGGTGCGCCTGCGACGATGGAAGGCGGGAAGCGCGGCCGCGGGCCGGGGGGGCCGCCATTGATCGCCAACCTCGTCGAACAGGATCGACCGCGACTCCAGCCCGCCGACTGGCTGGCCGACCAGGCCCGCCGGCCGATGGTTGAGGGTTCGGTCCTGCTACATGCGCACTCGGCCGCGTTCCAGGCCCCCGGCGGCGGCGAAAATCAACTGGTCCAGACGGCTCGTCACCTGGAAGAGCTGGGCGTGGCGGTCCGGCCGTTCGTCCCGTGGACGGATCGACTGGGTGACGCCCGCCTGCTGCACCTTTTCGGTATGAGCCGCGAGGGGCTCGAACTGGCTCGGGTGGCGAGGGCCCGCGGCGTCAAGGTCGCCCTGTCGCCGATCTGCTGGGTCGAGCCCGCGGCCATCGCGGCGCTGGCGCCGGGTCGACTCCGCGCGGGGGTGGACCTGGCCAAGTGGGCGGCGCTGGTGGCCTGGCGGCGTCGGCCGTCCTGGCGTCGCGAACTCCTTTCCCTGGCCGATGCGATCTTGCCAAACTCCCAGGCCGAGGCCCGGCAACTGGTTCACCTGTTTGGTGCCGAGCCCCACCGCGTTCGGGTCGTGCCCAATGGCGTCGAGCCCCGCTTCGCCCGCGCCGATGCCTCGCGGTTTCGCGGACGGTTCGGCCCCGGCGAGTTCGTGCTGTATGTCGGTCGGGTCGAGCCTCGCAAAGGGGTCCTCGCACTGATCCGGGCCTTGCGGCCGACCGGGTTGCCTCTGGTCGTCCTGGGCGATGCGGTTCCGGGCTTTGAAGGTTATGCGGAGACCTGCCGTCGAGAGTCTCGCGGGTTTGCTCGCTGGCTGCCCCGGGTTGAGCATGACGACCCGATCTTGGCCTCGGCCTATGCGGCGTGCCGGGTGTTCGCCCTGACGAGTTGGTTTGAAACCCCGGGTCTGGCGGCTCTGGAAGCGGCGTTGGCGGGGCGGCCGGTGGTGGTCACCCCCCTGGGCTGCACCCGAGAGTATTTCGGCGACCTGGTGGGATACGCCCGACCCGACCGGCCGATCGCGATCGCTCGCGAGGTCGCCGCGGCCTGGGAGCGAGGCGCCGACCCAGCCTTGCGGACCAGGGTGGCGGGGAGGTTCTTGTGGTCGGACGTGGCCCGGGCGACGGCGGAGGCGTATGACGCGATCTCCGGCTGAACACCCCGCCCCTGGCGTTCCCCCCCGGCC
Organism: Isosphaeraceae bacterium; assembly: GCA_965201075.1. GTDB lineage: Bacteria > Planctomycetota > Planctomycetia > Isosphaerales > Isosphaeraceae > CBDAVP01. Next base: position 198,312 of record CBDAVP010000011.1, on the reverse strand, counting down.
CGTCCCGGTGCGTCGTTACCGCTACAGCAAGTGGCGGTGGCGGATCGCCGTCCACCTCCTGGACGCAGTGGGAACCGCCCTGGTCGCGCTCTGGCGGTTGGCCCGGCCATCGCCGGTGGTTGACTCACCGCGTCGCATCCTTCTGGTCCAACTGGACCACATGGGGGACGCGATTCTGTCGAGTCCCCTGCCGCCGAGGCTCAAGGCGGCGTACCCCGGGTCGCGGCTGGACGTGCTGGCCTCGCCGAGTAATCGGGCGATCTTCGAGGCCGACCCCGACGTCGACCGGGTGATCGTGGCCGATCGCAACTGGTTCAATCGGGGACAGCGGCGGTCAGCGATCGCCCCGGCGGTCTGGCGGCTGGGGCGGTCGTTGCGACCCGAGGACTACGACCTGGGCATCGACGTCCGCGGGGACGTGCTGACGGTGTTGGTGCTGGCCCTGGCGGGCATCCCCCGACGCGTCGGCTGGGCGATGGGCGGCGGCGGGTTCCTGCTCACCGACGTCGCCCGCTGGGTGCCGGGCCGCCACGAGGTCCGCTCTCGGCTGGCGTTGCTGGAGGCGTTGGGGATCCCCGACGAGGGGCCGGCGCGGCTGGTGGCCCATGCCCGCGACCGAGACCGCGCAAGGGTCGCGGCGTGCCTGCGAGCGGCCTGGCCGGCAAGGGCTCGCGGTGCCCGGACACGGGGGATCAAGGTCGCCGCGGCGGCCGGGATGTCCGAAGGCGTGGCCCGGGACCGCGCGCGGCTGGAACCTCCCGACCCGGAACGCCTCCATGCCGGACGGTTCGGGTCCGAGGCTCCGCTGCTGGTGGTCCACCTGGGGGCGGGGACTGGAGCCAAGCGTTGGCCGCCGGGGCACTGGCGGGCGCTGGTGAGTCGGTTCCTGGCCGACGGTTGGCGAGTGATCGTCATCGGCGGGGCCGAGGAAGTCGGAGCCTCGGCGGCACTCGGAACGCATCGAAACCTGCGTGACTGGACGGGCAAGCTCGCCCTCCCCGAGACCGCGTCGTTGCTGGAGCGGGCCGACCTGTTCGTGGGGTCGGACTCCGGCCCGGCGCACCTGGCGGCCTGCGCGGGGGTGACCTCGGTGATCCTGTTCAGCGGCACCAACCGAGTGCGCCAGTGGCGTCCCTGGTCGCGCCGGGCCCTGGTTCTGCGTCACAAGGTACCGTGCCGCCCCTGCCATCAGAAGTCTTGCCCGCTGGCGGATCACCCGTGCATGACCGGCCTGACCCCCGACCGCGTCTACCGGGCAGCCCGACGTTGGTGGGCCCGCCTTCACCGAGAGGAGTCGCCCCATGCCCCGCTCTGATCGAGGAGACTGGCGGGCATGGCTGGCGCTGGCCTGGGCCTGCGTATTTGGCGTGGCGTATGCCGCGATGATCGTGGAACGCCGAGGGGCCTCACTGATGGCGCGTTGGCCGGAGATCGTCGCAAAACTCAGCCCCTCCGGCCGCTGAGTTTCAGTCGAGGGTCTTGATCCGGACCCCTCGGAAGCGGATCGGGCTCCCCTCGGACTGGAACCCGAGGGCGCCGCGGTCGGGGTCGGGCCGCGTCCCCTTGGAAACCTCGACGCCGTTGAGTGTGCAGGTCAAGGTCCCTCGCCAACTCACCAGTTCCATGCGGTTCCACTGGTCGAGGGGGCGAGCCGCTCGTCGGGCCGAGGCGCGGTCATAGTCTCCCGGGAGCCGGCCTCCGCCGTTGCCGCGGATCTCGCCAATCGCCTGCTGGGCCAGCTGAAATTCGATGCAGCGGGGCCAGACCTTGGCCGGGCCGCGAATGTTCACGAGCAACCCACTGTTCGTCGGCGGGTCGACGTCGGCCGCTGAGTTGTCGGGTCGTTCGTAGCGGAACTCGAACTCCAGGGCGAAGTCCTGATAGGCGTCGCGGGTCGCGAAGTAACCGTCGACCTTGCCCGTCAGGACGATTTCGCCATCGAGAATGCGTAGGGCGTCGGCATCGAGGCCGACCAGCTCGAACTGGGCAGGATCGGTCCCGTGGACCAGGGGCTTCCAGCCGTCGTCGGGGTCGGCGGCGCCGGCGATCAGGATCAGGGCCGTGAGCCAGAGCATCGGCGAGCCTCCTGGGCAGTGGGGACGACGAAGGCCCTCGCCCTTCCATGCGGAAGAGGGGCGAGGACCTTTCAGTTTGCGACGAGTGTCCCCCCGGAACAAGGTCCGGGGGGACTCGCTCGGTCAATCAGGGCTCGTTGGCGTCGAGCTTGGCCGTGAGGATCTGATCCACTCGCTGTCGGCATTCCTCCAGGTGGGCTCTCGTCAGGTCGTCGAGGTGGGCGTCCTTGCGGTCCAGGGCCTTGCCCACGCGGTCGCCAATCTCCTTGAGGTGCAGCCGCGCCAGGCTGCGGGCATCGGGCGGCAGGTTGCCACTGCCGCCGACCATCACCAGGAACGAGTAAATGTCGCTCATCGAGTTGCGGCGCGTGCCCAGGACCATCGTGCCGAGCTTGCGAAGATGCTCTCGCTGGAGGTTGCGTCGAATCGTCGAGCAAGTGACCGTGGGTGGGCCATCCCCCGACGGGCATTCCGACCAGACACCGTCGGTCAGGGCTCGGAAGACCTCGGCCATCGTCAAGGGCTGGGCCCCTTCGTCGGCTTCCAGCGATTGCTCCTGGAGCCGGGCGAGGACCGACGAGCCCAGGCAGCGATTCAAGGCGATCTTCTGAATCCCCAAAACCTCATCCAGCACCGGGTATTCAACCCCGGTGGCTGAGTTGGGCGAGTCGCTGCCCCAGTGATACCAGCGCTCGGTCGTCAGCTTGCGGAGCAGACCGGGCGAGAAGTGAAACGCCTTGTCTCCCAGGACCTCGGTCACCAGGAACCGCAGCGCCTCACGCTGCTTGGCCCCGGAGACCGGGACGATCGGGTCGCGGCCGTCCTTGTCCCCCTTATGGTCGCGGTGGACGTGCTGGCCACCAACATATTCGCTGACCAGGTAGGTCCCGTTGCCCCACTGCTGCATCAAAATGCCGAAGGCATGCCGCAACCGACCCCACGATTCGCCATCCTTGACCACCCGGCCGTCGAGGTCGCCCAGCAGTTGCGAGGCCAGCAAGGCGCGGTCCTGGGCGAACCGCAAGGTGTCGGAGCCCAGGTCGTAGGTGTTCACCAATGGGTCGTGCGTCTGGTACATATCCTCGTCGGTTCCGTAGGCCAGGTCCGATTCGGGGGCTCGGGAGGCGATCTTCTTCAACTCGCCAGCCTCGTCCCCGTCGATCGGCTTGTAGGCGTACTCGATCGCCCAGTAGTCATAAGGACCGAGGGTCGTCGAGAAGTAGTCGCCCTGAGGACGGCCCTTGGGCGCCACGTTGATCGGGGCATAATCCATGACGCTGCCCACCAGGCCCTTCACGTGGGTGATGGCCGTGTCGTGAAGTTGGTCACCCGAGAGCATCGTGCTGGCCTTGAAGTTGTGCCGCAGGCCGAGGGAGTGGCCCACCTCGTGCATGACCACTTCCTTGATCCCCTGGCCAATCAACTCATCGGGGAGGCGCGATTCCTCCTTCTCCTTCTCTTTCTTGCTGGTCGGCTTGTCCTCGGGCTTCTTGGGTTCGTCCTTCTTGGCCTCGTCCTTGGGCTTGTCCTCGGGCTTTTTGGCCTCGTCCACCGGCTTCTTGGCTTCCTCGGGAGCGACGGCCACCTTGGGTTCGTCGGCCGAAAGGGCGATGGCGGCCAGGCTCAGTTCGGCCCGCATCCCACTGCTGAGGCGGCAGCCGCTGAACTGGGAATGGCCCAACCGTTGTCCCAGCAAAGCTTGCAGCTCGCCCCCCTCGGCGGGGATGAGTCGCGGGGCCCGTTCCCCGAGGTTGGCCGCCACGTCGCCCAGTTCCGCCGAGGGAGGCGGCACGGCCAGGCCATACCCCTGCTTCATCGCCATGATCGGACTGAGGATGCGTCCCACGCCCAACGGTTCGGACCTACCTCCGGCCTGGCGGGACGACGCGGGCGGATTTCCGGTCAGGAAGGCGTATTCCTGCTTCCATTCCTTGATCCAACTGGCGTCGAAGACCACGTCGCCGTCAATCAATTCGCCGGTGATCGGGTTGGACCGCAGGCCCGACATCGCGAACGTGCTGTTGCTGGTGATCCAGCGGAAGGTGCAGTAATTGATGTCCTCGGGATCGAAGTCGTCGCGCCCCTCCTCCTGCCAGCGCACCGCGATCGCGTCGCGGAAGCCGATCTTCTCGAACGCCTTGTTCCACTCCAGGATGCCCTCCTGGACGTAGGAGCGATATTCCAGCGGCACGGTATCCTCGATGTACCAGACGATTTGCCGCTTGGGCGCCGAAACCTTGGCCTTGTGATTGGACTTCTCCAGCCGCCACCGGTTGACCTGACGGACGAAGCTGGTGTCGGGATCGCTCTGGCTGAAATCCTTGACCGCGCTGAGGAAATGTCCCACGCGATCGTCAGCCAGCCGGGGGTGATAAGCGGCGTCCGGTGGCTTGACCAGGCTGTAGTGGACGATCAGCGTCACACCCCGATGGTCGGCCACGCCGTCGTCACCGTAGCCGCCGAAGCCGCCACCGTAGGTTGCCTCGACCTCCAGTTCCAGGTTGTTGGGAAACGCCTTGATCTTGTGCCAGCTCGTCCGGCTCCGGTCAATCGGGCCAATGCCCAGCTCGGCGAAGTCGTTCAGGAACACGTCGGAAAGGTCCACCAGGGCCGACTGGCCCCCCCCCATTGGTCTGATGGAGACAATCGGCAGGGACTGGAGGATCGAGTCGGTATAGGCCTGCTTGACGGCCTTCTCCAACGGTTCGGTCGACGCCTTGTAGTGGATATTACGGCGAACCAACTGGACTCGGTCGCCAACTCGTCGGAACGAAAGAACCCACTCGTCGCCGAAATTTAAAGGCTGTCCGGCCATCGCCATTCCTCGGGCGATGGCGATCGGCGCAATCAGCGGGGTGTCGAACTGGTGGGGGCGGATCTCGGCGTAGAGGTGGCTGTCCTTGTGGAAGAGGGTGAACAACCCTTCGAGTCGATCGGCGCCCTGAGTCACCTCGTCGAAGTCGCGGAAGTGGCTGTCCGAGCCGCCTCCCCCTCCCCCGTGGGCTTGGGACCGACGGGCCATCGACTCAATATCGATGCGAGCCTCGCCCGAAGCGGGGGCGGACGGGGCGGGCGTCGCCGTTTCCTGAGCGCTAGCGGCAAAAGGGCCGGAGACTAGCGAGCACGCCAGAGCCCCCGACCAGGCAAGTTTGCGAATCATGGAAGTGGTTTCCCATAGCGGCGGGAGGGGCGGGCCGGGAGACACTTGCCGGTTCGGCGGACGGTCGTCCGCGCGGTCGCGCTTGCCCGACCGGCAGTCTCCCTCAATCGTGTGCAAAATCCCGTCTCCCGACAAGATCCCCCCAGCACGGTTGTCGGACACCGAGGAAATCCAGTCGGCAAAGTTCGCTCCGCCGGAACTTTCGCTACGACCCGAATGAGCGGACCGTGCGTCGAATGCTCGCCTCATAGGTGTCCTCGGGGGACCAGCCGAGGTCATTGCGAATTTTGGCGGTGCTGTAAGCCAGTCGACGCCCCATCAGCCAGGCGGCATAACGGGTGAGGAGGGGCGGTCGTCGGCGTCTCGTCAACTTGCCGGCGGCTTCCATCAAAAACCCCGCGACGAACGCCAACGGGTAGCGGTGGCGGCGGCGAGGCGGCGAGCCTCCGCAGGCCGCCGCCCACAACCCGAAGAACTCTCGCTGGGTGATCGGCCCCTGGTCGGTGACGTTGTAAGCCTGACCAACCGCCCGGGGGCTGTCGGCGGCCAGAATCGCCGCCTCGGCCACGTCACCAGCGTAGATGGCGCTGAGGGGGTTATCCCCCTTGCCGATGATCGGCACCTTGCCGCGCTTCAGGCGGTGAATTAGTCGAGGGGCCGTCGTCCGATCTCGCTCGCCATAAAGCCAACTCGGGCGGATCACCGTCAGCGGAAGCGCTTCGGATTCGGCCAATCGCCACAGGAGTCGTTCGGTTTCGACCTTACTAATCGTGTAATAGTCCCAGGGCCACCAGAGATTCTGGCCCAGGGGCGCCGACTCGTCAACGATAGGCCCCCCTTCCCTGGGATGACCATAAGCACTCGTGGAACTGATGTGGACGAACCGATGGATCTTCTGTTTGACGGCCGCCCCGGCCAGATTGACGGTCGCATCGAGGCAGCCCCGCTGGTACTCGTCCCAGCGTCCCCAATCGCCCACCTTGGCGGCGGAGTGATAGACCGTCGCGACGCCGCGCATGGCGCCGTTGCAGTCTTCCAGACGTCCCAGGTCGCCGCGGACGACTTCCACACCAAGGTTTTCCAGGAATGCGGTATCGCTGCCGAGCCTGACGAGGGCCCGGACAGGAATTTGGCGTCGTCGAAGGCGTTGGGCAATGTGACTGCCCAGCAGACCGGTGGCCCCTGTGACCAGGGCCAGGCCCGCGGTCTCGATCGGGTCGTCCATGAGGTGTCTCATCCCAGAAAGAGAAGAATGCCTTCCAGCAGCAAGGTCACGGCCATCCAGTAGAAGCCCAGCAGCCGACCCACCCATTCGATCCAATCCTGTTCCCTGGCAATCAAGCCGTCCCGCCAAAGAGTCAGCCAGATGGAGGCCACGGCAACCCCAGGCATCCCGAACAGGATCAGGAATGGACCGCTCATGGACCTTCCACCAGATCGAATAAAGTAGGCCACCGTCACAAGGCAGGCGGCATTCAAGGTGAGGGCGGGCAGTCCTCCAGCGGCGACGACCAACGCCCCCGGCTGGCGGGCGAGGACGACTCGCGGGGGCCTCGGCGGAAGCCGTCGCAGGATCATCAAAGTCCAGGTCGCCACCGTCGCCGAGGGAAACGTCGCGATTAACAGACCGCTTGCCAGGTCACTCAGGGCCAATACCGGCGATCCCCAACGGATGGACATCGGGGCCATCCACCGCCAGAACCATCCGGTCAGGCTCAGACAAAGGGCGACCGCCGCGACCAGAACCATCCCATCGGCGAGGGTGAACCGCCGTCGCAGCGGCGTCTCGCGACTCATCGAGCCAGCCCCAGGGTTCGCGGAGAAAGAGGCCGAGCCGCCAAATCCACCAACGCGGGCTCCTCTTGAACAAATGGGTTCTAATCTGGGGCGCCGTCAAAGTGGCCCGGCGATGGAACCGCCCAGCAAGACGATGGGCCCGAGGACAGGCGGACGCCCATCGAGAGGACCATTCCGGGCCATCAGCTCCGAAGGATTTCACTAAACCAAAGCAGGGCAAGCGGTCCGGTCAGGATCCAGAAGACCCCCAGCACGCAGCCCGCCGTGTCGATCCAATCGGCCTCGATCGTGGGGTGACCATCCAAGATCAGCAATGCCAGCCAGCCCAGCGAAATTGCCTTGGCCACGAGGACGGGGATGAGGCCGACCGCGAACACGGCCATGTGGTGCGAACCCTCGGGGTTCCCCGCGAGGGCGTCGCCGCCGAAAAGGGCGAACACCGACACGAGGCTTACCGCGCAGGCCGCGCCGATCGCGACCGACCCCGCCCGGCGAACCAATTCCCTTCGATACGTCCGGGGGGACCACACTCGCAGGCCGAGCAATGCCCACGACCAGGCCATCGCCGGCAGGCTGGCCATCGCCGCCAAGCCCCCCACGATTCCCAGGACCGCCAGCGGGGTGACCTCCCGGGGCAGCCATCCCGACACCCCCATCGAGAAGATCTGCCGAATCGCTCCGAATCCCGCCGCGGTCGCAGCGAGCAGGATCAAAGCGTCGGCCAGCCCAAACGTCCGTCGGGAGGATGCCTCGGCCATCGGCCATTTCCGGAAGGGCGGAGGTCGGGAGCGATCAATCTACTCCGCAAGCGCCCTCCCGGGCAACCGGTTCGGTCGAATGGACCCGCGAGGCCGGTCCGTCCGGAAAAGTTTCGGGAAGGATGGGTGCCGGGCCGTCCCGTTGCGTTGGAGACAGCACGCGCGATTCGCGGACCACCTCGATTTCGATGGACGGGCGACGCGAGCCCCTCCGACTGGTCCTGTCCTGTCCGGCCCCTAGCCTTCGGGGACTCCCATGGCGGAAGAAACCATCGATCCGGGCGTGCTTGAGCAGACCAAGAACCAGATCCGCAAGCTCGTCGCCGAGATCGCCGAACTCGCCGAGAGCGACATCCAGCCGCCGGAATTCCACGCCGAGTTCCTCAACCGCGTCATCGCCGCGGTCGCCGCCAGCGGGGGGGCGCTTTGGCTGCTGGATGGCAAGGGAAGCCTCAAACTCCAACACCATCTGGAGTTCGGCCTCACCGGTCTCCTCGACGGCCGCACCCGCTCGCAGCCCCACGATGCCCTGCTCGGCTGCATGATGAGGGCGAACCAGCCCCAGATCATCCCGCCGGGCGCCGCGATCGAGGGCGTCCCCGGCGCGGGCAATCCCACCGGCTTCGCCTTGATCCTGGCCCCATTGATCGTCGAAAAGCAGGTCGTCGGGCTCGTCGAAATCCTGATGGACCCGACCCGCCGCGCCGCGACCCAGAAAAGCACTCTGCGGTTTGTCAGCGACCTGTGCGACCTGGCCGCCCAGTACCTCAAGAATCGCCAGAACCGCCAGATTGTCTCCCAGCAACGACTCTGGACCCAGTTGGAATTGTTCTCGCAGACGGTCCACTCGTCGCTCGACCTCAAGGAAACCGCCTACGCCGTCGCCAACGAGGGGAAGCGCCTGATCGGCTGCGACCGCCTGAGCGTCTGCCTGAAGCTGGGCGGCCGGCCGTTGATCGAGGCCGTGAGCGGTCAGGAAGTCGTCGAGCAGCGGGCCAACCTGATCCGCGAATTGACCCGCCTCTGCAAGGCCGTGATGCGATCCGGGGAAGACCTGGTCTACACCGGCAACACCGAGACCTTCGCCCCTGACCTGCGCGACGCCCTGGAGATGTACGTCGACGAGTCGGGCGCCAAGTCGGTCATCATCGTCCTGCTGCACAAGCCCGAGACCGACACCAGCAAGGAGAAGACGGTTTACGGCTGCCTCGTTTCCGAGCAGATCGGCGACGAGCTAGCCTCGACCGACGCCCACGCTCGCTCCGAGGTCGTCGCCCGTCATGCCTCCACGGCGCTTTGGAACGCCCGCGAGCACGACAAGATTTTTCTGCTGCCAGTCCTCAAGGCGATTGGTTCCCCGGTGCGGTTCTTCAAGGGACGCACCCTGGCCAAGATCGGCGCCGTCTTGCTGGCGGTCGTGGGCGTCGTCGCCGCATTGGCGTTCGTTCCCTGGAAACTGACGATCGAGGGACGCGGGTCGCTCCAGACCACCGACCGTTCCAACACCTATGCTCCCGAGGTGGGCGGGGTCGTCAACGAGATTTTCGTCGAGCACGGGCAGAAGGTGAAGAAGGGGGACATCCTCCTCAAGCTTGAAAGCAAGGAACTGGACAAGAACCGGACCGAAGCGGTGAAGGACCGCGACGCCGCCATCGCCCAGGAAGGCTACCTGCGTCGGCAAGATGCCGCCCACTCCTCCGGTCGCTCGGGCCGGCCCGAGGACGAGTTCCAGATCAAGGGTCAGCTTCGCGAGGCCGAGATCAAACGCGACGGGGCCAAGGAGCAGATCCGCATCCTCGACTCCCAGATTAAATCGCTGACCGTCCTCGCCCCGATCGACGGCATCGTCACCACCTGGGACGTTCGCAAGAACCTCCAGGGGCGTCCGATGGAACAAGGCGCCGAACTGATCTCGATCGCCGCCACCGAGGGAGATTGGGACCTGGAAGTCGACGTCCCCGACGACGACATGGGCCCCATCCTCGACGCCCAGCACAAACTGAAAGCGCGGATCGCCAACGGGACCATGCCGCCCGGCTCAACCCTGTCCGGCTACTTCGTCCTGGCGACCGACCCCGAACACCGCTACCCCGGCTACGTCAAGCGGATCGCCTCCAAGGCCGAGACCATCGAGGGCAAGCACGGCACCAAGGTCACCGTCGGGTTCAGCTCGAAAGTCCGCGAGGACTTCCTCCAGCACAACCGCGAGTTCCGCCCCGGAGCCGAGGTTCGCGCCCGGGTCGACTGCGGCCAGGCCCGGCTCGCCTACGTCCTGCTGCGGGACGTGATCCACTTCTTCCACGAAACGATTCTGTTCCGTTGGCCGTTCCTGAATTGAACCCGACCGGCACGCCCGCCTTTTTTGAAATCGACCACGAGACGCTTTTCCCTCGACTCCCGGAGGCTGAACGATGCGCCTGCTCTCGAAACCCGCCGCGTTGGCCGCCGGGATGGTGGCCGCCCTGGCCGCGATAACTTCCGCACAGCCGCCAGGTCGCGGCCCCGCCCCCCGACCCTCGGCCTCGGCGTCCGAGCCGCTGACCATCCCCGGAACCATCGAGTGGATCGAAAGGTCCGACGTCTCGGCCCTGACCGAGGGGGTCCTGGACCAGATGGAAATGCGCGAGGGAATGGAAGTTCCTCAGGGCGGCACCATCGGGACGCTCCACTCCGAAAAGGCCCAGTTGACCAAGGCCAAGTCCGAGGTCGCCGCCAATGCCCAGGGCGGAACCGCCAAGGCCGCCGCTCAGAAGGAACTGGCCCTGGCCGTCCTGGCCCGCCTGACCCGACTCAACGATCGACGCAACGGCTATGTCTCGCAGGACGAGTACGGCAAGGCCGAGGCCGAGCTCAAGGTCGCCGAGTCGCAGGTGGTCGAGGCGTCCGACGCCGTCAAGCTGGCCAGGGCCGAGGAAAACCTCGCCCGCCAGGCGCTGGCCGAGCATACGATCCTGGCCCCCTTCGATGGCCTGATCCTCAAGGTCCTCAAGCACCCCGGCGAAACCGTCCGGGCCAATGAGGCGGTCGTCCGTCTGGGCAAGGTCGACCGCCTGAAATTCTACGGATTTCTACCGATCGAGAACTTCGGCCGGGTCCGTCCTGGCATGGTGGTCGACCTCAGGCCGAAGGTCGAGGACGCCGACATCCCCATCGAGCAAAAGCGGTTCCGAGGCAAGATCGTGGCGATCGGCACCGAGGTCAACACGATCGGCAACACCGAGGTCGAGATCTACGCCGAGATCGTCAACAACCAGGCCAAGGAACTCCGCCCCGGGTTCAAGGCTGAGATGACCATCTACGTCGACACCACCGTCCCCCCCGCCCCGGCCGATATGCTGCCTCTGGAAGATCGGGTGGCCAAGAGCAAGTAAGGCCGTCGCGAGTCGCGAGTCGGGAATCCCGTGCCCGGCCTCCTGACGACGGACCACCACCAGGGCCGCTCGCGACTCGACCTCAAATCCGCCACCTCAAGTCCCCACCACTCGGAATTCACGACTCGCGACCATTCCTCCCGGGGCCCGCCGAGCGATGGAAGTCGACCCCATGCAGCAGACGCCGGCCCTGCCGGCGGGGCAGGCCGCCGAGCATCTTCGGATCAAGCTCCGGCCCGACCTGATCGTCCAGCCCCAGTTCTACGAGGGGATGACGCACTACGTCGTCAAGGACCCCATCGCGCTCAAATACTTCCGCTTCAAGGTCGAGGAGTTTTTCCTCCTCCAGCAACTCGACGGCAAGCAAAACCTTCAAGACGTCAAGCGCGCCTTCGAGCGGACGTATCGGCCCCAAACCATCTCCGTCGACGACCTACTCCGATTCGCCGCCCAGTTGCACGAGGCCGGCATCGCCCAGGTCGACACCCCCGACCAGGCCCGCGCCCTCATCGAGCGCCGTCGCAAGAATCGCTGGAAGCGCGTCTGGCAATTCCTGGGCAACATCCTCTACATCAAAATCCCGATCATCGACCCCGAAAAGCTGCTCACGTGGATGTACCCTTACTTCAAGTGGCTCTATTCCGGCTGGTTCAACACCTTTAGCGTGATCTTGATGGCCTCGGCCATCACCCTCGTCGCCAGCCAGTGGACCACCTTCCAGGCCAAGCTGCCCGAGTTCCAGAGCTTTTTCAACTGGCACACGATCCTCTACTTCTGGTGCAGTCTGGCGATCGTCAAAATCATCCACGAGTTCGGCCACGGCCTCACCGCCAAGCACTTCGGCGGCGAGGTCCACGAGATGGGGATGCTCCTGCTGGTGCTCACCCCAGCGCTCTATTGCGACGTCACCGATAGCTGGCTACTGCCCAGCAAGTGGAAACGCATCTGGATCTCCGCCGCCGGCATCTACGTCGAATGCTTTCTCGCCGCCATCGCCACGTTTGTCTGGTGGAACACCGAGCAAGGACTGCTCAACAGCCTGATGCTCGCCACGATGTTCGTCTGCTCGGTCAATACCTTGCTCTTCAACGCCAACCCCCTGCTCCGCTACGACGGCTATTACGTCATGGCCGACTGGCTCGAAATCCCCAACTTGCGGATCAAGAGCACCCAGTTCTTCACCTACCTCTTCCAGGAGAAGGTGCTGGGACTGGAAATTCCGGTCCAGAGCTACATGCCCCGCACCCGCCGAGCGTTGTTCGTCACCTACGCGGTGGCCAGCTACTTCTATCGGTGGATCGTCACCTTCAGCATCCTGTTCTTCCTGTATCAGTTCCTCAAGCCCTACAAGCTTGGGTCAATCAGCGCGATGATGGCCGTGGGCTCGCTGGTCCCGATGGTCGGGATGCCGGCCTACCAGATGCTCAAGTTCGTTCGCCAACCCGGGAGGATGCGCAAAGTGAAATGGGCACGCGCCGGCGCCTTCGCCGCGGTGGCGACGGCTCTCATCGCCGGAATTCTGCTGATCCCCACCCCCTTGAGGGTCCAGGGAACACTGGTCCTGACCGTCGCCAAACCCGCGGTGGTCTACCCCGAGGTCCCCGGCCGCCTGATCGACCTGTTGGTCCGCGACGGCGATGAGGTCCAGGAAGGTCAGGTCCTGGCCCGCCTGTCCAACCCCCAGAAGATCCGCGAACGCGCCCTCCTCCAGTCGCAGCAGGGCGAGGCCCTCACCAAGTACAACACCTACCAAAGCCTCAGCTCGTTCGACCTGAGTAACCGCTCGCTCGCCCAGGAGCATTACCAGGTCTACAACGAGATGGAGCCGATCATCGAGAAGGTCAACGACCAGATCGCCAAGCTGATCCTCACCGCGCCCAGGGCCGGCCAGGTCATGGGCATTCCGAAACGGGAAACCCGGGGCGCCTGGGTCAAGCCCGACAAGCCATTCTGCGAGGTGGGCGACCCCCGCCAGCTCGAAGCCCACCTGATCCTCGACCAAGGCGACATCGACATCATCAAGGACGGTAATCGCGCCTGGGTCAAAATCTACGGAGATTCCGAACAGACCTGGCGCAGCAAGGTCGGCGAGATCGCCAAGCGTAACCGAGACGAGATCCCGCCCGAGCTGTCCAACGCCGCCGGGGGCGAGATCGCCACCAAGCCCGACCCCAAGACCAACGCCTCGAAGCCGTTGACCGCCGTCTACGAGGTCGTCATCCCGATCGACAATGCCAACCAGTACCTCCACCCCGGCCAGCGAGGCTTCGCCAAGATCGACGGCGGCACCCACCGCCTCGGCTGGTGGCTCTATCGCCTCCTGGCCAAGACGTTCCACTTCACCCTCTGACCAACCGGGCCCCTCGGGTCGAGAAGTCCAGCAAGACCCCAACGGCCCGCGATGGCTCCTCACCGGACGCCCTCGCGGGCCGTTTCGCGTCCCTAGCAGCCAGTCTTCACTCCCCCGCTCAACAAGCGGTTGACGAAACCGAGAATCCGCCGGGCTCTCGACCGCGGCAAGGTTACCGAGGTCTCGACGACGAGACCCAGCCACCCAGACATGCGAGCCTTCTTGAAATTCGCCCCTGGTTCACGAACCTCTCGCGGCCCAGGAAAAGGGGACTGGCTCTCGCGAGTCACCCGTGAAGCGTTCTCCCTGGCCCTTGTCTGCGAGTCAGTTAGTCGTCGCCCATCTCCAAGCCATCCCCCCAAGACGCGATTCCAAAGGCCGGCAACGCGCACGAAACCGGCCGGCCGCGACCCTGTTGGGGGTCGCGACCGGCCGGCTCGTCGCGGGTCGGGGAGTGGTCGGCTCGCTCAGACGTCGGTTTTGGGCTTGGCGATCAAGGTGGAAATCTTGCTGCGGGCCGGGGTCGGCGCGACCGGTGTCGTCGTGGTGGGGGTCGGGGCCGCCGGGGCCGAGGTCGCATCGGCGGGCGTGGTCAGCGAACCGGCGGTGCTGGCTCCCGAGAGGGCCGTCGGAACTCCCGAGAACGCACCCCCCGACTGGCTCGAACCGCTGGGCGTCGTCACCGTGGCCGTCGTGGTCGTCGTCTGGTGAACGACGGGGGTCACGGGGGTCTTGGCCGTGGTGGCGGAGGTCGTTGTCGTGGTTGTCGTCTTGGCCGAATTGTTCAGGACCACGGTGGCCGGCGGGGTGGCCGTCGAGGCGGCCTTGGCGTGGGCGGTCGCCTTGACGCGAGTCGTCCGGGTAATCGTCGTCGGCGAGGTGTCGCCGTACAGGGTGAAGGAGGGCCCGGTGGAGAACGGGTTGACCGTCCTGCCCTGGAACCGGCCAATGTGGAAGGCGTTGGGCGAAATGCCCCGGAACTGCGCCACCTTCCGGGCCGGGATGAACATCGCCGTCGGCAGCTTGTGCTGGAGGTCCTTCGACGCCCGCGGCTGCGTCGGGTCCAGCAGGTAGTTGGTCTGCGAGGACCGCTGACGATCGGTGATGGTGAACGTGTCGGGCTGCGGCAGCAGTCTCTGGGACAGCGTCTTGAGGTCCGAGATGCTGATCACTCCGGCCAGTCGACCGTTGGCGGCGTAGTCGAAGAAGTTGAACCGTCGCTGGAGGACGTCCGGCTGGTCGGGCGTCTCGCCGGCGCCTGTGGTCGGGTCTCCCACGCCCGGGATGCGGGCCGTTCCACCGAGCAGTCGGGCCATCGAACCCGCTTCGGCCAGTCCCATCGCCGACGAGTTGTCGACGAAGGTCTGAACCTCGGCGGCGGTGATCAGGCCGTCCTTGTTGCTATCAATGATGCTCAGGGTGTTGTTCTTGATGAGGTAGTTGAGGGCCTCGGTCCCCTCGATCGCCGCGATGGCGTTGCCCACGCTGACCCGAGAATACGACCGCGGCGTCGCGCTACCGAAGAGCGTCGGCACGGTTGGCGTGCTGAAACCGCCGGTGGTGCTGCCGCCTGTCCCGCCGGTGGTGCCACCGGTACTACCGCCACTGCTGGAACTGGTAACGGCCAGGGCGTCGGCGTAGGTGTTGGGATCGTCGACGGCCGGGACCGCCGTCCACTGGAGGATGGCGTTGACACCGTCGGGCGTCGAGTAGGCCGACAGGTCGGTCAGGGCCTTGGCGCCATAGTTCAACGACCGGGCCCCCACCGGCGTCGTGAGGTAATGGTCCTCGGTCGAGCCGCTCTGGTACAGGTTGTCCCAGTAATCCAGCGCCGAGGCGGTCAGGGCGAACGAGCCGGCCACGATCCCCGCCGACAACGACGTCCCGCCCTGCTGGTAAACCAGGTCGGCCGGGTCGTTGCGCAGGCGAGTGTTCAACGATTGCAGCGGCGAGGCGTTATTCACCGACACCGACACGGTCCGCCGGAAGGTCGGCACGTCCAGCGCCGGGGCGGCGTAATCGGTGGTGATGCTGCGGTTGGCCGACCCGAGCAGCTTGTCCTTGAACACCGTCGCGTCGTTCTGAACCAGGGCCGAAAGGGAATTGCCCGAGCCCGCGGTGCTGCTACCAGTGCTGCCCGTGGAGCTGTTGGCGTTGAAATTGAGCGGCCCCAGCAAGATCGGAATCGCCACCCGTCCCGCCAGGCCCGAGACGTTGTTCAACGGCGTGCTATTGGCCGTCTGCGTCAACGGGAACGAATAGGTCCCCGTCACCGACAACACTTCGTTGAGGACCGACGGCAGGCTCATCCCCTTGGGATCGCCCAGGCCCGCCACCGAGGTGGTCGTGCCGCCGGTCGTCCCTCCGGTACTGCCGCCCGTGCTGCTACTGCCGCTGCCGTTGGGGCTGGCCTCGGTGCTGAACTGGCCGGCGGAACCGATCGGGGTGATTCCCAGCTTGCGGAGTTTCAGCAACTGATTCTTCACCGACAGAGTGAACTGCGGGAAGAGCTTGTAGGCGTCCACCTCGTTCTGGAACGACCGGGTCGTGCCAATCGCCAGAGTCGTGGCGATGACGCGGTCCTGCGAGTTGGGCCGGACCGGGTCGCCGACGAACGGGTGATCCGCGACGTATTGCAGCCCTTGATAGAACAACTGGGGCGAGGTGTTCACTGTGCTGAGGGTGCTGGTCGTCGTGGTCGACCCACCCGTACCGCCAGTGGTTCCACCGCTTGAGGACGTGACGGTCAGGGTCGGGCTGAAGATCGCCACCGGCTCGATGGTTGCCTGTGGGACGAACTGAGCCACCACACCGGCGACCAGCGTGCCGTGGCCGTCGGCGAAGCCCGTGGTGGTGCTGGTGGTACCGCTGGTCGTGCCCCCAGTGGTGACCGGGCCGGCGACGGTGGCCCCACCGGTGGCGCTACCGATGCCCGGGGCGGTGTCCTGATTGCCCAGGCCGTTGGTCAGCAGGTTCGTACCGGAGGAGACCCGGCCGCGGAAGCTCGGGTTGGACCCGTCAACGCCCGAGTCCAGAACCGCCACCGCCGTGCCCAGTCCATCATACGGCACGCCCAGGGTTCGCAGGTCATTCAGCCCGACGATCGATCCCGAGGTCGACCCGGCCAGGCTCGCGGTCGTCTTGAACTGCCAGATGCCGTCATCGTCGGAGGCGTACAGCGTCGTCCCGTCGGCCGAGAAGCTGATCGTCAGGCTGGAGTTGTAGAAGCTGTCCGACCCCTGGCTGCCCGAAGTATGGAAGTTCTGGGCAAAGACGTCGAGAGTACCATTGGCGTCGATCCGGACGATTCGGCCGCCCAGGTTGCTGCCGCCCGTGGTGTTGCCGTTGGTAACGATCGGGGTCGTCACCGACTGGCCGTTCGTCGTGTCCGGCAACTGGACGCCGATCGCCCCTCCGCCCTGGATCGGCACGGGAATGGCCGGGAACGTGATGGGCGAGCCGGTGGGGGTGATCGGCGTCACCGAGACCGCCAGGCCCGTCCCCAGGTCGGAGACGAAAACGCTGCCGGCGAACGGCAGGACGTCACCCGACTGGCTGGTCTGGCCCGTCTGGATGCTACCGCCGCTGCCAGTCCCAGTCCCGGTCCCGCCGGTCGTGCCCGACCCCAGCGCGACGTTGGAGGAGAAATAACCGTACTGATCGAACGCGATGTCCTGGAATCGGCGGAAGGTCGAGGTGATCCCCGTCGCCCCGTCGACGCCCGAGGGATTGGTCACCGTGGCCTGGGTCGTGATGGTCGTGACGCTCGCCGGAGTCAGGCCGAAGTTGACCTGATAGTAAGCAAAGTTGAACGCGCCCGCGTTGCGATAGCTGATCAACCCCGTCCCGAACTCGTTCGTCGCCGACCCGTTGGAGTCGGTGATCCCGTCGACGCCGCTGAGCCCCGGCGCGGCCGCGACCCCGGTCGCCGCCGGCGTGCCGAAGTCCGTGAAGGCCGAGTATTCCGGCGAGGCGTAATTGGTGTTGGCCGCGGTGATCCCCACCTGAGGCCCGAAGACGAACGGGCTGGGGTTCGCGCCGGTCGGCAGCGTCGTCCCGACGATGTTCTGGCCGGGGCTGTACTTGTTGGCGTCGAAGAACACCGCCTCGAAGCCCAGGTTCGACCCACCGAAGCTAATGGAGTTGTTGCCCTGCGATGAGCCGAGGCCATTGACCCCAGGCGCTCCGCTACTGGCGAACAGCCCTCGCAGGAAGTTCTGCTGCTCGATCGGCGGAACCAGGATCGCCGTCGGATTCTGAGTGAACTGCTGGGTTGACCCGCCCGCGGTGTACTTGACGAAGACACCCATCAGCGACCCATCCGGGCCGATCTGATAGATTGCGTTCTTGTTCGGGTCCGAGGCGTCCACCGTCGAAACGAACATCGACGGCTTGCCGTTGAAGTACCCTTCGGGGTCGAACGTGATGTCATACCAGTTCAGCAGCCCCGAGGCGGTGCTCACGCCATTGGCCGCCGGAGTGCTGCTGATCGAGTTGGACGAGGTGGCGCCCGGCTCGATCTGCGAGATCACCGAATTCAGATCAAAGAAGACGCTCGCCTTGCCCGTGGCCGGGTCAAGCCGGTAGATCACGCCAGGTCGGTTGATCGGGTCGGGGGTATTGGCGGCGCGATTATTGGGGTCAATGTTCTCGCCGGCGCCTCGCGAGATTGCGTAGACATCATTGCCGAAGACCCCGCCGGGCCCGGCCTTGATCCGCACGATGTCGCCGCCGAACTGTGAGTTCGCTGCGAACTGCGTCACCGAGGTGATCGGCGCGGCCGAGGCCGTCTTGGGGATCGAGGTGATGCTGACGGTGCCAAGAAACTCGTTGGTCGGCGTTGTGGCCGGGGTGAAGACCGCGGTCAAGATCGAACTGCTGACCACCGGTGCCGGGAGTTGCAGGGTCTCCAGGCGTTCCGGCGACTCGATCTCGTGGCGACGGCGAGGCCGCTGCGCCGGGCCCCGCGCCTGCGGGCGAGAGGGGTGAGACATCCTGTCTTCTCCTTAGCGTCGACTCGTCCGTCCTTGTGATCCCAGGCCGAGCTGCCCGACCAGCTCGCGAGGCCCTGGCGCGGGCTCCGCCCGTTCGCCGCCTCTCGCCCGGGCCCTCGCGCCGGCACCGCCGCCACGACCGGGCCTGCGCCTCTCGGCGCGTCCTAACCCCTTGAATCGGCCGAATCGGTCCCAAAGATCAGCCAAAGACCTCCCTCACCCCCGAGTGCAACCCCAGCTCAGTCCCTTTCCCGCGAAACCGGAGGCGAAATTCCTGACCCCGTGAGACCAGCTCGGGAAAACGAAAACGCCGCGGGACCAGGCAGGGAAGCCGGACCGCGGCGTTGTCGAGTTCTTCCGAGAATCGAGACGCGTTCGCTCAGTCGGTCAGGGAGTGCGGCCCGGAGGGACCCGACGGACGCGGCCCCTGGAACGGCGCGGGGTTGGTGGCGCGACGGCGGACGTCGAGCTCCACCGGGCCGAATGTCCCTTCGTGACGCTGAATCGTCATCCCCAACGCGGTCAGAAGCCGCTTCGAAGTGTAAAAGTTCATGACGATTCGCTGGTTCGCCTTGACGTCCTGCCGCCCCGTGGCGAACGGCTGGGGGTTGAGGCCGAAGTCCAGAATCACCTCTTCGGGTGTCGCCGTGACCCGGCAGAAGTTCGAGTACGACGGCAACGTTCCGGTGTCATCGACGACGACCTCGGTTTGCTGCTGCGGCTGCTGCTGTGACTGACCACCTTCGGCTTCGCTCATCGCATCCTCCGCCTGGCGTGGGCGTGGGCAAAGGCCGAGGGGGGAAACGGCACGACCCGGCCGCCTCGCGCCCCTGGGCCCGGGAAGTTGGCTAGTCTCCCCGAACCTTGCCGGCGGATCAAGACCGCACTTCGGACCCGGCAGGGCCATTTCGTTCTCACTTTGGGTCGACCAAAGGGGACTGGCTCCGGGGGTACTCCGCCGGTGCCTGTCGCTCTTTCGCCGCCTGATGTCCCTCCCCCGCCGCCTACCGGGCCCCGGAATGGGAGTCAGGGACCTGCGGTACTCCGCCGGAGCCAGTCCCCGATTACAAGGCCAATGGAGAAATCAACGGCCCTGTCGGACCCGAGCCCGCTCAGGCAAGGCCCAATCAGGCCACGCGACTGAGTCCGCCGGCCCGGGACGCCTCGACGGGCTCCGCCAGCCGGTCCAATTCGGCCAGCGTGCGGGCCGAAGCTCCGTCCTGAGCCAGCACGAACGCCCGCGCCGAGGCTCCTCGGGCATTGGCGGCCTCCGGATCGTCCAGGTCTTCCCGCAGGGCCGAGACCAGCCCCGACACATCGGCCACGAGCCGGGCCGCCCCTCGGGACAATAACTGCTCGGCGGTGTCTCGGAAGTTGCTGGTATAGGGGCCAAACAAAACCGGCGCCCCATAGGCCGCCGGCTCGATCATGTTCTGGCCGCCACGGCCCGGGAAAAGGCTTCCGCCCACGAACGCCACGTCCGCCAGGCCCCAAGCCGCGTCCAGCTCTCCCAGAGTGTCCACCAGGACCACCGGGGGGGGCTCGCTGCGAAACCTTGGCCCTCCCGGATTGGCCTGAGACCGCCGCACCACCCCCTCGCCCTGCCTCATCAGCCAGCCGGCAACCTCTTCAAACCGCTCGGCGTGGCGAGGGACCAGCACCAGCCGCAGGCCAGGATGCTCGTGGCGAGCCGACCGATAGGCGGCCAGCGCCGCGGCCTCTTCCCCGGCCATCGTGCTGCCGGCGACAAAAACCACCTCCGTCGGCGCCAATCCCAGCGACTTGCGCAAGGCCCGAGTGCGGGGGTTGTCGCGGTCGTGGGCCAGGCCGTCGAACTTCACCGAACCGGTCACGCGTACCCGGGGCCGGGGAACGCCCAGGTCAACAAAACGATCGGCGTACTCCTGGGTCTGCGCGGCCACCGAGTCCAACCGATGGAGCGTCGAACGCAACGGCCCTCGCAGACGACGATAGCCCCGGTGGCTCCGAGCGCTGAGGCGACCATTGACGATCGCCACGCTGGCCCCCGCCCCCTTCGCCGAGCGGATCAGATTGGGCCAAAGCTCCAGTTCCACCAGGGCCAGCACCGTCGGCCGCACTCGCTCAACGGCCCGGCGGGTCGACCAGCTGAAGTCCAGCGGGGCATAAAACGTGACCAGGTCGGGAAAGGTGCGACGGGCCACCGCCAGGCCAGTGACGGTGGTCGTGGAGATGACCAGATCCCACCCCGGCCGTCGCCGCTTCAGATCGGCCACGATCGGCCTCAAAAGCAAAACCTCGCCAACACTGACCGCGTGGAACCAGATGCACGAGGCCGAACCAATCCGTCGGGGAGCCTTGCCCAGCACCTTTTCGCCGAACCCCTCGCGGTACTTGCCATCCCTCCAGGACCGGAACGCCAGGATCGGGCTCAAAACGGTCAGTAATGCAAGATAAACGGCGTTGAGCAGGTAGGGCATGCGGGGGAATCCTTTCCCGGGTGACCAACCGCTGGGGCAAAGCCCCAGGCATGGGCCGTTCTCATCAGCAAGGCTCATGCCCAAGATTGCGACGATTCAGGGTCATTGAGACCGTCCCGGGCGGGCCGCCACCTACGCGAGTTGCCGATTACTTGCGACAAGTTTCGGCCCAATCAACACTTCGGGCCGAAACCTTTCTCTCCGATCCGACCCCAGATGAGTCCAAAGGAGATCGTCGGGGGATCGGCGTGTCGGCGGCGAGGGCGAGGTCGCGACTAGAAGAGGTCGGCGTTCGCCTGCTTCCGCATGCAACAGGCTTTGAACTTTTTACCCGACCCGCAAGGGCAAGGGTCGTTTCGACCCACCTTCTTGCCGGTGTTGCGGACCGGCTCGGGCTTGTGGTCCCCCTGCTGGCTGGCCGCGATGGCCGCCTCCTGCTGCGAACGAACTCCCCCCGCGCCTGGCTCGGGGGCCGGGGCCTCGTGGATCGTCTTCGCTCGGTCCAGTTGCCAGCGCGAACCCAGGTAAGATAGGAAATCGGGGTCGACCTGCTCCATTCGGAAGATAAGGTCGGTGACCTTGTCGCCGACTCCTGTCCACATCTCCTCGAAAATCTTCATCCCCTCGCGCTTGTACTCGACCTTGGGGTCGACCTGGGCATACCCTCGCAGACCGACGGAGCTGCGGAGGTGGTCCATCGCGCGGAGGTGTTCCATCCAGCTCGAATCGAGGATCTGGAGGAGCAGCGCCTTTTCCATCTCCCGCATTTCGGGGCGATGCTTGGCGTCGAAGGCGTCGACGAGTCGAGTGCGGGCGTCGGACCTCGACGTGTCTCGGAGTTCGTCGACGGTCGTTTCCACGCCCAGTTCCTGGCGGGCCCAACTGGCGAGTTCGGCCAGGGCCTTGGGGTCCGGGGCCGGCGACACTTTCCGGTCGGCGGGGGCGGCAACCCCATAGGCCGCGTCAATCCTCGCTTCCAGGTCCTGGGAAACCCGGGCCCCCTGATACTGTCGCTGAGAAATCTCCATCAAGAGTTGCTCGATCTCGGGGCGAAGCTTGGGACGCAACTCCTCGGGATCGACCACGGTGCGGAATCGGTCGGAGGCCCAGGCGGCCAGCCCTTCGCGGTCGTAGCGGGGAGACTGTTGCCCCTGAGCCCGCTCGGCCAGGAACCGGGAGAGGCCGACGCGGACCGGGAATTCCGCCTCCTTGCGGCCATAAAGGGTTCGCGCCTCGACCTGAAGTTGCTTGATGACCTCGGCCGTGGAGCGCCGGGGGCCCTCGACGATCTGGCTGTTGAGCCCAAACTTGTGGTGCAACCAGCCAGCCAGCGAGCGGCGGCCCCAATCTTCCTCCAGAAATTCCCTGGCCGGGGTCAGGTCGACCTGCTCGATCGCCGCCAAAGCCTGTTCCTGAAGAAAGTCTTCCAGGTCGCGGCGTTCGAGGGTGAGTTCCCCATCGTTGGAGGTCGTGAACTTGCGGAGGTCGCGATCCTTGAAGTGGGTGCCATAGCGGGCATTGGCCCAGGCGGTCAGGGCAACCCAGTTCCAGTCCGACGGCTCGGCGTCTCCCGGAAGATTCTCGTCGATCGCCTCGCGAATGGCGTCGGCGGCGTTCCCCTCGGCCTGGCGCTTGGCGGCCTCGGCGGCGTCGTCGAAGGTCATCCCCTTGAAGTCGCGGGTGGTCAATTCCAGCCCAAGGCGTTGACCGGCCCAGTCGGCGAAGCTGGCCGATCCGTAGTCGTCGGCCAGGAATTTCGTGGCGGCGTCGGCGAGTTGGGCTTCGATCATCCCCTGGATCGGGTCCTTGGGCGGCTCCCCTTCGAGCAATCGCTGGCGGAACGAATAGACGCGCTTGCGCTGCTCGTCCATGACCTCGTCATATTCGAGCAAGTTCTTGCGGGCGTCGAAGTTGCGCTCCTCGATCTTCTTCTGGGCTCCCTCGACCCGTCGCGAGACCATCTTGCTTTCGATCGCCTCGCCTTCCTCCATCCCCAGGCGGGTGAGAACCGAGGCGACCCACTCCCCGGCGAACTTCCTCATCAGGTCGTCTTCCAGCGACAGGAAGAACCGCGAGCTTCCGGGGTCGCCCTGGCGACCAGCGCGACCGCGAAGCTGGTTGTCGATGCGGCGGCTCTCGTGGCGCTCGGTGCCAATAATGTGCAGCCCGCCCAGTTCGGCGACCTCGCGCCCCTCGGCCTTCATCTGCGGCTCGTACTTGTCAACGACCTCCCGCCAGACCTGGGGCGGAACTTCCAACCGGGTCGGGTACAAGGGCCGTCCGTCGGCGTCCTTGAGGTTCTTCAGCTCAGCCCAGGCCATGAATTCGGGGTTGCCGCCCAGAATGATGTCGGTGCCACGCCCGGCCATATTGGTGGCGATGGTGACATAACTCTTGCGACCGGCCTGGGCGACAATCTCGGCCTCGCTCTCGTGATACTTGGCGTTGAGCACCTGCCGGGCGATCCCGTGACGCTTCAGCAGGTCGGCCAGTTCCTCGGAACGCTCGATCGAGACAGTCCCCACCAGGATCGGCCTCCCGGTTTCGTGGACCTCCTTGATCTCGTCCAGCATCGCCCCGGCCTTTTCCTTGTCGGTCCGGAAAATGACGTCGGGATAGGCGACCCGGGTCAGGTTGCGGTTGGTGGGGATCGCGATGACGTCGAGGTGGTAGACCTTCCAAAACTCGTTCGCCTCGGTCATGGCCGTGCCGGTCATGCCCGAAAGCTTCTTGTACAGCTTGAAGAAGTTCTGGAGCGTGATCGTGGCGAGAGTCTGATTCTCCTCCTTGATCCTGACCTTTTCCTTCGCCTCGACCGCCTGGTGCAGACCGTCGGACCACTGACGGCCGGTCATCAACCGTCCGGTAAACTCATCGACGATGACGATCTCGCCGTCGGGCTGGACGACGTACTCGCGGTCTCGTCGATAAAGGTGGTGGGCCTTCAGCGAGTTGTCGATGAGGTGCGGCCACTCCATGTTGCCGGGGGTGTAGAAGCTCTCGACCCCGGCGATCTTCTCGGCCTCGCGGATGCCGTCGTCGTTGAGGTGGGCGGTCCGCTCCTTCTCCTTGATCTCGAAGTGCGTCCCCTTCTTCAGCAGCCGGGCGATGCGGTCCGCCTCGGCATACTTGCGGACGTCGTCGAAGGCCGGGCCGGAGATGATCAGCGGCGTCCGGGCCTCGTCGATCAAAATGCTGTCAACTTCGTCGATGATCGCGTAGTTCAGCGCCCCCTGCGCCTGCATCGACTTGGCCGGCTTCATGTTGTCGCGCAGGTAGTCGAAGCCGAATTCGTTGTTGGTCCCGTAGGTGATGTCTCTTGAGTAAACGTCCTGACGCTCGGCCGAGTCCATGTCCGACTGAATCGCACCCACGGTCAGCCCCAGGCCGTTGTACAGGGGGCTCATCCACTCGGCGTCTCGGCGGGCCAGGTAGTCGTTGACCGTGATGACGTGGACCCCCTTCCCCTCCAGCGCATTGAGGTACGCCGCGAGAGTGGCGACAAGGGTCTTGCCCTCGCCGGTGACCATCTCGGCGATGTTGCCGCCGTGCAGGACCATGCCGCCCATCATCTGGACGTCATAGTGCCGCATCTTGAGGAACCGTCGACCCCCCTCGCGGCACACGGCGAACGCCTCGGGCAGCAGGGCGTCAAGGGTCTCTCCCTTGGCCAGCCGCTCGCGGAACTCGACGGTTTTGTCCCGCAACTGGTCGTCGGAGAGCGCCTGCAACTCCGGCTCATACCCATTGATCCGGGCGAGGAGCGGTCGCTTGCGGCGGATCTCGCGCTCGTTGGAGTTGCCGAAGACCCTCACCAGCCCGTCCGAGATTCGCTCGGTCACGGCGGTCACCGAGTCGGTCGTCTTGTCCCAAAGGTCGCTGAGCAGTTCCATGGCCGTCCTTCGCCCCGCGCCGGGCCTCGCGATCCGTTCTAAGTCGATCGAACCGCGCAGCTTACATGAAGAGGCAGTGATCCGTCAAGCGACCCCGCCATCCCGATCCGTTCCCAACGGACGCCCCGCGGCACCGATTTCGCCTCCCGGCCCGCCAAAGGTCCGCCAGGCCCAAACTCCCACGACCCAGGCATTATTGCCGAGGTTCCAAATCAACACGGCACGGCGGTCGAATCGCCCTAAACCGTGGACGCCCCACAAGTACAGAACCGTGGTCGGAACGCGCGCCAACGCAGCCAGTCCCCAAGCCACCCAACCCCAACCCCCTCCGCTTCGCCGCAAAGGGCAACATCCCCAGCAGCGATCGCGAAGAAATCTCCTTCGCGAACCCGACAAACGCCACCAATCCCGCAAGTCCCCAGCGGGCAATTTCTTCGCCCCGGTTCGCCATGCCCCCCAGCTTACGAGGCTCGTAGCCGCAATCCGCAACGAAAACCAGGAGGCACGGACGGCCTCGCGGGGAAATGACGAAAGTTCCTCGGTTCAATGCGTCCGCCGTCTCCAGATCTCGATCGGCCCGAAACGGGCGGCGGGTTCATAATCCCGGCGGATCACGGGGGAGAGTCGGGCGGCGGGGCCATCGGGGAATGCGTCGACCTCGGCGGGCGACCAGACGATGGCCGCATCATCGGCCGCCTCCAGGGCTTGCCGAAACGCCGTGAAATCGGCGGGGCGGACGATCCGGACCCAGGCCACCGACTCGGCCGGCAGGGCCGACAGTCGTCCGCTGGGCCCGGTCAACGCGGGGTTCCCGACCAGGACGTTGGCCAGGCGGGTCGATGGGGGCAGCCGCGTCCGCAGGTAGTCCAGAGTCGCCCGATAGTCGTCCCAGGCGTAGTTTGCGGAGAGGTGGACGGCCGGGTTGACGACGTATCCGGGCGGAACGTCGGTGGGCAACTGACCTCTTGCCAGCACCGGAAGGGCATCGAGACTGGCCTTGGGGTTGCTGAACCGCGGCCGCAGCGAGCCTTCCAGCCCCAGCAGGACGAATACCGCCGCCAGCCTCGCGGGCGAGGTCCAGCCCGGGCGGGCCAGCACGACCTGCGCCAGAACGGCCACTTCGACCGACCAGACCAGGCGCAGGGGGTGGGACAGGTAGGCGTGCGGCTGGGGGCTCAGCGGCCGATAGAGCAAAACTGACAGGAACGCCAGGCCCCAGGTGCGGGCTGATCGCCGACTGACCGTCGAGGTCCCCGCCGCCAGCAGGCCTATGGCCGCGGGGACCGCCACGATCTGGACCGGGGCGACCTCCTCGAAAAACTGCTTGGCGATCGACCCAAGCCCCACCCGGTTGTACCCGCCGCCATATTGAGTGGTACGCACCCCCTCGACGAAGTTGGGGAGAACGCCAATCATCGCCAAAGGCGCGAACGCCAGGGCCAGGAACGACCCCAGGGCCAGGCCCCACACCGCGACGGTTTAGCGGGAACCGACCCGGCCGCCCGCCCCCGGTTCCACCAGCGCCGAGACCGCCGCCGGCAGGAACAGGATCGTCTGCGGACGGGTCGCCAGGGCCGCGGCGAACAGCAGGGCCGACCCCAAGTGACCGGCCGTCCCGACGCGGGCTTCCAGGACTAAAACCGCCAGAGTCGCGGCCAGCGGCCCTTGCCAGTCTCGCTGGGCCGTCTGGGTGTAATCCAGCGCCAGGTAATACCCCAGAAACGTCAAGAACCCGACGGCCCCGGGCAGGGCCTTGCCAAATCGTCGACGGGACCAGCCCACCAGCGACAGACCCAGCCCGAGGACCAGCGCCCCGTCCAGTGCGAGGAACGGAGCGGTTCGGCCCCAGCCGGCGAGCTTGCCGACGATCCAGTGGGCGTAGATCGTGCCGGGAAAGTTATTGCCCCGGAGGTCTCGATAGGGCCGAAAGCCGGCATCCCAGCCTCTCGCCATCGTGGCGAAGACGTCGAGGTCGGGCGACCAGGGCCAAGTCAGATAGTGAGGAACCCAGCACGCCCACTGGGCCACCGCGGCGGCCACGACCATCGCCGTCAACGGACCGGCCAGCAGCCACGCCGAGAGCCGTTCGGCTCCGTCGGGCTCGGGGCAATGGGGCACAGCCGGCTCCCTCCGTGGTGGCGGCGTCTCGAAGCGGGCCGGCATCTTACCCGACCCGCGCCCCTCGCCACCACCCTCCTTCAGTTCATGCCCACGGCCGTGGATTTCTCCATTGGCCTCGCAATCGGGGACTGGCTCCAGCGGTACTCCGCGGGTGCCTGTTCCCCCATTCCGGGGTCGGTGGGTGGCAAGGGAGAGGCACCGGCGGAGAACCGCTGTCCCCCATTCCGGGGTCGGTGGGCGGCAAGGGAGAGGCACCGGCGGAGAACCGCTGTCCCCCATTCCGGGGCTCGGTGGGCGGCCTGGCAGGGACATCAAGTGCCCGGGGTCGTGGATTTCTCCATTGGCCTTGCAATCGGGGACTGGCTCCAGCGGTACTCCGCGGGTGCCTGTTCCCCCATTCCGGGGTCGGTGGGTGGCAAGGGAGAGGCGCCGGCGGAGAACCGCTGTCCCCCATTCCGGGGCTCGGTGGGCGGCCTGGCAGGGACATCAAGTGCCCGGGGCCGTGGATTTCTCCATTGGCCTTGCAATCGGGGACTGGCTCCGGCGGTACTCCGGCGGTGCCTGTTCCCCCATTCCGGGGTCGGTGGGCGGCAAGGGAGAGGCGCCGGCGGAGAACCGCTGTCCCCCATTCCGGGGATCGGTGGGCGGCGTGAGAAAGGCACCGGCGAAATACCACTAGAGCCAGTCCTCAGTCCCCATTGGTCCGCCCAAACGGAGAACGAGAAAGTCCTTGAATGCGTGCCTCTCTCTCGGAGGGTTCAGCGGGCCGGAGGAGCCGCCACGGTCCGTTCCGCGACGACGGGCGTGGGCGCTTCGTCAAACGGCTTGCGGGCTTTGGGGTCGTAGCCCAGGACAACCCCTTCGGGCAGCTTGGCCGCCTTGAGGTAAACGTCCATTTGCTGGCCGACGAAGACCGGCACCGGGCGATCGTCGGGTAAGGCGTAAATCGCCTGGAGGACCCGGGTGTCGACCCGCTCGCTGTTGTCGCCGGTCAAGGATTTCTTGGGGATGACGTAGGGCTCGACCTTGACGTACTCCAGCGGGAACTGAACCTGCGACATCCCCTTGAGGGTGGCGATCCCCTTCGCCCCGACGGCGAAGAAGGGAAGATCCTGCTCGTCAATGTCGACGCGGACGTGAAGGCGCTGGACGTCTCCCAGGACGATCAACGGCTCATTCCACACGGCCACGGCGAGTTGGCCCGGGCGAACGTGGACCTGGAGAATCTCGCCATCGGCCAGGGCGCGGACGGTCAGGCGGTCGATCTCGATCTTGGTGTTCTCTACCTGAGCCTTGGCCTGGTCGACCGCCGCCTTGGAGACCCGCTTGTCGGCGTCCCAGGTCAGCTTGATCCGGTTGAGGTCGGCCTTGGCCCGAGCGTGCGAAGCCTTGGCGGCGAGGTAAGCGTAGTGGTCGCGGTCGTAGTCGCTCTTGGTCCCAGCCTGCTTTTGAAGCAACAGCGAGGTCCGTCCCACATTGATCTCGGCATCGTTCATCCTGGCGTCGGCCTCGGCCACCGCCGCCTCGGCCGTGGGGATGTCCTGAGACGTGGGTGCGGCTTCCAATCGCGCCAACGAGGCGCGGGCCGATTCCAGGTTCGCCTCGCGTACCTTCAACTCGGCCATCAACGAGCGGTCGTCGATCCGGAACAAAGGTTCGCCCTTGCGGACCTTCTGGTGAATCTTGACATAGACCTCCCAGACCACCCCCGGCACCGGCGAGCCGATCGGGATGTTTTCCATCCGGGCCTCGATCAACCCCGCGCCCGCGATGGCGCGAAATTCCTTGGGACGGGTCGGCGGCTCGACCAGCGGTTTCGACGCCGGAAGCGGCTGGCGGGCCAGCACCACCGAGTAAACCCCCAGGCCCAGACCCGCCACGGCCACCAACGGCAGGACGTATTTGACGATCACGGGAGACTCGCTTATGTGTATGGGAAAAGAAAGAATGCCGCCGTTCAGGCCGCGTGCGTGGTCGAAGCCTTGCTCTCAACCTGGACGATGCGGCCGTCGTCCATGTGAGCGATCCGATCCCCGAAGTGAAAGACGCGATTGTCGTGGGTCACCACGATCACAGCGCGGTCGGGCCGGACGGCCGCCTCTCGCAAGAGTTCCATCACCGTCAGGCCGGTTTCATGATCCAGGGCGGCGGTCGGCTCGTCGCAGACCAGCAGCTTGGGCTCGTGGACCAGGGCTCGACTGATCGCCACCCGCTGCTGTTGCCCACCGGAGAGTTGCGACGGCAGGCTCTCGGTCTTCTTCTCCATGCCGATGGACGAAAGCACCTCGCGAGCCCGAGCGACGGCCCGAGCCTTGCTCCAGCCGGCGATCACCAGGGGAATCGCCGCGTTCTCCGCCGCCGTCAGCGCCGGCAGCAAATTGTATTGCTGGAAGACGAACCCGATGTGGCCAGCCCGAAACCGGGTCTTCTTGCGGTCGGAGAGGGCCGAAACCTCGTGGCCAAAGATGTTCACCCCTCCGCCGTCGCAGTCGAGGATGCCCGCCACCACCGACAGCAAGGTCGTCTTGCCGCAGCCGGAAGGGCCAACAATCATCGACATCTCCCCCTTGGCCACGTCCCAGTCGACCCCCCGCAACGCCGCCACCCGGCGCTCGCCGGTGCCGAAATACTTGGTCACGCCGCGGACCTTCACCGCCACGTCCGAGCCCGCCGGCAACAACGCGCCGGCGACGGCAACGGTGGTGACGGCTGCTTCGGCGACGCTGGATCGGGTCCGTTGTCTCAACGCGGTCGTCATCGAAGGCTCCTTGAGGCCCCTGCCCCCTGGGTCGATCGGTCGAGAGGTCAACCGCGAAAGACCACGGCCGGTTCCAGCACCATCACCCGGCGGACGCTGAGGATGCTCGACAGGATGGTGATCAGCAAAATCGCCCCGCCGGTGATCGGCAGCAATTGCCAGGGCGTGTAAAACGCCAGTTCCCCGCCAGCGCTGGCGATCCCGAAGAACGCCGCCAGACCAATCCCCATTCCGTAGCCGAGCAGGCCCACCAGGGTCGCCTGGAGCAAGATCATCCCCACGATCCGGCTGTTGGTCGCCCCCATCGCCTTCAGGGCCCCAAACTGCTTGATGTTGTCGAGAGTGAAGTTGTAGAAGGTCTGCCCCGCGATCGCCGTCCCGATGATGAACCCCAGAAACGCCGTGATGCCGAAGTTGATCGGGATGCCCGTGTACCGGAGAAAGTAGTCGATCGTGTCATCAGCGAACTCAGCGCTGGTGCGAGCCCGCAGGTTCGTCTGCGTGGCGATCCGCTTGGCGACGGCCAAGGGGTCCACCCCCGGCTCGGCCTTGGCCAGCACGTAGGAGAGGATCTTGCGCTCTCGGGGAACAAACAACTTGGCCCGGGAATAGGTCGTGTAGGCGACGGCGTTCGACTGAAACGTCCGGCTCGCTTCGCAAACGCCGACAATGATCGCCCGATGGTCATTCATCTCCAGTTCCCGGCCCAGGAACCGCGAGTAAAACGCCCGATTCGCCGCCTGGAACTCCTCGCTCAGCTCCGCGAAGGCCCCCGGCCGGGCCAGACCGACCCCGGCCAGGATCGACCGCCCCAGGGCTTTGAGTTTGGGGCCCTTGCCCGCCGGTTTGGGCAGACCCTCCCACGATTCCCCCGGGTAGAGTTTCGCCAGGCGAGTGAAGTCGACGACCACCGCGTCGGGCCTACGCAGGTCGCGCAGGTCGCCGGCCAGCATCCTTGAAGGCGGCGGAGCCCCGACCATCGACGCATCGTCCAGGCCCAGCAAGATCACCTGCTCGATGACCTGATGGACCTTGCCATCGGTTCCGACGGAATTGAGCTTCGCCCGGGCGTTCCCCTTGTAGAGCGGAACGGCCCACAAGACCCCCTCGACGCCGCGAATCCGATAAAGGTTGTTCTCGATCATCGGCTTGACGTCGTCAATGAACCGGACGTTGCGGTCCATCACCCAAAGGTCAGCGCCAGTGATGTCGTAAATCTGGCCCGCGGTGCGGCACATCAAGCCGCAGAAAATCGACCCTTGCTGGTCGATCAACAGCGCGGCGAAGGTCAGCCCCAGGACGATCCCGAAGAACTTCGCCCGGTCACCGACCAGCATCTTCAAGGCAATCCAGCTCATCGCACCACTCCCGATGGGTCGCTGGGCACCCCGTCGGGCCCCAGGGGGGGGGTCAGGCCCAGCGCCGCGAGAGTCATCCCCGCGATGTGGTCGGCCAGGTAATCCAGGTCCAGCGCCGCGTACTCCTCGACGCCGATAAGCTTCTCCGAAACCTTGCGGGCGAATCGGTAATGCAAGCACTGGCCCACAATGCTGAAGGCCAGGACGTGAATCCGTCGCTCGTCGGCCTCGGGGCAAATTTCCGACAGCACCGCCTCCATTCTCTGGAATCGCGGGCGAATCGACTCCCGAACCAGGATCGCCGACGCCTCGGTCGGTCGGCTCATCTCCCTCAGCATCAGGTCGTCGTGCCAGCTTGGCTCCCGCCCGATCGCCAGGACATTCGTCAGGAAATTCCGAATGCCCCGCCGCAAGCGTTCCGCCGGCTCCCCATCGGCGGTCCAGTCCTCCTCGGGTGTCCGATACCCGCAGCGATGAGCCTGAATCACCGCCTGGGTGTAAAGCTGCTCCTTGTCGCCAAAGTAATAGTTGATCGCCGCGATGTTGCGCACCCCAGCCCGGTTCAAAATCCCTCGAACTGTCGCCCCCTCGTACCCAACCCGCGCGAACTCCTCTCCCGCCGCCTCCAGCAGCCTGTCCTTCGTCTCATCCATCGCACTCGATCCGCCAGACATCGGGAAATCCTTGAACTGAAACGGTTGTTTCAATCAACTGTATGGACTATCGGATGTTCGTCAAGGCCGACTTCGGATTTTCCGAACAACGTCCGACGCGGGGGCGGAATGGTGCGGAAACGCAGTGCCGTTGATTTCTCCATTGACCTTGCAATCGGGGAATGGCTCCGGTGGTACTCCGCGGGTGTCTGTCCCCCAATCCGGGGCCCGGTGGGCGGCGTGGGAGGGACATCAGGCGGCGAAAGGGGGACAAGCATCCGCGGAGTACCGCCAGAGCCAGTCCCCTTTGGTCCACCTAAAGTGAGAACCAAACGGCCCTGGGCGGAATCGCTCCCAACGTCGACAGGACTGGCCCGAGCCGGTACGATCGGGCGATGACCTGGCAACCCTCTCGCCCCACCTCATCCCGAGCCGCGAAGCCGCCGATCGGGGTGGTCCTCGTCGCCGTGGGACGCTGAAATGCGATGCCCCAGGACCCCGGTCCCGTTTGGCGGAGGCCACCGCTGATGGGCCGCCAGGTGGCGTGCGTGATGGGGACCCGGCCCGAGGTCGTCAAGATGGCCCCGGTCATCGCCCGTTTGCGACGGGGCGACCTCAACCTCTCAGCCAGGGTCGTGGCCACGGGCCAGCATCGGGGACTGCTCGACCAGGCGTTGCATGACTTCGACCTGACGCCCGACCTCGACCTGGCCCTGATGAGACCGGGCCAGGACTTACCCGAATTGACCGCCCGGGTGCTGGTGGGACTGTCCGAGGCGTTTCGCCACGAGCGGCCCGACTACGTCCTGGCTCAGGGCGACACCACCACGGTCTTTTGCACGGCCCTGGCCTGCCGTTACGCCGGAATCCGCTTCGGCCACGTCGAGGCGGGCCTCCGCACTGGCCAGGCGAACCCGTTTCCGGAAGAGACCAATCGGGTGTTGACCGGCCAGCTTGCCGACCTCCACTTCGCCCCCACCGCCACCGCTCGCCGCAACCTCTTGAGGGAAGGCGTGGCTCCCGCGGCGATCCTCGTTACCGGAAATCCGGGAATCGACGCCCTGCGCTGGATCGCCGGCCGAATCCCTTCCCTCCCCGTCGAGCCGCCAGCGCCCCGGTTCCTCCTGGTCACGGCCCACCGTCGAGAAAACCTGGGCGCGCCACTGTCGTCGATCGCCTCGGCGGTGGCCGACCTCACCGAGCGTCACCCGGAACTCGGCGTCGTCTGGCCGGTCCACCCCAATCCCGCGGTCCGAGAGTCGATCGACCGCGGCCTGAGCGGTCGAGAGCGGTCGCGTATCCGCCTGATCGAACCGGTTGGCTATCCGGAGTTCGTGGCGCTCATGAAAGCGTCGTACCTGATCCTCACCGACTCCGGCGGCGTGCAGGAGGAGGCCCCCTCCCTGGGACGCCCGGTGCTGGTCCTCCGCGACGCGACCGAACGCCCCGAGGCGGTCGACGCCGGCGCCGCGAGGCTGGTCGGGACCGACCGCACGGCGATCGTCGACGCGGTTGAAGTCCTGCTCTCCGACCCAGCGGCCTACGACCGGCTCGCCCGAGTCGTCAACCCGTTCGGCGACGGCCAAGCCGCCGAGCGAATCGCCCTGGCCGTCGCCCACCGCCTCTCATGCGATAACGGCGGCACCGAGGATCGTCGATGAACGCTCTGGAGTTCCTTCGCCAGCCCGAAATTCGCCCGTTCCTGGCGGTCTCGGGGGACGATGCCTACCTCCGTCGCGAGGTGATCCACGCTCTCACCCGGGTGGCCCTCGGCGCCGACGCCGACCCCAAGGAAGTCCGCCGCTTCCCGGGAGAGTCGGCGAAACTGGCCGACGTCCTCGACGAGGTCCGAACCTTGCCCTTCCTGACCGCCTGCCGGGTCGCTTTGGTCGAGGATGCCGACCCATTCGTGACGAAGTATCGCAAGGAGTTGGAAACCTACGCCGAGCACCCGGCAAGCTCCGGGGTCCTGGTCCTGTCCGTGAAATCCTGGCCAGCCAACACCCGCTTGGCCAAGCTCTCCCAGAAAACCGGGCTGGCGATCGACGCCAGGGCCCCGGCCGAGCGAGAACTGCCGTCATGGCTGGTCGCCCTGGCGAAGCTGAGGCAGGACGTGAAGCTCGACGCCGACGCCGCCAGGCTCCTGGTCGAGCTGGTCGGGCCCGAGCCCGGCCTGTTGGCCTCGGAGGTCGAGAAGCTGACCGTCTACGTGGGCGACCGCATGACCATCGCCCACGCCGACGTCGCCAGGATGGTCAACGCCGGCCGGGTCGAAACGATCTGGAAGACCCTGGAAGCCGCCACGACCGGCCACGCCGCCGAAGCCCTGGCCGACCTCGACCACCTCCTCTCCGCCGGCGAGCCCCCAGTCCGCCTGGTGGCCGGCTTCGCCTCCTCTCTGATGAGGGTCCATCACGCCGGACAACTCCGACGACGCAAAAGGAACCTGGCCGAAGCCTGCAAGGAGGCGGGAATCCACTCCTTCGGCCAGGAGACCACCGGCAAGCAGCACGCCCACCTTGGACCAACCCGGGTCGATCGGCTACCTTCCCTGCTGCTCCAGGCCGACCTCGACCTGAAAGGCGCCTCAAGTCTTCCGCCCCGGGTCATTCTGGAACGCCTGCTCGTCAACCTGGCCGCGCCTCGCGAAGATTGACGGGCACGCGAATTCTAACTCGGAATTCCCTCCGCCTCGACCTTCGTCCGAGTCCCAGCCCGCGGCGATCCACTTTCTTCGTGAATCCAAGCTGCCTGGAACCGGCCGTGAGTGCCCGCGCCTCTTCCTCGGCCAGGTCACCAGGGCATCCCGGGCCGTCCGTCAGGAGACCGACCAACAGTCCAACAAAAAAGGACTTGGAGCTTTCGCTACAAGTCCTTGATCCATAAGTGCCGGAGACAGGACTT
The DNA here is from genome assembly GCA_965201075.1 of Isosphaeraceae bacterium. Lineage (GTDB taxonomy): Bacteria > Planctomycetota > Planctomycetia > Isosphaerales > Isosphaeraceae > CBDAVP01. The sequence continues at coordinate 163,661 of CBDAVP010000011.1, read as the reverse complement.
GAACCTGCACCCGCTTGTGAGCGGACCAGCCCCTCAAGCTGGCGCGTCTGCCAATTCCGCCACTCCGGCAAGATGGGGTCGCGAAGGAATCACTCTACCCGGATTTCCCGACACGTCAAGCATCTGAGAGGTTCGACCAGGGCCGTGGATTTCTCCATTGGCCTCGCAATCGGGGACTGGCTCCGGCGGTACTCCGCGGGTGCCTGACCCCCATTCCGGGGACCGGTGGGCGGCGTGCGAGGGACATCCGTCGGCGAATGGGAGTAACGCCGGAGCCAGTTCCCTTTGGTCCACCCAAAGTGAGAACGAAATGGCCCTTGAGGTTCGACCGGTGTCGCGCTCGATTCGGCGGTTGCCAGCACCCGCCGGGAAGGTCGAAGACTCGCTCCTCCCGCGTGGCCCAGGTCCCCGCCGCAAGGAACTCCCCCTCCGCTCCCCGACCGAATTCCCACCCCGAGGACTCCTCAAAACCACTCGGGCCTCATCCCCCATCTCAACTCTCGCGACAATCTCGGGAAAAATCCCAAAATTCGGAATTTGCCCGTCATCAATCCCGACCTCGGTCGCGATAGTGAACCTTGAGGGGAGCCCTCAATCCCCAACGCACCGGGAAACCGCGCCCAAGAAAGAGCCAACTCCCATGTCCCAATCCCAAAACCATACCGAAATCCACACCACCCCCCGCCCGCTCCTGCACGGCCTCACCATCATCACACCTGAAAACGAGGCCGACGCCCTCAACGATCGCATCGACTTCTGGACCTCCTCTCTCAAACCATTCGACATCTACGAAACCTGGCTCGTCCACGAAGTCGCCCGAAATACGCTCGAAATCGAGCGCCTCCACCAAACCCAGATCGTCCTCAGGCATGACCACGCCCAACGGATCGCCATCGTCTTTGAACAACAACAGCGAGACCACGCCGAACTTCTCGCCTCCAGCCTTTCCCGCCACCCCGCCCGAGCCCTCGCCTCCCTCCGCAAATTCGCCCAGGGCTGCCTGGTCATCGCCCGCCGCTGGGAATCGCTCCTGGCCACTCTCGAAAAACGAGGGGGCTGGACCGAGTCCCACCGACTCCAGGCGATGAACCTTCTGAACGTCCCGCCCGACTTCCGAGACGGCGTAACGCCCCTCGATCCGCCCGATGATGACCCCGAAACGCTCCCGGAACACCTCCGACGCGTGGCCGAAACCGAAATTCAACGTCACAAGGAACTCGCCGCCCTCCTCCAACCGCTTGACGAACGGATGCGACACGCGCAATCTCTCGGCCTCGGCCCCGAACCTCCCGAACTCGCCGCCGTGCGCAAGGTCCAGCGCCAGGCCGAACGTCGCCTGGCCTGGACTCGCTCCCAGTTCAAGACCTCCCGCCCCGACCCCCGCCCGGTCGACCGAAACGACCTGCCGGCCTACATCCCCGGCGAGTGGAAGAACGACATTCCCTACCAACCCAACCGAACCAGTTCGGCCGAGCCGCTAACCCCTCGCGAACCCAACCCGCCAGCGGTCGCCGCGTCCCCCTCCTGGTCCACGTCCCACCCCTCGCCGACCGCGCCGACTCCCCAACCCGGGCCCAACCCCCCGGAACCCCCCAGTTCCCGTCCCAAAACCCATCCCAAACGCCGACGCGCTTGAAGCCCTGACCGCCCAGGGCCGTGGATTTCTCCATTGGCCTCGCAATCGGGGACTGGCTCCGGCGGTACTCCGCGGGGGCCTATCCCCCATTCCGGGGCTCGGTGGGCGGCCTGGCAGGGACATCAAGTGCCCAGGGCCGTGGATTTCTCCATTGGCCTCGCAATCGGGGACTGGCTCCGGCGGTACTCCGCGGGTGCCTGTCCCCCATTGCGAGGCTCGGTGGGCGGCGTGGCAGGAAAATCAGTCGGCGAAAGGGGACAGGCGACGGCGGAGAACGGGTAGAGCCAGTCCCCATTGGTCCACCCAAAGCGAGAACGAAAGGGCCCTGCCTGACCGCCCCCACGCTCCTTGACAATTCGCCCCCAACGGAACTCGGCCGCGAGCCCCCGCGCCCAGGACCGAGCCCCCACGCGCCCATCAACAACCCCACTCGCCATTTCAAGGTTCGCGATCGGCCGCTCAGGGGAGGAAAGGAAGAGTTCCCGGCTCCTCGCCGGTGGTCGACTGGTCCGCTTCGAGAATCTGCGTCGGCGGCGGGGTCCCTTTGACCTGGCGAGCCTTGGCTGCCCGAGCCTCGGACGACAATCGATGAAGGTGGACGGGAACTTCATCGCCATTCCAGCGGTCATAAACGGCCGTCAGGTCGGCCAGCCTGCCGCGAACTTCCCCGTTCAGTTCGCCGGGTGGAAACCTCCAGGCCCAGTTCCCCTCCGCACGGCCGGGAACATTCATCCGGGCTTCGCTTCCCAGACCCAGCACATCCTGAAGCGGGAGGATCGCCGTATCCGCCACCGAGTTCAGCGCCAGGCGAATCAGGTCCCAGTGAATCCGCTCGCCCGAGGTCCCCAGGTAGCGGCGGACAAAATTCCGCTCCGCCGCGATGATCTCCGGCGCCTGGGTCGTGTTCCCCTCCGAGCCGTGAAACCAACCCACGGTCGTATCGTTATCGTGGGTTCCCGTGTAAACCACGCAGTGGGGAATGTAGTGGCAGGGAAGGTAATCGGCCGCCTTGTCATCGTCCCCAAAGGCGAACTGAAGCACCCGCATCCCCGGCAAACCCGCCTCGTCTCGCAGCCGCTCAACCTCCGGAGTGATCGCGCCCAGATCCTCGGCGATCAACGGCAAACCCCCCATCGCCCGGCGGACCGCCGTCAAGAACTCGGCCCCGGGCGCAACCCGCCACTCCCCATTCACCGCCGTGGGCTCCCCGGCCGGCACCGACCAGTACGCCTCAAACCCCCGGAAGTGATCCAACCGCACGAGGTCCACCCGGTCGGTCGTCCCTCGCAGCCGAGCAATCCACCAGGCGAACCCCTCCGCCGCCAACGCATCCCATCGATACAGCGGATTCCCCCAAAGTTGTCCGGTCTCGCTGAAATAGTCGGGAGGAACCCCCGCCACGTGCGTCGGCCGTCCCCAATCGTCCAGTTCAAACAGGTCCGGCCGCGTCCAAACGTCCGCGCTATCCTGCGACACGAAGATCGGCAGATCCCCAATCAACCCAATTTCCCGCTCCCGGCAACGGCCCCGCAGACGATGCCACTGATGGGCGAAAGCGAACTGGAGAAACTTCTGGTAAGCGATCTCATCCGCGTGGTCCCGCCTCGCCGTCAACAGAGCCTCGGGCCGTCTCGACGCCAGGTCCGGTTCCCAGTCATTCCACGACCGCCCGCCATGCGCCGCCTTCAGAACAACGTACAGGGCAAAGTCGTCCAGCCAGTCAGCGGCCTGCCGGGTGAACGCCAGGTAATCGCTCCGCTCGATGTCGAACCGTCCGAACGCGATCCGGAACAACGCATCCTTGACGACACCGACCGTGTCGAAGTCCACGAAGTCGTCGGCGAACTCGGGCAGTCCTCGCCAGTCCTCGGGCGTCAGCAAGCCATCCTCGGCCAGCAACTCCGGGCTGATGAGCATCCGGTTGCCAGCGATCGAGGAATGCGACTGGTAAGGAGAGTGACCGTGGCCGGTCGGCCCCAGAGGGAGGATTTGCCACCACCCCTGGCCCGTCTCGGCCAGAAAGTCAACGAACGCATCGGAACCAGGACCGAGGTCGCCAATGCCGAACCGTCCCGGCAGGGACGTGGGATGCAACAGAATTCCGCTCCGACGAGGCAACCGCATGGCCAGTCTCTCCCCCTCTTCAATCCAACAAGGTCCCGCCACGTCTCGCATCCGGCGTGCCCGACGGCCCGAAGATCCTCGCCGGCCGCGAAGACAAACGAAAGTGGCCACCCAACGCCCGAATCTCGGCGAGGCCAATGGCCACCTCCCGGGAGCGCCGGCCCGTCCAACGACTCGCCGGCCCCCAAAGGACAACCCTCGCCCCGGGCCGCGACTCAGCCAGGGCCCACGCCACGCCCAGCGCGGCCCGGCCTCCCGGATAAATCGGCACTCCGCGTTCCGCTCGGCTCCAGGCCGTGAGATCCAGCGTCCGCCAGGGTCCCTCTCCAGAGACAAACGGCCGGGCCACCACCGGCAAGGTCCTCAACAACCCTGCCGGCACCCCAACCTCGACGCGACCCACATGGCTGGCATAGAGAGCAAACGCCGGCCACGGGTCGCAGGCACCCCAACGCTCGCCAAAAGGCAACAACGCGGCCACGACGCTCGCCGCCCCGCCCACCCTTCGGCCCACCCCCAGCGTCCCGATCCGACCGCCGAAAAGGGTCACGACCTCGACGATCAACGCCCCATTCCAGACCAGTACGATCAGGCTATGATCCAACCCCCAAGGACCAAGCACGCCCATCAACGCAACATGAAGCCCAACCGCCCCAACCAGCGACGCCCGACGAGTCGGCCCCCACGCCAGTCCCGCCGCGATCGCCAGTTCCACCAAAGGCATCAGGAGCGACCCCGCGGTAATCCCCCACGGCGCCCACTGCCGCGGATCCATCCCCAACCGACCCAACCCAACGGCCAGGAACTGAGGACCCAATTCCTGGCAGAACGACGCATCTAGCTTGGCCAGTCCCGAGTGACCATACATCGCGATCATCACCAACCGGCAAGGGCCCGCCGCACGACCGCTCGGAGCCGTCGCGAACGCCAGCGACGCCAGCACATACTGATAGACCCACGGCTGAAACCGATTCTGATCTCCGGCGACCAGACCCGCCAGCAGCACCGCCGAAACTCCGCACGCCGCCCGAGAAACCACTCCCAGCCCCACGGCCACCAGCAAGATACCGAAGACCGCCCATGAGATTCCAACAGAGGGCACCGGCCATCCCGAAACGAACGGTACCCTCGGGAACGTCCCCCCCTGGACCCAAAGTGGCCACGACACCGCCAGCATCAGCAGCGTGGCGGCGCCAAGGGTCGCGCGAAACCCGTATTCCGCCCGATCCTTCACGACGGGGACGGGTTGGTCATGGAGTAAGTCCCGCCCATCTCCCGTTTCAGCTTTCCCTGGGCCACCAGTTCCTCCCAGATTCCGGCCGGGAACCCATTGGGTGGGGTGATGCCAGTGATCCCCGACCGTTTGCTACCCGGACTCAAGCCCGACTCGTCATCGAGCCGGGTGAGTTTCATCCGCTTCTTGAACGCCTTGTAGGCCCGCTTCAATTCGTCGTCGGTCGCCACGCGATCAATCCTCCCCCCCGCCGGCCCGCGGGGCCTCGACACCCAGAAACCGCGCGATGGCGCCTCGGAAGCCGGTCCCGTCCTCAATGTGTGGCAGGTGGCCGATGCCGGGCAACACCTCCTGCCTGGCCGCCGGCAACGCCTCGGCCAGTTCTCGGCTTATGGTCGGAGAGTTCACCAGATCCAGTTCACCCACCAGCACCAGAGCCGGAACTCTCACGGCTCCCAGACGATCCAGGGTCCGATGCCCCACCGCCGCCCGAGCCTGCCGAGCATACGCCTCAGCCTCCTGGGGCCAGGGGTTGCGCTCGGCGAACCGCACCAGGCCTTCCACCTGGCCCGGAACCTTGTAGAAGGCCGGAGCCACCAACCACGGCAAGGTCGCCTGGGTGAACTCGGCGGGGGAAAGGGCATGTCGCAAGGTCACCCACGACTCCAGTACCGCCCGCCGCCAGGGATCGGCCCCGCCATGAGTCGAGGCCAGCACCAACGAGCGGACCGAGGCCGGATGCCGCAACGCCAGTTCCTGGGCCACCAGGCCCCCCAGGGAATGTCCCACCACATGAGCCGCCGGCAAGCCCAACGCCGCAAGAAACCCGGCCACATCATCGGCCATGTCGGCCGTCGAGTAACTCCCATCGGCCCGGTCACTCTGACCCACATCCCGCGAATCGACGGCCAGCGCCCGAAACCGAGTCGAGAACTGGCGAACCGCCACGGCGAACGCGCGATGGTCCCCACCCAGACCGCTGAGGAAAAGCAACGGATCGCCGTCGCCAGCCTCGGCATAGAACAGGTCGCGACCGTTGGCGAAGACCTTTGGCATTCCAAACCCTCGGCAATCCCACAAGACCGGACGCACGACCATGCCCGATCATCACCCGACTCGCCGGTTATACCCCAACGCCCGGCCCCAAGCGATCCCCGAAGCGACCTCGACGTCGCGCCGAACTTGACACGCCCAAAGCCCCAATGCTAAATTACCCCTGTCCACCAAGCCTTCGCCCCCATCGTCTAGTGGCCTAGGATACTAGGTTCTCAGCCTAGGGACCGGGGTTCGAGTCCCCGTGGGGGTATCCCGAAAGGGAGCAAGGGGTTACGGCGAAAGCCGTGGCCCCTTTTCCATGCGCCCCATCGGCAACCCGTCACAAATCCATCACAGCACCGCTTGCAGCGGACGTACAGGGATCGGGAAGTACGCATAAGGCGGATTTCCGCTCGCGGAACATCAAGAGCCAGGCCGAGGCCCTGTGCGGGCGGGTCGAGTCGGTGATCCACGTCATCGACCAAGGCTTCCTGGCCGTGCCCGCGAGCATGGACCCGGCGGGGATCCCCCCGGCCGGGTCCGGTTGCGTTACTGGACGATGGGCGACCGCTGACTCGCGGCCTCCTCCATGAATGCCTGAATCCGCGTCACCGCCTCCTCCGGGTCGGCGAAGGTGCCTTCCAGTGCCTGGGCGTTGGCCCAAAGCTGGAGGGCGCACCGGGAAACGAAGGCGTCCTGTTCGGGGTTGGCCGACAGACTGGCCAGCTTGCGGATCAAGGGCGCGTCCGGGTTGATCTCCAAAATGCGGGCCACCGCGGGAACGTCCTGCTGGGCCATTCGCAGGACGCGCTGCATCTGGACCGTGGGGCCCCCCTCGGCGTTGACCAAACAGCAGGGGCTCTCGGTCAACCGCTTCGACTCCCGCACCTCCGCCACTCGGTCGCCCAGCGCCTTGCGGAACAGCTCAATCAGGCGACCGAGCCCGCCCGCGTCCTCCGAGGCCGGTCTCGGGTCTTCGCCGGGCAGGTCGAGGTTCGCCGCGTCGACCGACGTCAGAGCCTTCCCGTCGAAACTCCCCAGATCCGCCATCACGAATTCGTCGATCGGGTCAGTCAGGTAGAGGACTTCCACCCCGCGACGACGGAACACCTCCAGGTTCGGGCTCTTGCGGATCGACCCCAGGTCCGGCCCACCCAGGTAATAGATGCGGGTCTGCCCCTCGGCCGATCGCTTGACGTACTCATCGAGGGAGGTGGGCTGGCCGGGCTTCTCGGCGCGGGATGAGGCGAACCGGAGCAGCTTCGCCAGGCGTTCGCGATTGGCGAAGTCGCGGAGGATGCCTTCCTTCAGCCCGTTGCCGAACTGTTCAAAGAACGTCAGATATTCGGCGGGCGACTCCTCGGCCAACTTGGTGAGGCGGTCGAGCACCCCCTTGACCAGCGACGTCCGGATGCGGCGGATGACCGTGTTGTCCTGTAGCGTCTCCCGCGAAACGTTCAGCGGCAAGTCCTCGCTATCGACCAGTCCGTGGAGGAATCGCAGGTAGTCGGGTAGGAGGTCGCGACAATCCGACTGGACCAAAACCCGTTTGGCGCAGAGGCTTAACCCGTGGTCGATCCGTCCCAACCCCAGGCGTTCGAGGTTGGTGGGCGGGCAATACAGGATCGCCTGGAACTGGATCGGCGAGTCGGCCGCCAGGTGCAGGTGCCACAGGGGAGATTCGTCGGCGTGATGGGTCAGGTGCTGGTAGAACTGGCGGTACTGCTCGTCGGTGACCTGGGCCTTGGGCTCGACCCAGATCGGTTTCTGGTCGTTGACCACCTCGCCGCCGACCTTGATCGGGTGAGGGACGAAGCTGGAATAGCGACGGATGACCCCCTTGAGGCGGAAGTCGTCGGCGAACTCCTTGGCGTCGTCCTTGAGGTGGAGAATCACCTCGGTCCCTCGGGCGTCTCGGGCGATCGGGCTGACCCGGAACGCCCCGGACCCGTCCGACTGCCACTCCCAACCCCGGTCCTCGTTGTAAGATCGGGTGCGGACGGTGACGCTGTCGGCGATCATGAACGCGGCATAGAACCCGACGCCGAACTGGCCGATCAGCGAAACCTCGGCCTTCTGGGGCGACTCTCCCGAGGCGGCCAACCCCTGGAGGAACTCGCGAGAACCGCTGTGGGCGATCGTGCCGAGGTTGCGGACCAACTCCTCCCGGGTCATGCCGACGCCGTTGTCGCGGATCGTCAGGGTCGGACCGTCCGGCGTCCCCTCGACCAGGATTTCCAGAGGGGCCGGGTCGCGTTTCGATGGGTCGACCAGTCCGACGTGGCGCATCTTGTCCAGCGCGTCGGAGGCGTTGGAGATCAACTCGCGGAGAGCAATCTCCCGGCTCTGATAGAGCGAATGCGACAACAGGTGAAGCAGTTGCTTGATTTCGGCCTGGAAGGCGAACTCTTGTGGGCCTGCCCCGACGTTGGCGGCGGCGGTTTCGGTCTCGCTCTCACTGGCGCTCGACATCGACGAACCCCTTGCGGTCCTCGTCCGTAGAAAGGTCGCCGCCCCGGCTGGCGAGGCGGATGGACCTTGGATCATACCCGCTGCGGTCCCTCGCCGCGTCGACCGTTCTCGACATCCTGGGGCCAGGGGATATGACGCGCGGTTCGTTGTGGACTAAGATAGAGGGACACGGAGGCGTCGATCCCGAACGCCCCCCCAGCCGCTGGAGGTCTTCCATGATCCGGTCTCTCTCGGCATTGGTGGTCGGCTTGTTGGTGACCCCTGCTCTCGTCGCTGGGGAACTCGACTCCGAATACGGGCCGCGGACCACCCCCTCCCCGACGAAGGCGGTTGCCACGCTCTCCAGGCGAATTGCGTTAGCCAGAAACGCGGCCTCCAGCGAGCTGGATTCGCCGAGACGCCCGACCCAGACCTGGGGTCATGCACGGTTTCGGTGGCGGGTTTGGCCACGGCGGTTTCGGTGGCGGGTTACGGCCACGGCGGTTTCGGTCATGGTGGGTTTGGTGGCGGTTATGGCGGGTTTCGGTGGCGGCTACGGCGGGTTACGGCCGTGGCTACGGGCGAGGTTACGGTGGGTTTGGCCGAGGATTCGGCTACGGCGGATTCGGCGGCTTTGGCCTGGGCCTGGGCTTACGGTGGTTTCGGCTACGGTGGACTCGGATACGGTGGATTCGGCGGGTATGGCCTGGGTCTGGGATATGGCGGCTACGGTGGAATTCGGGGGCGGGTACGGTGGCTATGGACTTGGCTACGGCGGGTTTGGGGGCGGCTACGGCGGATTTCGGGGGCGGCTATGGCGGCTATGGACTTGGTTACGGCGGGTTTGGATATGCGTGGGCTATGGGATCGGGCTCGGGGTATGGCATTGGTTTTGGCGGGTACGCCCTATGGTTATGGCGGCGGCGGTTTTACCGGTGGATTCGGCTGCTACTGAGATTGCTTGATGAGATCTTTTCGAAGGCTCGCTCAAGCCGAGGAGGATCGGCCGATGCGGTCGATGGTCGACCGCCTCGCTATTCCTACTTGCTGGCCTGGGGCTTTTCGTCGACTCGGGCCCAGCAACCTGCGGAACGCTCCGGCGGCGGCGGGGCCCGTGGGAAATTCCGGGCGTCTAGCCGACCTGCTGGACGTCGGACAAGATCCGCAAGGACAGCTTGGACGTGATCTGCCGAGCCTATCAGTCGGTCGAAGGGGATACGGCGCGGTTCGGGTCGCCGTGCTCGACCACGGGTTCGACGGTCATGGGAGTCCATCGCGGCTACTTGCCCGACCGGGGCCTTGAGATGGTCGAACATTACGACCCCGAGCTGGATCCGACGTTTTGGTCTGGGTGATCCCGGACTATCGGAAAGCCGTTCGAGCCTGGAAACCGTCATGGTCGGGTGATGGCCCAACTGGTCTGGGCGATGACCGGGTCACAAACCCGAGGGGCCGAAATTTTACCTGCTCAACGCCAATGGCCCCACCATGTTGCGTCGGGCTGTCCGCTACGCGATCGAGCAGCGAAAGGTGGACGTGATTCTGCTGTTCAGTGGCGTCGTTTGAAGGGGGGCGGCAACAACGACGGCAAGGGGCCCGATCAACCGAGTCGTTTCCTCGGAGGCCGTGGCCGCCGGGAATCATCTGGGTCAACGCCGTCGGGAACTTATGGTCACAAGGTCTACAACGGTCCGCTCCGACTGATGGCCGATGGCTACTCTGAAACTTCGGAAGCACGGCGGACGTGGCGTCGCTGCGGTTTCGTAACCGGGTGGATGAGAATACCGTCACCGTGACCTTGACCTGGAACGACTACCAGGACGAGGAGGACGCCGGTACCCAGAAGGATCTGGACCTGTTCATCGAGGACTGGACCGGGCGGCGTTGTCGGCCAGAGTTCCAAGGTTCAGGTCTGGGGGGATCGCGTTCCCTGGCCCCGACGAGACCCGCAACCCCCGGGAACGGGTGGTTTTGCGAGAACCTGGCCGCGAATCCCGGACATCCCTTCGGACAATCGGAGTACGGCTACCGGATTCGGGTCCGGGCCAAGGGAGGGCATTTCTCCGGGACCGACCGAATTCGAATCCTGGTGACGGGGTCGCAAGGAATTCGCGGTGCCCGACGCCAAGGGGAACCCCCAGGAAGCCCTGCTCTTCGTCGACGCCACCGGCGTCGGGGGAAATTTATCCGCCGGCCGATAACCCCTGGGTGGTGACGGTGGGCGACCCGAGCCCGCTTGTCGTCGATCGGGCCGACCGCCGACCGCCGGGTGAAGCCGGACGTCTTGCTCGAAGATTCGCGGGCGGTCTTCAGCGACGGCCAGGTCTCGGACGGCTCCTCCAACGCCGCGGCGTACTTCGCGGGGATCGTCGCGATCCTTGAAGGCGGCCGACCCTGGACTGACCCCCCAAGGGCCTTGCTGAGGAATCGCCCGGAATGATCGCCCGGACCTCCTCAGGGGGGCGCCGTGCGAAAGACGAGTTGACACGGGCCGTTCCGGACTGCAGCTTCTGGAAAACGCCGACGAGGGCGGCGACGTTGAGCCGAGGCCACTGCGCGGCCCTCGTCTCGTTGAAGGACGGAGATGCTCAGCCATTCTTCCGGGCGAAATCGGCCATGAACGAGGCCAGGGCTCTGGCAACCTTCCAGCGGGAAGGCGTTGTAGATCGAGGCCCGAATGCCGCCGACCGATCGGTGACCGCCCAGGCCGATCATCCCCGCTTCCTTGGAGTCGGCCACGAACTGTTTTTCCAGGTCTTCGGTAGGTAGGCGGAAGGTCACGTTCATGTGTGGAGCGCGAGTCGGCCTTGTCGGCGTGGCCTCGATAGTACCCGCCGCTGCCGTCGATGGCGTCATAGAGAATCGCCGGCCTTCTGCCTCGTTCCGTTTGGCCAGGCGCCTCGACGCCGCCCTGAGCCCTTCGGCCCACTGGAGGACCAGGTTCAGCAGGTAAACCCCGAAGGTTGGCGGGGTGTTGTACATCGAGTCGTTCTTGACGTGGGTGGCGTAGAGGAAGATGGTCGGGAGCCTTCTTGTTGGCCTTTTCGAGCCAGGATTCTCTCAGGATCAGGACCACCGTGACGCCCGAAGGGCCCGAGGTTCTTCTGGGCCCCGGCGTAGATCAGGGAAAACTTGCCGGCGTCGATCGGTCGGGAAAGGATGTCACTGCTCATGTCGGCCACGAGTGGGCGGTCGCCCACGTCGGGGAACTCGTGCCCAGCTGGACCCCCTGAATCGTCTCGTTCGAGCAGAGGTGGACGTAGGCGGAATTGGGGGGTGAGCTGGATTTCCTGGGGGGTCGGCACCCGTCGATAGCTGTCGGCCTTGGTGGAGGCCGCGACGTGGGCCTCGCCCAGCGGCTTCTGGGCGGCTTCCAGGGCCTTGTCACTCCAGGAGCCAGTCATGAGGTAGTCGGCGACGGTGCCGGGGGCCAGAAAGTTCATCGGCAGGATCGAGAACTGCATCGACGCCCCGCCCTGCACGAAAAGGGCCCGATAGCCATCCCCCACGCCGATCAGCCTTCTTGAAACGCGGCCTCGGCTTCCTTGTTGACGGCTTCGATACTCCTTGGAGCGGTGGCTCATCTCCATGATCGACATGCCGCGACCGCGGTAATCTCGCAATTCGGCCTGGGCCTCGCTCCAGGACCTCGCGGCGGCAGCATGGCCGGACCCGCGTTGAAATTCAGGACGGTGCTCATCGGAAAAACCCTGCTCGTTGACGAAAAAGAACCACGGGGCTGGAAACGCAAACGATTCGACCCGCGCCCCTGGGCCATTCACCCCGAGCGCGGGCGGGCTCAACGTGGACTCGAACTGTCTCGGGAGTCGTACCCCAGCAGATGTCGCTGGCAGATCATGAAGGCGACCGCCGGGGGGGACCTCGAAAGACCCAGCTTGGGTCGCCCTCGTGCATCCGTCGGTAGACGTCTCCGGAGAAGATTCCCAGATATTCTCGGTGGAAGTCACGTGCACCGGGTCGGATGTGCTGGTTCTCGGCCAGATAGTTGTAAAGCGATTGCAGGTGAGGGGCAACCTTGAGGTGGTCGGCCTCGATCACCTCATCGGTCTCGTGTGTCGATGGTCGGGTAGACGTAGAGCTTGAGGTCGTTCTTGAACAGGCGGCCAAAGGACTCCAGAATGCCCCCGGCCAGGTCGAGGTAGTACTTTCTCCTCGAAGATTTCCTTGAGGGTCCGCATCCCCGTGACCAAGCCGATGGACTTGGAGGTCATGGCGCTGGAGGTAGTTGGCCAGCCGGTAGAACTCGCCGAAATTGGTGATGAGGACGGGTCGGCCGATGGTCCGGAGGATGTCGACGCGGTCGAGGAAGTCGCGATTGTCGATGACGTCTCCTTCCAGGAGGTTGTTGAGCGTCATCTCGGCGACCACCAAAATATCGGCGTCTCGGTTGGAAGGTTCCTGGGCGAACTGATGGCCAGGGCGCAGTGGATCATGTCCACCGTGACGTTGGTGACGGGTCGGAATCGGCCCCTCATCAACAGAACCGGACGCTTGTAGAACATCTCGGCCGGTTGGACCACGGTGCCGTCGGCGGTGAACATGGCGGCGTCGGAGAGGCCGCAATGCACTAACTCCAGGCTCATCAGGCGGTTATCCACCCCCGCGAAGGCCGGGCCGGTGAACTCGATCAGATCGATCTCGATCCGCTTGGTCGAGAGGTCGTCCAGGAGTTGCCGGAGCAAGGCCACGGGGCCGCCGGTCTCGTAGAGCGACGAATGAATCAGGTTCACGCCCGAGGATGCCGATGGCTTCCTGTTGAAGCGTGCTCTCGCTGTCCAGCAAGTTCCACGTGGAGCAGGATTTGCGACGGCTCGGAGTTGGGCAGGGTTTGGAATTTGATGCCCATCCAACCGTGACAGTTGTCTTTGCGAGTATAGCTCCGGGCGGCCACCGTGTCGGCGAAGACGAAGAAGCGCGTGCTTTCGCCTCGCTTGGGGGCCAGGTGTTCGTTGAGGGTCAGAAACTCGTGAGCAAGCATGGTCTCGAGACCGTTGACGACTGACGTAACGCCTGCGACGTTCCGTAGATTGCGTCCGAAACGGTCATGTCATAGGCGGAGATGCTCTTGGCAATCGTGCCGGCGGCTCCGCCGACCCGGAAAAACCAACGGGCAACTTCTTGCCCCGCGCCGATCTCGGCGAAGGTGCCGTACTTGGAGTTGTCCAGATTAATCTGGACGGCTTTCTGATGAGTGTTGAGCCGGGTGGATTGCATCGGGGGATCGGTCCGGGTGGCGGGTCCGTCGACGCGTCCTGGGCCACTCGGTTGTAGGGGGCCGGGGCCGGGTTGTCAAATCGGGGTCGGCTTCCCGGCGACCGGGAAGTTCATGGTCGCTCGGGGGGAAGGCCGTCGAAGGCTGAAATTCGGCCGCCGTCCTCCACGGCCCAGCCAGTCCCGGTGTCGACCCCCACGCTCACAACGTCGAAGCCGGGGGGCCCGAGCGGCTGCCAGTTGTCGCCGCCGTTGATCGAGACGTCCGCCCCATTGGGCCCGACGGCGACCACCGTCCGTCCGTCGCCTCCGGGAAGCAATGCCAGGCCGGAGCGATATCCCGATGGGGACCTCCCCCGAGGTCGCCGCCAGGACTTGCCGCCGTCTTCGGTCAGAGCCGCCACGTCCCGTGCGTCGGCCTCGGCCCGATAGTCCCCTCCGACGGCCACGCCGTGGTCGGCGTCGCGGAAGGCCAGGGCGTGAATCCCCGAGGACGCATTGTCGGCGCGGATCGGGGTCGGCGAGGCCGTCCAGGTCCGTCCCCGGTCGGTCGAGCGGAACACCCGCGACGTCCCCCCGCCGCCGGTGCCGAACCAGGTATTCCGCTGCCCCTGCACCGTCAGGCACGACCCGCTGGACGCGAAACCTCCCTCGCCCGGCCGCGCCCTGGGAACTTCCGGACCCGCAACGCCCTGCCAGGTCCACCCGCCATCGTCGGTGGCGAAGACCTGGAAACGGCTCGCCACCGGGTCCCCGAAGACCAAGCCGTGGTCCCGGTCCCAGAAGGCGAGAGCGTCGAGGAACCCGGGCTCCTTGAGGGTGAACCGCCGTTGCCAGGTAGTCCCACCGTCGGTGGTTCGGTAGATCCGCGACTTGTCGCCCGGTCCCACCGCCAGCAGGCAGGCCGTGGAGGCGTCCCAGGCGTGGAGGTCGCGGAAATCCTGCGAGTCGCCCCCCGTCATGACGTGAGGCACCCAGGACCGCCCTCGATCGGTCGTCCGCAGCCAGGTCGATCCGGAACCGGCGGCCCAGGCGACCTCTCGGCTGGGGGTCGACAGCGCTCGGAGCCTCGACCTGGTGCCGCTGGCCTGGGATTGCCACTGGGCCGACGCGGAAGTTCCGGCCAATCCGCAAACCAACAAAATGCCGGGCAACCGTCTCATGCCGCAACTCCCGAAGGTGGCGAGGTGGACGTTGCCACTGGTCGTCCCGTGCGGAGGGTCTCGGGCATCGTGACGGCGAAGAACCCCAGGGCAACCGCCGCGATCGCCGCCAGGGTGAGGAAGCCGGTGTGGAAACCGCCGGCCTTGACCACATAGCCGGTCATCGCGTTGCTGAGGGCCGCGCCGATGCCGGTGGCCGTCGCCAGGACGCCTTGCAAAAGGTTGAATCGGCCGGTGCCTCGCGTCAGGTCGGCGATGACCAGGACACTGACCACACCGAAGATGCCCGCGCCCACGCCGTCGAGCAACTGAATGGCGACCAGGGCATACGGATTGTGGGTGAGGGTGTACAGGACCCCGCGGATCGGGAGGATCGCGAACCCGACCAGGAAGACGGGCTTGCGTCCCCAACTCACCGCCAGGCGGCTGGACAGCAAGGCGACCGGGACCATGACCAGTTGGGCCGCGATGATGCAGGCCGACATGAACGAGGCCTCGTGATCCTTGTGGGTCCGGGCGAGTTCCTGGCCGACCAGGGGAAGCATCGCCGCGTTGGCGAAGTGGAACAGAACCACCGAGAGGCCGAAGATCAGGATGCGGCGGTCTCGAAGGATTTCGCGCCACGAGGACGACGAGGCGGGGGTCCCGTCGGCGCCGGACTCGCCACCACGGGCCATATCGTGGTCGATCGCGTCGCCCCGGATGGCGGCCACCGAGAGCATGCTGCCCACGCTCATCGCGGCGACCAGAAAGAAAATCCCCTCGTAGGCGACATAATCGCCGATGACCGCCGCGAGCAGGGCGGCCAGGACGTTCCCCGAGTGGTTAAACGCCTCGTTGCGGCCCATCTGGCGTGCCAACCGTTCATGGCCGACCATTCCCAAAGTGATTGCCGAGATCGCCGGCGCGAAGACCGCCGCCGCCACGCCGATGACCACTTGCGCCGCGACCACCGCGAAGAGCCCCCTGGCCCAGACCTCGGCCACCGCTCCCAGGGCCACGGCGAATGCCGCCAGAGCCACCACCAATCGCTTGCGACGGGTCGAATCGATCAACGCTCCGGCGGGCGTCTGGGCCAAAACCGTCGCCAGGCCGACCGCCCCCATCGCGATGCCAATCCGTCCCGAATCCCAGTGGCGTCGAGAGGCCAGGTAGATCGCCAGATAGGGCCCCAGGCCGTCGCGGACGTCGGCCAGGAACAGATTCAACGCATCGAGGGCGACCAGGCTCCCACCCCTCGTCCGGTTTTCCACCACGGCCATAGTCTCTGCCTCTCGATCAATAAGGAACCCACGCCAGCCAGGCCATCCCCACCGCGGTTGTCAGAATCGTCAAGGGGATGCCAACCTTGAGATATTCCAGGAAACTCAGATCCGTCCCCGACCGTCGGGCATTCTCCACGACAATCAGGTTCGCCACCGAGCCCAGCAACGTGAGGTTGCCAGCCAAGGTGCTGGACATGGCCAAGGCCAGCCAGGCCAGTTCCCGCTGAGGCATCAGCTCCATCAACGGACGAAACAAAAGGACGGCCGGCACGTTGGAAACAAGGTTCGACAGACCCAGGGACAGGCCGCTGACCCCTACCACTGGCGAGTCCAGCAGGGCCCGATTCCGTTCCAGTCCCCAATGCGAGACCACGTGGACCTCGAATGCGTGGACGACCACGAACAGCCCAGCGAACATCACCAGCAACGGCCAGTCGACGGCCCCGAACACCTTGGCCGGGCGAATCCGGTCGAGTAACAGGACCGCCGCCGCTGTCAGGGCCACCAAAGCGATCGGCTGGCCAGCGAAGAACAGGGCAACCGTCGCCAGCGTCACGCCGACGCTTTTCCACATCAAGCGTCGATGGACGCGAACCGCCTCGGACGCCTCGGCGGCCGTGGAGTTCGCATCCCTCCCGAGGGCCGCCCGGTAGACGATCGCCACGACCAGGAAATCGAGAACCAGTCCCGCCAAGGCGATCGGGGCCAGTCGAGCGGCGAACCGCGGGAAGGAGATGTGCGAGAGCGACCCAATGATGATGTTCTGGGGGTTGCCGGTAATCGTCGCCACCGAGCCGATGTTGGAGGCCGTCGCCAAACCGACCAGGTAGGGGACCGGTCCCCGACCCAGCCGCCGGCAAAGTTGCAGGACCAGGGGCGTCAGCGCCACGCAGACCACGTCATTGACCAGAAACGCCGACAAGGTGCCCGACAGGCTAATGGTCACCGCCAGCAAGGCATGAGGCCGCGAAAACGAGCGGGCGATGGTGGCGGTCGCCAGGCGAAAGAACCCGGCCAGCTCCAGGTGGGCGACCAGAATCATCATCCCGAACAGAAGGAGGATCGTCTCGGAATCCACCGACTTCGCCGCATCGTGGAGCGTCAGGGCGCCAATCATCAACATCGCGGTGGCACCGACCAGGGCGATCCCGGCGCGGTCGATCCGCAGGCCCGGGATCTTGCCCATGGCGAGAGCCAGGTAAGTCAGGGCAAAGACCGCCGAGACCAGGGGGACCATCGTCGGGATTGGAGCCGGAATCGTCACGGACAGCGGTCCTCCAAGGGGGTCAAGGGACGCTGGGAGGAATCGCACGGTCGCTGGGAGGCTTCACACGCCATCGGCAACGCCTCACCAGCCTTCAGGAGGATTGCGTTGTCCGAATCGGGGATCCGAATGACGACCATCGCCGTGGCGGCAACGCCAGCCACCGCCAGAGCGAAGCCCTATCAATCGATTCCGTCAGTGCTTGGGATCGCTCAGTGTCGGGGCGGAAACGCGTCGCGATGTCCACCCCGGACCAGTCCCAACCGGTCCAGGGTCGCCACTGCTGCGAAGGTGGCTTACAGGGGGGGAGGCAGGTCGTTTCCGGGACGATCGGGCCGGTCCTCCCCCTTGCGGGGTTCGGGACGCTCCTTGGGCTCGGGCGGGGGAGGCGCGTCGTCCCGGCGTTCGGCGTGGGCCAGATGCTCGGGGACATGAGTCATCGCCTCGGCGGCTCGGGCGAGTTCGCCGGCGCGTTCGAACCGCTCGGCCTCGGCGTCTCGGCGGGCGGCCCGGTAGAGGTCTCGGGCCGCGTCGAGGTAGTAACGAGCGTCCCTGGAGTCGTCTCCCCTGGCCTCCTCCACGCGGTCAAAGGCGTGGCGAAGGTCGCGCAGGGTCCGTTCGCGCTCGTGTCCGGGGCCGCGGCCCTCGGGAGGCGGGGGAAGGTCGGGGTCCGGGTGATCGAACAGGGCGGCGTTGCGGGCGTGGTCGACAGCCCGGGCCAGATCGTGGGCCGCGGTGCCGTATTCATGGGCCAGCCGACGATCATCGCCGCCCAGGCTCTTGACCCCCTTGCGGTAAATGTCGGCGGCGCGATCGGTCCAGTCTCGTAGCTTGTCCTCGGAACGGCCGGACGTTCCCGAGTCGGCGCGAAGCTTTCGCAACAGTTCGAAGGCCCGGCGGAGGTCTCCCTCCGGACCGGGCGGACCTTTCTTCTTCTCGGCCGCCTCGTGGGGCGGGGGCGGCCCATCCGAGGGGTGCGGGGGCTGAAGGATCGCCGCCAGTGCTACCCCCAAAAGGGTCGTCAGACTCGCGAGAATTGGCTTGAGCATGTCATTCTCCTGGGGTCCATCTTTCGAAATCGGCTCTGACGACTGGCCCACCCTTGCCGTCCAAAGCAGGTCCAATGCCAGGCTCGAAATCCGCTCGAATCGCCCTGCAATCGCGACACTTTGGACTTCCTTGGGCGAAATTCCCCCACCTCGACCGGGGGATTTTCGCCCAGAACGGCGAATGGAACTTAGGGGATGAGGACGTTGCGATGCGGTCCGGGGATTGCTGCGTTGGGACGAGCATGATCGGCCGACTTGTTCGCCTGCCCCTGACCGCTCAGATCGCGGCGCCTGCCCTCCTTTTCGCAGCGTCCTTGTTCGTGCTCTGGGTCACGGGCATTTCGGTGCTGGAACGGGAGCGGCGACGGGTTTCGGCCCGTCGAGATCTCGCCGTCGCCAGCGAGAACCTGGCTATTCGCGGCGCCGCGATCCTCTCGGGGATCGCCCCGTGGATGGCCGCGGCCGACAACCGTTGGGCGGGTCTGGAACGGTCCCTCAGCGAGGCCGCGGCCGGGTCGCTGGCCAACTCTCGGGGGGTGGAGGGGGGGTACTTCTACAACCGGAACGCTCGACGCTTGCTGGGCTTCGCCTTCCCAACCGCCCCGAGACCGCCGAGAACGGGTCCTGGCCAAATCCATCCTTCCGGGCCCCCGCCCCGGGAGGCGGACCTGGTGGAAACCTTGCTTGATGCCGCGATCCGCAAGGGGCGGCCACTGTTCGTCATCGCCGAGGTCCCGCCCAGTCTCGTCGCCCTCCAGACGGCACCGGTGTCGTTCGAGGGTCGGGTCGTCGGGGCGTCCTGGGCGATGACGAGGCTGGTCGACCCTGGGTTTCGGGCCCGTTCGGATCGGGGCTATTGGCTGGCGACCGGCCTGGCTCTTGCGGGCGTCGCGCTGGCGTTGGCACTCGCGGCCCATCTGGCCCGGACGGTGAGGCAACAAGCCATCGAGCGAGCTCGGCTCCAGACCGAGTTGCGCCGCGGCGAACGGCTCGCCGCCCTGGGGCGCCTGCTGGCGGGGGTCGCCCACGAGGTTCGCAACCCCCTGGCCGGAATCCGCTCCACGGCGCAGCTCTGGCAACGGGGAATGGTTCGCGACGACGTGGCGGCGCTCAACGGAATGGTCGAGGAGGTCGACCGTCTGGAACGGATTGTCTCGCGACTGCTCCAATTTTCGAGGGCCGACGCCCAGGACCTGGCCCCGGGAGACCTGGGCGCGGTCCTGGACGAGGTGGCCCGCCTGGTCGCGACGACCGCCGAGGCTCAGGGCGTGGGGCTCAAGCTGACAATCGAGCCAGGCTTGCCCCAGGTCGAGATGTCGGCGCCGGCGTTGATCCAGGTCTTTCGCAACCTCGCGACCAACGCTCTCCAGGCGATGCCTCAAGGGGGCACCCTGCGCCTGGAAGCCAGGGCCGAACGTTGGTCAGGCGTCGTCGTGGGGCGGGTGCTGGACACTGGTGCGGGCCTGTCGGACGAGGCCGGCAGCCACCTGTTCGAGCCGTTCTACACCACGAAGGGCGAAGGCACGGGGCTGGGCCTGGCCATCGCCCGGGAAATCGCGCTGGCCCACCGCGGCGAGCTTCGAGGCGCCAACCGCCCCGATGGCCCGGGCGCGGTCTTTACCCTCACCCTGCCGGTCCTGAAAAGTTCCGGCCAACGGGCTTCCGGTCTTCTGGTTCCGGAGAGCCTCTCTTGATGGAAACCTCAACGAAGATTCTGGTGGCCGAGGACGATCGGACCATCCGCCGCAATTTGGTTACCCTGCTGGGTGCCGAAGGGTTCGGGACGCTGGAGGCCTCCGACGGGCCCTCGGCGTTGCGGGTCATTCGCGACGAAGCCCCCGACGCCGTCCTGCTCGACATCAAGATGCCCGGGCGAGATGGGCTTGAAGTCCTGGCCGACCTGGGTCCGTTGCTGGCGGAACTGCCGGTGATCGTCATCACGGCGCTGGGAGGCTCGGGAGCGGCGATCGAGGCGATGCGGCGGGGGGCGTATGACTACCTGACCAAGCCGTTCGATCTGGACGAGGTCGTCCTGGTCCTGCGGAGGGCCCTCCGCCAGCGATCCCTGGCGGCGGAGGTCCACGCATTGCGGGCCGATCGCGAGGAGGCGGTTGGAGGCGAGACCGCCGAACCGGAATTAATCGGCCGGGGCCCGGCCATGCGCGAGGTGTTCAAGGCGATTGGCCGGGCGGCCACGGCGGCCGAGCCGGTGTTGATCTTGGGGGAGAGTGGCACGGGCAAGGAACTGGTCGCCTCGGCCCTGCACCGGCACTCTCGACGGGCCGAGGGGCCGTTTATCCGGGTCAACTGCGGGGCTTTGCCCGAGGGCCTGATTGAGAGCGAACTGTTCGGTCACGAGCGAGGAGCGTTCACCGGGGCCGACCGTCTCCGCGCCGGGCGTTTCGAGCGAGCGGCGGGCGGAACCCTTTTCCTGGACGAGGTGGCCGAGTTGCCGCTTTCGGCCCAGGCCAAGTTGCTGCGAGTGCTTCAGTCGCGCGAGTTCGAGAGAGTCGGCGGGGTGGCGACCCTGCATGCCGACGCGCGGGTGGTCTCGGCCAGTCACCGGGACTTGCCCCGAGAGGTGTCCGAGGGGCGGTTCCGCGAGGATCTGTTTTATCGCCTCAACGTGGTGCGGATCGCCCTACCACCACTGAGAGAGCGGCCCGAGGACGTCGCCCCCCTGGCCGACCACATCCTTCGCCGGCTGGAGCATCGTCACGGATGGGTCGGACTCTCGTTGGCGCCGGAGTCGTTACGCTCGCTTCAGTCCCGAGAATGGCCGGGCAATGTCCGCCAGATGGAAAACGTCCTGGCTCGCGCCGCGATCGCCGCCCGCGGCCGACCGATCCTGCCCGAACACCTCGAGCACGACCAACCCACCCCGACCCCGCTGACCACTCACAACGAACTCGACAACCCCCTCCCCTTGCGGGCGATCCTCGCCGAAGTGGAGCGTCAGGCGATCGCTCATGCCCTGCGGTTCTGCGAGGGGAATCGCACCCGGACGGCCGAGCGACTGGGGATCAGCCGCCGCCAACTTTTCGACAAGATCCGCGAATACGACCTGGATCCTTGAGGACGAGGAGTGGGGTTGCTCGGAGTCAAAACCTTCAGCGTTCCGATGTCTAGAAACCTGGATTTCTCGGACGCCAAATCGGCCTTCCCCATGTTTCGCTTGCAGGACCGACCGCACGAAGCGGCCTCGTGAAGTCGAGGACCGACCTTGTTTCGCCGGCTTCGAACGGACTAGAATGCCAAGGAGACCCCGCCCTAGCAAAGCCCGCCCGAGTCTCCCAGTCGTACCCCACGACGCTTGCCCGCGCCTTCGGGAGCCGTCCTTGATGATGTGTCGCACTGACTCGGCGTTCCTGTCGTTTGTCATCGGGATGGGCCTTGCTATCCACTGTCCTCAAGTCAGGGGGGCGGAGGCGACGGTCGACTTCAATCGCGAAGTTCGGCCGATCCTGTCGGGCAAGTGCTTCGCCTGCCACGGGCCGGACGAGCCCTCCCGGAAGGCGGGGTTGCGGCTGGATCTGCGCGAGGCCGCGGTTCGGCCGACGGCGTCGGAGGCGGTTCCCATCGCCCCGGGCAAGCCGGACCAGAGCGACGTCATCGACCGGGTGGAGACCGACGACCCCGACGCGATCATGCCGCCGCCCTCGACCCACAAGACACTCAACGATGCCGAGAAGGCGACCCTGCGTCGCTGGGTGGCGCAGGGCGCCAAGTATGAGGAGCACTGGGCCTTCCGAAAACCGGTTCCTCCTGTTCCGGAAAAGGTCCGCGAGTCGGGCTGGGTCCGCAACCCGATCGACACCTTCATCCTCGCTCGCCTCGAACGCGAGGGGTTGAAGCCGTCGCCCGAGGCGAGCCGGACGACCTTGATCCGCCGCCTGAGCCTCGACCTGATCGGCCTGCCGCCGACCCCCGCCGAGGTCGACGCCTTCGAGGCCGACACCGCCCCGGACGCCTATGAACGGCTGGTCGACCGCCTGCTGGCCTCACCTCACTACGGAGAGCGCTGGGCGCGCCGCTGGCTCGATCGTGCTCGGTACGCTGACTCCAACGGCTACGAGAAGGATCGAACGCGGTCGATCTGGCCCTTTCGGGACTGGGTCATCCGCGCTTTGAACGCCGACCAGCCGTTCGACCAGTTCACCATCGACCAGATCGCTGGCGACATGCTCCCCGAAGCCACCGAGGCCCAGAAGGTCGCCACCGGGTTCCACCGCAACACACAGATCAACGAGGAAGGCGGCATCGACGTCGAGGAGTTCCGTTTCGCCTCGGTCGTCGACCGCGTGGCGACCACCGGATCGACCTGGCTGGGCCTGACCATCCAGTGCGCCCAGTGTCACACCCACAAGTTCGATCCCATCACCCAGCGAGAGTATTACCAGTTCTTCGCCTTCCTCAACAACGCCGACGAACCCGACCTGAACCTCGCCCGCCCCACCATCGAGGCCCAGCGCTCCGCCACGCTCGCCGAGATCGACCGGCTTGAGACGAGCCTGGCCGACCAGTTCCCGGTCGAATCCCCCTGGGAAGTCCTCAAGCCCACCGCCGCGACCGCCGCTGATCCGGCCGTGACCCTGACTCCCCAGGCCGACGGCTCGTTGCTGGCCAGTGGTTCGCCCCCGGCGACCGCTCACTATGAGGTCACGACCGAGACGGCGCTGACCGATCTGGCGGAATTGCGGCTTGAGGCATTGCCCGACTCGAGTCTCCCGGGCGGGGGACCTGGACGGGCGGTGAACGGCAACTTCGTCCTCACCGGTTTGAAGGTCCAGGCGTCGCCAAGGTCAGGCGTGGGAGAGCCGGTCCCACTGGCATTCGATCTGGCCACGGCCGACTTCAACCAGGGCGGGTTTGACGCCCGGGGAGCGATCGACGGCGATCCCGCCACCGGCTGGGCGGTCGACGACGGCTCGGGGCACCTCAACCGGAACCGGACAGTGACGTTTCACCTCAAGGGGCACGCGGGGTTCCCGGGCGGGACCAGGCTGGTGGTCACGCTTGACCAGGCGTTTGGGGCGGCTCACACGCTGGGCCGGTTCCGCCTTTCGACCCGGGCCAACCTTGCCGAGTTGTCACCAGAGGCTCGCCAGCTCCACATCGCCGAGAAGCAAACGGCCTGGGAAGCGAGTTTGACGCCGGTGAAGTGGACGGTGCTGACGCCCTCCATGGTGGAAAGCCAGAAGCACGCGACGATGACGGTCCAGCCCGACGGGTCGGTCCGGGCGACCGGGGACAAGCCCAATAATGACACCTATACTCTCGAACTGCCGACCGACCTGAAGGGGATCACCTCGCTGAGGCTGGATGCCCTGACCGACCCCGAAATGCCCGAAGGGGGCCCGGGGCGGTCGCCGATCTTCACGGGCGACTTCCTGCTGACGAGAGTTGACCTTTCGGCCTCGACGGGCGGCGATAGCGGCCCGGGAACTCCGGTTCCGCTGGTCGCGGCCTCGGCGGACTTCGCTGCGGCGGGTCGGGACGCGTCGATGGCGATCGACGACAAGGTGGACACCGGCTGGTCGGTCGGCGGGGCCGTTGGCAAGCCTCATGAAGCGATTTTTCGACTCGGCGGGCCGGTCGGCGACGGCAAGGGGACGCGGCTGACCCTGACCTTGCACCAGGACAGCATCCACCAGACGACCCTGGGCCATTTCCGGATCTCGGCCACCAACGACCCCGCGCCGGCTCGGGCGACCGGCTTGCCTCCCGAAGTGGAGGCCAGCTTGCTGACGCCCGTCACCCAGCGTCCGGTCGAGGCCGCGTCGTTGGTGACGAAGTTCTACCTGGCCGTGGCGTCGGAACTCTCGGGGGCTCGTCAGCGGATCGCCGACCTTCGGGCAAGCCTGCCGAAGTTTCCCACGTCGATGGTGATGAAGGAGCGATCCCCGGAACACGCCCGAGTCACGCAAATTCACAAGCGAGGCGAGTTCCTCCAACCAACCCTTCCCGTCGAGCCCGGCCTGCCCGCCGCCTTGCCCCCCCTGCCTCCCGGGACCAAGGTGGATCGCCTGGCCCTGGCCCGCTGGCTGGTGTCGGGGGAAAACCCTTTGGTGGGACGGGTCCTGATGAACCAGGCGTGGCAGGCGTTCTTTGGTCGGGGGATCGTCGGCACGCTGGATGACTTTGGCACGAGGGGCGAGGAGCCGTCTCACCCGCAACTGCTCGACTGGCTGGCGACGGAGTGGCCCCGACGGGGCTGGAGCGTCAAGGCGATGCACCGCCTGATCGTCAACAGCGCGACCTATCGGCAAACCTCGGCGGCGACGCCCGAACTTCTGGAACGCGACCCTCGTAATGACTTATTGGCGAGGGGGCCGCGGTTTCGGGTCGAGGCCGAGATGGTCAGGGACCTCGCCCTGACGGCCAGCGGCCTGCTGACGGCCGAGGTCGGCGGGCCGAGCGTTTATCCGCCCCAGCCCGACGGAGTCATGGCGCTGTCGTATGCTCAGGACGCCTGGCCCACCAGCAACGGACCGGAGCGTTTTCGTCGCGGCCTGTACACATTCCTGAAACGGACGGCTCCTTATGCCGCGTTCATGACCTTCGATGCTCCAACCTCGGAAGCGACGTGCACCCGCCGAGAGCGGTCGAACACCCCCTTGCAGGCGTTGACCCTCCTGAACGACACGGTTTACCTCGAAGCGTCGAGGGCCCTGGCCCGACGAGTGGCGAATGAAGTTCCTGGGGACAATTTTGAAGCGAAAGTCCGCCTGGCTTACCGACTTTGCCTGTCGAGAACTCCGGGTGCCGAGGAATTGATTTTGTTGAGTGGATTCTTCGACCGACAGCGGACTCGCTTTCAGGCCGATTCCACCGCCGCGGGCAAGGTCGCGGGGGTTGATCCCAAATCGACGCCTCCGGACGACCTGGCCGGAAGGGCCGCCTGGACCGTCGTCGCGAGGGCGATTTTGAACCTGGACGAAACGATCACCAAGGAATAATCCGGGCCCGGCGATTCCTTCGCCACGGTCCCCCACTCTTCCCGTACCCGAGAGGCCGAGCGGACATCATGAACCTTGGCGATCCCCGCGTCCGCGAGCCCCTCCGCCTGGCCGTCACCCGTCGTCACTTCTTCCGGGACTGCGGCCTCGGCGTGGGGAAGATCGCGCTGGCGTCGTTGCTGGCCGAGACGTCGCTCGGGACGACCCGAGCCGCCGCGAACGCTGACCCGATGGCTGTCCGTCTTCCGCATTTTGCCCCCAAGGCCAAGCGGGTCATCTACCTGTTCATGGCTGGGGCGCCCAGCCAGCTGGACCTGTTCGACCACAAGCCGACGCTCCAGCAGTTCGATGGCAAGCCGGTGCCGGCCGAGGTCGTCAAGGGACAGCGCTACGCTTTTATCCAGCCCGACGCGAGCCTGATGGCCTCCAGGTTCCAGTTCGCCCGCCACGGCCAGAGCGGCGCCGAGCTTTCGGAGATGCTGCCGAATCTGGCGAAGGTCGCCGACGACATTGCCATCGTCAAGTCGATGCACACCGACCAGTTCAATCACGCCCCGGCGCAGATTTTCGTCAACACTGGGTCATCACTGCCCGGCCGCCCTTGCATGGGATCTTGGGTCACTTACGGACTGGGCAGCGAGGCCGCGTCCCTGCCGGGGTTCGTCGTGCTGTCGTCGGGCACGGGCATCAGCGGGGGCGCCGCCAACTGGTCGAGCGGGTTCCTTCCCACGGCCCATCAGGGGGTTGTCTTCCGGTCGAAGGGGGACCCGATCCTGGATGTTTCCAGCCCCGACGGAATCGACGCCGCGCTTCAGAGAGACTCGCTCGACCTGATCCGCGGCCTCAACGAGCGGCATTTGCAGGAGACTGGCGACCCCGAGATCGCCACCCGGATCGCGTCGTATGAACTGGCCTATCGGATGCAGACCAGCGCTCCGGAACTGATGGACCTTTCGGGCGAGTCCAAGGAGACGTTGGAACTTTACGGGGCCGAGCCGGGCAAGCCGTCGTTCGCGAACAACTGCCTGCTGGCCCGTCGACTGGTCGAGCGCGGGGTGCGGTTCGTCAACCTGTACCACGAAGGGTGGGACCACCACTCCGACGTCGCCGGGGGTTTGAAATCCCTCTGCGGGCAGACCGACCGGGGGGCGGCGGCGTTGGTGGCCGACCTCAAGCGTCGAGGGTTGCTGGACGAGACCCTGGTGATCTGGGGCGGGGAGTTCGGCCGAACGCCGATGGTCGAGTCGAATGCCGCGTTGGGCCGGAGCCTGGGGCGCGACCATCACCCCCAGGCGTTCACGATGTGGTTCGCCGGAGGGGGCATCAAGCCGGGGATCACCCTGGGGTCGACCGATGACCTGGGATTCCACGTCGTCGACCAGCCGGTCCACGTCCACGACATGCAGGCCACGGTTCTGCACCTGCTGGGGCTCGACCACACCCGCTTGACGTTTCAGTCGCAGGGCCGAGACTTCCGCCTCACCGACGTTGCGGGTAAGGTCGTCCGGTCGATCCTCGCCTGATCCGATCCCTCGTCCCGGAGCGGAGATGTCGCACGCCGCCCGCCTCGCGATCGGACTGTTCG
This sequence comes from Isosphaeraceae bacterium, assembly GCA_965201075.1. Taxonomy (GTDB): domain Bacteria; phylum Planctomycetota; class Planctomycetia; order Isosphaerales; family Isosphaeraceae; genus CBDAVP01. Next base: position 136,664 of record CBDAVP010000011.1, on the reverse strand, counting down.
CCGTCCTTGGACCCGTGGCGGCCGCCTCCGAGCCCCCGCCCGTCCCTTCCGACCACCCCGAGGCGATGAGGGAAGGTCTGGCCCTCTTCAGCGAACGGATCCGCCCCGTCCTGATCGCCCAGTGCCTGGATTGCCACGGCGGGAAGGCGACGAAGGGAGACCTCGACCTCTCGGACCGGGACACGCTGCTCAAGAGCGGCGTCCTCGAAGGCGGTGGCGCCGCGTCCCGGTTCCGGGCGTTGATTGCTCACGAGGAGGAGCCGAAGATGCCCCAGAAAGGGGCTCGGCTCGACGATGCCACCATCGCCGACATCACCCGATGGATCGACCTGGGCGCTCCTTATGATCGACCTTTGGTGGATCGCGCGGCGGTCGCGGCAACCAAACGCCCAGGACCGACCGCCGAGGATCGGAATTTCTGGGCCTTTCAACGGTTGACCCACCCGACGCCGCCGTCCGGGGATGGAGGAGAGTGGTCAAAGTCGCCGATCGACCGATTTCTGCTGGTCAAGTTGCAGGAACACGGGTTGGTCCCGAACCCGCCGGCCGACCGCAGGGCGTTGATTCGCCGGTTGACGTTCGACCTGATCGGCCTGGCCCTGGAACCGGCGGATGTTGAGGCGTTCGTTGTTGACCCCGCCCCCGATGCCTATGAGCGGCTGGTCGACCGCTTGCTGGCCTCTCCCCAATACGGAGAACGCTGGGCCCGTCACTGGATGGACGTGGCCCGATTCGCCGAGTCCCACGGATATGAGCAGGATTACGACCGTCCGTTCGCCTTCCACTATCGAGACTTCCTGATCCGGGCCCTGAACCAGGATCTACCCTACGACCAGTTCGTCCGCTGGCAGATTGCCGGCGATGAGTTGGCCCCGAACAATGCGATGGCGATGGCCGCGACCGGGTTCCTGGGGGCGGGGGCGTTTCCGACGCAGTTGACCGAGATGGAATTCGAGTCGGCCCGTTACGAGGAACTCAATGACATGACGGCGACGACCGGCTCGGCCTTCCTTGGCCTGTCGATCGGCTGCGCTCGCTGTCACGACCACAAGTATGACCCGATCCCGGCCGAGGATTATTACCGCTTCGCCTCGGCCTTCACCTCGACCATCCGCGCCGAGGTCGACCTTCCCGACTCCCCCGGAGGCGGCCCGGCCAGGGTCCAGGTCACCGCCGAAGGGTACCCGCACACCAAGCATCATGCCGACGACCGAGGGTTTCCTCACTTCTATCCGCAGACGTTTGTTCTGTCTCGTGGCGATGTTCACCAAAAGAAGCAGGAGGCGACCCTGGGCTTTCTCGGCGTGTTGACGCCCGAGACGCTCGACGCCGGAGCCTGGAAAGTCGAGTCGACCGCGGGGAACTCACGGTCGAGTTATCGACGCGCGGCTCTGGCCGGCTGGCTCACCGACGTCGACCGAGGCGCGGGAGCTTTGGCGGCGAGGGTCATCGTCAACCGCCTCTGGCAGCACCACTTCGGGCGGGGGATCGTGGCGACTCCCAACGACTTCGGGGCTCAGGGGGACCGGCCGACCCATCCCGAGTTACTCGACTGGCTGGCTGGAGAACTGATCCGGGGCGGCTGGCGGCTCAAGCCTCTGCATCGGGCGATGGTCCTGAGCGCCGCGTATCGGCAAGGGGATCAGTTCGACGAGGCCCGCGCCACCGTTGATCGCGAGGAGACTTTTCTCTGGAGGCGCGCTCCTCGACGGCTGGAGGCCGAGGCGATCCGCGACGCGATGTTCCAAGTCTCGGGACTGCTCGACGGTCGGCAGTATGGGCCGGGGACGCTTGACCCGGGCATGCCTCGTCGCTCGGTCTATTTCTTCATCAAGCGGAGTCAACTGATCCCCTCGATGATGCTGTTCGACTGGCCCGAGCATCTGGTGAGCATTGGCCGCCGAGGTTCGACCACGACCGCCTCGCAGGCGTTACTGTTCCTGAACAGCCCCGAGGCTCGTCGCTGCGCCGAGGCGTTCGCCGGTCGTCTGGAATCGACGCCCGACGATCAGGTCGCGGCGTTGGCCTACCAGTTGGCGCTGGGGCGGGCTCCCTCGGAAGCCGAGCGGGCCGAGGTGGCCGAGTTCCTGCAACGCCAACAGGCGTCGTATCAGCAAGGCGGGAACGCGGCCCCCCGTCGTGCGGCCCTGGCCGACTTCTCCCAGGCGTTGCTGGGGTCGAGTGAGTTCCTGTTCCTGCCCTGAACCCCCCCGAGCCGAGAGATTCCGACGATGACCGACCCGAGCCCCGACGCGATGGTCAATCGTCGCCACTTTCTCCAAAGGGCTGGCGGCGGCTTCGGCCTGATCGGGCTGGCCGGCTTACTCCAGGACGAGGGGCTGCTCGGGTCGCCGTCGAGAGGGGCCGAGGTGGCGGGGTCGTCCATTGACCCGATGGCGCCTCGGCCCTCGCACTTCCCGGGCAAGGCCAAGCGGGTCATCTGGATTTTCGCCAACGGCGGTCCCAGCCAGGTGGACACCTGGGACTACAAGCCCGGCCTGGCGAAGTGGGACGGCAAGTCGATGAAGGAGTTCGACGCTTCGTTCCAATCCACCACGGGGTTCTTCAAGGACCAGGTCGGTGGTCTGATGAAGTCGCCGTTCGCGTTCACCCCTCGCGGCGCCTGTGGCAAGATGGTGTCGGAACTGTTCCCCCACCTGGGAGAGCACGTCGACAAGATGGCGTTCGTCCACTCGGCCTACAGCGAGTCCAACAACCACTCCCCCGCGCTGTTCATGATGAACACCGGCCTGCCCCGGATGGGCTTCCCCTGCGTCGGTTCCTGGGTCACCTATGGCCTGGGCAGCGAGAGCCGCGACCTGCCTGGCTTCGTCGTGATGAGCGACCCGAGGGGTCGAGGCTTGCCCAAGGGGCAGGCGGCGAACTGGGGAGCCGCCTATCTGCCGGGGGTTTTTCAAGGGACTCACCTGCGCCCCAGCGGACCGCCGATCGCCGACCTCGTCCGCCCGTCGGGGATGAACGAAGTCCAGCAGCGGTCGCAGCTTGACCTGATCGGCAAGTTGAATCGGTCCCACCAGGACGCCTTCCACGCCGAGGCCGACCTTGCTGCCCGGATCGAGAGCTTTGAACTGGCCTACAGGATGCAGTCGGCGGCCCCCGAGGCGATCGACCTGGCCTCCGAGCCGGCCGAGGTCCAGAAACTCTACGGGATGGATGATCCTCGCTGCGAGCATGTGGCCCGTCAGTGCCTGACCGCTCGGCGGCTGGTTCAGCGAGGGGTGCGGTTCGTCCAGATTTATTCGGGGGGGATGGAGAACCAGCTTTCCTGGGACGGCCACATCGACATCAAGGGGAACCACGCCCAGTTCGCCGGAGAGACCGACAAGCCGGTCGCCGGACTACTGGCCGACCTGGCAAGAACCGGACTGCTGGACGAGACCCTGGTCATCTGGGGCGGCGAGTTCGGTCGCCTGCCGATCGCCCAGACCGGCGCTAACCCCGGTCGCGACCATAACCCCCACGGCTTCACGTTCTGGATGGCCGGCGGCGGAATCAAGGGCGGGGCCAGTCACGGCGAGACCGACGAGGTGGGCTACACCGCCGCGGTGGACCGGGTTCCCATCAACGACCTTCACGCCACCATCCTGCACCTGCTGGGCCTCGACCACGAGCGGCTAACCTACACGTTCAACGGCCGTCGGTTCCGGTTGACCGACGTGGCCGGCAAGGTCATCCGGCCCATCCTCGCCTGAGCGACCGGTAAAACGACATGGCCCGCGTCGTTGCCGACGCGGGCCATGTCGTTGCCATCCCGAAGCGAACAGCTCCCCGACTAGGACTCGAACCTAGAACCTAGCGGTTAACAGCCGCTCGCTCTACCGATTGAGCTATCGGGGAATCGGTCTGGAAACGATACCCGATGGGAGGGCGGCGAGACAAGGGGATTTGTCGCAACCCGTCCGGTGGATCGTTCGCTTTCCCGGACGGATCACCCCGAATGGCTCTTCAACTCCGAAGGACTTCGGCTCTGGTGCTCCTCAATGGCCTTTTCGAGGATGCCCACGATCAGGGCGTTGAGTGACGCCTTGTCGTCCTTCGCCCAGCTTGCCAACTGTTCATGCAAGGCGGGAGGCATCCGGATCTGGAAGTGAACGACGGTTTCGGGCATGGATAGTCTCTCCTCCAGCGGCGTTGCGGAGAGCCCGATATTCGGCCCTTCGCGGCAGGGGTCGGTGCTAAAGGGCGAGCGACCCACGGGCGTGCATTCACATTCTATCCCGAAAGCGGGTCGGACACTCGGGAAAATTTCCATCCCGCGTCTCGGTCCATTGCGAAGCCCGCGACTTGGGTGCGTGGGGGCGAGCAGCCAATGGCGGTCTCCTGGTTGAGAGCGATTGTCGGTTGACCTGGGAGCTTACCCGTTGAAAGTAAGGCTCGGCGGTTACCCGTTCGCCGACTCGCCACCCAGGACCGGTCTTGCGACTCGTCGGAGGGAGTATGTTGAAGACGGTTGAAAAATTTCCAGGGAAACCCTGGCCCGCCTTTTCGGTTTGCCTAGAACAGTTTCGAGGCGGACAACCGCCAGTAAACTTCGATGGAAACGACCTCGCTCGCCGCTTGCGCAATCTGGGCGGAAGGCGTGAGCAACCTGCCTTGTCGGTAGGGGCGGGCCGGGGTTGTATCGCGACCGGGGACTCGTCACTTCTCCGAAAGGGAGGCGACGACGTCCCCGGTCGGTTTTCCCGGCCAGCGAGCGGTGGAAATGCGCCGAACCTTTGACGGTCGGTCCCCGGTCGGTTAGGTTCAAGAGTCTCAATCGCTCGGGGAGTTTTCCCGAGCGTATGTGGCACCCGGCCACCCCCACGGGATCGCCACGTTGCCTGGCCCGTCCTGGTTCTTGGAGCGGAAATCGATAATGAGCACCGCGCCCTTGGAGCAATATTACCCCGGTTTGGAGGGGGTCATCTCCAATGAGACGGCGATCGCCAACATTGAGGGCCGCCAGGGGGACGGGGGGCTCGAATATCGCGGGTACGAGATCGAGGAACTCGCCAAGTCGGCCTCCTACGAGGAAACCGCTTACCTTCTGCTGCACGGCGACCTCCCCTCGGCCGCCGAGCTTCGCGGGTTCCACGATCGGCTGGGGAACGCCCGCTCGATCCCCGGTTCCTTGCTGGAACTCTATCGTCAGATCCCGGCGACGGTTCACCCGATGGATGTGCTTCGGACCTCGGCGAGCGTCCTGGCCCACTACGACCCGGACGTCAACGCCCCGCCGACCGACCACGCCGCTAACGTCCGGAAGGCGGAGCGGCTGATCGCCCAGTTCGCCACGGCCGTCGCGTCGCGAGAGCGGATCGTTCGAGGCCAGGAGCCAATCGCCCCCCGTGACGATCTGGATCACTCGGCGAACTTCCTCTACATGATTCATGGCAAGGTCCCCTCCGAGACGATTCGGCGGGCGTTCGACCTGTCGCTGGTGCTCTACACCGAGCACGAGTTGAACGCCTCGACCTTCGCGGCGAGGGTCACGGTCTCGACCTTGTCGGACCTCCATTCGGGGATCGTGGCGGCGGTGGGGACCTTGAAAGGTTCACTCCACGGCGGGGCGAATGAGGAAGCCTGGAAGGTCCTGGAGCAGGTGGGCAGTCCCGAGAATGCCGCCGGCTGGATCAAGGACGCCCTGGCCCGCAAGGAGCGGATCATGGGATTTGGCCACCGCGTCTACAAGACGGGCGATCCCCGCGCTCGCATCCTCAAGGATTACTGCCAGAAGGTCGCCGCCGAACTCGGGGACGATCGCTGGGAGCGGATGGCCGAGCCGATCGAGAAGGCCGTCACCGAGCAGAAGAAGCTGCCACCCAACGTCGACTGGCCCAGCGCGCGTCTTTATCACTACATGGACCTGGACATCTCGATTTACACGCCCATTTTCGCCATGGCCCGGGTTGCCGGCTGGTCGGCCCACGTCATCGAGCAGCTTGACCACAATCGTCTGATGAGGCCGCGAGCCCGCTACACCGGCCCGCCCAACCGCCCGTTCAAGTCGATTGATAAGCGCGGTTAAGCTTCTTGATTTCCCGAGTCTGTCCCACCCTCAGCGAAGTCTTCAGTTGGACTTCGATGGGGGACAGGGCCATTTCGGTCTCATTTTGGGTGGACCAAAGGGGACTGGCTCTGGCGGTACTCCGCCGATGCCTGTCCCATTTTCGCCAACTGATCTCCCTCCCACGCCGCCCACCGGCCCCGGAATGGGGGAAAGGCACCAGCGGAGTACCGCCGGAGCCTGTCCCCGATTGCAAGGCCAATGGAGAAATCCACGGCCCTGCGATGGGGGGCATCCGCTTTGCCCATGAATTCAAGTTCGATTGGAACAAATGAAAAAGGGTCGCGACTCCTTGCGGAACCGCGGCCCTTGTTTGTTGGATTGCAACTTTGGCGCATCCGATCACACGATCACTTCGGATCGGCCGCGTCCTCGGCCTCGTCTTCCCTGGGCTTGTTGGCAGCAGGCTCCGGCGACGGGTCAGGCTTGACCGCTCGATTGCCTGAAGGCTTCTGAAGCGCGTTGGAGGTGGACTTGTCGATCGATTCGACCTGGCCAGGCAGGATCATGCTCGGAGTATAGCCAAGGTAACCGGCCAGCTTGGTGAGGGGCATCGGCTGCAGGCCGAGCCGTCCGGCTTCTTTCACGACGTCCGATCTACGCTTGAGAAAGTCGCCCGTCTCCTTGCTGATGTCTCGTAGAGTCGTCACCGAACCGGCCCGGCCGCCGAAGATCGGGGTGGAGTCATCGGTCACGGCCCAGTCGATCGTCGCGGCCAACTGACCCTTCTCGGTCCCCTGTCCGGGCGGCGGGAGGTCGTAGCTGACCTCGCCACCCGACATTTCGATCATCCGGCGAACGGTGTCGCGATCATCCCGTCCGTCGCGGTTGATATCCATGCGACCGATCAGGGCGAACTTCTTTTTGCCGAAGGCGGCGGAATAGACCTGGTCTCCATCGCGGATCTGGTCGACATCGGAACTCAGGTTGAGAACCTTGCCCACGCTGTCACGATCGTTGACCGAGATCAACTCGATGGTGGCCTTGGGCTTATCGGAGGGACCGCTGGCGGAGCGATCGTAGACCGCCAGACGCATACGCTCGCGAGCTCCCTGACGGCGGCTCAGCGTGGTACGCACTTCCTTGCGGGTGTGATCCACGAAGGTCACTCGCCCCTGGGAGTGGCCGATCGAGTTGTCCCCACCGACCAGGGTCGTATTTTTGACCTGAAGATCCTTCATCTGGGCCAAGAGCTGGTCAACCCGCTTTTCGTGGTCCTGGTTGAGCCGCTCGATGTCCCCTTTCAGGCCGGCGACCTCGGCGGCCTGCTTGCCAGTCAGTTCCTGGAAGGCGGCCATCTTGTCGAGGAACGATTTACGCTCTTGCTCGTAGGTGTTGTGCTCGGCGGTCTGATCCTTGCGGGCCTGGTCAGCCTCACCCTCGGCATGCTTGACCTTGGCGTCGTTGGACTGATTGACCCCTTCGAGGTTGGTCCGAAGGTCAGAATTGTCACCGATCAGCGACAGGGTCAGGTTGGTCTGGGCCGTGGTCATGTCGACCATGCGGTCGATCCAGGAGTTGAAGGTCCCCTGGGGCTCCTGGAGAACCTGCTTGAGAAGCTGCTCGGAGAGTTCCTTGGCCTTGACCGCCGACTCGGACTTCGCGCCGCCCTGGGCATCGAAGATCTTGGCGATTTCGGCGCCCGAGGCGGCCAACTTCTGCTGCCACTTCTGTTCGGCGGCCTTGATGGCGTTGTTGAGCGTATCGGGTGTCTCGTATTTGTCGTACTCGCCCCCGCCGATTCGGTGGCGAAGATCCTTGTTGACGCGAACCTGGTCGGCGAACTTATTATCGGCCGCGGTCGCCTTGTTAGCGGCCTCGGCGGCCTTGATGGCCTCGGCCGAGTAGTTCGAATACATGAAGTAGGACGTGACGGCGAGGATCACCGACAGCGACACGAAGGACGCGACGGCGATTTTCAGTCCCTGAGAGTCGTTGGCCGCTGCCATGGGTGAGGCTCCCGCGGCGGGACCCCGAGCCGGGACGTCTGGCGCGAGGCCGCCGGTATTCCCTTTAGTATGTCATACAAGAGGGGGCCGCGACGGGAAGGGACAGGGAGAATCGCTCGAGCGGTTTGAGAACCGCCGGGCGGTGCTCCCGCGGCATCCTCTCTGCCCTTTTATTGTAGAGGGCGTCGCGGCGAGGGGTCAAACCCGTACCGACTGGCGAGCCCGCGCAAAACGCCGGCCCTTCCCCGCCATCTGGGCGTCGGGAGGGCCGGTCGTCTCTCACGGTTCATTTCGGAACGGTCCAGCCGGGGACCTCAGTTGAGGCACACGGCCGCCTCGAAACTGCCCGGCCGGGGGGCTGTTTCGAGCCCGTCGCCCGGGTGGGCGGGACGAGCCTTCAACTCGTCCTCGATCGTGCGGCGGACCCGCTCCATGATTGGCGCGGCCATCGGCCTCAGCAGGTCATCGGCGATGACCTCGTCGAATTCGCGCGCCACGACGACGCGGATCGTTTCGGCATTGAGCCCCTGGGCCCGCCGCTTGCGCACTTCCATGCGGGTGCGCAGTTCGGCCGCCTGGAGGAACTCTCGCACCCCGCCGTTGGGGGTGCCACTGCCCAAGCCTCGGCGCATCGGGATCGCTCCTAAAAGACGGAGGAATCTGACTCCCCCCAGTCGGACCTTGACACCCCTTCCGGGACCGGGCTAGCGTGGCCGGCTGGGCCTATCTTCCCCGCCGCAACCAACACCAGTGACCGATGAATCCACGGCCCACGCTCTACATCCTGGATGCGTATTCCCTCATTTTTCAGGTCTTCCATGCCATCCCTGAAATGGGGGGTCCGGCGGGCCAGCCGACCCATGCGGTTTTTGGCATCTTTCGCGACATCTTGAACCTCCTTAGGCAGCGGCGACCCGATTACCTCGCCGCGGCCTTCGATGGGGGGGGAAAGGTGTTCCGCTCCGACCTGCTCCCCTCCTACAAGGGGCAACGGAAAGAGATGCCGCCCGACCTGTCCACGCAGATCCCGGTCATCAAGCGGCTTTTCGAGGCGTTTCACGTCCCGGTTCTGGTCGCTCCTGGGTTCGAGGCCGACGACATCCTGGCGACCCTGGCCCGTCGGGGGGCCGATTTTGGGCTCGACGTTTTCCTCTGCACCGCGGACAAGGACGCCCGCCAACTCCTTAATGACCAAATCCGGGTCTGGAACGTCCGCAAGCAGGAAATTTTTGACGAGGCGTCCCTGAGGACCGAGTGGGGCATCCGGCCCGACCAGGTCGTCGACCTGCTCGCGCTGACCGGCGACGCCGTCGACAATGTCCCGGGAGTTCCCGGGATCGGGCCCAAGACCGCCGCCAAGTTGCTCAACGAAATCGGCGACCTGGGAACCCTGCTGGCCGACCCATCGAGGGTCGCCGCCAAGAAGGCCCGAGAAGGACTGGAGGCCCACGCCGAGACCGTCCGCCTGGGCCGTCAACTGATCGCCCTGCGAGAGGATGTCCCCCTGGCGATCGACTGGGACGATTACCGGGTCTCGGGTTACGACACGAAGGCCCTGATCGCCCTTTGCCAGGAATGCGGGTTTCATGGCTTCCAAAAGGAGTTGGTCGACGCAACCGGGCCGGTCGAGGCCGAGTGGGTCGTCGACTATCGGACCGTGGATACCCCGGCCGCGTTCGCGGAATTCCTGGACCAGTTGCGTGAACAGCCGCGGTTCTGTTTCGACACCGAGACCACGGCGATCGACCCTCTCCGCGCCGAGATTGTCGGGTACGCCTTCGCCTGGGAACCCGGGGTGGCGTATTACCTCCCCGTGAGGGGACCGTCGGGCGCCACGACGCTCGACCCGGCGTCGACGTTGGAGGGGCTGCGGCCGATCCTGACCGACCCCGCCGTCGAAAAGGTGGGCCAGAACCTGAAATACGACATGCTGGCCCTCGGGCGAGCCGGGGTTGAACTGGCCGGCCCGATCACCGACACGATGATCCTTAGCTATCTCCTGGAGAGTGGTGAGAGGAACCACGGGCTGGACGAACTCTCCCGAAGGTTACTCGACCACTCGATGATTCCGATCACGGACCTGATCGGCAAAGGTAAGGGGCAGGTCACGATCGACCAGGTGCCCATCCCCAAGGTGGCGGAATACGCTGGGGAGGACGCGGTCGCCACCTGGCGGATCTACGAGATTCTCGCTCCGAGGGTTGCCGAGGAGGGGCTTTGGGACCTCTACGCGGACCTTGAACGCCCGCTCATCTCGGTCCTGACCCAGATGGAAGCCTGGGGCATCCGGATTGACGTGGGGCGGCTTCGCGAGCTTTCGTTGGAATTCGCCACCCGGCTCGAAGCGATCAAGACGCGGATTTACGAGGAGGCGGGTCGCGAGTTCAACATCGGGTCGGGTCCGCAGTTGCGTCAGATTTTGTTCAACGAGTTGAAACTCCCCTCGACGAAGAAAACGCCCAAGGGGGAGCCCAGCACCGACGCCGAGGTGCTGGAGGAGTTGGCCCCTCGTCACCCTCTGCCCCGTTTGATCGTCCAGCATCGCCAGCTTGACAAGCTGAAGAGCACCTACCTGGATGCCTTGCCGGACCTGGTCCTCCCCAGCGACGGGCGGGTCCATGCGTCGTTCCACCAAACGGTGGCGGCGACCGGCCGACTCAGCTCGTCGGACCCGAACCTCCAGAACATCCCGGTGAGAACCGAGGATGGCCGGCAGATCCGCCAGGCGTTTGTTCCTGGAGAGCCCGGATGGTCGTTGCTGACGGCCGATTATTCACAGATCGAGCTGCGCATCCTGGCCCACTACTCGCAAGACCCAGCGCTCCGGCAGGCGTTCGCCGAGGACCGCGACATTCACTCGGTGGTCGCTTCAAGGATCTTCGGAGTCGCCGAGTCGGCGGTGACCTCGTCGCAGAGGCGGGTGGCCAAGACGGTCAACTTCGGGATCGTCTACGGGATCAAGCCGTACGGGCTGTCGGCGAGGTTGGGGATCAGCCAGTCGGAGGCGGCGAAGTTCATCGACGCCTATTTCCAGGAATATGCCGGGGTCGAGGCGTTCATGACCCGGACGCTCAAGGAGACGCAGGCGGCTGGGCGGGTCGAAACGATGCTGGGTCGTCGTCGATCGATCTCTGGGATCAAAAGCCTCTCGCCGCGCAACCTCGACCTGGCCGGACGGCTGGCGGTGAACACCCCCATACAAGGGACGGCGGCCGACCTGATCAAAAGAGCGATGCTGGAAGTCGACCGCCGGCTCAAGGCCGAGGGACTGGCGGCCCGGATGCTCCTTCAGATCCACGACGAATTGCTGTTCGAGGTTCCTTACGCCGAGATCCCCATCCTGACGAAACTGGCCCGCGAGGCGATGACCGGGGCGATGCGATTCGAGGTCCCTTTGAAAGTGGACGTGGCCGTGGGGCCAAACTGGCTGGAAGTGGAAGATCAGGTCGAGCCTCCAGGGTAATTCGGAGGAGATTGGGACTCGGTGGTTGCATCGCGCCGGGAGATGTCGTATAAACAAAAATGTCCGATCGTCCAGCCCTGCCCTTCGGACCGCCCTACGCCTCCTCAGACCGAAATTGGCCGCAACCCCTTCCGCCAATCGTCGGACCGGCCGATCGCTCACGACTCCGAACCCACCCCTTTTCCCGACAACCCTCGACTCGACTCCATCCGCGGTCCCCACCTCGTCCCCGGTGCTCCGCCCGGGAGTCCTGGCCGATTGGCCACGTCCCCCGGACCGTCCCGCCGGCATTCCCCTTGGGTTTCGCCCCCACGATCATGGCCCGCTACGCCCGCCGCCCTTCCGGAACACGCCGCCCGCGAGGCCCCTGGAAGCACGGGCCGTTGCCGGTCCTTGGACTGGTCGGCGGCATGGGCGCTGGCAAAAGCGCCGTGGCGGCGGAACTCAGCGAGTTGGGGGCCCAGGTGCTCGACGCCGACGCCATTGGCCATGCGTTGTTGACTCAACGGCCGGCCTTTGAGGCGGTCGTGGATCGGTTCGGTCCCGAGGTGGTCGGGCCCGATGGCGTGATCGACCGTCGTCGGCTCGGCGCGATCGTCTTCGAGCATCCTCCGGCTCGCCGAGACCTGGAAGAGATTCTTCATCCTCGGATGCGCAAGACGTTCGAGCGAGCGATTCTTCGGGCCGCCCGAAAGGCCGAGGTCCGAGCCATCGTCCTTGACGCCGCGATCCTGTACGAGGCCGGTTGGGACGACCTGTGCGACCGCGTCGTTTTCGTCGACGCCCCAGCCGAGTCGCGGTTGGCCCGACTTGCCTCGCAACGAGGTTGGGACGCCGCGACATTGGAAGCTCGCGAACGAGCGCAATTGTCGGAAGCCATCAAGCGGCAGCGAGCCGGACTCGTCGTGCGCAACGATTCCGACCTGGAAGCACTTCGGACCGAGGTGGCCGGATTTTGGGACAAGGTGGTCGGACCGCCACCCCGTTCCCCGTCTCCGACGCCTCGCCGTCCACCGGTCCACCCCCTCCGAGATGGCCCGACTCCGCCAACCCCCCCGTCCGCCACTCCGACCCCGACTCCGCAACCCACCGCTCGCTCCCTTCCCGGCCGCCGGCTTGACGAGGAGACCTGACATCATGCCTGACGAGACCCGCCCCCGTCGGGAGCCCGGCTCGACCCGGATCCGTCGCTCCTCCCCGGCCGCCCCATCCACCGACCCGGTCAATCTTGACGGCAGCGCCCACGGCCTCGACGCCGCCGATACCGCCGCGGGACCTCGTGACGCGACCACTCGCTATCGGGTCGAGCGAGAGCCAGGCCCTTCCCTCCGTGACCGCATCCAGCGAGAGCGCGTCGAGCGGGAACCCGCCCCGTCGTCCCACCGGGAGTCACCGGTCGCCCCCTCCTACGCCCGCGCCGAACGGCAGACCTTTGGCAACGGCTTGACGACCCACGAGGACGAGCCGGAGGATACTTCCTTCCCTGCGCCCTCGTCCGGTTCGCTGGGATCCATCGAGCCGCCGATGGCCGGACTCCCCGAGGACGACGATCTCTTCGGCGATACGGAGATTCACGACCGCTACGAAGACATCAAACGCGGCGAGATTCATCTCACCGAGCTGCAAAAGATGACCATGCCCCAACTTCTTCGCACCGCGAAGGGGGAAGGGGTCGCCGAGTACACTGGTCTGAAGAAGCAGGACCTGATCTTCAAGATCCTCAAGGAACGGGTCAAGCAGAACGGCCTGATGTTCGGCGAAGGGACCTTGGAAGTCCTGCCCGACGGGTTCGGCTTCCTCCGCAGCCCCGATTACAACTACCTCCCCTGCCCCGACGACATCTACGTCTCGCCCAGTCAGATCCGCCGCTTCGGCCTCAAGACCGGCGCGATCGTTGCCGGCCAGATCCGCCCTCCCAAGGAGAACGAGCGCTACTTCGCTCTCCTGAGGGTCGAGGCGATCAACTACGAAGACCCCGACAAGCTCAGCGAGAAGGTGGGCTTTGACGATCTGACCGCCATGCACCCGAGCGGGCGAATCCAACTGGAAACCTCGGGCGACGACGTCAACATGCGCGTCGTCGACCTCGTCAGCCCACTGGGCAAGGGTCAGCGTGGCCTGATCGTCGCTCCGCCCCGGACGGGCAAGACGGTGCTTCTCCAGAAGGTCGCCAATAGCGTTCTGGCGAATAATCCTGACGCCTACGTCATGGTCCTGCTGATCGACGAGCGTCCCGAGGAAGTGACCGAGATGGAACGGTCGGTCAAGGGACCGACGGCCGAGGTCATCAGCTCCACCTTCGACGAGCCGGCCTCCCGACACATCCAGGTGGCCGAGATGGTCATCGAGAAGGCCAAGCGGATGGTCGAGTACGGGCGGGACGTGGTGATCCTGCTGGACTCGATCACCCGGTTGGCCCGCGCGTATAACACCGAGGCTCCGCACTCCGGCAAGATTCTCTCGGGAGGCATCGACGCCTCGGCCCTCCAGAAGCCCAAGCGGTTTTTCGGAGCCGCCCGGAAGATCGAGGACGCCGGCAGCCTCACCATTCTGGCCACGGCCCTGGTCGACACCGGCAGCCGGATGGACGACGTGATCTTCGAGGAATTCAAAGGCACCGGCAACATGGAGTTGCACCTCGACCGCCGCCTGGTCGACAAGCGAATCTGGCCGGCCATCGACGTCAACCGTTCCGGCACCCGTCGGGAAGAGTTGCTGATGGACCCCGAGGAACTACGACGGGTCTGGATCCTGCGAAGGGTCCTCAACGACATGAACCCGGTCGAGGCGATGGAACTGCTCACCGGCCGGATGCGCAAGACCAAGAGCAACGCCGAGTTCCTCATGAGCATGAACCTCTCCTGAACCGAAGGGCCGGGTTGCCGCATTCTCGGCGGGGAGATCCCTCATGGCCACCGTTGACAGCCGCCATCGCGATGTGAAGGTTCTGTACGACGTTCCCTTCCGGATGTACGTCCGGCTCGTCCGGAACGACGCGAACCGGCATCTCCGCATGGCCTACAACGATGGGGTCCTGCAAATCGTGTCGCCGCACTTACTCCGTCACGAACTGCCCTCGGGCCGCCTTCGCATCATTGTGACGACCGTCTGTGAAACTCTGGGGATCGGCTACCAGGGCGCGGGCTCGACGACCTTTCGCAAGTCCGGTGTCGACCCGTTCAAGGGACGCGGGAAAGAGGCCGACCAAAGCTTTTATCTTTCCAGTCTGCGAAGGCTACGACTCGACCGCGACCCGGATCTGGATGCCGGCGATTTACCGCCCGACCTTTGGATCGAGGCGGACAATCGCATCCCGGCCCAGGATCGCCTGGACATCCTCGCGGGCCTTGGCGTTCCCGAAGTCTGGATCTACAGGACACGCCGTAAGCGCCTGCGATTCCTCGGGCTCGTGGGCGATCACTACGAGCTTTTGACCGAAAGTCGAGAATTGCCAACGCTGACCCCCGCTCTCGTTCTGAAAGCGTTGGCCCTGGGCGAAAACCTGGCGGAATCCGACTGGGTTCGCGGGCTTCGCGCATGGGCCGCCCGAAACTTCGCCCCTCGGGCCGCGGACGCCTGAGCCCTTCCCCCTTCGAATCCCTTGGAATGACGCGACGCCATGCCCACGCTCGAAGGCGACTTCTCCCCACCCGCCGGCCGATTCGCTCTCGTCGCGGGCCGATTCAACGGCCTGGTGACCGAGGCGTTACTGGCCGGCTGCCGGGAGACGTTCCGCAGGCATGGGGTCGCCGAGGACCAGCTTGACGTCATCTGGGTGCCGGGATCGTTCGAAATTCCGCTGATGGCCCGCAAACTTGCCGAATCGAAGCGTTATTCGGCTGTGGTTTGCCTGGGCTGCGTCATTCGGGGCGAGACTGGCCATTACGACCATGTCGCCGGCCAGGCGGCGGCCGGGGTGATGCAGGCCGGGCTGTCGACGGGCGTTCCAGTGATTTTTGGCGTCCTGACGACCGAGACCGTCGAGCAGGCGCTCAATCGCTCGGGCCTCAAGGCCGGCAACAAGGGAGTGGATGCCGCGTTGGCGGCCATTGAGATGGTCAACCTCCTGCGTCTCATCGACGAGGCCGGATCGTGAGTTCGGCGCTTTTGCCCGCGGCCTTCTGGTTCCGCCCGTCGCTGGCCTGCCCGCTGATCGAGGGATTGCCCCGGGCGTCGGGTCGGCCGCTGGACCTGCCCGAAATTTGCCGGCTGCCCGTCTTCTCGGAACTGGACGGGGGTCCGAGTTTCGCCGAGGTCCGCGTGGGCTGGAGTGACAAGGGCTTTGGGGTGGCCGTTGAAGTGACACGATTGGGCCGATCGCCAATGCGAGGCCCGGACGTGGGCAATGCTCTGGATCTCTGGATCGACACGAGAGACACCCGCGATGTCCACCGGGGAACGCGGTTCTGCCACCAATTCGCCTGCGTCTTGCCCGAGTTGGGTCGAGCCTCGGGCGCCGAGCCGGCGGTGGTCCAGCAACCGATTCATCGAGCACTCGCCTCCCCGCCCGGAGCCGCTCCCAAGACGATCCGTTCCTGGGCCGAGCGGACGCGGGCCGGCTGGCGGCTGGAGGTGTTCTTCCAGGCCGCCGCCCTCAACGGGTTCGAGCCCGACACCAATCGGCGACTGGGCTTCTCCTACCAGGTGATCGACTCGGTGATGGGGGACCAGTTCCTCGGGGTCGGCCGGGAGTTCCCCATCGGCGAAGACCCGAGTCTCTGGTCGGTGATGGAACTTCGCGACGGGGCCTGAACCCTTGGCCCCCGAGGGCCGGCTCGCTACGTTAAGGTTGGGCGGCCGAACGTCCCCCGATTCCCAACCACCTTCCCGGCCCTGACGAGGCCGGTCGCGGATACCGAAGATGAGCGAACCGCAACCGATCCCCACCAATCCCCTCCGCGCCCGGCTCGATCGTCCTCCAGCGGCCGGCTCTGGGCGCCCGACGGCCCCGCCCCAGTCGGTGGCACCACCACCGGCCGACGGGTCGTTGATGGCCCCACCCAAACCCGCGTCCGCCGTGGTCCCTCCCACGGGCCCGAGGCGTGAGGCGTTGGACGAGTCGATCGACGCGGCCCTGGCGAAAGCGGCCGAGCTCGGTCCCTCGCGACCAGTGGCCGACGTCCCTCTGAAGCGCCAGTGGGACGACGATCTCGAAGCGGAGCTGGAAGCCGCGATGGGCGGGTTCGACGCCGAGAGCTTCGAGTCCACGACTGGGGGCCGACGCTCCCGAGACGAGCGGCTTGGGCACGTCGCCTCGGAGGTCCGCGGGCAGGAGGCGGGTCGCGGTCCCCAGCAAGGCAAGGTCATCGCCGTCCGGGGTCGCAGCGTCTTCTTCGACCTGGGAGCCAAGAGCGAGGGCGTCGTCCCCATCGAACAATTTGGCCAGGCGATCCCCAAGCCTGGAGACCTCGTCGAGGTCGTCCCCGACCACTTCGACCCCGACGAGGGGATCTTGCTGCTGTCTCTCAAGGGGGCGGCCGTCGAGGCGAACTGGGAGAACCTGCGCAAGGGGCTGATCGTCGAGGCCCGCGTCACCAAGACCAACAAGGGGGGCCTGGATGTCGAGGTCGGCGGCATTCGCGGCTTCCTGCCGATCGGTCAGATCGACGTCAACCGGGTCGAGGACGCCGCGGTCTACCTCAACCAGAAGCTCCGGGTGCTCGTGACCGAGGCGAACCAGCGAGAGCGAAATCTCGTAGTCTCGCGCCGCGAGTTGCTGGAACGCGAACGTGCCGAGCAGCGAGAGAAGACCTGGGCCACTTTGGAAGAGGGCCAGATTCACGTCGGCACGGTCCGCACGATCAAGGACTTCGGCGCCTTCGTCGACGTCGGCGGCGTGGACGGCCTGATCCACATCGGCGATATGAGCTGGGCGCGAACCTCCGACGCTGGCAGCCTCGTCCGGGTTGGCCAGGAGGTCCAGGTCAAGGTTCTCAAGATAGACCGGCAGACCAACAAGGTCAGCTTCGGCCTCAAGCAGTTGATGGCGAGCCCCTGGGACGCCATCGAGGACAAGTATGGCCGTGGGCAGACCGTTAACGGCAAAGTGACCCGTCTGATGGACTTTGGCGCCTTCGTCGAGTTGGAGCCCGGGATCGAGGGACTGGTCCACATCTCGGAACTGGCTGGCAATCGGGTCGTGCGCGTCCGCGATCATGTCAAGGCGGGTCAGGAAGTGGAGGTCCGCATCCTCAAGGTCGAGCCGGAGGCCCAGCGGATTTCCCTGTCCCTGCGACCCCTGCCCGTGACCGCGACGGCGCCCGATGAGCCCGAGGACGAGACTCCAGCCGCTCCCCGGCCGGCTCGCAAGGTCCCTCTCAAGGGTGGTCTCGGCGACGGCGACCGCGACCCCTTCACCCCGCCCGGGTCGCGGCCCGCCACCGCGTAGAAAGGATCGGTCAGTCGGTCCCTCGGTAGAGGTCGAGGGAATTCGTCGCGTCGTTGGCCACGGCCACGGTCAATTCATGGCGGGAGTTCGCTCGAATGGCGACCCCGCCCGCGGCCCCGAGTTCGCCACTGATCGACTGCTCTCCCAGGTACTGGCCGGCCGTGGAGAACTGGACCAGCTCGCTGGGCTGCGCCGGGTCGACATTGGCGGTGTCGTTGTTGGTCACCAGCAACGTGCCATTGGGGGCCAAGGCGATCCCGGCGGGCCCATGCAGACGCGACGTATCGGTTGTCAGCGACTGACCCCTCCCACGATCGGTCCGCGTCTTGCTGGCTTCTCCCACTCGGTACACCATGTTATCGCCGGGCGAAGCCACGTAGAGAACGTCCCGGGCCGCGTCATACGCGAGACCCGTCGGGCCTTCCGTCGAGGAGGACGCGGCCGAAGCATCCAGGTGAGCGTAACTTGAGGCGATCTGGAATTTGTTGATGATCATCAACTTGTTGGCGTAAACTTTCATGTCGATTCGGGTGATCGTTCCGGTCAGGGCGTTGGAAACGAACATCTGGGCCAACTTGCCCTGCTCGTGGAATGTCAACGCCAGCGGTCCTCCGGGGGCCTGGATCTGGCTTACACCGTTACCATTGGGGTCCACGACTGACAGCATCGCCTGACCAAGCTGGTTGGGTGAGGTCGCGGTTTTGGGGAAGTTGCCAACCACGGCCAACCCCTTCGGAAGTACCCCCACCGCTCCCGTCACGCCGACGCCGACCGCCCCCTGGCCCTGGAAGAATACCTGGCTGGTAGGGCTGGGATTGGTGGAGATCTGCACCACCGTGGTCCCCGTGCGAGGAACTCCGTTGTTCTCGGTATTCGAGACCAAAAAGGCCCCCGGCCTCGCGACCCCGGTGACTGGGAATCCCTTGGGAACCACGGCCACGCCGCTCGGGTGGGCGTCGCCGTTGCCCACCGAAGTCGGGACCGAAAGCTCCGGCGAGGTCGACAACGCCACTTGAGTCGACCCTCCCGCCCGAACCGTCGGCGTCAGGGTCGAGAGTAGGGCCAGCCTCTCCAGGGATTCGCAACCGGGTCGGAACGCTTGACGAATCGGGGACTTGGGCCGAGCATCCATGCCACGACTCCGAAATGGCGAGGGGATTCGAGGCGGATCGTGAGAGAGGGGACGGGGATTGAATCACGATTGGCGGCCGGAGGATAGGCCGGTTTCGAGCGCAAAAGCACCCTCGGTCCAGAATTGGACCGCTGGGAGATTCGTCCGGAGCCGTCCAGGGTTCAGGAACGAGGAGTCGCCAGGTTGGACGTTCCGGGGTCTCCGGCGGGCCGGGACGCGGACGGGTGGTCGGCTCGGGAGCCTCGGCCGTAAATCGCGGGGGACCGGGTTTCGACGCGACGGGCTTTGGTGAGGTCGATCCGCTCGTCGGACAGGTTGACCTCGAAGCGGCGATTGCCTGGCAACTGCTGGGGGAGCCGCACGGTGAAGGTGCTGCCGTGGCCGGCTCGGCTTTCGAGGCGGACATCGCCGCCGAGGAGCTTGGCCAACTCGCGAACGATCGACAGGCCCAGCCCGGTTCCCTGGTGTTCCCGGGTCAGAACGGCGTCGGACTGGCCGAGGTGCCCCGCCTGGCGGAACTTCTCGAAGATCGTCTCCCGGTCCTCCTCGGCGATCCCGATCCCGGTATCGGCCACTTCCAGGACGACCCAACGCCCTTCGCCGCGGGCCCGGAGGATCACCTTTCCTCCCTCGGGCGTGAACTTGATGGCGTTGGACAGCAAGTTGTAGAGGATCTGGCGAATCTTGCCCGCGTCCTGGCGGAGCAGGGGCAATGCCTCGTCGGGCTCGCAAACCAGGTCGATATTCTTGCGCTCGGCGACCGGTCGGGAGACGTTGGCCAGGGATTCGCAGACGTCTCGGATCGAGAAGTCCTCGGCCCGGACCTCCATCTTGCCACTCTCGATCTTGGCCAGGTCGAGAATGTCGTTAATCATCCCCAATAGCATCCGTCCCGAGGTCTGGATATTGGTGGCATAACGTCTCTGGCGGTCGTTGAGGGTCTCCGCCCCGCTTAGGACCTCGGAGAATCCGATAATCGAGTTGAGCGGCGTGCGTAGTTCGTGGCTCATCGTCGCCAGGAAGTCGCTCTTGAGACGGTTCATCTCGAAGAGGGCGAGGTTGGCCTGGGCCAGTTCGTCGACCTTGCGGTCGAGGTCGCCGTTGACCTCTCGCAGTTCTTGCTGCATGGCGACGAGGTTGTGAAGCATGCGGTTGAAGGCGTGGGACAGTTCCTCGAACTCGTCGCCCGTTTGAATCTGGCTGCGGACGGTCAGACGGCCGGCGGCGATGGCGTCGGAGACGTCGCGCAGGTGCTTCACTGGCTTGGCGATGACGTAGCGGACGATCATATACGACGCCCACATTGCCACCAGAGCCGTCACCAGGGCCGCGGCGATCAGCATCGCCCGGTTTTTCTGAATGGCCTTGTTGGTCTCCTCCATCGGCAGGCGGACGGCGATGGCGGCGGCGAGGTCGCCGGCCTTGTCCTCGACGAACTTGCCGTGGCGCCCCTCGCGCATCTGGCCGTGGCACGAGACCGACAGGCACGATGGCTTGAAGAACAAAGCCTCGACGTACTGATACTGGTTGCGACCGGGCATCGGGCGTGCACGGAACAGCAAGGGGGGCTCGGCGGACGGGCTGGCCGACTTGCTGACCCGGTCCGCGACGCCCAGGAATTGGGCCAGGGCCGTCCGCTCGAACGCCTGGGCCTCGCGCTCCGAGGGGTCTAGCGCCGCCCCGTCGTCCGCCTCGGGCTTGTTGGGGTTGAGGACTTTCGACTCGAAGCTTGGCTTCTTGGTCAGGGGCGCCGGGGCCCCGGAGAACTCGTCGATATAGGTGACCAGGTCGCGGCCCAGGATATCCTTGATGTGAATGTTCGGCAGCGCGACGCTGGAGACCAGCACGTGCGCGGCTTCCTTCTTCTGGTCGATGACCAGTTTCTCGGTCTTCTGACCGTAGAGGAAGAAACTGGTGGTGACCAGGACGAGGATGCCGCCTCCGAAGATGAAGCGGCACTTGCGCTCGAGGCTAGTCTCGCCCAGCAGATTTTTGAACGTGCGATACGACAACGTCCCGCTCCCCTGGACACGCGGACCCGACCGCCGAGGCGTCGCGAGGGGCCGTCCGAGGCGGAACCTCCACCATAGCCGATCCGTCGAAATCCGGCCAGGCGGACCGTTGCCTCGTCGCAAGACTCGGGCTGGGCGCAACTTTCCGCGCGGGAACCTGGTGGATCTCAAGGCGTGGACGGCTCGGGCTGGCAGACGGAGCAGAGATAGGTTGGTCGACCGATGAGTCCGGCGATTCTTGTCTTGATGATCGGCGTTTGGCAAAACGGGCAAGGCTGCCCCTTGCGGCGGTGGACGGCATTTTGCGACAGGAAACCGCCTTCGAGGCCCAGGACCGTGCGATAGCCCGCGTCGAAACTGGACCCCTCGGCGGCGATCGCTTCCCGCAGAATCGGCTGGATCGCCGCGTGGAGGCGTCCCACCTCCCGAGAGTTGAGGCCGGCGGCGGGCCGGCTTGGGTGGAGCTTCGCCCGGTGAAGAATCTCGTCGGCGTAGATGTTACCGATGCCGGCCAGAACTTTTTGATCCATCAGGGTCGCCTTGATCCCCCGCTGGGTCTTCTCCAGTCGGGAGGCGAGATCAGGGCGGACGATCTCCAGAGCATCCGGGCCGTGGGAGCGGGCGAAGGCCCGATTCGCCTCCTCGGGGCCGGAAAACCACGCAGCCCGACCCAACCGGCGGGCGTCGCAATACCAGATCTCGGGGCAAGGTCCGTCCAGCCGGAATGACAGGCGCACGTGGGCCGGTTTGTCGGGAGGGAGGAGCCAAAAGCCTCCGGTCATGCGGGGCTGGATGACGATGATCCCCAGCATTCCGGCCAGCTCGATGACCACCCACTTGCCCCGACGCCCCACGCCGACGACTCCCGCCCCCGCGCATCGGCGTTCGAAGTCTTCGGGCGAGATGCCGTGGATCAGCTTCGGGTCAAAAACCGTGACATCACGGATTTTTGCCCCGTCCAGCGCGGGCCGCAGACCCCGGACCATTGTCTCAACCTCCGGCAATTCCGGCATGGAAGTCCTCCTGCCCCCAGTATCGCGGATATGAGTTGGTCAAACCAGTCGTCATCCTCCGTCATCATCGTGCAAATTCGGTCAAATTTTCGTGAAGGCGCTTGACATCTTCTGACGGCCCTTGAACACTAGACTTGACACCCAATCATCACGACCGGGGCACCATGCTCGCCGAGACCCGACGTCAGCAATTGCTCGACCTGATTGTCCGGCGGGGATTTGCCACCCTCGACGAGTTGGTTCGGGCGCTGGGTGTCTCGGAGAGCACGATCCGCCGGGACCTTGAAGCGTTGGACCTCGCTGGGACGATCAAGCGAACCCACGGCGGCGCGATCTGCTCCGACGAAGTTCGGTCGATGCCCACACTGGAAGAGCGTTTTGCCTCGCAGGCCGTCGAGAAGCGGGCGATTGGTCGATCCACCGCGGCCCTGATCGAGGATGGCGACACGATCCTCCTCGACGGTGGCACGACCACCCTGGAGGTTGCCCGAGCCCTGGCCGGTCGAGCCATTCAGGTCGTCACCAACAGTCTGCCGATCGCCCAGTTGCTGGCCGCTTGCAAGGAAACCGACCTGATCCTGATCGGCGGCTACGTTTATCCGAGGACCGGGGTGGCGATGGGGCCGATCGCGATCGCCACGATGCAGGGGATTCGCGTCCGACTGACCATCCTCGGGGCCAACGGCATCGTGGACGATGGGATCTACAACTCAAATTCCGTATTGGTCGAGACTCAGCAACAGATGATGCAGTGCGGTCAGGAGGTTTTGATCGTCGCCGATTCGTCGAAATTCGGTCGACTTTCGCTCTCCCGGCTCTGCGGACTGGGAGAGATCCAGTCCCTCGTCTGCGACCCCGCGATCCCCGAAGGTTCCCTTGCCGCCCTGGTGGCGGCGGGGGTGAAGGTGCATCGGGCCCCCCTCGACCTCGAATTCCGCAACGGGCACTCCCGGTTGCCCGGACCCAGGATCGAAACGGCATGACCACGACCGCCAACCGCGACCAAATTGAGACGATGGTTCGCGCCATCCTCCGAGAGCAAGGGGCCTTCAACGGATCCCTCGCGAACGGCAACGGCCAGTCCTCGGGCTATAAGCCCAACCTGCTGGTCAACATCTCGGCAAGGCATGCCCACCTGACCGTCGAACATGTCGAGGTGCTCTTTGGCAAGGGCTACCGCCTGACCGAGATGCGGCGACTTTACCAGGCCACCGACTTCGCCTCGAACGAGACGATCGCCGTGGTCGGTTCTCGCCAACGGATGATCCCTGGAGTTCGCATCCTCGGCCCCGAACGGCCCTTCACCCAGGTGGAATTGTCGTTCACCGACGGCATTAGTCTTGGTATCGACCTGCCGGTGAGGCTCTCCGGCGACATCGAGGGGACCCCCGGTTGCTTGCTGATTGGCCCGAAAGGGACCTTGGAGTTAACCAAGGGTGTCATCCGGGCCGAGCGTCACGTCCACATGGGTCCGAAGGACGCCGAGCATTACGGTGTCAAGCATCTGGACCGGATGAACCTGCGGATCGAGGGGACGTGTCCCGGCTCGCTCGATGGCCTGCTGGTGCGAACTCACAAGGATTGGAAGCTCGAAGTCCATATCGACACCGACGAGGCCAACGCCTGCGACTTGCCGCATGCCAGCCACGTGACCCTGGTCAAAGCGTGAGAGGCGAAGGCGGGACGCGGCGGGTCGGGATCTTTTGAACCGACCAAGCCCAGGCCCGACCCCTGCCTGTCGTCCCGGACCCGAAGCGAAACACCTCGTTTGGTCCACCCGTCCCCGACCAATCGCCTTCCAGACAACGGTATCCATTTTCCCCGAGGAGGCCCCCGATGGCCAGTGTCGGCGTCGAAGCGTTGGGAATGATCGAGTGCAAGGGATTCGTGGCGCTGGTTGAAGCCAGCGACGCGATGCTCAAGGCCGCCAATGTGGACCTGGTCGGCTGGGAAAAGGTCGGCAGCGGCCTGGTCACGGCGTTTGTCTCGGGCGACGTCGCGGCGGTCAAGGCCGCGGTCGACGCGGGTGCCGCGGCGGCCAGTCGGATCGGCGAGGTCGTCAGCGTCCAGGTGATTCCCCGTCCGCACGAGGACCTCTCGGGCGTGCTGACGTTCGTCAAGGCGGCGGCGCCGGCGGCCTCCGCCGCGGCCAAGAATGGGGGGGCCTGAGCCATGTCGATCGCCAGCGCGAGGGGTCAGCGGACCGGAGCCGTCACGGGCGGTTCCAGTAGTGAGGCGGTCGGCATGATCGAGACCAAGGGTCTGGTCGGCATGATCGAGGCGACCGACGCCATGCTCAAGGCGGCCAATGTCACCCTGGGCGGGCGAGTGTCGATCGGCGCGGCGTTCATCACGACGATTATCCGCGGCGATGTCGGTTCGGTCCGCGCCGCGGTGGAAGCGGGCGCCGAGGCCGCCGGCCGCGTTGGTGAACTGGTCAGCGCCCACGTCATTCCCCGACCCGACCCGGCGGTCCTACGCACTTTCCTGGGCTGAGTGGACTCGATGGAATCGGGCGGCGTTGGCATGCGTGAGCGCCAACGCCGTCCCGGCGGAATGTCGACTCGGGCCGATCGACGAACATACCTCCACGGACCCCCTGCCCCTTTCAAGGATTTCCCGATGAATGGCGCCCTCGGCCTGATCGAGACCATGGGTCTGGTCAGCCTCATCAACGCCGCCGACGCGATGCTCAAAGCGGCCAACGTAGAACTGGCCACCGGAATTATCAAGCTCGATGGCGGCATCGTCAGCATCATGGTTCAGGGGGACGTCAGTAGCGTCCGCGCGGCGGTCGAGGCCGGCGCCGAGGCCGCCAGCCGCGCCGGCGAACTGAAGGCCGCCCATGTGATTCCCCGGCCGGGTGTGGAGATCGTCCGGGCGTTCGTGGCGGGAGCTTCTCGTTGAAAGTCCTTGTCGCCAACCTCGGCAGCACCAGCTTCAAGTACCGGCTCTATGACCTGGGCGACCCCGCCGAGCCGTTACTGGCTCGTGGGGCCGTCGAGCGGATCGGCTCGGACTCGGCCAAGGTGAGTATCCGCTCCCGAGGTCGAGAGATCGAGTTCGTCGAGCCGGTGCCCGACCACGGCGCCGCGGTGCAAATCTGCCTGGACCAACTGGTCGACCCCGAGATTGGAGTCATTGCCGACACCTCCGAGGTCGCGGCCATTGGCTTCAAGGCCGTCCACGCTCGCGGCTTCACCGGCGTTCAGCGGGTTGACGAAGAACTTCTGGCGGCGATGGAGGAATACAACTCGATCCTCCCCGCTCACAACCCACCCTACATCCGCGCGATGAGGAACCTCCGAGCCAAGTTCCCCGGCCTGCCGCTGGTCGCCGCCTTTGAAACCGGCTTCCATCGCACGATTCCCGAGGCCCGCCAGCGCTACGCCGTGCCCGACGAATGGGCGACCAAGCACGGCGTCCGTCGCTGGGGCTTCCACGGCGCCAGCCACCGCTACATCGCCGGCAAAATGGCAGAACTGCTCGGTCGCACGGACGCCAAGATCATCTCTTGCCACCTCGGGGGCAGCTCGTCGATCTGCGCGATCGACGCTGGGAAATCGGTGGCGGCGAGCATGGGGATGAGCCCTCAAAGCGGCTTGCCGCAAAACAATCGCGTGGGCGACTTCGACGTTTTCGCCCTTCCGGCGATCATGGAAGAGGCCGACCTTTCGCTCGACCAGGTGCTCGAAATCCTGGCCAACCGCTCGGGCCTCCAGGGCGTGGGCAACGCGGGCAACGACCTGCGAGACATCGAATCCGCCGCCGAGGCCGGCAACCCCGGCGCGAAGCTCGCCATCGACGTCTTCGTCTCCTCGGCCCGCCAGTACCTTGGGGCCTACCTGCTCGAGATGGGCGGGGCCGACGCGATCGTCTTCACCGGCGGCATCGGCGAGAACTCCTCGCGCATCCGCGCCGGCGTGCTCCACGACCTGAAGTGGTTTGGTATCGAGGTCGACTGGGAGGCGAACTCTTCCCGAGCGACTTCCTCCGAGCGGTTGCTTTCCAGGCCCGAATCGCGGGTCCAGGTCTGGGCCGTGCCGACCAATGAGGAGATTATCGTGGCCCGCCAGACACGGGACCTCCTCTCGAACGCGGTCTGAGCCGACTGCCCTTTTTCCGACCATCTGACGACGAGACCCCGGCCATGTTCCTTGCCCGCGTCACCGGCAGCGTGATCGCCACCCAGAAGGTGGCCTCGATGACCGGGCACAAGCTGCTTATGGTCGAGCCCTACCGCGTCGAGGAAACGGGTCGCGACCGCCTGGTCCCCACCGGCCGGACGTTCGTGGTGGTCGACGCACTCGGCGCGGGCGTGGGCGAGATGGTTCTGGTCTGCCAGGGCTCCAGCGCCCGCTTAACGCCCGAGACCGAAAAACTGCCGATCGACGCGGTGACGATCGGGCTGGTGGACACCGTCGACGTCGAAGGCCGGACTGTCTTCTCGACCCGTAATTCGTCTTAACCCGCATCCACCCGTATCCATACCATCCCCCACACCCCGGCGACGGCGGGACCTCCCATGCAGATGAGTGAAGACCTGATCCGCAGTGTCGTCCAGCAAGTGTTGTCGCAGATGGGCGACGGCAACGGCGCGGCCCACGTCAACGGCAACGGTCGCAAATCCTCCGGTGGCGGCACGCTCGGCGTCTACTCGACCGCCGACGCCGCGGTCGAGGCCGCGCATTCGGCCTTCCAGCAATTCCGTATCCGACCCCTGGCGGACCGGAAGAAGGCCATCGACGTCATCCGCAAGGTGTGCGTGGAGGGGGCCGAGGAACTCGCCAAGGCCGAGTTGGAGGAGACCAAGGTCGGCCGCGTCGATCACAAGATCGCCAAACTCCGCGACTTTATCCCGATTATTCCCGGCGTCGAGTACCTCCGCACCAACATTGATTCCGGTGACGGCGGGATCACCCTGACCGACTTCGCCCCTTTCGGCGTCATCGGCGCGATCACGCCGGTCACGCACAGCCTGCCGACGCTGGCGGCCAACGGCATCAACATGCTCGCCGCCGGCAACACGGTGGTTTTCAACGCTCACCCCTCGGGGGCCAAAATCGCCGTCGAGGGCGTCAAGCGGTTCAACCGGGGGATCAAGGAGGCGATCGGTCTGGAAGACCTCCTGACGATTATCGAAACCCCCACGATCGAGTCGGCCAACGCCCTATTCGCTCACAAGATGGTTCGCCTGCTGGTCGTCACCGGAGGCCCGGCGGTGGCTCGCGCCGCCCTGGGGAGCAACCGTCGGGCGATTGTCGCTGGACCGGGCAATCCTCCGGTGGTGGTCGACGCGACGGCCGACCTGGAAAACGCCGCCAAGTCGATCATCTTCGGATGCGCGTTCGACAACAACCTGTTGTGCATCGGTGAGAAACAGGTCTTCGCCGTCGCCGAAATCTTCGACCGCTTGATGGAACAGGTTGGCAGCCACGGCGGCTACCGCCTCCAGCCCAACCAGATCGACAAACTGACCGCCGCCGCCTTTAAAAAGGGGGATGACGGCAAGCTCCACCTCGACAAGGCTCTGGTCGGCCAGGACCCCGCGGTTCTCGGGCGTCACGCGGGCGTCGAGGTGCCCAAGGGGACGCAAATCCTCTACGGAGAAGTCGGCGCCGATCACCCGTTCGTCGAGCACGAGCAGATGATGCCCTTCCTGCCGTTCGTCCGGGTCTCCGACGTCAATCGGGCGATCGACCTGGCCAGGAAGTCCGAACACGGCTACGGACACACCGCCGTTCTCCACTCTCGAGACACCGGAGTGATGACCAAGATGGGCAAGGCGATGGATTGCACCATTTTCGTCATCAACGGCCCCTGCACCGCGGGCCTCGGCGGCGAGGGTGTTCCGTCGTTCTCGATCGCAGGGCCGACCGGCGAGGGCGTCACCACCCCGTTGACCTTCTGCCGACAGCGCCGAACCGCGGTCGTCAACGGCATGCGGTTTATCTGATCGCTTCCTTGAACCCTGGTGAGACGAGAACCCTCCCCATGCAACTCGGCCGCGTCCTGGGCACGGCGACCTCGACGATCAAGCACGCTTCGCTTCAGGGCGAGCGGTTGTTGATCGTCCAGTTCGAACGGATCGACGGTCTGCCCGACGGCGACCCGGTCCTGGCCTTTGACCGGCTCGGGGCGAGACGTGGGGACGTGGTGATGTTGACCAGCGACGGCCAGATGTTGCAGGAGCAGCTTGGGCGGAACACTCCCGGCCGCTGGAGCGTCATGGGGCTGCCCGACTCATGAAAAACCCCAGTGTCGCCGAGGTCGATGCGGTCGTACGAGCGGTCCTGGCCGAACTGTTCGGCCGCGCCCGCTCGACGCCCTCGCCGACCGCGACGGCCGCCTCCCCCGACGTCTTCGCCGGTCGACTGCTGGCGTTGAGGCACCTGGAAGCTCTCCCGTCGGGAACAAGGGAAATTCGCCTCGCCGCCGGAACCGTTATTACCCCTCTGGCCCGTGAGGCCGCGAAGCGTCGAGGGCTGACATTGCAACTCGTCTCGCTCGCCGAGGCCCCGCCCTCCCGTCAATCCGGCGAGTGGGGCTTCGCGATCGAGCCAACCGAGGGAGTCGCATCGGTCCTTCGTCAGAGTCTGCTGAGCGACCCGGCCGGATGGTATGAGGTTGACGCGACGGATGTGGCCGGTTGGGTCGCGGCGTCCGCCACTCGCGGGGCGTTGCTGGTGGCCCACGAGTCGGCGGCGGCGGTCTGGCGGGCGCACCTTGTTCATGGGGTCCGCGCCGCGGCCGTCCACGATGCCGAGTCCGTCGCCCGAGCCACTCGCGGTTTGGGAGCGAGCCTCCTGGTGGTCGAACCGGCCGGGCTCTCGGTGCATTCCTTGAAACATCTTTGCCACACCTTCCGCCGGGCCGGGGCCCCCACGCCCCCGCCGGGATTGCTCTCGGAAGGGCCGACCCGGAGGGGCCCGCTCGAAGGGCTCAATGGCCATGAGGATCGCCGAGGTGATCGGTCGCGTGACCCTTTCTCGACAGCACCCCAACCTCCGCAACGCCCGTTACCTCATCGCGCTGCCGATGACGGCTCCCGCCTTGCTCGATGGCTCTCCGGAGCGGGGGGAGGAAGTCGTCGTGTATGACGAACTGGGAGCCAGCCCCGGCGCTTTGATCGGTCTCGGCGAGGGCCGGGAAGCGGCCAACCCATTCGGCAAGGTCAAGACCCCCATCGACGCCTACTGCGCCTGCCTGCTCGACCGGATCGAGGTTGGCCGGTAATCCCGAGACACGAGTTCCCCAACCCTTACACGGAATCATCTCTATTCTCCGGAGGCCCCCGATGGCCGGCAATGGCAACGGCATGATGAGCGAGTGGAAGCTTCGAGAGGAGATGTGCGAGGTTGGCCGGCGGGTTTACAACAAGGGCTTCGCCGCGGCCAACGACGGCAACATTAGCTATCGTCTGGACGATAACCGCGTCCTCTGCACCCCGACCCGCGTCTCTAAAGGGTTCATGAAGCCCGATGACCTGTGCGTCGTCGACATGGAAGGCAAGCAAATCTCCGGTCACCGCAAGCGGTCGAGCGAGATCCTGCTGCACCTGGCGATCATGAAAGCCCGGCCCGACATCCGGTCGTGCGTCCACTGCCACCCACCGCACGCCACGGCCTTCGCCGTCGCCCACGAGCCGATCCCCAAGTGCACGATGCCCGAGTTCGAGGTGTTTCTCGGCGAAGTCGCCATCGCGCCCTATGAAACGCCCGGTACTCAGGCGTTCGCCGATACCGTCCTGCCCTACATCAAGGACACCGACACAATCTTGCTGGCCAACCACGGCACGATCACCGCCGGGCCGGACCTGATGGATGCCTACTTCAAGACCGAGATCATCGACGCCTACTGCCGGATTCTGATCCTGACCAAGCAACTCGGCCGGGTCCAGTATTACTCCGACGACAAGGCCGCCGAACTGATCAAGATCAAGCCCAACCTGGGCATCCGCGACGTTCGCCTCGAAAAAGGGCTGGAAAACTGCGACCTCTGCGGCAATAGCCTGTTCCGCGAGGGCTACAGCGAGTTCCACCCCGAGCCCCGGGCCTTCATTCCGGCCAAATTCCAGGGCCAGCAGCCGAACCAGTCGGCGCCCCAAACCAAGTTTCCCTCGAGTGGCGACGCCGAGGCCATGGTCCAGGCGATCACCGACCAGGTCATGGCGGCCATGAATGGCAGTGGCAATCACAACGGCAACGGCCAGGGCCGGGGCAACTCGGTCGTCAAGGGTCAAACTTACGCGTCCGGGATCTCCGGGGGTGCCTGAGCGGTTGGGTCCCCTTCCCCACCATTTACTCAATGGCCTCCGGGCCCCGGCGGAGCGTTCCTCAATGAAAGTCAGCATCATTGGCGGCGGCGGGCTGGTCGGCTCTTGCGCCGCATTCGCGTTGCAGTGCGGCGGGATCGTGTCGGGAATTGACCTGCTCGACGTTAACGCCGACCTCGGCAAGGGGCAGGCGCTCGACCTGCTGCACGGGGCCTCGCTCACGGCCGACCAGCGGATTCGCTCGGTCGGCTACGAGGCGATCCCTGAATCCGACCTGATCTGCATCACCGCCGGCCTTCGACGCAAGCCGGATGAGAGTCGCCTGGACCTGATCAACCGCAACGTCGATCTGTTCCTGACGTTGCTGGGCCAGGTCAAGGCGGCGGGGATGAAAAAGGAGGCGATCCTCTTGATCGTCTCCAACCCGGTCGACGTCCTGACGTACCTGGCGACCACCCAGTCGGGCCTGCCCGCCTCTCAGGTCATCGGCCTGGGGACCCAGCTCGATACCGCCAGGTTCCGCAGTCTGATCGCCGAGAAGCTGAGCTTGCCGCCGACCCAGGTTGACGCCACGATCCTGGGCGAGCACGGCGACAGCATGGTCCCCATCTGGTCGTCGGCCACGGTGATGGGCCTCCCCCTGGAGAAATACCCCGGCTGGGACGCCAACACCGCCGACGCCCTGTTCGCCCGCACCAAGGGCAGCGGCGCTGAGTGCATCAAGCTCAAGGGAGGCGCCGGGTTCGCCGTTGGCATCGCCATCCGCGACGTCATCCACGCGATTGCCCTCGATTCGCGTCGACTTCTGCCCGTTTCGTCGCTGGTCAACGGTCCCTACGGCATCCGCGACG
This sequence comes from Isosphaeraceae bacterium, assembly GCA_965201075.1. Classification (GTDB taxonomy): domain Bacteria; phylum Planctomycetota; class Planctomycetia; order Isosphaerales; family Isosphaeraceae; genus CBDAVP01. The sequence goes on along the minus strand of CBDAVP010000011.1, from coordinate 105,514 downwards.
TCTGCATCTCGGTCCCCACCGTGGTCGGCCGCCGAGGGGTTGAGACCCAGCTGGAGATTCCCCTCTGGCCCAAGGAAAATTCGGGCCTTCAAGCGTCGGCCAGGGTGCTGCGCGAGACGATCGACCAAGTCCTCTCGAAGAACCCGCAGATGGCCAAGGCTCCCACCCCCACCCCGATCAAGCCCTCCGCAGCTACCGGTAACGGCAATGGCAACGGCGGTCACGCGCGGGTCACTGGCGGCGGCGCCTCGTTCAGCGGCAATGGCGGTTCGTCGAGGGTCACAATCTCCGGCCAGACCGGGGGGGGTTGGAAACGTGGTTAAGTCGCTCGACCGCAAGCTCGCCGCCCTGCACGACGATCCCAACGCCGACGAGTTCATCCTCGCCGACGCCAAGGACGCCGACATGGCTTTCGGCATCGGCTCGCCGGGTCTCTCGCCCGAGTCTCACCCCGGCGAAGTCCGCTACAAAACCCTGGAAGAGTACCGAGAGCAGATCCGCGCCATCGTCCGGCAGGAGCTGGTCGACATCATGCTGATGTCGGCCAGCACCAACCACGCGTTGACAATCCGCGAAGGTCTATTCAAGAATTCGCCCATTACCCCGGCGGCTCGGGCCAACGACACCACCGACGTCCACATCGCCCGGGGCTCACGCTACGCCCAGGCCCCCTCGTATCCGTTCCGCTCGGCGAACCTGGATCATATCCAGTGTGGGCACCTGGACTGCTCCCCTGACGAGCGAGCCGTGGGCGCTGACCTGGGCCTCTACTCCGTCACTTTCAATAACGACCCGCACCTCGACCGCCTCGCGATGGAACGCTTCCACGAGTTCCGCGAGGAGGCCGAGCGCAAGGGGTTTCGCTACTTCCTGGAAGTCTTCGACCCCAACATGCCCGGGGTGATTGACCCAGCCATCCTGCCCCACTTCCTCAACGACAACATCGCCCGAATGCTCGCCGGGGTCGCCCCCGCCGGTCGTCCGCAGTTCCTCAAGATCGTTTACCACGGTCCCAAGGCGATGGAGGAACTCGTCCGTTACGACCCTCGCCTGATCGTCGGGGTTCTGGGAGGCGGCTCGGGAACCACCCTCGACGCCTTTCAACTGCTGCACGATGCCCGGAAATATGGTGCCAAGGTCGCTCTGTTCGGCCGCAAGATTAACAGCGCTGAAAACCAACTGGCGTTCGTGCAGTTCCTCCGCTTGATCGCCGACGGCGTCATCGGCCCGGTCGAGGCGGTCAAGGCGTACCACGGAGTCCTCCAAAAGCTGGGCATTCGCGCCCAGCGGTCGCTGGACGATGACCTGAAAATCCAGGCCCTGGCGATGAGCTACGGAGGGTCGACCGGCACCACGGCCGTCACCGTTCCGCCCAAACCCGAATTCTCAATGCCCGCGGCGGCCCCCGCGCCGGCTTCCTCCGCCAACGGCCATCAGTGCCAGTGCCACAACCACGAAGTCCCCGCCCCTGCGGCGAAGGCATCCACCTCCAACGGCAAGGTAGCCCCCTCCAAGAACGGCCATTCCGACGCCAACGGGTTCCCCACCCACTCCGACGGCATGCCTGACTTCTCCCGGATGAACGTCGACCAGCGCCTCGCTTACCACCGCAAACGGCTCGGCCTGGGCGTCTAACCGCGACACCATCGAGCCTTCACTCGCCCTTCATCAATCTTGGCAACAATGGCCCTCGCGATCCGTCATCCCAACGATCGCGGGGGCCTTCGCCAATGCCGAATCGATCGAAAACCTGGTTTCTCCTCGCCTCCCTCGCCATGGCGACGCATGCGTGGGGCCAACCCCCATCCGTTCGCAACGAACCGCCGCCCGATGGCACCTGGACCGCCGATGCGACCGTCGAACCCCTCCAGGTTTTGACCGACACCGGGCTCGGGGCGGGCCAGGGGGTGAGCCTCGTCGACGGCAAGCTCTACCTGTACGGCGACCTCGTGCGGGCCAAGCCTCGCGTGGGAGTGATCCGCGAATACACCACCGACCTCCACCCCACCGGCCGCGTCCTGAACCTGACCCGGGGCGGGACGCCGATCCTGCTTCACCCGACCGGCCTGACCCGCGACCCCCGCCACGGCACATTCCTGGGTGACACGGTCTCGAAAAAGGCGAGGATCTACCACCTCGACTGGAATCGGGCCTGGTCCGACGGAACCCTCGACCACGCGGTTCTGGACGAAATCGAGGACGACGCGGCCATCAACGGCTGTCGCCCCACGTTCGTTGAGGTCGAGGGCCGGTCCTATTTGGCGACGGCCGACTACGGCGACATCCGCCCCGAATTGCGGCTTTATGACCCCGAACGCCTCGTGGCGGCTCACCGCTCGAGCGCTCCGGGAGTGGTGGCGTTCCGGGTGCTGATTGGCCCCTGGAACCAGAATCTCCACTGGGACCCAAATCGCCGAGAACTCACCTGCATTCAGAACATCATCGAGGGACGAGGCTGGCGACTCGACCGGCTCAACCTCGACAAGGCCCTTGCCGACGGCCGAGCCTCGGCCCCGGGGGTCCGCCTCGGCATGGCGACCTTTTTCCCCCATGACGAGCTGGAAGGCTTCCTGCCGATGGGCGAGGCAACGGGCCTGTTCGTCACCTCCTCAACAGAGTCGAACCTGACCTTGGGGACGATCCGCCCGACCGAACCCCGACCCTCTCCTCCTACCGAGGTCCCCCCCGGTCGCTGACGGCCCTGCGTCGGCCCGTTATCATGGTCGGGGCCCTTTGCCGACGAATCGGGCCCCGATGATCGTGATCTGGGAGGCGGGCGAGCCATGAGACCTGGAACGACGGCGGCCGTGATCCTGGCGGGACTGATGGCCGGAGGGCTTGTTGGCTGCGAGACGGAGGCGAACCCCGACGGCACCGTCCGCTTCGCCGGCCGCAAGGGGACCGCGCAGCCGGGCGTCACGCAGGTCGCTCCAGGCGTGCTGGGCGAGCCGGTCGCTGGACAGACTTTGTACATCCCGGCCTATGGAAGCCTCTCCATTGGCGAGAAAACCCCGAGATTCGGCCTGGGCATCACTCTGAGCGTCCGCAACACTGACCGAACCACTCCGATCGTGGTCCGATCGGCCGACTACCACGACGCGGGAGGCAAGAGAATCCGCCGCTTCCTCGAAAACCCGATCCAACTGGCGCCGTTGGCGGCCTACGAAGTCTTCCTCGGCGAAAAGGACGTGGCCGCCGGCGCCGCTTCGAGCTTCCTCGTCCAGTGGTCGGCCGAACATGCCGTCTCAGCGCCTTTGGCCGAATCGGTGATGATCGGCACCGCGGGCACCCAGGGGATCTCGTTCAGCAGCCGCGGCGTGGTCGTCGACGAACGGACCCCCTGACGCGATCAAGACGCGTCCGTCCGGGTCGATCAACCCTCGGCCTTCTTGGAGGCGGCGGCCAGCGGGCGGAGGATCGCCAGCATCGTGTTGAGGTGCGCCAGCCGAGGGCCGAAGCGGTCGACGAAGTCGGATAGGGCGAAATCGCCGTCGACCAGATTCTCGTGATTCTCCGCCACATGGACCGCCAGGTCAGCCATCAGCGAGGCGTGGACCTGCTCCAGTTGCGTCAGCGCTTCGCGTCCCGAATCCACTACGTCCTGGTGACACACCTGCCAGCGTTCCAGTTCGGCCGCCTGTCGAGTCCTCTGGTCGCGGATGAACTGAGCGGACTCGCGGGCCAGCTCCAGTTGCTGATGCTGATGTTCCAGAGTCTGACGCTGAAGCTCGACCGATTGCGACTGAAGATTGACCAGCAGGTGCAACAGGGCGACCGGGTCCGTCATCCCCTGCGTCATCGGCGACGAGTCCTGGCCCGAGGGAGAGACCTCCATGCGATACGTCCAGGGTGGGGATTGAGGATTCTCGTGCGTCGCCACCCCGCCCTCCCGACTCGGCCCGCGACGGCCGGCTAGTGATCGCCGTTGGCCGCCACCTCGATGGAGCGTACCCTTCACGGCATCGTCATTGAATATACGAGGAACGGCCACTTCGCGACAGGCCAAGCCGTCGCGTTCACTGCTGAAGGTGGTCGAACGCGTCGGCCAGGGCGTCGACAATGTCCCCGGCGATCATCCCCACCTCGCCGTCATTGTCGAGAGCCAGGTCTCCGGCAATGCCGTGAGCGTAAGTCCCCAAGACGGCGGCCTCGAACGCTGGCAGGCCCTGACCCAGCAAGGCCGCGACGACGCCGGTCAAGACATCGCCCGATCCGCCCGTGGCCATCCCGGGGTTGCCGGTCGTGTTGACGTAGGCCCGGTTCCCGTCGGTGACGACCGTCCCTTCCCCCTTCAGGACGACCGTCAGGTGAGGCGACCGAGACGCCAGGGCCGCCGCCTGCGCGGTCCGGTCGGCGTTCACCTCGGCGGCCGACTTCCCCACCAGTCGGCCAAACTCCCCGGGATGCGGCGTGATGACCACCGGTCGCTGGATCGTTTCCAGTAACTCGACCTGGCCGACCAGGTTGTTCAGGCCGTCGGCGTCCAGCACGGTGGGAACCTGGACCTCCTCCAGAACCCAGCGGATCAGCGCCTTCAGGCCGTCGGACTGCCCCAGTCCCGGGCCGATCGCCAGGAAATGGAACGATTCGAGTAGTTTCTCCAAAACCTTGCGGGCCTCGGGGAAGCGGATCAAGCCGTCCTCATCCTCGGGCAGGGGATAGGTCATGTAACAGGGCTCAAAACTCGCCACGATCGGCTGGACCTCGGCCGGAGTCGCCACGCGAACCTTGCCCGCGCCCGATCGCAACGCCGAGGCGCCGACCAGAGCGGCCGCGCCGGCCATTCCCCGACCCCCGGCGACGACCAGAACCGACCCGAAATCTCCCTTGTTCGACCCCGACTTCCGCTTCGGGAGGGACGGAACGGCCTCAATGCGCTGAATCGCCATGCTCTCGCCTTTCGTCCTGATCGGGCTTCGCCCCCGCCCGGGCCAACCCGGCTCGTCGAGCAATCAACCCACCAACGTGGCCGCCGTTGAATCCCGCGTCAATGTTGACCACCACCACGTTCGAGGCGCAACTGTTGAGCATTCCCAACAGAGCCGCCAACCCGCCGAAGCTCGCCCCGTAGCCGATGCTGGTGGGCACGGCGATGACCGGACAGGCCACCAGGCCGCCGACGACACTCGGCAACGCCCCCTCCATCCCCGCCACCACCACCACGCAGTCGGCCCCACCCAGGTCATCCAGGCGACGGAACAGTCGGTGGATGCCGGCCACCCCCACGTCGACCACCAAGGTCACCTCGCACCCCCATGACTCGGCCGAAACCCTGGCTTCCTCGGCCACAGGCAGGTCGCTCGTCCCGGCCGTCACCACGACCACCCGGCCCACCTTCGGCGCCTCGGCCCCCGCCGCACGGACCCGGAACGTCCGCCCCAGCGCGTTCCATTCCCCTTCGGGAAACGCCTCAAGCAACGCGGTCTCGCTGCCTGGCGGAACGCGAGTGACCAGGCCCCCCTGATCGTGACGGTTCAACGTCTGGAGGATCGCGATGGTCTGCTCAGCCGTCTTCCCCTGCCCGAAAATCACCTCGGGCGTCCCGCAGCGCAGGCTCCGATGCAGGTCGACCGTGGCGAACCCGCCAGCCTCCTCCAGGGGAGCGGTCCGGAGTCGGCGTTCGGCCTCGTCCCGGGAGATCGTCCCCGCCAAAAGCCCATCCAACAGAGTCTTCAGCCCGTCCCCGTCCATCCGCGATCCCGGCCGTGGGCCTGCCCTGGGAGAAAAGCTCGACTCGCCGCGTTATCCCTTGTAACCGTCGCGAGGCGCCAGGGCAAGTTGCCCAACGCCCCGCCTGGTCGTCCGTGGGCAGCCTCTTCCGGCGACGAACCTCGGCGAGATAAGCTAGAAGCGACCCCGACCCGTCGCGGAGACACCTCGATGACCCGGCCCGATCCGGCCGTCAGCCTCGACCTCGACGGGCCCTCGCAAGACCTCCCCGTCGCCCGCCCGGCCCATCCGGTCCTCGCCACCCCGCCCCCGTCGCCGACGGCCGAGGATGACGGCGATCCCGAGGAGATTTCAACGCCGAGCCTCCCTCCGCGGGCCGTCAAGGGATGGGCGATCTCGCTAGCCCTGCACGCGGCCTTGCTGGTGGTTCTGGGCCTGTGGGTCTTCTCGACCGAACGTCCCCGGGTGGAAACGATCGACACAACCCTGGGGGCCGAGGCCCTGGGCGACCCCCTCGGCGTCGAGGGAGGCGTGACCATCCTCATGGGAGGGCTGGCTCCCCCGCCCGAGATTCCCGCCGCCCCCCTGGCCGACGCGACCGCCGTCGTCCCCCCGACCCTGGCCAACGCCCGGCTCGACTCCCTGCCCGACCTCCTCTCAAGAGTCTCCGTCGGCGACACTTCCGCGAAGGCCCCGGATCGACCCGGCAAGGGGGGTGGGGCCGGCGGCGATGGTTTCGGCCTGGCGAAGTTCGGCAGCCCCGACGGCACCGCCACCGAACGCATCCGCGGAGTTGTGGTCAAGGTGGGCGACCCCCAATTCACCCTCCTCTGGGACACCCAGGCCGACCTCGACCTCCACGTCACCGAGCCCGGCGGGAACGAGATTTACTGGGTTGAGCGGGGCAAACCAACCGAGGCTGGCGGCGAGATCGACGTGGACAACCTCACCGGCTTCGGGCCTGAAAACATCTCCTGGTTCCTCCGTGACGACGAAGGGGGAGCCAAGGCGAAGTTGACTCATGGCCCGCCCGGAAAGTACCGCTGGTTCGTCCGCTACTATGGCGGAATGAAGGTCGCCGGTCAGGACGTCCCTACCCACTGGAAGGTCCGCGTCAAACACAACGGGACGGTCAAGGTCTACAACGGCACCCTCCACCGTCGGGAAACCTCCGAGGTGTACACCCTCGACGTCGGCGAAGCGCCCAACCCATCCCCGCCAGCTGCCTCGGCCACCCCCGACCGGCCCGGCCCCTCCTCGTGAAAGGGCCCGGCCGATCCAACCGGCTCAGCGAGCCGATTCCAGCCAGATGATCCGGCAAGACGCCGGCAAGGTCTCCCGGGTCAACTCGATGACGCTCGCTCCCGGACGGTCCACCGGGAGTTGGGGCAGGCAGGCGAGGAACCGCTCGACGGGCTGGATGGCCAGGTTGATCCGGGGCGTCTTGTAGTGCATCGGAATGATCACTTTTGGGCCGATCGCTTCCAGCAAGGCGGGGATCTCGGGAAAGTCGAGCGTCGGCGGACCCCCGGCCGCGGCAAGCACCACGTCCGCCCCGACGATCGGCGCGAGTTCCTTCTCCGACAGCGAATGGCCAAGGTCTCCCAGGTGGACAACGTGCAGCCCCTCGACGCGGAAATGGACCACGGTCACGGCGTCCTCGGGTCGCTTCTCGGGCGTTTCGAAGCAGGGGATCGCGTGGAACCGAATGCCGCCAACCTCTCGCCCCCCCTCGGGTAATTCCAGGGCCCGCACGACCTCGAATGGCGGAACAATCTGGCCAAGGTGGCTGTGATACCGGTCGTTCTCGTGACTGACAACCACGACCTCGGCCGGGTCGCCAATCGGCAAGTATCCGCCAGAGTCGGGAGAACGGTAAGGGTCGAGAATGACCCGCTGGTCGGCAGTCTCGATCCCAAACGCGGCGTGACCATACCAGCGAACACGCATGATCGCTCTCCCGTCGAATCCGTGTTTTGTGCAAAGACGCGGTTCCGAATCTCGCCTTCACAACGACGTTTCGGCTCGAGATCGGATGGAAGCGTCAGTCGACGGACCAGAAACCGACAATCAGTCAGGACATCGTTAGAGCATGGTTCAAGAACCGGAGATGCCGGGGAAAAGAGGATGGGTTCTCGCGACCGCATCGTGATACGTTCTCCCCGACCCTCGGCCGCGAGTACCCGTCCTCTTTTCCTCGGCCCATCGCCCCGATTTGACTCCCGAGACCTGGCGTCCTTTGCTTGTGAAAGCTTGGGTTGGCGATCGGCGGGTTGAGGACGCCGTTCCGCCGAAATCCTCTTGAAATCGCCCAACGTCCTCTCAAACCCGCTCCCGCCTCTCTCTCCTGGATGGGACATTCTCCGATGGGTCTCAACGTCGTGGCTCGCACCCGCACCGTCTCGAAGCGACCCGCTGGACGACCAACCTTGCGAATCGAACCGCTGGAGGCCCGTCGGGTCCTCAGCACCGTCCATGCCGCAGCGTTGCCGTCGGCCGGTTTGATCTCGGGGACGATCACCAACGACGTCAGCGGCCGGGGGGTCGGCCACATCCGCGTTCAGTTGATCAACGCGGACAACCATGTCCTGGCGACGACCCTCACGGGCCCCAGGGGACGCTACGGCTTCCGAGTTCCGGCCGATGGGCCCTATGTGGTCCACGCGATCATTCCGTCAAGGTTTGTGCAAGCCTCGCCCCAGTTCGTGACCACCGAGCCGGCCGGAGGGTACGCGATTAACCCGGCGACCGGCCAGTCGTATAACGGCGACTCGTGGAACTATCGCACCGGGAACAACAACCCGGCCAACGGTCCGGTGGGCCCGGCCTCATGGTCGACCATCACGACCCAGGGGAACGCCCCCTTCGAGTCTCCCATCAATCTTAACGGAGCGCCGATCGACCTGAGCCAGTACCTGACCATCCACTACGCCAGCGCCGCCCCGACGCAGGTGATTAACAACGGCTCGCAGATCCAGGCACAGTTTGCCGCCAACGGGGCCGACACGATCACCCTGGCCGGGATCTCGTACAACCTCTTGCAGCTCCACTACCACGACCCGGCCGAGAATCTCGTCAACGGCACGACCTATCCCATGGAGGAACACTTCGTCAATCTCAGCGCCTCGGGGGCAGAAACGGTGGTGGCCGTTTTCCTTCAACTGGGCGCCCACAACGACGCCCTCGACCCGATCCTCAACGCGGCCAGCCACTCCCTGACGAAGCCCGGCGACACGACCACGAGCGTCGGGGCGATCGACTTCTCCGGTCTGCTGCCGACCAGCAGGATGGGCTGGTTCTATGAAGGATCATTGACCTCACCGCCCCTCGCCTCGCCGCTCAACTGGCTCATCCTGTCGACCCCGATCACCCTCGATTACGCCCAGCTTCAACAATACGAGGCCGTCGCCAGCGGCGCGGGGTTCAACCCCAACGCCCGGGCGATCCAGCCCCTCGACGGGCGGACCGTCAACCAGTTCAACATCGACGTGAACTTTCAGGGACAATCGATCGCCGACGCGAACTTCACCGTCGCCCCGGCGAGTAAGACCGTCGGAGCTTCAACGGCGGGGAGAGCCAGGGGCGCTCAGGCCCTTGCCCTGACCGCCACGGCGATGGAGGCCAACTCGGCCTTGTCGCTTCAAGCGGCCATTAACCAGGGGACTCACCCCGCTGGCCGGCTGCAACTGTCCGATCTGCCAGATGTTGCGTAATGCCTCATGGCATGAGGTGACGCCGAGCACCCCGGCCGCCAACGCCTCGCTTTGAGGTTCATAATTGGGGAATCGCAACCTTCTCGCCACCCTTCATCGCCGACTCGTGGGCGCAAATGCCCACCATCGTCCAGTTGGCCGAGGTCTCGGCGTCGGGCAGAGCGGGACGCTCGCCGCGAATCGCCGACAGCCAGGCGTGAACAAGGTGCGGGTGCGACCCGCCGTGGCCGCCGCCCTGGGTGAACGAGAGGTGCTGGTCCTCGTCGCTGCTATACACACCCCTGGTCGTGAACCGGCGGATCGGCTCGGGGAGCGAGGAGGCGAAGTCGGGGACCGGGACCCTCTGGGGGATTTCTGGCTCGGCCTTGCCGATCTCGTGGAGGACCGGTTCCTCACCATCGAGTTGCTGCCACTCGAAACTCTTCCTGCTCCCGTAGGCGTCGAAGCTCTCTCGATACTGTCGAGCCGTGTTGAAGAGGCTACGGGTCACCTCAGCGCAGACGTCGGAGTCGCGGATCGAGAACGTGGCGGTCTCGATGGCGAACGGGCTGCCGTATTTGGGAATCAAGGCCTCGTCGATCCGGCCCGAGCCGTGGCAGACGACGGCCTCGGCGTGTTTGGCTCCCAGGATCGCCAGGCAGGGGCTCACGCAGTGGGTGGCGTAGTGCATCGGTGGCAAGCCTTCCCAGTAGCCCGGCCAGCCGGCCATGTCCTGCTGATGAGACCCCCTCACGAACTGAATGCGGCCAAGCTCGCCGTCGTCGGCCAGTTTCTTCACGAACAGGTATTCCCGGCTGTAGATGACCGTTTCCATCATCATGTAGACTTTGCCGCTACGTCGTTGGGCCTCGATAACGAGGCGGCATTCCTCGACCGAGGTCCCCATCGGCACCGTGCAGGCGACGTGTTTGCCGGCAACCAGTGCCGCGGCGCTCTGGCGGGCGTGGTCGCCGATCGGTGAATTGATGTGGACCGCGTCGATTTCAGGATCGGCGAGCACCTGCTCGAAGTCGGTGTACCGCTTGGCGATCCGCCAACGCTCGCCGCACTCGTCCAGCTCCCGACGCGACCGCCGACAGATCGTGCTCAGTTCGACACCCGGGTAAGCCTGGTAGATCGGGATGAACTCCGCTCCGAAGCCCAGTCCCACCAGGGCCACGCGGATCGGTTGAGACTCGCCGGGCATTGTCCGCATCTCCAGGTCCGAGGAATGAGTTGATCGGCCGATGATTTGCAGGAACGGCTTCCGTCCGCAAGGGCGCGGACCACAATCGCCGGTTTGCGTCCAATCTCACGACACGGGAAGGGGAAGTCGATGGTCAAGGGCTCGGGCGTGCGGGTGGCGATCCTTGGGGCCGGCGCCGTCAGCGACTATCACCACGTTCCGGCCTTACGGCTCGACCCTCGCACCGAGTTAGTCGCGGCCTGCGATGCCGACGCCGCACTGCTCGAACGGCGCAAGTCCGACTGGGGCATCGACTTCGTCACCACCGATTACGAGGCGATTTGCGCCTCGGACCGTGTCGACGCGGTCATCATCGCCACGCCCAACTGGACTCACCGCGACATGGCCGTGGCCGCGGCGCGAGGCGGCAAGCACATCCTCTGCGAGAAACCCCTGGGTCTGAACGCTGGGGAGGTCCGCCAGATGTACGAGGCGGCCCGGGACGCGGGCGTCGTCCACATGACGGCCTTCACCTACCGGTTCGCCCCGTCGATGCGCTACCTGGCCCACCTCTTGAAGACGGGAGCCCTGGGCGAACCTCGCCATTTCCGGTCGCAACGGTTCCTGGACCTACCCGAAACCAGTTGGGGATGGCGGCAAAGCAAGGCCAGGGCCGGCGCTGGCGACCTGTTCGACATGACCATCCATCGCATCGACTTCGCGCTGGGACTGCTCGGACCCCTGGAACGAGTCTGCGGGGCCGTCGCGCGGTTCGCCCCCAGGGACCGGACCGCCGAGGGCCTTCCCTGCCCCCCGTCGGACGTCGACGACTGGTCGGCCCTGATCGGCGAGTTCCGCTCGGGCGCCGTGGGCGTCTGGGAGGGGACGACACTCGCCAAGGGCTACAAACGCAACGGGTTCGGGCACGAGTGGGCCGAGATCAACGGGTCGGAGGGGTCAGCCGTTTACCGCCTCCACGAGCCCAACACGATCCTGCTGGGCCGGTCCGGTCACGACCTGGCGCCCGAGCCGGTCCCCGCCCAATTCCTGGCCCCCGCCGGTAGCCCCCGAGACCCGTCGCGGGGGGAACCGGCCACGGTCTTTCGTTATGACCTTGTCTGGGAATTCGTGTCGGCGATCGTCGAGGGACGCCCCGCGACGCCAGACTTCCTCGATGGGCTGAATGCCCAGGTCGTCGCCGACGCGGTCCTGGAATCCTTCGAGCGCAAGTCCTGGGTTGAGACCCCTTTTGAATCGCCAACCCCGAACCCTGTTTGACGACCTGCTCGCGAGGAACCGAATTTGCTTCGATAATTGGGCTCCGCCCTGATACCGAGAGCAAAGGGAGATAAATCGTGGCGACGCTTGAGACCCTGAAAGATCTTTACGTGGAACAACTGCGAGACCTCTACAGTGCCGAATCGCAACTGGTCAAAGCCCTGCCGAAGATGGAAAAGGCGGCCCACGACCCGACGCTCAAGGCAGGTTTCGCCAAGCACCTGAAGCAGACCGAGGGTCACGTCGAGCGTCTGGTCAAAATCCTCGACGCCCTGGGAGAGAAGCCCGGGGGCCACACCTGCAAGGCCATGGAGGGATTGGTGGCCGAGGGGAGCGAGACGATTCATGAGAAGGCCGCGCCGGCGGTCAAGGATGCCGGACTGATCGCGGCGGCCCAGCGAGTGGAACATTACGAAATGGCCGGCTATGGCACGGCTCGCACCTTTGCCACGCATTTGAAGGAAGCCGCGGCGGTCAAGCTGCTTCAACAGACGCTGGACGAGGAGATCGAGACCGATGAGGCCCTTTCGAAGCTGGCCGAGACTATCAATGCCGCAGCGCTCTGATCTGAGCGGTTGGAACTCGTGAAGGCGTCGGGCGGCCTGTAGTCCGAGGGGAGAATCTGATGCCGGGTGAAGGGATTCGCCCGGCTCGTGAGACTTCGCGAGACGAACCAAATTCCGATTTTCGGAGTTGCGTTCCTGGGGAATGCCGTTTAAGTTAGCCCCCGTGGCCATCTCGGAGGTCGCGACGACGCGACCCGGATCGCCCTAAGAGGGGCCGCCCGCCCGCCTAAAGGACATCTCGGGGAGCTCGCTCCCCAGGATGAGGCGAGGCATCGATCACGGAGGTCGATGGGGCGGGAGGATGTCGGCGGCCCTCGTCGAAAAGGGAGTTTCGTCATGCGCCGATTCGCGATCCTGGGTCTTTTCACCCTTTGCGCGGCGTCCGGTCCGGTCTCGAAGGCCCAGGCCGACGCGGTCTGGAGCAGCTTCGGTCCCGACGACAGCTACAACACCTCGGTCGGATCCACGATCAGCGGCGCGACCTCGCCGTCGGGCGTCTACAACGTCGCCTACTCGTTTATCCCCAACCAGACGGTCACGCTCGACTCGATCGACGTGGCGATGGGCTACGTCTCGGGCACCAACCAGCAAACGTTCGTGATCGAGGCCGCCGACGGCCCCAACGGCGGCCCCGGCGTCGCACTCGACCTGATGAAGGCCAACAACAAGGCGGTCGACCTCAGTAAGGGCATTCCCTCGATCATCAACGTCGACTCGACCTTCCACCCGACCCTGGTGGCCGGAACGATGTACTGGCTGGTGGCCGAGGCCTCGGGCGACACGCAATCGGCCTTCGGCCACAACGACCAGGGATACCACGGCACAACCTACTCCCAGTTGGGGGCGACCTGCGGGACCCCCTCCGACCAACTGACCGGCGCCTTCCGGATCAACGGCACGCCGGACTCGACGCCGCCGGTTCTGGGCCCTCCCAGTGCCTCGGGCGGCCTCAACGCCGTCCCCGAGCCCTCGGCGGTCGTCTCGCTGGGGTGCGGCCTGGTCAGCTTCCTCGCCGTGGGCGGGCGACGCATGATCCGTCGCAATACCCGGACCGCCTAATTTTTCCGTCAGACAAACGAGACGCCCGGTCGGTGAGGGGGACTTGACCCCTTCCGGACCGGGCGGTTTGGTTTTGGGGTCGCTCAGGTGGTGTAGTCGGCGTTCAGGCGGATGTACTCGGCGGTCAGGTCGCAGGTCCAGAACCGGATGGACGACGATCCTCCCTCCAGCAACAGACGGATGTGGACGTCGCGGTTGGCTCTCAATCGGGCCGAAACCGCCGGGGCGTCGAATGGCAAGGGGACGCCGCGGCGGTATAGCGCCTCGCCGTTGAGCCAGAGGGACAGCGACGACTCCTCGAAGGGGACGCCCGCGTAGCCGGCGGCCGAGACAATTCGGCCCCAGTTGGGGTCGGCGCCGTGGATGGCCGTCTTGACCAAAGGGCTGTCGGCCACCGCCCGGGCGATCGCGCGGGCCGACTCCCGGTCGGGGCAACCTTCGACGTCGATTGTGATGGTGTGGGTCGCCCCTTCGCCGTCCTCGGGGATCATCCGCGCGAGGTCCATGCAAGTCTGGCGGACCAGGGCCGCGAACTGGGCGAGGTCGTCGCCGTCGAGGTCGCTCGCGCAGGCATTGCCGCTGGCCAGCAGCAGCACCGTGTCATTCGTGCTGGTGTGGCCTTCGACCGAGATGCAGTTGAACGACTCCTCGACCGCCTCCGACAGGATCGCCTGGAGGTCCGCGGAAGCGACGCGTGCGTCGGTCAGCAAAAAGCCAAGCATCGTGGCCATCCGCGGCCCGATCATCGCCGCGCCCTTGGCGATGCCCAGCAGGGAGATGGTCGCCCCGCCGAGTTCGGCCTTTCGAGAAAGGATCTTGGGCCCGCTGTCCGTGGTCAGAATGGCTTCGGAGGCTGCCCGAAACGAGGACACCTCGGCGTTCGCGGCTTCCAGGGCGGCCCGGACGCCCCGGCCCACCTTGTCCATCGGCAGTCGATGGCCGATGACCCCGGTTGATGCGACCAGCACGTCCTCGGGTCGACAACCGAGAATCTCGGCCGCCCAGGCCGCCGTTTGTCGGGCGTCGGCGTATCCCGCCTCGCCGGTCGCCGCGTTGGCATTGCCCGCGTTGATGACAATCGCGCGAACGGATTCCGAAGGGGTCTGGTCACGGTCCCAACGCACCGGGGCCGCCACGACGCGGTTGGTCGTGAACGTTCCCGCCGCCCGGCAAGGCCCCTCGGCCACCAGGACGGCCAGATCGGGGGAGCCCGACTCCTTGATTCCGCAGCGAACGCCCGAAGCGCGAAACCCAGAGGGGATCGACAATGGGGTGGCATCCGTCATGACTGACTCTCCCTGGACCTGGCGGCAGGCCCGACTCGTCGACTCCCGGCGACCGACACCCTATCGCGCCGCGCCTCGGACCGCCAACCTCAAGCGGTTCGTCCGCCCGCCAGGACGCGTTCCGCCCTCAAAGGGTTCGCCCCGACCCGGCCGAAATCCCGGTCTGTACGGGTCTTTCGTGCAGGGCCGATAGCGAAAACCCTTCGGACCCGACCGATTAATCTGGGTGGTCTTATAAGGTTTGGACCTCTAGGGCAAACCTTACGGTTGACCACTTCAGGGGTTCTGAGAAATTTGGGAAAGACGCTGGAGTTCGTGAGGCGGGTACGCCGATGCCCCTGCAGACGTTAGGGAGAGCCCGCGCCGGAGAGCGAGGCGGAGGATCCGCGGAGGCGGTCGGCCGAGTTGTCGTGGAGCGTCTGACCATGCGTAAACTTCTGTCGGTGACCCTGATGGCCCTGGTCTTCGGGGCCGGAGGGTGGGCCGATCGCCCATCCGAGGCCGGCAGCTACGCCGGGGCGGCCTCGGCCCAGTGTCTCCCGTCCCCCCAGGGCGATCCTTGCGGGCACGTGGAGTATCGTAACCAGCGGCAGGTTATCCTCCGCCCGGTGCAAGAAACCATATATGAGTCGCAGCAGGTCACCACCCTGCGCGACGTTTGCGAAACGGTGATGCAGTCGCGGCAAGTGACCGAGATGCAGTCGGTCTCCGAAACTTGCTACCGGCAAGAACCGTACACGATCCAGAAGCCGTGCTACCGGACGGTTTACCGCGAATGCCGGTACACGGTCCAGCGGCCGGTCTCGCGGACGGTCTGGAAGTCTTGCTCGTACACGGTCAACCGACCGGTGCGCGAGACACATTTCGAGACGCGTTCGTACACGGTCTCCCGCCCAGTGCGCGAGACGACCATGACCTCTCACGCCTACACGGTCTGCGTGCCGGTGCGTGAGACCAGCTACAAGTCGTGCGTGTACTCGGTCTGCCGGCCGGTGCAGGAGACCGTCATGAAGACGATCCCCTATACGGTATGCCGGCCCGTGCAGGAAACGGTGATGAAAACGGTTTGCTCAACGGTCAATCGGCCGGTCGAGAAGACCTGCTACAAGGCCGTGGCCGAAACCACCACCGAGGCCGTCCAAAAGGTCGTCTGTCAGCCTCAGCAGTACACGGTGATGCAGCAGGTTCGTCAGTGCGTCCCCCGCACTGTGCCTTACACGGTGAACCGGCAGGTCCGCGAGACCTCGTACAAGGTCTGCCGCTACACGGTACGGACGCCCGTTCAGCGGACGGTGTGGAAGACCTGCTCGTACACGGTCTGCCGGCCGGTCCACGAGACGCACATGCAGGACTGCCGGTACACGGTCAGCCGGCCCATGCAGGAAACCTGCTACCGCAACGTCACCGAGACCTGCTATCGCACCGTGACCGAGACCGCCTGCCAGGAAACTTGCGAGACCATCTGCGTCCCCCGCACGGTTTCCAAGGTCGTGGCTCGCGAGTGTGGCGAGTGGGTCTCGCGAACGACCTGCCAACCGGGCAAGACCTACTGCGTCAATGGCTGCGTCGTCCAGGCGCCTCCGACCCGGGTCGTTTGCCAGGTCTGGTGCCCCCGGACCGTTTGCGAGACGGTTTGTGAGACCGTTTACGAGCGGCAGGTCGTGCGCAAGCAAATTCCGGTTACCGTTTGCAAGCAGATTCCGTACTGCGTGACCAAGCAAGTCCCCTACACGGTCTGCCGCAACGTGGTCACGGAGTGCGTCAAGCAGGTGCCCGTGACGACCTGCCGGATGGTCAGCGAGGTATGCACCAAGCAAGTCCCGCAAACAATTTGCGAGATGGTCGCTCAGGAATGCGTCAAGCAGGTTCCCATCGAGACCTGCCGGACGATCCAGGAGACCTGCACCAAGGTCGTGTACGAGACGGTCTGCTCGACGGTCCCCAAGACGTGCGTCCGCCAGGTGCCCACCACCGTGACAGTGATGGTTCCCCGGACGGTCTGCCGCAAGGTGCCCTACACGGTCACCATCAACGTGCCGGAAAAGGTTGTCAACCAGGTCCCTTGCACCGTGACAAGGATGGTCAAGGAGTCGTCGTTCAAGCAGGTCCCCTGCACCGTGACGCGAGTCGTTCGGGAGCAGAAGGTCAAGCAAATTCCGGTCTCGACCTGCCGGATCGTCCGTGAGCAGCGGATCAAGCAGGTGCCGGTCACGACCTGCCGGATGGTCAGCGAGGTTTGCTCGAAGCAGGTCCCGGTCACGACTTGCCGGATGGTCAGCGAGGTCTGCACCAAGCAAGTTCCGCAGACGGTTTGCGAGATGGTCCCCCAGGAATGCGTCAAGCAGGTCCCGCAGACGATCTGCGAAACCCAAACGGTCGAATGTGTCCGGTCGGTCCCCTACACCGTTTGCAAGCAGGTGCCGGTCGTTCGGACGATTTGCGTCCCGGTGAGCGTAACCCGCCAGGTGTCCGAGACCAAGACGATCTGCGTCCCCCGCACCATTTGCAAGCAGGTGCCCGTCGAGGTCTGCGTCCAGGTGCCGGTCTTCGTGCCGGACCCGGTGCCGCAGCCCTGCCTTCAGGAAAGCGTATTGAACGCTCCCCAGTGCGGCGAGACCTGCACGACCACCATCCCGGCATGCGGCGACTGCGTCGCGGCGAAGCACTGCCTGCTAGGACGGATCTTCCGACGTTGATTTCGAAACACCTTTGAGGCGGCCGGTCGACGACGACCCATCGGCGACGAGGCTGGAATGACGCCCCCCGGTTCACCCCGGGGGGCGTCTTCGTTGGTGGCTCAGGCTGTCGCCGCAAGGATGCCACCGGCGACGATCAGGATCGCCGCGGCCATGGCCCTGCCCCAATTCAGCGTTTGGTACTCCGAGAAGGCGACCAGGCCAATGGCGACGGCCACCAGCGTGTTCATATTGTAGAGCGGGACCAGTTGACTGAGACGGCCGCCGAACCTTGCCATCGCGATCGAGATACAGGCGACGCCCGCTCCCCAGAACAGTCCAAATCCCAACGCCGGTACCCACCCGCCCCGTCCCAGGCCCGCATCCCGTTCCATCAGGGTCACGACTCCTCCGCACGCCACGATCGCCAGTCCAGTGACCGCCAGGGACGGGCCGGTGCCGATCCCCGTCCTCGCGGCGACCTTTTGCAAGGTGGACGAGCCGGCGAACAGAAACGCCGGGGCCACGCCGCCCAACAGGATGGCCACTGCCTGGGCCTTCACGACGCACCCGCCGAGCCGCCCGAGGCCCGGTCGAACGGTTTCCGCAGCAGCCGCTCCAAGCCTGGCCGCAGCCGAGCGAACGCCCGGGACCGATGGCTCAACTGATGCTTGACGAGCGAGCTGAGCTGGCCAAACGTTTGGTGGTATTCGGGGATCAAAAACAAAGGATCATAGCCAAAGCCCCCGGGTCCGACGGCTTCACGGACGATTCGGCCCCGGCAAGAGCCCTCGGCCTCCAGAACAATCGCGCCCGAGGGGTCGGCGACGGCCAGGGCGCAGAGAAACGCGGCGCCCCGGCGGTCGTCGGGGACCGCGGACAGGGCCCCGAGGAGCTTGCGGTTGTTGGCCGCGTCGTCGCCGTGAACTCCGGAATACCTGGCCGAGACGACCCCCGGAGCGCCATCGAGAGCGTCAACGGCGAGTCCGGAGTCGTCGGCGAGGACCCACTGTCCCAGGGCGAGGGCGGCCTCGGCGGCCTTTTTACGGGCATTACCGGCGAAGGTGTCGGCGTCCTCGACCGTCTCGGGCAAGTCAGGGTAGCCGTCCAGGGTCTTGACGTCGAGGCGCTCGTGGAGCGGCCCGGCCTCCCAGGGAGGGGCGATCAAGCGGACCATCTCCGCCCCCTTCTTGCGGTTGCGGGTGGCGAGGATGAAGGGGATCGGGCCGGGGAGGGATTCGCTCATGAAGCCAACTCGAAACAGGAAGGGAGGGGCGAGGCGGTCGGGCCTCGCCCCCGCGGGCCCGGAGGGAAAATCAGTGGGCGGGGACGGCCAGCAAGGTGGGATTGGGGGCCAGGAAGAAGATGTCGTCGTTGGGCCGAGGGTTGCCCCGGGTCCCGACGCCCTTGGTCTTGACCATCCCCTTCATCTGCTCCACCACGACGCGGGTCAGCTCGCGGGCCTTGGGGTCGTCGGGGGACTGGAAGGCTCCGAGCGTGACCTTGCTGGAACTCCGGTCGTGGAAGACATACGCCTTGTAGCCGGTTTTCTTCAGGGTGTCGTCCTTGGCCAGGGCGTTCACGATCGCCTCGGCATTCTCGGCGGCCTTGACCAGGCGGTTCTGGCCCCGGGTGACCTGCGAGGGGAGAAGGTTCGGGTCGCCCACGACTGGGACGCTGTCGCCGGAGTAATCCGCCACCACCAGGGTGTAGGGACCGGGGCAAGCCAGCACGCTGTGGGGACCGTCATTCATCTTCTTCAATAAGGGGTCGACGGCCCGGGGGGCTCCCTGGAAGTTGGCGATCGCCACCGAGGGGTCAAAGGCGGCCTTGCCCGGATAAAGTTCCTGGCCCGCCCGCATCGGGTTGGTCGTCATCATCGCCCGGCTCAGCCCCTTCCCCTTGCGGATGTCGAGGATGTGGGGGACGCCGTCGAGGGTGACCGGGTGGAGCTTCTTGACATCGTGAAGAAGCTTCAAGGATTCTTCCAACGACTTGCAGTCACCGACCAGGACGGCGGCCTCGTCGAAGTTACGGGGGTGGGCGATCGCCTTCTCGGCGCCGACGAGATGGTTGTCGGCTGTGGGGGGGACGCCGCGGATGTTGCTGCGGCCAGGCTGGACCTTCATGTACCAGATGTAGGCGGGCAGGTGGAACTTGTCGCGGAGTTCCTGGGTCAGGGCCATCGCCACCCGAGGAGCCTCGGGGCCCCGGAAGGTGTGGGCCAGCACCATGAAGGGGCCGTTGGCCTTGGTGAGCAGGTAGGGTTCGATCGGACCGGTTGGCAAGACGACCTTGGCCTGGGGCGTCTGGTTGGGGTCGGCGGGAGCCGGCAACTCGGCGCCATTGCCATAAACTTTCGGGGCGTCTTCGTCGGCCGAAGCGCTGGCGCTAGGTGCCGATGCCGGGGCAACGGCGCCGCGAGGCGTGGGGGCCTGGGCCAGGGCCGACCCCGAGGCCAAAAGCGCGACGGTCAAGGCCGAGGTGGCCGGGTTGGGTTTTCTCATGGTCGATCCCCCCATTGCTCAACGAAGTCACGAGGCCGCGGGACGGCGAAGGTCCAGGGCCTCGGCTGTGTGGACCCACCGCGATGGCTCACGCCATCGGGGGACGCCCGGCGGTGTCCAAGGGTGCGGGGGCGGGAAAGGCGCGGGCCGGCGTCGTTCGGGCCGGACTTTAGCAAAACTCCCTGAGAGGCGGAATGCGAGATTGGCGGCCGTCCCCGGAGTCAAATATCAGGACCGTCGGCTCGACTGCTGGAGGGCGAGCAGGCGGTCGATCCCGTGGTTGGCCAGGTCGAGCAGTTCATCCAGCTGATCCCGGGAGAACGTCCCCCCCTCGCCGGTTCCCTGGACCTCGACGAATCCCCCCGAGGCGAGGCGAACGACGTTCAGGTCAACCTCGGCGCGGGAGTCCTCGACATAGTCCAGGTCGAGCATGGGTCGTCCCTCGACGACGCCAACACTGACCGCCGCGACGCGCTCCCGAAGGACGGTCGCGGCGAGTTCGGGGCCAAGGCGTCCGTGAAGGGCATCGGCGACGGCGACCCACGCGGCGGTGATGGCCGCCGTGCGCGTCCCCCCGTCGGCTTCTAAAACGTCGGCATCCACGTGCAAGGTTCGGGGCCCGAGGGCGCGAGTGTCAACGGCCGCGCGAAGGCTCCGTCCAATCAAACGCTGAATCTCGGTGGACCGCCCGTCGGGCCCTCGCGATTTGCGGGTCGGGGTGCTCCCGGGCAGCATCGCGTACTCGGCCGTCAGCCAGCCGACCCCCTTCCCTTCCAGGAACGGCGGGACCTTGTCGGTGAGATGGGCGGAAACCAGAACGGTCGTGGCCCCGGCACGGTAAAGGACGCTGCCGGGACTGGGCCGGAGAAATCCCCGCTGGATCGTCACGGGTCGCAGTTCGTCGGGGGCTCGGCCGTCGTGGCGGGTCATGCCAATCCTTCAGCGTAGGAGCCAGAGAAGCAGGGCTTTTTGAAAATGCAGGCGGTTGGCGGCCTCGGGCACGATGCGGCTTTGGGGCCCGTCGAGTACCTCGGCGGTCACTTCCTCGCCCCGGTGCGCCGGCAGGCAGTGAAGGAAGATCGCCCCGGGGCGTGCGTGGACCATGAGCGCGGCGTCCACACGGAACGGCTCGAAGGCCAGGCGGCGGGCCGCGGCCTCGGCTTCCTGGCCCATGCTGGCCCAGACGTCGGTGTAGACAACCTCGGCCCCCTCGACGGCGTGGCGGGGGTTGTGGTCGACGGCCAGCCGGAGATGGGGGAACGCGGCGGCGAATCGGGCGGCAAAGTCGTCGGGGAACGCGTAGCCTTCCGGACAGGCCAGGACAAAATCCAGACCCATCAGGGCCGAGGCCACGGCCAGGGAGCGGGCGACGTTGTTGCCGTCCCCCACGAAGACCAGGCGGACGCCCTCCAGCCGGCCGAGTTCCTCGCGAATCGTCAGCAGGTCGGCCATCGCCTGGCAGGGGTGGGCGTCGTCGGACAGGGCGTTCATTACGGGGATTGTCGCGTGACGGGCCAGCTCCTCGACCGTGGCGTGGGAGAAGGTGCGAACGGCGAAGGCATCGACATACTGGCTGACGACCCGGGCGAAGTCGGCCACGCTCTCGCGGACGCCCAGGCCGACGTCCTCGCCCCTGAGGAAGATCGCCACGCCCCCGAGCTGGGCAATGGCCGCCTCGAAACTGACGCGAGTCCGCATCGACGGCTTTTCGAAGACCATGCCGAGGGTGCGTCCGGCGAGTGGGGGCGGACCGGCCGGATGTCGGCCCCGCCGCTTCAACTCGATGGCCAGGTCCAGGAGTGAACCGGCCTCGGCCGGGGTCGTGTCGAAGAGGTCGACGAAGTGGCGGGGCATCGCGAGGTTCCAAGGCGAACGGGCCGGCGTTGAGACACGGAGGCCGGGTGGCGAAAGCGTTCCAGACGCCAAACCCGATCCCAAGGTTCAGGCCAGGTCCCGAAGGACTTCGGCCAGAATGGCGCACCCCTCGTCGACGTGGTCATCGGGTAAATTCAGGGCGGGCAGGAGGCGGACGACGTTGCCGTGGGTGGCGTTGATGAGGAGACCCCGTTCCAGGCAGGCTTCCACGACCGGCAAGGCGTCCTGGGCCAGTTCCAGGCCGATCATCACGCCGAGAATGCGGATCTCCCGGATCAGGCCCGGGAGTTCCGCGCGGAGCGTCTCGAAATGACGACGGAATCGCTCGCCCAGGGCCTGGCCCCGCTCCAGAAGGCCGTCCTCCTCGATCGTCTCGATGGCGGCGAGCCCAGCCCGGCAGGCGATCGGGTTGCCGCCGAACGTGCTGGCGTGCTTGCCCGGCTTGAGGCTGGCGGCGACGTCGGCCCGGGCCATCATCACCCCCGCGGCTACCCCGCCGGCCAGGGCCTTGGCGCAGGTCAGGACGTCGGGCGCGATGGAAGAATGCTGGTAGGCGAACCACTTCCCGGTCCGCCCCAGGCCGGTCTGCACCTCGTCGAACATCAGCAACGCCCCCCGCTCGTCGCAGAGCCTTCGCAGGCCGGCGAGGTAGCCAGGGCTGGGAATGTTGATCCCCCCTTCCCCCTGAATCGGCTCGACCAGGACAGCGGCCGTTTGCCCGTCAATCACGGCGGAGGCGGCGTCGAGGTTATCGAAGGGGATATAGGAGAAGCCGGGGAGCATCGGCTCGCAGCCCTCGTGATACTTGGGCTGGGCGGTGGCGGTCAGGGCGGCGTAGGTACGACCGTGGAACCCATGTTCCATTGTGACGATCTTGGTCCGCCCAGAGTCATGACCGTGAAGGCGGGCGAGCTTGATGGCCGCCTCGTTCGCCTCAGCGCCGCTATTGCAGAAAAACGCCTGGCCGCCGAAGGACCGCTCCGAGAGGGCCTGGGCAAACGCCCCCTGGGCTTCCATGTACCAGGTGTTGGGGACGTGAATGAGTTGGCCAAGCTGTTCGCGCACGGCCTCGACGAGTCTCGGCGGGCAATGGCCCAGGAGGTTGCAGCCCCAGCCGGGAAAGAAGTCGAGATAGGCCCGCCCCTCGGCGTCCCAGATCCTCGACCCTTCGCCGCGTACGAGACAGACCGGATAGCGCCGGTAATTGGGGATGACGTAGCGGCGGAACTGCTCGATCGTCTCGGCGGAACTGGGGGTCGCGACGGTGGACACGCGGAGGGCCTCCGGATCGTCGACAGGCGTCGGTACGACCAGCGGACCCGAGCAGGGCGGCTCGGGTTCAGCCCGGTCGATCAAGTCGAATAGGATACTCGGGAAAGGGGCGGAAAAACCAGTAGGCCCGCGAACTTGCCGATCAAGCACCGTTCCCGCGATTTCAAGGTTTCGCTACACTGGCGAACCCCCCATCGGGGCCGGCGTGGCGGAATGGCAGACGCAGAGGACTTAAAATCCTTCGAGGGGCAACCCTCGTGCGGGTTCGACTCCCGCCGCCGGCATGTTCTCTGACAACGACTTACGTCAAGCCGATCGCATTCGCCCCGAGTGATTTGTACCGGATTGAACCGCCCAATCCGGTACGCCAATCCGGTATAGCGGTACGCGAAGCCCCTGGCAAGGCGTCCACGCCTTGCGAATTTCGCAATGTCCCGACTGCCCATGCTTTACCCCCGGACGCGATGGCGAGGCGTGTGGAGCGTTTGGCGGGATGACGGGGGTATGTCCCCGGGTCGCGACACTGCCTGTTTCCTGAAACTGGAGTTTGTGCGGATTTCAGGGGGTTCCGCTCGCGTGCGACGATCGCCCAGTGATGAAGGGGCATACCCCTTTCCCGCCCGCGAAAAAACCAAAATCCATTTCGTCAGACTTCGCGTGCGTGGGAACTATGTTGGGGAGAGTGCCGGGTCGAAACCCTAGCGAGGGGGCATGGGCGTTGTGGCGGGGCGTGTGGAGCGTTTGACGTATCGATACGGGGTTCCGGGCGATCCCCGCGAAACCACCCCCCATGAAGTTTCGGGGACGCATTTGGTCGTGGGCATGGCGTCTAGGCGAAAGACGGGGCTTCAACCTTTGCGACACGGCTTAGGGCGTTACCCCTAATTTCGAGATGCGGTCAAAACGCGGGCTTCATGGCGTTACGCTCGGGGATGATGTGTATGTCCTGTCGACCCCGCCCCCCGTCCTTTTTTGATCCGGGTCGGCATATTAAATGCAGGTTGCGACCCGTCTTCGACGCCAGTTCCAAGCCTACCCTTAATTAAATGTGTGTTATGCCCACATTTAATTCCGTGATACGCCCGGGTTTGTTGTCCGCCCCCGAATCTTCGGGGACGATTCGCATGGAAGTTTGACGGGACGCCGCTCAACGCCCGCCATCCCCCCGCTTCGATCCCGCCATCCCCCCGTTTGTCAATGTCCTGCGACAACCAATTATCGTTTCATATTATCGGATCTTGCCATAACGATTTTCGGAACCTGCGTTCGCGTGCGTTCTTGACATGCGGTTATTTTGGCACGACCATATTCGCTTCCCACCACACTTCCGCTTCCTCGGGAGATAACGGGTTCGCATGCAGTTCCGCAACCCGTTTGTCGTTTAATATTTGCGAGTTTGCATAAGCCAACGCCCATTTGCAATGGTCGAATTGACCGTGTGTGAGATTGTGCGGGGCGCGTGCGTCTTCAGGTTTCAACCCCTTGACGGCGAGAGCTTTGCGGAAATATTCGAGTTTCGTCATTTGATTGTCTCCCATGCTAATTCTAGATCGCGAAAAAAAGCATCCTCGTCGATTGATTGCGAGGATTTGGTATCAGCAATTGTGGATGTTTCGCCCATGATTGCCGGTTGTGTGTCGTCCGACACACTCTCGGGTTCGACCGTGGGCGAGGCGGTTTCGGTCGCGGGGGGCGAAAGGGTATCGCCAGTGTCGATACCCTTTGCATCATCGTTCTCATCTTCATGGGCGAAGACGAATGCGAATCCGCCCTTCGGGGGCGAGAGGGTGTCTGTTGAACAGATACCCTTATCGTGTTCGTCCTCCGGCGGGTCGACATTCGATCCCGGATACCAGTGTTCCGAGGGACGCCCGCCCCCGGAAGCGTGTACCGTTCGCTTGTGGGCGAGACTTCGGTTTTCGAGGGATACCAACGCCTCGCCGATGCCGTTGGCGTTCGCGTCTCGGATTTCGCGGAGCAGATCCGACCGCTTGATTCCTGGCGCCTTGACGATCGCGTCAAGCAATCGAATGTCGAGGGGCGAGGGCGTGTCGGTCGTGTTCGGGGTCGCCCCGTCGCCGAAGATGCGGGACGCTGACGCCTCGCAATACGCCCACACGGCGCGGGCGGCACGCAGATGCAGTTCCCGGATCGTGTCGTCGGCGTCCAAAATCGCGTACAAGAGCGAGACCCTGAGCGTGATGGCGTGGGCTCGACTTGTCGCCAACCCAAACGCCCCGGGCCGTTCCGTGGTCAAGGTGTCGTAAACCGACGCCCAAAGCGATTCCGCCGCGTCGTCCCGCCGAACACGCCCGATCCGTTTCGCCCTCTCCAGAGCTTTCGCTAGGGGTTCGACCCATGCGTCCAGGATCGCGGGGTCGCCCCCATTGGGCAGGGACTTCGACCGCCGCACACACGCCCACACGAACCGATTGGCGAACCCATTGGCGATCTCGACGCTGTTATTCAGCAGTTTGTTTAATTCTTCCGGCGTGATGTGGGCGAGGATCGAGACATGGGCGTTGTCCGCTCGGATCTTGCTCTTGCCTCGCGTCAAGACCTCTAACTTGTCCCCGTCCCATGCGGAACGGATCAAGGGAGAGAGTGTGTTCCCTTCGCGGCGGGATGCGGTTAGGACGCGGGCAAATTCGGTTTCGACGGCGAGCAAACGACGTTCATCGGCGATGATGAACGCCCCCGTGTCGTCGGCGTCGGGGTCGGGTTCCGGATCTTTGACGCGGTCGACCAATCCTTCACCGCTCGACAACCCGAACGCCAACGAATCGCGGCTCCATGTCGGGTCGGCTCGTTCCATCAACGAATTCACGATCGACCACGCTTGACCTTTCGCCGACGCGGTTCCTCCGACGAGACACGCGAACAAGTTCCCCCGATGCGTCCCGCTCATCATGGCGTAGCGAGGCGACTTGCCGACGGCGTTGCCGATCGCGGTCAAGATCGTTAACAGGACGCCCGCCGGGTCGGCTTCGGTCTCGGGGTCGATCGCCCGGACGATATCGCCGACGATCCCGTGGTACGCTTCGGGGGCGAGGGTTGGGAACTCGTCGCCCGGGAGCGAGGAGTTATTTCCTCCCGACTCGGAAGGAATTAACTCGGGGGCGTGGTCGGGATCGGGGTCGGAGTTAATTCCTTCCTTCCCGCCAGCGAACGCGCTTTCCGAGCCGAAGGCGGGGGCGAAGCCCCTCCCCTCACTATCCTCGCAATCCGAAACGGGTACAAGTACCCGTTCTTTGTACGTTGTACGTGTACCGTTAATCGTATCGTTATCGTTTACGATTAACGTAGTACGTTTCGTATCGTTATTCGTTTGCGTATCCGTACTCGTAGTACGTGTACTTGTACCGTAGGACGGAATTCGGGATTTGTCAAGTTGCGTGGATAGAGGGGGAGGGGTCTCACGACCCCCGCCTTCGGCGACGGGTTCTTTCCCGGG
Source organism: Isosphaeraceae bacterium (assembly GCA_965201075.1). Taxonomy (GTDB): domain Bacteria; phylum Planctomycetota; class Planctomycetia; order Isosphaerales; family Isosphaeraceae; genus CBDAVP01. The sequence continues at coordinate 78,994 of CBDAVP010000011.1, read as the reverse complement.
CGGAATCGTCTCCGGAAAGAACGGAAGGAAGGAATTAACTCCCCCCGTCGCCGGGTCCGAGACCGGGGAGTTAATTCCTTCCCGCCGGGAAGGAATTAATTCGGAGGCTCCCCCGTCCCACGACCCGGGGATAGTTCCTTCCGACCCCGGGTCGTCCCTCCGTGACGCGACCCACGCGAGGCGTCGGCGTACATCATGTTCCGGGATCGGGGGCGTACATCGTTCGCCCCACGCCAGGGCATCCCGTTCGATCGTCTCGGGTGCCACGCCCCGGTCGAAGGCGATCCCGAGCAACCGGAGCAAGGTATCGTTCCGCATCCCTTCGCCCGCCCCGGGATGCGAGGCGAAATCGTTCTCGTCATCGACGAACAGGAACGCCGCATCCGGGGGCGTGATGCTCCCGACGACGCCCGCCCGCGTTGCGGCGTGATCGCATACGAGGTCGAGAACCCATGCAGGGGCGTCCGCAATCGGTGTATCGAGATTGACGACCCACTCGTAACGGCTCCCCGATGCGTGATTGCTCGGCGGGGCGACTACGATTCCGCCCTCGCCCCGCACATCGACCCCGGGGGCGACTCCGGCTCGGGAGCGTACCACCCGCCCGTCGGTCGGATAAGCAAAGTACCAGTGTGTCCCGCCCCCGCCGCTCTTGACCGTTGGCGTCGACGGCATGGCGCCATGCCGTTCGACAAGTGCCGCGATCGACTCGTCGCCGCCATGCTGGGGGTCGGATTCGAGGACGAAAAATTCCCCGCCAGTCACGATCGCAACATTGCACCACGGCTTGTCGGCGTACCAACGTCGGATCGTATCGTGATCCGTTGTTGCGTCCTTGTACCCATGTTCGCACGCGGGATGCTTGCCCGCCTTATGCCCATCATCCTTGGGACGACCGCAAGAGCAATAATCGCCGATGATCCCGTGAGTCGGGATGACGCCGAATCCACGATTCGCGTAATCCAATGCGGAATCCAAAATGGTTTGTGCTATCATATTACGAGAGCCTTTCGAGAACGAGTGAATCGAGAGAGAGTGACGGGGCGTGTCATACGGCGACACGCCCCGTCTTCGTTTAATCGTTTACGCGGTCGGGACGACGGTGCGAACGCACGCGGCACCGCCCTTTGGACCCGGGGCGACCACGACCGTGTACGCTTTGCCGACGCAGGTCTCGGGATCGAAGATGTCCCCACCCGTCAACGACCGCCCGGCGAGACCCGCGAGGATTTTGCCAAGGGCGTTGCTAACGGTCGGGGGCGTTTCGCTTGGCGGATTCGTAAACGCTGACGCGATCTTGCCCGCCTCCGAACCTGATGTAATCGTCCATTCCCACAAGAGGGCGTCTCCGCTCTTCGTGGTCGTCGCCTTGTACCCGAGGAACTTCGCCGGGTACGCCCCAGCGGGGACGGATGCTTTTTGCTTTTCGTTTTCGATGATGAATTGCATGATTGCCTTTCGATAAGTGTGATTCCAGTTCAAGCCTTAACAGGTTGACCGCCACGGGCAACCGATTCCAAATATGCGATGATATCCGACTCGTCTATTTTTACGAGTCGCCCGATTTTGTGAGAGCGTAACGCCCCCGACTTGACCAACTTGTTCAGGCTCGATTGACCAATCCCGAGCCGCTTCCACGCCTCTTTCCGAGAAAGTAATTGTGCGTGCATTTGTTCCTTTCGTTGGAGTTATCACGACTGACTACTTATTGTAGTCCGCTTTCGCGGAGACTTGAAAAAATTTGCGGAAGTTCGCGGAATTTTTCTTGCTTTCGTTTTGTTCAATCGAAACCCGCACTCGTTGATGCTCTTGTGGTCGACTACATGGCTACAACGATTGCGATTCCGTGGATTCAATTATGCCCGCAGGACATAATTAAACGAGAACGCCCCACGCTTGCCCGGGGTCGGGTTCGCGGGGGCGTAGGGCGTGATCGGGATCGTTGATCGGTTGCCGAGTCATTAACTCCGCGAACCGCCACGGGCGGCGTCAAGGCGTGCGAGGGCGTCGGCAAGGGACACGCCTCGGAACCGTCCATAGACCCGTTCAATCATCGCCACGCTTGTCCCCGCCATCCGTGCGACGAGTAAGACATCGACGCCCGCCATGAGCGCCTCGCTTATCCAAAGATGCCGGAGCGAGTAGGGCGTGACGGCGGATCAGACGCCCGCCTTCCGCCTCGCCCGTTCGATCGCCTCGTAGAAGGATCGGTCGCCCCACGCCCGTCCTTTCGGAGACGGGAATAGCGGGGCGTCATCATGTCGACCCTGGCAAAGTCGGGCGACGACCGCGTTGGCGGCGTCGTTGAGGGCGAGGACGCGGACGCCCACGCCTCGCGTCGTCTTCTCTCGTTTATGTTTGGCGAGGACCACCTGCCGGGTCTTGGGTTGGTAATCGCGAACAATCGCTGCCCTGAGTTCGCCCGTCCTCGCCCCGGTGGCGTATTGCACGGCGAGGAAGTCGGCGAGGCGGGGCGTCGAATGGGCAATGAGGTCGCGAACTTCCTTTTGCGTGGGCAGGTCGCTTTCGAGTAGTGCCTTCGCTGGGGGTCGGATCGCTTCCACGGTGGCGAAGGGCGTGAACCCGGCGGGCAAGTGGGCATGCTTGACGCCCCACCGAAAACATGCCCGGACGCTCACTTCATGTTTGCGGATGTGCTGGACGGAATGCTTCAAAGATCCGAGGAACGATTCCAGGTCGACGCCCCGGATTTTTGCCGCGTCCCGCTTCCCATGGGCGTCGACGAATCGGCGTAGGTGCGTAACCTTTGCTTTGAAGTTCGTCAACGCCCGATGCTTGGCGACCCACGCCAAGTACTTGTCCCGAAGTTCAGAGACCGTGAGCGTGGATAGAGGAGGAGGGGTCTCACGACCCCCGCCTTCGGCGACGGGGGCATGGGCGGGTTCGCTTGCAGTCGTTGTCGTGGTCGTGGCTCGGGACGCTGGCGAGATAGTTCCTTCCTTCCGGCTCGTCGATCTCGTCATCGTCACCGAAGGCGAAGCCCCGGAGTCGAAGACTCCCCCTCCCCTATCCGCGTGTCCCTCATCCCCAGCGAGTGCCGCATACAACCGCGACAACGCCTCGTTCCTGGATACGCAATCGACCCGCCCGAAGTACCGAGCCTCGCCCCCCGCCTCGCTCATCCAATGCCCGTTTTTCGACCGCACACTTGCTTGACGACCCATCGCAAACCCCCAAGTAATGGGGGCGAATCCGGTACTGAAATCCGGTACGGCAATCGTTTATGGATGCAAGTCATTGACGGATAGGGCTTTCGGCAAGGATTCAAGAACGACTTAAAATCCTTCGAGGGGTAACCCTCGTGCGGGTTCGACTCCCGCCGCCGGCACTTGACCGAGGTTCTCGACGCGCGAACCTACTTGAGCTCCTGACGAGACTTCAACCTTAACCAGGCGTGGTAAGAAGCTCATACGGTCGTTACTGATCGAAGGGCCCTGACTTATTCGCTGTGGCCCACGATCCCCGCCGGATGGACGAGCGAAGGGACGTTGTCCATCGTTCGGGGCGACCTTGATCCTAAGGAACGGCGTGGGAGACCGGACGAGCTCTCGATATCCCAGACGCTCACTCGTGCAACGGGCCGCGGAGGAAGCGCCCACCCACCCTCGTGACCCCCGACCCGGATTGACGGTGTCCAGGAGTCTATCAGAGATCCCGGACTTTCTTCAATGCATGGATCCACTCGATCTGTCCGCCGATATCTTCCTCGGCGTCTTCGTGGAATTTCGTTACGGCTTGCGGTGCGATCCGCCCAACGACTGCTTCCCGCTGGGCCATGCCTTCGAGGTCCAGGGGCGCGTCATCGCCGGACGGATTGGCTCTTGGGAGCGTCTCATTCGTCGCCGTAGTGACCATCATACTCTTTACCGAGGCGCTGCCCGAGGCGTCTCAGGGCCAGAAACCCGGGGGCGGCCCTGTTGGGGTATTCCCTCGGATTGTCGAGTTCGCACTCGATCATGTCCACCAGGCACTCCAGATCCCAGCGGTACAAGGTGATCGGCCGGGTGCCCTTATACGCCTCGATCTTGCGGTCGAGCCCGAACGCCTCGGCGAGCGAGGCGCAGTGCCGTTGCAGCTCCCGCAATTCCTCGCCGGTGATCAGCACCTTGTGGCGAATGTCGCCGGGGCAGGGCTTCATGGATACGTCCCTCCGATTCGGTTTCCCGGACCCCGTCCGGGGCCGTATCCAGACGTGCGGATCTCGGTGGAAATCTCGGCGAACTTCACCGCATCGCCCTCCAGTCCGGTAGGCCGCCCTTCATCCTCCTGGTCGCAACCGCCGGGTTGAACGCCTCGGGGTCGAACTTCCGGCCGATCCACCTCCGCATCTCCCGATGTTGCTTGTTCTTGGGGTCATTGAAGGCTTCGAGGAAGTCCACATATCCCCAGACACCGCCCACGTCCTCCGGCGGGCAGGCCCGTGCTCCCTCCAGACAGATCGGGTACCGCTTCCCCGACTCGGCCCCCGGACGGCCCTCGAAGAGGATTTCGTGCTGCCAGCCGTCGCCGAAGTCGTACTCGTACTCGAACCGAGACCGCCGGCCGACCTCGGGTAAGAGATCGCTCAGCCTCGTCGTGGTCGAATCCTTGTACTGCAGTTCCTCGAAGGTCTCCTCCAAGAGCCTGGGATCGCCAAGGAGCGTCTCGTCAATCCTGAACTGGTGCATGTGAGAGTTGGTCCAGCCCATCGCAGTCTGGATATGCTCGTGGAGCTTGTCGAGGGTGCAGTCGCCCACCTGGATGCGCCGCCAGATCGGGGGATCTGTGTCCATGAGCGTGATTTTGAACTGGTAGACCTCGCCAGCGGCCGTGGCCGGCGAGGGCCTCGCTTCCGGCTCGGACTTTTTGACCCAGATCCACTCCGTCTTGATCCCCAACTCGGCCCGGACCTTGTAGTACAACGGGTTGCTGATCTCTCCGGGATACCCCGCCTTGGCCCACCGCTGATTGACCTGCCGGTAATCGAGGTTCGAATTCCTGCCCAGGACCTTGCGGAGGAATTCGGATTTGGTCTCTTTCTTCTCGCCCTTCTTTTTCGCCACGAGTCCCTCCCGAGTCATCCCGGTCCCATGAAGTCGTTCATGACCCCCATTGCCGCCACTTCCGCTTCGCGAGCCACGCCTCGGCGGCGGCGATGTCCCGATTCTCGCTGGGCTTGATCCGGTACGCTCCCCAACGCCCGTCTCGGAAGGCATAGAGACACGTCCCGCCGAAACTTTCCCTCGACAGACTCATCGCCCCGAATCGGACGATCACCCGGCTCCGGTCCTCGCTGCCCTCGACGATTATCGGCTCGCGGTGATACGAATACCATTCCGAGGGCTCGACGAGGACGTGGAGCGGCAAGCCGAAATGATGGAACAGTGCCTCCTGGGGGGAGCACTCCTCGCCCGTCTCGAAGTCGAGGAACTGGGTCTTCCCTTCTGGCCTCACCGGGAGTTGCTCCAGACCCTTGTTTGCCCGTTGCAACGCCTTATCAAGCGATCCGAGGCCGTGGAACGTCCCGTTGGCATCGGCGGCGATGGCCTGGATGAGTTTTCGGGCCGATCCCTTGTCGATCAGGGACCAGTTCCCCTTGCGACGTTCCTGCTCCAGCAGCAGGTCCGCCGAGTCGGCCAGCGGCGTGATCCGGCCCCACGTCTCGACCCCGGTGGTTTCCCCGTCGCCGAGCGGGCGCTCGAGATAGAACCGGCCCCGCCGTGACCGAGCTTGGAGTCCGGGGCCCGTCAGCACCGGCGAGGCGGCGATCTCCTGGGACATCGCCGCCAGTTGGTTCTCCTTCTCCTCGTCGGAGAGCGTTCGTGCCTCGGGCCTGGCCACGCGCTCCGGCTGGTGTCGCCGCCGCCGTCGCATCGGTTGTTCGCTTTCTCGGCAGGCGAGGAACGGGTGCCCCTCGTCAGGAGTTCGCCAGCCAGTAGGCATAGTCCTCGATCAGACGGCGGTTAAATTCGCCCTCAATGCCCTGGATCTCGGCCAGGGGGAACTCGACCGGCCCGCCCGGCTCCTTGCCCACGCCGATCAGCCCGTAGCGCTCCTCGACCTCGTACTGGTCGAGATCATAAAGGCCGGTGACGGTCAGCCGGACGGGTTTGTTGGACGATCGCCCGCGTCCCGGTCGGTACTCCGCCCGGAACGGAAAGTTCAGGTGGGCGAACAGGTAGCGGGCGTACTCGTGCTGATTCTCCTCGTTCACTTCGGGCAGGAAATCGTCGTGGGTCAGCCTGAAGGCCATGCGGACCCGATCGTCCTGATCGTCCATCGCCAGCGGGCGGGGGACGATGGCCGTGGGCGACTCGACGGACGCGGGCACGCCGTCATCCGGCTCGAAGTCCTCCTCGCCGAGCCCCATGACCTCGTAATCCAGCCCGTCGATCTCGCAGCGTTGTTGGTAGATCGGGTGGAGGCTCGCCAGGGTCCGCTCGTCCAGCTTGAAGACGCAGTGGATCTCGCCCTCCCGCTGGATGACCTCGGAGACGGTCCCCGACCAGCCGCCCAGGGGCATGTCGGGGAAGTCCGGGTCGCTCACGCCCGGCTTGACCCGGACCTTGTCCCCAACCTTGAAGCGCGGGACGACCGATTCCTTGTCCCTGCGAGCCATGGTTCAATCCTCGACCGATTCGCCCGCCCGGTCGGCGGGGATGTACGGGATCAACCCCTTCCGCAATGCCTCCTCCTGAAACTCCCGCTTCAGATGCCGGGCGTCCACGATGAAGCCGTGGATCTCGATCATCCAGGCCATCGGGTTCTCCTCCATCCGGCTGGGCAAAGTTCATTGCGGGTCGAAGGTGCGGATTTTCAGTAGGGTGCGGATCGCCTTCGACCTGCCCTGGCCGGTGCTCTTGGCAACCCCAAATGCCTTGTCGATGGCCGTCAGCTTCATGTGGGGCTTGTGGCTGCGGTCATCCAGGTAATTGACCCAGCCAATGGTGCGAACGATCCCGCAGGCCCAGGTCGCAGGCTTGCCGCCCAGCAAGGGGGACGGTCGTTTGCGGGCCAGTGCCCCGGCTCGATTCCGGCAGAGGGCCTCGTACTCCCCGTTCAGGCGCTCCCGGCAGATGGCGTCGGTCAGAGCCACGACCGCATCATGAGCGGGGCGCGCCGTCGCCGGGACCGTGGGGGCCTCGCCCGAATTTGCTTCTTCCTGGCCATCGGCCCGCTCCTCCACCTCTTCCGAGTGGGATGGACCCACGAGATTCTCTCCGGTCATCATCCACCATCACCGTCGCCACTTCCACTCACGATCACCCGGCCTGATCCATCGTCCGCCACCCCCTCTTCAGCGGACATTCATTCCCGCCCGCTCGCCACGACGATGCGAATGGTGCGCGGACCCTGGCAAACCAGTCACCCGGCGATCAGGGATGGAATGTGGTGAAGACGCTGAAAGGAAAGCGATCGCGGAAAGGTTCTACACAGGACCGCGAGGCTGGGAAGAAGTGGATGCATGGGGCAGATGTTCGTCTGAACTTGATCCCAGAAGTTGGACAACCTAGAAAAACCCAAAACCGGATGCGATGGTCCGCGCTCTAAAGTTTTCGGCAAAAAACCCACGACAAAGCCCACTTGGGATTTCTCCCAAGTGGGCTTTGAGTGGAGGCGGCGGGACTTGCACCCGCGTCCCGAGATCCTTCGATGAAGGCCTCTACGTGCGTAGCCGGTCATTTAATTGTCGGCCTAGGGGCTCGGACCGGCGAGATCCCTTTTAGCTTAGCCCATCATGAGTTTAACCCTGTCCGCAACGGGCGGTTAGGACCGGGCGATCCTGAATTGGCGATACCGGGCGAGACTCTCAGGCAAAGGCTACGCCGCGGCATCCATCTAGGCTGCTGTTAGGCAGCGAGACGGAGAGAGGGAGTCCTCTCGGCAGATAAAATTTAGTCGGCTTTTTACGAGGCCCGCTGACCAACCTCGGCACGCCACACGACACCTCGGCAATCCGGTCGATCCTAATTCGCCCCCTGGATTAGGGTCGGAAGATCACTCTCCCGACGATTGCATTATCGACCACGCCGCGGCATCGGTCAAGCGCCGATGAGGGAGGATCGGCTAACGCTGGCGGATGGCTCGGTCCATGTCCCGCTTGGCGTCCTGCTGCTTCATCGTCTCACGCTTGTCGTGCAGCTTCTTGCCGCGGGCGACGCTGATCTCAACCTTGGCCATGCCGTTCTTGAAGTAGATTCTGAGGGGGACCAGGGTCATTCCCCGTTCGGACGCCTTGGCCAGGAACTTGTCAATTTCCTTGCGGTGGAGCAGCAACTTGCGAGGGCGCTTGGGCTTGTGATTCATACGGTTGGCCTGGAGATACTCGGGGATATCGCATCCATAGAGCCAAACCTCGTCGCGGTCGATACCGGCGTACGCCTCTTCAAGGCTGGCCTTGCCGTTGCGGAGGCTTTTGACCTCGGTCCCAGTCAGGACGATACCCGCCTCGACCCTTTCCAGAAGCTCGAACTCGAACCGGGCGCGGCGGTTGCGGGCCACGATGGTTTCGGCCGGCTCGTCTTTTTTGGGCGTCCCCTTCGACTTGGCCATCCGCTCGACCTTCTGGCTCGTTGCCTCGCGAGTGTGTCGACTGAATCATAAGGCAGTCCGGGGGGCCAGACAATCTCGGCCTCGTCAGCGTTACTCGATCCCCTGGCACGTGGTGAGGGCTTCGGCGACGATCGTGGAAAGCTCGAAGGAATCGGGCCGGAGCCAGGCGAAGCCGGTGGCGCTTGGGCGGGCGTCGCCGACCAGCCAGATGCCGAAGGTCGGGTGGATGGCTCGGCAACGCCGAGCTTGGAGTTCGTGGTATCGGTCGAAGACTTCCCGCAACCGACCCGGCTCAGGTTCCCCACGAGGCCAAGGGGAGATGGCGGTCTTGGCCAGGCAGAAATCCGAAACCAGCCAGCGGTCGGCAGGGGGCGTTGCCTCCCAGGTTCTCGCGTCGAGGACCGCGATCCTCGCGGCGAGCAGGTCATGAGAGTTGCTAGAGACCGGCGATTCGACGGTAGTGGCCAACAGACCCGATGCGATCTCCCGACAAACGGCGTCCCTCAGCGCATCGGACCCCCCGTGAAGCGTGACGTATCTGGGCCGGCGATCGAGGTTGGCGAGGAGCCCGGCGACCGTTTGCTTGGAGACGACATCGACGATCGTGGGGGCGATTTCGGCCAGCGGTTCCAGGACGAATCGTCGCAAACCTAGACGGGGATGTGGAAGTTTCAGGTCCGGTTCGTTGAGGTACTTGCAACCGTAAAGCAAGAGGTCGAGATCGAGGGTCCGCGCCCCCCAGCGAACGTCTCGGACGCGGCCGGCCTGGTGCTCGACCTGGTGGAGGCGTGAGAGCAACGCTCGGGGTCCAAGGGTCGTGCGGACCCTGGCCGCGGCGTTGAGAAATAGCCCCTGCCCCTCGGGACCGCCAATGGGTTTCGTCTGTCGATATGTGCTAACGGCCTCAACCACCACGCTCGGCGACTCGATTAGCGCGGCAACCGCCTCATCGAGAGTCGCCTTGCGGTCGCCGAGGTTGCTGCCGAGACCGATCCACGCGAGGGTGCCCATGATCGGCCCCGGCCGGGTCTTCGCTTCAGAATTTGAGCTTGCCGATGCGGTCAACGGCTTCGAGGAGGCGGGGGGTCTCGACCGTCAAGGCGACGCGGAAGTAACCATCCGCGGTCTGGCCGAAGCCCAGGCCGGGAGTTGTCACCACGTCGGCTTCATCCAGCAACCGGGCACAGGTTTCGATTGACGACAGACCCTTGGGGCAGGGAATCCAGACGTAAAAGGTGGCCTGGGGGGTCGGCACGTCCCAGCCGAGTTTCTTCATGCTGTCGACGAAGGCGTCGCGACGCTGCTGGTAGAGGTCGCGGATCGGCGGGGTGATGGTGTCGTAGCCGTCCAGGGCGGTTTTGGCGGCGAACTGGATCGAGGTGAAGATGCCCGAGTCGGTGTTCGCCTTGACCTGGCCTAGCGCCGCGATCATCGGGGCGCCGCCCACGGCGAAGCCGACCCGCCAGCCGGTCATGTTGAAGGTCTTGGAAAGACTGTGGAACTCGACCGCCACGTCCTTTGCCCCGGGGAGTTGGAGAATGCTGGGGGCCGGCTGGTCAAAGTACATCTCGTTGTAGGCCGCATCCTGGGCCACGACGAAGTTGTTGCCGCGGGCGAGGTCGAGCACTCGCTCGAAAAATGCCAGGTCGGCGGTGCCGGCGGTGGGGTTGTTGGGGTAGTTCAGGAACATCAACCGGGCACGTCGCAGGACGTCGGCGGGAATGGCGTCGAGGTCGGGGCGGAAGTGGTCGCCCGGGACCAATGGCATCATGTGGGGCTCGGCGCCGGCGAACTGGCTGCTGCTGCGATAAACCGGGTAGCAGGGGTCGGGGACGAGGCTGACGTCTCCCGGATTCAAAACGGCCAAAGGGAAGTGGGCGATCCCCTCCTTGGAGCCGATCAGCGGGAGGATCTCGGAGTTGGGGTCGAGGGTGACGCCGTAGCGCTTGGCGAAGAACGCGGCGATCGACTGGCGAAGCTCGGGAGCCCCTTGATCCAGGGCATATTGGTGGAAGGCCGGGACCTCGGCGTTCTTCTGGAGGCTCTCAATGATCGGCCGGGGTGTGGGGCGGTCGGGGTCGCCCACGCCGAGGTTGATCACATCGCGACCGGCGGCGATGGCGGCCTTCTTCTTGCGGTCAATCTCGGCGAAAAGGTACGGGGGGAGCTTTTGAAGGCGCTCGGCCTTGGCGAAAGTCGTCGGCATCGCGGGTCTCGGCGGTCGTGGAAGCGGTCGGTTGGGAAGGAGGCCGGGAAGTGTCAGGCCATCGCGGCTTCGGGGAGGTTCTCATTGGAATAGACCGACTGGACGTCCTCGTTCTCTTCGAGGATGTCGAGAAGCCTGAGCATCCTCTTGGCGTTGTCGCCGTCGAGGTCGACCTGCGTGGTCGGGAGGTAGAGGGTCTCGGCCGACTCGGTGGCGACCTTGGCGTCTTCCAGCCCTTTGCGGACGGCGTCGAACGACTTGGGGTCACAGGTGATTTCGAAATACTCATCGACCAGCTTCAGATCATCGGCGCCGGCTTCGAGAGCCTGGTCCATCAACTCGTCCTCGGCGGCGGTCTTGGCGTCGACCAGAAACACCCCCTTGTACTCGAACAGATAGCCGACGCAACCCGTGGCGCCGAGGTTGCCGCCGCAGACCTCGAACGCCTTGCGTAATTCGCCAGCAGTGCGGTTACGGTTGTCGGTCAGCGCAGCGCACATCACGGCGACGCCGCCGGGTCCGTAACCTTCGTAAAGGATCTCTTCGTAGTTCTCGGCTCCAAGCTCGCCGGTGGCCTTTTTGATCGAGCGTTCGATGTTGTCCTTGGGACAGCTATAGGAACGGGCCTTGTCGATGGCGTAGCGCAGGCGAAGATTCATGTCGGGGTCGCCACCGCCGTTGCGGGCGGCAACGAAGATGGCCCGGCAGAGCTTGCTAAAGAGCTTGCCGCGCTTGGCGTCAACCGTGCCCTTGCGGTGCGCGATATTGGCCGAGTGGGAATGGCCTGCCATAAGCTCGGTCGCTCCGAGCCCGGGACCAACGGCTTCGCCTCGAAACCCGCCAAGGAGGCGAGGACAGGGCGGGACGGGGCGTCCCGGGGTTTTTTGGGGGGTCTAGGAAAGGTCAGGGATTCTCGCCTGTGGCGGCCTTGGGAGCTGGGTTGGACTTGCCCAACTCTTCCAACTTCTTGCGAATCTCCGGCAGGCGTTTATCCGGTGGCGTGGACTTGTTAGCCAACTCCTCGGCCTTTTGCCAGGACGCCCGGGCCTTCGCCAGTTCCTGAAGGTGGAAGTAAATGTCGCCCATGTGATCGTAGATCGTGGCGTCGGTGAAGTTCGTGCTTGCGGCCTTCTCCATCGGCTCCACGGCCTCTCGGGCCTTGCCTCGCTTGAAGAGGACCCAGGCGAGACTATCGAGGTAGGCGGGGTTTTCCGGCTCTAACTCGACGGCCTTTCGGACCATCGCCTCGGCCTTTTCCAGAACCTTGCCTCGGTCGGCGTAGAGATAGCCCAAATCATTATTGATGCCGGCGTCGTCGGGGTCCTGGACCAGCAAAGCCTCAAGTTCGGCCTCGCCCTTGTCCAGTTCGTTCTGATTGACGTAGATGTTGGACAGGCCGAGGTGGGCCATCCTGGTCAACTGCGGATTGTTGGCAAAGCGGTCGAGCATCGCCTTGTAGTGGGCGATCGCCTCGTCGTTGCGGTTAAGGCGACCCAGCAGAATCCCGGCGAGATTCAGGGCATAGAGGCTCTCAGGGTTGGAATCGAGAACCTCGCGGGTGGCTTTCAAGGCGTCGTCGAGGCGGCCGGCTTGCAGCAGAGCCTGACCCAGTAACAGGCTTTCGTCGCGCCCTCGCAACTCGGGGAAGCGTTCCAGAAGCTGTTCCAGGACGATGACCGCCTTCTCGGCCTGGCCAGCGCGGATGCGTTCCTTGGCCAGGTTGCTCAGGGTCTCGGGGGTTCGGCGATCGGGGAATTTCTCGTGGAACGCTTCGAGGGCGTCGGCCGCCTCGGCGTACTTGCCGTCCTGGTCGAGGGCCTCGAAGAAGAACATCGCGGCCTCGGCCGTTGGGTCCTGCTTGAGGGCCGCGCGGGCGATCTCGACGATCTTGTCCTTGCGGTTGGCCTCGATCGCAAGATTGGCCAAAATCCGGCGACCCACGACGCCCAGGCTCGGGGGTTCGGTCTCCAGCATCTTGAGGCCCTGGTTGATCACCTCCTCGGCGTAAGGGGGATCCAGGGCAATTGACTTGATCAGCGGCTGGAGCGAGGGCGGGGCGCCACCCTGACCGTCGGGCTGCGGCGGTGCGTTGGTAAGGCTCTGCTCCATCAGCTTCAAGAGTTCGGCGTTCTTGTGCTCCTTGCGGAGCGGCTCGGCCTGGGCGGCAAAGCCCTGCGCGTCGGGCTGACCGCCGATCAGGGCGTCGAGGATTGCCTTGGCCTCGCCCGGGCGGCCGGCGGCCTTGAGGCGGTCGGCCAGGGCTGTCTGGAGCGCCACGTTCTTGAGGTCGCCCTTGGCCGCCCGTTCCAGGCGGGGGAGCACCTCGGCGTCACGCTTCAGAGCGGTCAGAGCCTGGGCGACCAGTTCGTAAACCTCGGCCCCGTCGGGTTTGGACTGCCGGATCGTGTCTTCCAGAAGGGCAAGGGCCTCGCCCGCCTGATTGCCGCGAATCAGGGCCTGGGCGAGCTTTCGGGGCAGGTCGGCGTTATCGGGCTCATAGGCCAGACCCCGTCGATAGGCGCGGACGGCCAGGTCGTAGCGGCGGGCAACGAAGAACACGTCGCCGAACCGTTCATAAGACTGAGCCTCCTCGCCGAGAATCCGCTTCTGGTCGGCCGGCGAGAACTTGCTGGCGGCGCGGGCGTCCAGACCCTCCAGAACCCGGGCGTAGGCGTCGGCCGATTTGTCGATTTGGGCCGGGCGACGGGTCGCGTAAAGATCGCCCAGTGATTTCTGGGCGAGCAAGGCGGTGGCCGACCCCTTGTCGAGGTTGGCATCGGCGAGCAGGGCGTTGAGCAAGCCCTCGGCGCCGGCGAGGTCGCGGCGGAACTGGTAGTGTTCCAGCAGAAGGGCGAGGACGTTGGTGTCGTCGGGCTGGACCTTCAAGGCACGCCGGCCGTAGTCGACCCCTTCCTTGATCCGCATCAGGCCGAAACTGAGTCGGCAGAGGCGGTGCAGAATGGCGGGCGACTCGGGGTCGCGCTTGAGGGCCTTCTCCAGCAGCTTGATCGCCTCATTGGGCCGGCGCTCGGCGGGGCCTTCCAGCGCCCGAGCGGCGACGTACTCGTCCAGGATGTCGAGGGCGGTCTGCTCCTCGCCGGTGCGAGGGTGGAACGGGACAAGCGGCTCGATCGGGTCATCCCCGGGAATCACCAGGGCGGTGGTTCCAGGTCGGAACGACGTCACGGGCGGGGCCGGAGAGTCGTCGGGACCGGGGTTCAGGAGCAGGACCAGCGGCAGAATTGCGGCGATCATTGGTTGACATCTCCTGAACCACGCCGCGACTCGACCGCTCGTCGCGGCGGATTTCCCATCGTAACGTCGCGGCCGGCGCCTGCCAAGGGTTCACGAGGCAGGCGGACCGGCCGCTGGGTCAGGGGTCCGTGAGTTCGAGACGGCCGAATCAATCCTCGGGCGGCAATAGCACGGTGTCGATGACGTGAATCACGCCGTTGGAAGCCGCCAGGTCGGTCTTGGTCACCAGGGCCTTGCCCAGGTACACCTTCGAGCCGTCAACCCGCACCGGGATTGACTTGCCTTGCAGGGTCTCGATGCTCTTCCCGTCGAGCTTGATCACGTCAGCGGCCATCGCCTTGGTGTCGGGCACGACGTGGTACTTCAGGATGGCCACGAGCTTGGGCTTGTTCTCGGACTTCAGCAGGTCCTCAAGGGTGCCCTTGGGCAGCTTGGCGAAGGCGTCGTCGGTGGGAGCCAGGACGGTGAAGGGCCCCTCGGCCTTCAGGGCATCGGCGAGGTCGGCGGCCTTGATGGCCGCGTAAAGGGTCTGGTGCTTGGGCGAGGCGGCGATGGCCTGGACCAGATTGTCGGCGGCCGAGGCGGTCGAGGCGAACAGCAGCAATGCCAGTACGACGAGCGGTTTGCGCATGAACAATCTCCCTGAAGGTGCGGTGGCGGCGCGCAAAGGCGGACGGACGCGGGTTCCCGGTGAAGCGGGCTAGAGTGCGTCGGTTGCTCGCGCGGGTTGTTGTAGACGGACCGCCTCGAAAGTCCAGGACGGGACGACCTGGTCACTTCGGCCGGGGAGGCTTGGGGCGGGTCGTCGGCGGCGGGACGGGAGGTTTCGACGCCTTGGTCTCCGGGGGCGGAGGAGGAGTCGGCGGGGCCTGGATCTTGCCCCGACTGGAAGCGGCCTTGTTCGGCGTCGCGGGGGCCGAGGCCGAGGCGGGGGCCGAGTGAGCCGGAGACGACTTGGCGGTGTGTCGGAGGTCGACCAGGCGGGTCAGACCGGTGGGACACATCTTGCGCAAGTCGCAGCGCGGGCAGTCGGGCGGCCCGGCAATGCAGGTATCGTGCGTCAATTCTTCCATCAGGTCGGCGAACTCATGCCCGCGATTCTTGGGCACGGCGCGTTCCAGGGACGAGCGGACGTCCTCGGTCGTCGATTGCTCCTCGGCGACCCCCAGTCGGGTCAGCCCACGCAGGGTCGGCCCGTCCACCGGGATCGCGTGCCCGCCCAGCCCTTCGAGGACCACCGTGGCCATGACGTAGTCGGAGGAGAGGGCCTCATACTCCTCAAGGGATTTGCTCGCCTCCTTTTGCGGCTTTTTGGTCAGGGCCTCCAGCGTGAACCCATAAGTTTTCTCGAACATTTGGCGGAGGAACCGCCGGACCCGATAGGCCCGAGATTCCGCCTCGGGCAAGCCGGACAGGGCGTCCTGGATCTCCTCGATCGAGCTGACACGCACCTCGTTCCAGTCGAAGAAGTCATCCTTGAACCGTGAAAGGGCCTGGTTGGCCTGCTCGCGGGTGACTCCTTCGTGGCAGATCCCGTAAACGACCGCCTCCAAAATCGGTAGGCGTTCGGGGCTGGGCTCCAGCGTGTAGCGCTTCTTCAAAACGGCGTGAACTTCGCTCAGGAACTGAGCCTTACTGGATGCGGCCATGAGCGTCGCGTCTCGCTGGAGTGTCTTGGCGTGGATCTCTCGGGGACGGCCCCGGCGGCGGTTCGGTTCGGTTCGGGTCGGATCAGGTCAGGGCGGTCGAGTTCGAGAGTCGAGGACAGGCGGGGTGATCCCGGACCGAAGAGGATTCGCCCACTGCTAAGATGCCCAATCAGGAGGTGTTGACGCTGGTTGACGAAAGGCCGGCGACGTTGGGGCTGGCGACCAATCAATCCCGGATGTCGATCGGCAACGACTTCCGGTCCTCGTCCTCGTCGTCCTCAAAGTCCTCGTCGCCTTCGTCGTCCTCAGAGTCCTCAGCGTGATCCGGAGCGGGATCGGCGTCGGCGGCGGCTGGCAAGGTTGGGGGCTCTTCCTTGCCCTGGCGGTCGCTGGCGAGGGCCTCATCGATGAGCTGGGAGATGGCGATCGACTTCTTAACGCTGTCGTCCAGCTTGAAGACGAGTTCCGGGGTGTGACGCATCTGAAGACGCTTGGCGACCTTGGACCTCAGGAAACTGGTGGCGTGTCGCAGGCCTCGCAAGGACAGGGTCTGTTCGGGTTCGGTTCCCATGACCGACACGTTGATCGTGGCATTGCGCAGGTCGCCGGAAACCTCGACGTTCAGGACCGTGACGGAGCGGACACGGGGGTCGGCGACGTCGAAAAGGACGGCCGCGGAGACGACCTCGCGGATCGCCTCGGCCACGCGCTGAACGCGATGCGAGGGCATGGGTCGTCAGGTCTCCGGGCCGGCCCGCCAGCCGAGGCCCGGGGATGCGGGCGGTCGGCGGGCGGGCGGGCCGTGGAACTCTCGGGCGGGGATCACTTACTCAGAGGGTGCGGCGGATCACGTCGACGCGGTAGGCCTCAATGGTGTCGTCGACCTTCAGGTCGTCGAAGTTGGAGACCTTGACGCCGCATTCGAACCCTTCGCGAACCTCCTTGGCATCGTCCTTGAACCGTTTCAGGGCGTCGACGGCTCCCTTGTAGATCTCGCGACCCTCGCGGATGATCCGGGCCTTGGACCCGCGCTCGATCGTCCCCTGAGTCACGAAGCAACCGGCCACTGTGCCGACCTTGGAGATCTTGAAGATGGTACGTACCTGGGCGCGACCCAGGTGAACCTCCTTGATCTCGGGGATCAGCATCCCTTCGACGGCCTTCTTCACCTCGTCGGTGACCTGGTAGATGATGTCGTACCGACGGATGTCAATCCCCTTCTCATCGGCCAGGGAAATGGCGCGATCCTCGGGGGCGACGCGGAACCCGACAACGATCGCCTGGCTGGCGTCGGCCAGGATGATGTCGCTCTCACTGATCCCCCCGACGCCCTTGAGCAGGACGCGGATGGGAACCTCGGGGTTCTCCAGCTTCTCCAGTTCCTTGGCTAAAGCCTCCAGGGAACCCTGAACGTCGGCCTTGAGGATCAGGTTGAGGGTCTTGACCTTCTGCTCGGCCATCTTGCTGTAAAGGTTTTCCAGCGTGATGGTTGGGCGGACAACGAGGCCTGCGTCCCGGGTGCGGCCCTTGCGGGTGTCGGCGATCTCCCGGGCCCGACCGATGTCGTCGAGGATGGCGAACTTCTCGCCAGCGGTGGGGACCGACTCAAGCCCCGAGACCTCCACCGGAGTGGACGGCCCCGCCTCGGTCACGGGTTGACCTCGGTCGTCGAACATGGCGCGGACGCGGCCGTAAGCGGACCCGCAGACCATCACGTCGCCAACCCTCAAGGTGCCGTCCTGGACGATCACCGTGGCGACCACGCCTCGGCCTTCGGAGAGCGACGCCTCCAGGCAGGTGCCGGTGGCCGGGCGGTTGGGGTTGGCCTTCAACTCGTGCAACTCGGCGACGATCCCGAGGGTTTCCAGCAGGTCGGCAATTCCCTCGCCCGTCAGGGCCGAGGTCTTGATGACCGGGGTGTCGCCACCGTATTCCTCGGGAACCAGACCTTGCTGGGACAGTTCGCCGAAGATCTTGTTGTAGTTGATGTTAGGCAGGTCGGTCTTGTTCAGGGCGACGACCACGGGGACCTCGGCGGCCTTGGCGTGGGCGATCGCTTCCTGCGTCTGGGGCATGACGCCGTCGTCGGCGGCGACGACCAGAACGACGATGTCGGTGACGTTGGCCCCGCGGGCCCTCATCGCCGTGAACGCCTCGTGGCCGGGGGTGTCGACGAAGGCGATCTTCTTGCCCTCGTGCTCGACCTGATAGGCGCCGATGTGCTGGGTGATGCCGCCGCTCTCGGAGGCAACGACGTTGGCCTTGCGGATCTTGTCCAGTAGTGACGTCTTGCCGTGGTCGACGTGGCCCAGGATGGTGATGATCGGCGGGCGGAGGGACAGGTTCTCGGGCTCGGCCTCCTCCTGCTCCATCGACTCCAGCATCTCGTCTTCGGCGGTGCGCTCGTAGACGATCTTCAGCTCGACGCCGAACTCCAGGGCCAGCTCCAGCGCCAGGTCGTCGTCGAGGTTGGTGTTGATGGAAAAGAGTTGCCCGGTCGTGTTCATCAACTTGCGGATCATCTCGTTGCCCTTGACCCCGATGGCCTCGGAGAGGCTGCGCATCGTGATCGGGGGCTCGATCTCCGCGTGAGTCTTGCGAACGACGGCGGCCTGCTGGCCTCGGCCACCCTTCTTGCCGCGACCACCGCCCCGGGAGCGCCGGCCCCGGGAGTCGTCCTCGACATTCATCAGGGCCGAGGCGGGCTGAACACCGCCGACGGCGACGCGATCCTTGGCTCGGGCCGTGCGGCCAGCCCTGCGACCGGCGCGGTCGGCGACCCCAGCGCCTCCGGGTCGCGGCGGGCCGCCGCCCTTGCGGTCATCCTCATCAGCGCGAGGCGGGGCTCCGGTGGGCGGACCTTGCTGGGACGGACCCGGGGGCATGCCCGGCCGGGGCGGCATCCCGGGACGAGGCGGCATCCCGCTCCCAGGACGGGGCGGCATCCCTCCAGGACGGGGAGGCATCCCACCGGGGCGAGGCGGCATCCCGCCCGTACGGGCCGCGGCGCCGGGGGGTGAGGTCCCCAGGGTGCCGGCCTGCATCATCGCCCGCAACTCTTCGGGCGTGTACCGCTTCTCGGGTCGCTGGGTTGGAGTCACCGGCTGGCTAGCGCCGGAGCCTCCAGGTCGGAATCCTTCGGTGCGCCGCTGGATCGGCGGGCCGCCGCCGGGGGACGAAACCTGGGGAAGCGGCCGTCGGCCGGGCGGGGAGATCGCGTCGCGACGGCTCCCCTCGCCGCCGGGCGACTGCGGCCCGCCAGGGCCTGGCCGACCGGAAGCCGTGCCCGAGGAACGGACGCCGCTAGGGGAGATGTAGTCGCTGGGACGCAAAGGCGCCTGGGCGCTGGGACGCGGGCGGAGTTCCCCCTGAGGGACCGGGCCCGAGCCACCAGGCCGCGGACCGGCAGTGCCCGGGCTGCCGGGGGCACGGTGGGGGGTGTGACCCGAGAGGGGGCCGCCACGCGCCGGGGGATGGGCCAACCCACCCGATCGCGATTGCGCCGCGAGGGGTCCGGACGCGTGCCCCGATGCGGCCGGCGCCGAGGGGCCCGCCGGGCGGGGAGACATTCCTCCCATTCCAGGAGAGGCGGCGGCGGGGGCGCTGGGGGCGGACGACGGCGCGGATCGAGGCGGGGCCGACGTCGGCGGTGGGGTCGCGGGCGTCATCGTCATCGCTGCGGGTGGAGTCGGCGTTGGGCGTGGGGCGACGGGAGCCGGAGCCGGAGTGGGCGACACGGCGGCCCGCTCCATCGGCGCCTTGGCGGGCGGCTCGGCGGCGGGGCCCTTGTCGGCCGGCGGAGCCGACGGGGCGCGGGGGGCGCTGACGGTCGAGCGGATGGCGGGAGTCTCCGGAGGGGCCGTCGCGTTCGGGGTCGACGGAGGCGTCGGTTTCGGGGCGGCGGTTGAGGGCGGAACCGTTGTCGAGGTCGTTGTTGGCGTCGGAGCGGGGCTCGGGCTGGGTGTCGGGGGGGCCGGGGCCTTGGCCGCCGCGCTCGACTTCGACGGTTTCGGGGACGACTCGTCAGTCATCAGGTTTCGGATTCGCCCGACCATCTCCGGGTCGAGGCTCGCCAGGGCGCTGGCCTTGACATCCAGTTGCCACTTCTGGATTCGCTCGATCAGCTCCGGACTCTTCAACCCCAGTTCCTTGGCCAACTCATGGACACGCGTGGACAACGGCGACTCCTCCAGGGTGGGGCACGACCCCCGACGACAAAGGTCGGGGCGGCCCGATCGGTATTGTGAACTCCGCCGATCGGTCGTGCCAGCCCAGTTTCCCCCCGAGACGGACGGCCCCGGGGGGGTGTCGCGTCAAGGAGGGGGATGGGGGGCGACGGCGCGGTCGGCCCTCGTGGGTGGCCCGGTCGGGGGCCTCATGGTCGGTTCATGCCCGGCTCTCAACTGGTTGGGTTGGGGCGTGGCCTCCCTGCGGCTTCATGGCCGGGGCCCCAAGGTCCCCGGCGAATCCTCGGACGAGTGGTCCGGCTCCTCGGCCGAACCCGTTGACGACGGGCCGTCGGTCGGCAATGGCGGGGTGTTGTCCCCCTCGCCCGCCTCCTCGGCATCCAACTCCTGATCGGTGGGGCCGGACTCCACGGCCTCGGTCACGATCCGCTCGGTCTCGGACTGGTCGGCGTCGCTGGGGGCGTGAGTCAATTCCCGCCCATCGGCGTCCAGCCCCTCGAAAGCCAGGTCGAGGTCGCGGACGTCGGTCTGGTCGGAGTCTTCGTCCCCTTCATACGATGCCAACTCGTCCTCGGTGGCCGAGTTGGTGGTCTCGACCACGTCCTCGGTCTCGGCCTGGCCATTGGCGAAGAGGTCGTCCAGGGCGTTGCGAGGAGCCGGGGCCTCGCCGTCGGCGGCCGGTTCGGTCCCCTCGGCGGCGGGCGCCTCGACGGCGGCGGTGGCGACTGGGGCCGGTGACCGGGCGCCCTTGCGTCGTGGGAGATCGTCCACCTGCTGCTCGGCCAGGGTTTCGGCCTCGGAGGTGATCCGCTCGGCCGACTCCTCGGTCAGGCCATCGACGGTCGCCACAAGGTCGGCGATCTCCATGACCGATAGGTCGTCGTAGCTGAGGATGCCCTGTTCGACGAGTTTCTCGGCCAGTTCGACGTCCACCCCCTCGATCTTGGTGAACATGCCGACGGCCTTCTCGATCAGCTCATCCAGCTCGTCGCTGGTCATGATCTCGATGTCCCAGCCCACGAGTTTCGAGGCCAGGCGGACGTTCTGCCCCCGCCGCCCAATGGCCAGCGAGAGCTGATCCTCGCGGACCAGGACGATCGCCCGACCCAGGAGTTGGCAGAGCATCACCTCCTCGATCTCGGCCGGCTGAAGGGCGTTGGGAATCAGGACTTGCAGCGACTCATTCCAGCGGACGATGTCGATCCGCTCGCCGCCCAACTCGTCGACGATGTTCTTGATCCGGGTGCCGCGCACGCCAACGCAGGCGCCAACGGCGTCGACCTTGGAGTCGATCGAGGTGACGGCAACCTTGGACCGATAGCCGGCCTCGCGAGCCAGGGCGCGGATGGCGATGACCTGGTCGGCGATTTCGGGGATTTCCAGCTCGAAGAGGCGCCGGACGAAGTCGGGATGGGTCCGGCTGAGGATGATCTTGACGCGCTGGCCAACCTTGCGGACGTCGAGGATCACGGCGCGGACCCGCTCGGCGGGGTGGTGACTCTCGCCGGGGATCTGCTCGGAGCGGGGCAGCAGGGCGTCGGTCTTGCCGAGATTGACCGTGACGGCACCCCCCTCGAATCGCTGGACGGTGCCGGTGATCAGGTCGCCCTTCTGGTCCTCGAACTCCTCGTAAAGACTGTCCCGCTCGGCCTCGCGGATCTTCTGAATGATGACCTGCTTGGCGGTCTGGGCGGCGATGCGGCCGAAGTCGGGCGGGTCGACCACCAGGTCATCGGCGAAGGTGCTGATCTTGCCGTTGTCCTGGTCGATGGCGACGCGAATCTCCTCGGCGTCGGGAAAGTGCTTCTTGGCCGCGGTGGCCAGCGCCGACTCGATCCCCTCGAACAGAATTTCCTTGGGGATGTTCTTGTCGCGATGGATGGAATCCACGATGCGGACCAAATCGACGCTCATGCGACTTCTCCGAGGCAATCGGGCGAGGGCCCGACGGTCGAGGCACGGGTCAAGGCGGGTTCGGCGCGATCCCCGCCTCGGTTGGGCGGTGGGACCGGGTTGTCGAACGCCGTCCCGACTGGCCGGGGGGGACGATCTCGGCGGCTCACGGAGCCGGGCTCACGCCCCCGGTCCCGCTGTCGCCAGATCTCAACCCCTCGACCGACCGTCCACCGCCAGGGCGCCATCGGTCGCGCGTCCGCTGATCCCGGTCGCGGAAGGCTTCCACGAGGGTCAGCGGCCGACGGTCGAGTCGTGGACGGTGGCGGGCATCTCACGCCGAGCCCATTGGCCCAGCGGACGCCCGCGGTCTCGCGAATCGACGACGGCCCCACCTTCAAGCGTAACAGGCCATTGACACTCTAGTCAAGGCACTAAACACTAGTGGGATGCCACCACCGACCCTGATCGACACCCACGCCCACCTGGACGACCCTCGCCTGGCCAACGATCTCCCATCGGTGCTGGCCAGGGCGAAAGCGGCGGGAGTCGGGCAGGTCGTGGCGATCGGCACGACCGCTGAGTCGAGCGAGACCGTGGCGAAGATGGCGACAACCTTCGCGGGGGTCTACGCCGCCGTGGGAATCCAGCCCAACCACGTCGCCGAGGCGAAGCCGGGGGACTGGGAGAGAATCGCAGCCCTGGTCGACGCGCCGGGCGTGGTGGCCGTGGGGGAGACCGGGCTCGACCGCTACTGGGATCATACGCCGTTCTCCCAGCAGCAGGAGTTCTTCACCCTCCACATGGACCTGGCCGAGGCCCATGACCTGCCGGTGGTCATCCACTGCCGGGAGTGCGAGGCCGACATCGTCGAGCTACTCAACGCCCGGGGCCGGCCGATCCGGGGCGTGCTCCACTCCTTTACCGGCAACGTCGAGCAGGCCCGAGCATTCGTCGAACTGGGGCTCCACATCTCGATGGCCGGCATGTTGACGTTCCCGACGCCCAAACTCGACCCCCTACGGGCCGCCGCGGCGACCGTGCCGCTGGACCGGCTCCTCGTGGAGACGGACAGTCCCTACCTCAGCCCTCATCCGTTCCGGGGCAAGACCAACGAGCCGGCCCGGGTCGCCCTGACGGCCGCGAGACTGGCGGCGGTCCTGGAACTGCCCATCGACGACATCGCCCTCGCCACGACCGCCAATGCCCGACGTCTCTTTGCGCTGCCCGTGGCGGGTCGGGCAAATTGAAATCCGAGAATTATTCCGGAAATTTCGAACCGCGCCAGATTTCTCAACCCCATTCGCTTGACACGACTGGGATGATCCGGCGGACCGGGACGGGCGGCACAACCCGATTGATCCGCAAGCATTGCCCTATTTACCTGGAATTCCACGCCGCTCGATGATCTCGTCGTTGGTTCGGCACCTATATTGGAGGGCGGAGGGGTCGCGGCGGTGGTTCCGTCAGACCCGGCGACGCAATGGTCCTGATGAATGGCGACACCCCCGGGTCGCGAGGTTGAGTCATGTTCTCGGCCGACCGTATTCTGCTCGTCCTGGCCGCCGCGCCGATCGCGGCCATGCTGGTGATGGGCGTGCTGATCGCCGCCCGTAGCGGCGTCGCGACCCTGGCAACGGGTCAGGGCCTCCGTTTAGTGGTCTGGAATCTGTCAAAAACCCTGCTCTTGCTGGGAGCGTGGGTGCTCTCGATGCTGGTCCTGCACCTGGTCCTCGACGTGCCGCTACTCCCCTCGTGAGCCGGAGAAGGCTCAGACTCCCTGGGCCTTCGGGTCCCAGAGAATTTTGTGCAGTTGGACCTGGAGACGGATCGGCAAGTCCGTGGTCAAAATCCAGGCGGCCAGGTCGGTCGGACTTAGTTGCCCGAAGACCGCGCTGAAGTGAATCGGGCAGCGGCCGGCGAGGGCGTGTTCGCGGATGTGGGCGACGGCCCAGTCGAAGTCGGGCCGGTCGCAAAGGACGTACTTGAGTTCGTCGGTCGGCCGCAATCGATCAAGGTTCGGAACATGATTGGCGTCGACCTCGCCCGAGCCGGGGGTCTTCACATCGAGGATGATCCGAACGCGGGGGTCGACCCGACCTGTGTCGATGGCGCCGCTGGTCTCAAGCAGGACGATGCGGCCCGCGTCGGCCAGGAGGGTCATGAGGGGGTAAACCTCCTCCTGGAGCAACGGCTCGCCCCCGGTGATTTCCACGAGCGGGTCGCCCAGCGCTAGGGCTTTGGCGACAACGTCCTCTAGTGGTAGAGTCGCGCCCTTGCCGAAGGCCTGGGGGGTGTCGCAGTAGTCACAACGGAGGTGGCAAGCACTCAGGCGTACAAAGCCACAGGGGAGGCCAGCGTAAGTGCTTTCCCCCTGGAGACTTCGGTAAATCTCGTGGATAACCAGCGATCCCGCGGGCTTGTCGGCCAGGGGACGGAGGCGGTGGGGTGGGCGACGGCGAGAGGGTTCGTCGGCTCGGTCACGGGCGGAAAGCTTTCAGCGAACGAGTGGGTCGTGGAGTCCGGGTTCATTCATCCTACCAATCGCCAGACCGGCGCGCGAACGGGCCCGGCCGGAGGTTGCCCATCCGGCCGGGCCACGAGGTCGAGCCACGCGGGGCGTGACTCGCCTCAGCGGTTGGCGACGCGGTCCCAGGCGTCGCGGGTGGCTCCCTTGGCTTTTTCCCAGTTCAACTTGGAGTGAGCCTTGGCCTTGTCCCAGTCGCGGCCGAGGTCGGATTCGACCTGGTCCCAACTGCGTCCTTGGTGTCGGGCGTGGGAATCGATTCCATACTGGTAGGCAGGGCGATATTCGTCATAGGAATGGCCCTTCTCATAATAAGGGCGAGTGGCGTGAACTTGTTCCCAGTGGGCGTGCTCGACGGTCGGGTCGATCGACTCGGCGACACCCTTACCCGCCAGCCCACCGGCCACCGCGCCAACGACCGCGCCCACGGCCGCGCCGACCGGACCAGCCACCATGCCGATCGCCGCGCCAGCAGCACCGGCGCCGGCGGCTCCCAGGCCGGTGCCGACCGGGTGAGCGCCCGCCTCGCCGGTCAACGGGTCGCGATTCTCGGAGCCGACCTTCACGTCATGCTTTTCGCTGGCCATCGGGAAATGCCTCGGATGTGACAGGGTGAAAGGACAGGGGCGGAAGCCCTCTGAGGAATGATTTCGAGCAAACCCAGTGCCACCCCCGAACGAACTCTGTCCGGTTCAACGATTCCCCTCGCCCTCGACGGCCCGAAAGTTCTCTCGGTCGAAGATCGCCAGCAGTCGCACCCCGTCGACTCGTGCCGGGGCTAGCTCATACAACGCGGGGGCAACGGCCAGTCGCGCGAAGAGGTCGGAAGCGGCTCGGTTGCGGGGCAGGTAGAGCCCCTGGCGGTTCTGGAAGATCAGGTAGCAGGGGCGACGGCCGTGCATCAAGCCCAGCCTCGGGCCAAACTCTCGGCCCTCAAGGTTGAGGACGTTGAGATCCGGGCGCAAGCGTCCCCAGCGCTGTTCCCAGCCGAAGGTCAGGACGTTGGGGGGCGGGAAGATCAGCACCGTCGCCTCTCGGGGGAGGTTCTGGTTCATCCAGTCGAGAACGTCCTGAGTGGCGGAATCCCAGAAATAAGTCGTCTCCATGCCGGCCGCCTGGGCTCCACGAGGTCCGCCGATCAGGGGGTTGTAATAGGACATCGCGAAGGGGTGAATGCGCGCGGTCTCCCAAAACGCCGTCGCGACGCATGCGGCGACGGCGAGCCTCGAAAGCGCGAAGGGGACGCGACGACCCGCCGAGAGTCGCAGGACATGGAAGACGCCCAGGGCCCCCAGGATCGGCAGAAAGTCATACGCGGCGACCATCTGGCGCAGGCCGTCGTGGGCGGGGAGGAACGGAAAGGCTCGCAGGACTGGAAACGTCAAGAAGTTCAGGGCCGCCCAGCCGGCCACGACCCGCTCGGGCAGTCGCGTCGGGTCCGTCGGGGAAACCTGCCGACGCATGTGGAGGCCGATCGTCGCCAACAGTCCGAGGGCACCAAGGATCAGGAGGCCGAGGGGGACCATCGTCGCGGTCAGGACGGCCGAGTTGTGCCAGGGGAGGAATGTGGTCATCGAGTCGTAGACCTGGCCGAGGTAGGCCACCGGCACCTTTTGCGGATAGGCGAGGAAGGCGCCAACCCAGCGAAGCAGCCCAACCACGGGGTTGGGCCACCAGCCGGGGTTCAGGGCGATCACGGTGGCGGGGGTCGTCAAGGCCGACCAGAACAGGGGTTTCCAGGCGTGTCGGGGCCGATCAAACACGGCCCAGGCCACCGCCGCGACGAACAGGAGGACGCCGGTGGCCTTGCACATGAACGCCAGGCCCGCCCAGACACCGAACCTCCAATAGCCCCGGCCGGTTTCGCACGACCGGAGCTGGGCCATCGCCGCCAGGAGCCAGAAGACGCCGAGGTCGGAGTCGGCCGTCAGAAGCTGGGCGTGAATGAATGGGCGGGGATCGGAGACCAGCATCCCCAAGGCCAGGGCCGCCGGCCAAAAGCCCCAGCGGCGGCGGAGGAACCGGAACAGCGCCCCGGCGCCGAGGGCGAAGACTGCCACCGTCGCCAAGCGGTAGCTCCGTAGAGGTCCGACCCACCGACCCAGCAGGCGTTCGGTGGCGAGCCCCAGCAGCGAGGGGACCGGCGGGTGCTGGTTGGGGACCTCCCGGCAGAACGGCCAGCCGTGGGCCAGGGGTTTCGGGGCGAACGCCTGAGACCAGCCTCCGGGCGTGGCAACCGCCGAGTCGAGCCAGGAGGCGACCGCCTGGGACCGCTCGAAGAAGTAGGGCTCGTCCCAGGTCATGCCGGGCTCGCCTCGCAGGGCCCAAAGCCCGGCAACGATGGCGAGCACCGCCGCGGCGATGGCGGGAACCTCGAAGGTGGCGAGTGAGGAGGCTTTCATGGCCGGCCATTCGACCACCCAGAGAGTTCGAGGGCAAGCAACGTCGTGGTTGATCGGCCAGCCGGGCGGCTGGCGGGGCCGGGGCGAGGGCCGTAGAATGCGGACCCACGGGACAACCAGCAGGAGGCGGAGACGCGATGGTCAGCAGCGCTCACAGTCACAGTCACGGTCACGTTCAAGGCGGAGGATCTGGGCACGGCCGAGGGCCCCTGGTCGGGGTCCTGATGGGTAGCCGCTCGGACTGGGAGACCATGCGGCACGCCGCCGACGTCCTGTCAGACCTGGGAATCTCGCACGAGACGCAGATCGTCTCGGCGCACCGGACTCCCGAGCGGCTCTATCGCTACGCCCAGCAGGCCGAGGGGCGGGGCATTGAGGTCTTAATCGCCGGGGCCGGGGGCGCGGCGCACCTGCCGGGGATGCTGGCGTCGCTGTCGCTGTTGCCGATTCTGGGCGTGCCGATCGAGAGCAAGGTTCTAAGGGGGATGGACTCCCTGCTGTCGATCGTCCAGATGCCCAGGGGGGTGCCGGTGGGTACCCTGGCGATCGGCTCGGCCGGGGCAGCCAACGCGGCGTTGCTCGCAGCGGCGATTTTGTCTCGGGGACGGCCCGAGATCCGCGAGTCGTTGCTGGCGTTCCGCCAGGCGCAGACCGACGCCGTTGGGGAGACGCCTTGATGGCGGCCGTCGCGACGGGGACGCCGTTGCGGCCCCCGGCGGCGCTGGGGGTGGTCGGCGGCGGGCAGCTTGGGCGGATGTTCCTCCAGGCGGCGCAGAGGATGGGGTATCGAGCCGGCTGCCTGGCAGTGTCCGAGGATGCCCCGGCGGCGCAACTGGCGCACTGGTCGGTCATCGGCCCGCCCGATGATCTCCCCTCGCTGAGGGAGTTCGCCCGCAAGGCCGAGGCGGTCACCGTCGAGTTCGAGAACGTCTCGGCCCCGGCCCTGCGCTGGCTGGCCCGCGACCGGCCGGTGCGACCCGGCTGGCGGACGGTGCGGGTCAGCCAGAACCGCCTGCGGGAAAAGACGTTCTTGGGTTCAAGAGGGTTTCCCCTGGCCCCCTGGCGTCGCGTGCGGAGCCTGGCCGAACTGAACGCGGCGGTGGAGGCGCTGGGGATGCCGTTGATCCTCAAGACCGCCGCCTCGGGTTATGACGGTAAGGGGCAGGCGCGGGTCGACGAGGCGGGCGAGGCGTTGGCGGCGTGGACGGTGCTGAACCGGGTGGCGTGCGTGGCCGAGGGGGTGGTGGACTTCGCCTCGGAAGTCTCGGTGGTCGTCGCCCGGGGGTTCGACGGGCGGGCGGTGGTGTATCCGGTGGGGGAGAACCGGCACCAGCGGCACATTCTGGACTCGACGGTGATGCCGGCATCGGTGGGTCCGATCGTCACCCAGGAGGCGCAGGGCCTGGCGCTGGCGGTAGCCGGGGCATTGGAGACGGTGGGGGTCCTGACGGTGGAATTCTTCCTCCAGGCGGATGGGAGCTTGCGAATCAACGAGTTGGCCCCCCGGCCGCACAACTCGGGGCACTTGACGATCGAGGCCGCCCTCACCAGCCAGTTCGAGCAGCAGGTACGCGCCCTGTGCGGCCTGCCGCTGGGGGCGACCGACCTGGCGAGACCCGCGGCGATGGTCAACCTGCTGGGCGACCTTTGGGAGCGGGGCGAGCCCGCCTGGGACGCGGCGTTGGGACGCGATCCTGGCGTGAAGCTGCACCTTTACGGCAAGCACACCGCCGCTCCCGGCCGCAAGATGGGGCACTTGACGGTGACCGACCCCGACCCCGAAATTGCCCTGGCCCGCGCCCTGGCCGCACGCCAGGCCCTGACCGGCGGCCGGGGCTGACATGCGGCTGGCCCAGCCGGCCTGGCTCCTGCTGACCTTGCTGGTTCCGCTGGGCTGGCTCCGGTCGAGGGGCCGCGGGCGGCTGGTCTGGCCCTCGCTGGCTTCCTTTCGGGGCGGTCCGCGGGGGTTGGGTTGGTGGTTGAGCCCCCTTCCCCCTTTGCTGAGGGCGTCGGCAGTGGTTTGCCTGGCGGTGGCGCTGGCCAGGCCGCAACAGGTGGGGGGGACGACGCGGGTCGCGGGTCGGGGGGTGTCACTGGTCTTGCTGGTCGATCGTAGCTCCAGCATGAACGCGAGGGATTTCCCCGCGACGGGGGGACCGATCACGCGGTTGGAGGGAGCGCGGCGAACCTTGACGGGGTTCGTCGAGGGACGGCCCGACGACTTGCTAGGCCTGGTCAAGTTCGCCGATGACCCGGACCTGGCCTGTCCGCCAACCCTGGACCATGCCCGCTTTCTCGAAGCGGTCGCGGCCCTGCGACCGACGAGGCCGGGAGATGATGGGACAAACCTGGGCGACGCGATCGCCTGGGGCCTGGAGGCGGCGCGGCAAACGACTCCGGCTCGCAAGGTGCTGGTTTTGCTGACCGACGGGATCAACAGCCCCGCGGGCCCCGGGGCGCTTGACCCACTGGTGGCGTCGGGGCTAGCTCGGCAACTGGGGGTGGTCGTGCATACGGTGGCGCTCGGTCGGCCGTCGGGGGGAGACTCGGCGGCGGCGGCGAGGCCGGATCTCGCCCTCTTGAGGGAATTATCGCGGGTGGGTGGGGGTCGAGCGTTCGAGGCGGCGGATTCGGAGGGGCTGGGTCGGGTCTTTCGCGAACTCGACACTCTGGAGCGGAGCCCGGTCCGGGGATACGTTCGTATCCGCTACGACGAAACGTATGCGCCCTGGGCGTTGGGGTCCGCGGTGCTGCTGGTGGCGGATCGTCTGCTTTCGGCCGGGAGATTGCGGCGGTTGCCTTGAGGGTTGACGTTGAAGGGAACTTGAGACGCGAGAGCGTTGATGGATTGGGCCCACCCTGAACGCCTTTGGTGCCTGCTGAGTCTACCCCCCCTCGCCGGGGTCGTGGCCTGGGGGATGGCTTGTCGACGGCGCGACTGGCGGGCGCTGGGGCGGTCGGGCCGGTCGGGTTCGGGGGGGGCCTGGGCGTGGTTGTTGGCGGTCTCGTCGCTAATCGTGGCGTTGGGGCAGCCGCGTTGGGGACGGGCGCCGGGGTCGGAGTGGCCGCCGGGTCATGACGTGGTCTTGCTGGTCGACGTGAGCCGGAGCATGGGGGCCGAGGACGCCGTGCCCAGCCGGCTTGGGGCAGCACAAATCCTGGCGGCGCAGTTGCTTCAGACCTTGAAGGTCGAGCCGGGGCCCCGAGTGGCGGTTGTGGCGTTCGCGGGGAGGGGCGTGACGTTCCTTCCCCTGACCGAGGCGCTGGGCGCGGCGAGCGAGGCGGTCTCCGCGCTGCGGACAGGAAGTGTGCGGCCAGGGGGGACGGACCTGGGGGCGGGGTTGGCCGAGGCGTGCGAGGCGTTCGATGATCGCGAGGGGGCCGGGGGGCGGACGGTGGTGCTTCTGACCGATGGCGAGGACCATCCCGGGCGCTGGGAGGCGGAGTTGCCTCGGTTGCGAGCGCGGGGGATCGTCGTCCATGCGGTCACTCTGGGGAACGCGGCCGAGGGTCAGCCGGTGCCTACGGCAGTCGCGGGACCGTTGCGGTTCCGGGGGCGGCCGGTGGCATCCCGTCGGCGGGATGAGGCCCCGGAGGCAATCGCCAGGGGGACCGGCGGCGCCTTTCTGCCGATCGGAGTGAGCTGGGGGAATCTGGGGGCCTTGTATGCCGAACAGATCGCGCCAGGGGTCCGGTTGCGGAGGGAGGCGCGAGGTCCGGCCGAGCGGGTCGAGCGGTTCCCGATCCTGCTGGGACTGGCGGCCCTTGCCGCGGGTTGGGCGACCTGGGCCGAGGGGCGACGGGGTGGGCGCGTCCGCCGGTTCGCGTCGCTGGGCCTGGTGGGGTTGCTCGCGGGGGCGGTGGCCGAAGACGGTGGGGGGGCGGCCGGGGCGATCGAGCGGGGGCGGCGGGCGTACGGGGCGGGGGACTTCGTCATGGCCTCGGCGGCCTTCGATGAGGCGATTCGACTCGATCCCGGCGGGGCGGTCCCCCGGTTCGACGCCGCGGCGAGCCGGTTCCGGCTGGGGGACTTCGCGGGGGCCGAGCGTCTTTATCGAGAGGCTCGGGGGCGGGCCGACGCGGGGCTTGCGGCTCAGATTGATTTTGCGTTGGGGAATGTCGAGATGGCCCGGGGGGATCTGTCGTCGGCGATGGGTCGTTATGACCGTTGCCTGGCCGGTCGGGGTGGCGGGGCCGTCGGCGAGCGGGCGCGGGCCGATGCCCGGGAGAATCGCCGGTTCGCGGAAGCGTTGCTGGCGGCGGGGCGGGAGGAGGCGACGGAGGAGGAGCCTCAAGCCGATCCGAAGCAGCGGCCGGAAGGGGGCGGGGGACGAGAGCCGCAACAGGGTCAGCAACCGCCGGGGTCCGAGGGGGGTGGCGAAGCGTCGGAAGATTCGGGAGGATCGCAACGGACCGGAGGGGCTGGCGGGCAAACGCCGACGCCTCCCCGGCCCGGTTCGCCCGAGGCGCGGTTGGCTCAGGCGACGTCGCGGATTCGCGAGGAGCGTCGGCGGCGGGAGGCGGCCGAGGTGTCGGGGGATTCGGGGAACGTCTTGGTTGAGGACTGGTAACGGTCGATCCGCGTTCCTTCATTCCCTGGGGCTTGTGTCCGCTCCCGCGTTGGGGAATCCGGGCCGCGGAGCTGCCGGGGAGGGCATTTCCCCGGGGGACCGGCGAAACGAGGGTAAACCAGGACGTCGTTCCCGCGGTTTCGCGGCGATTCAGGCCAGGATTTCGCGGATGACCCGGCCGTGGACGTCGGTGAGGCGCCTTTGGGCTCCGTTGTTGTAGAAGGTCAGCTTTTCGTGGTCGAGGCCCAGGAGGTGGAGGATCGTCGCGTGAAAGTCGTGGACGTCGACGACCTGGTCGACCGCCTTATGGCCGAATTCGTCGGTGGCTCCGAAGCTGAAGCCGGTCTTGACCCCGGCTCCGGCCATCCAGGCGGTGAACCCCTTGGGGTTGTGGTCTCGGCCCTGGGCCCCTTTCTGAAAGGTGGGCATGCGGCCGAACTCTGTTGTCCAGAGGACCAGGGTGTCGTCCAGGAGGCCACGGGCTTTCAGATCCTTCAGTAAGGCGGCGGCGGGGGTGTCGAGGATCGGCCCGTGGCGGTCGTAGTCGCTACGGATCTGGCGGTGGCCGTCCCAGTTCAGGGCCCCTTCCCCCATCGCGAAAGCGCCGTTGAAGAGGGTGACGAAGCGGACGCCACGCTCCAGGAGGCGGCGGGCCAGCAGGCAGTTGCGGCCGAAGCCGGCGAGGATCGGGTTGGCGTCGTCCAGGCCGTAGAGGCGGCGGGTGGCGGGCGACTCCCCCGAGAGGTCGGCGGCCTCGGGGGCGCTCAGTTGCATCTTGGCGGCGAGCTCGTAGGAGGCGATTCGGGCCGAGAGCTCGGTGTCGCCGGGGTTGCGGCGGAGGTGTTCGTCGTTGAGGAGGCGCAGGACGTCTCGGGTGGCGAGGTCGGCGTCGGGGGGAATTTCGGCGGGACGCTTGAGGTGGTTGATCGGGCGGTCGGCGTTGAAGGCGGTCCCCTGGTAGACGGCGGGGAGAAAGCCGTTGGCCCAGTTGGCGGGGCCTTGCTGGGGGACGCCTCGGGGGTCGGGGATCGCGACGTAGGCGGGGAGGTCGGCGTTTTCGGTCCCCAGCGCGTAGGAGACCCACGAGCCGATGCTGGGGAAGCCTTCGAGGGTGAACCCGGTGTTGGCGAACATCTCGCCGGGGCCGTGGGTGTTGGTCCTGGAGGTCAGGGAGTGGAGGAAGCAGAGGTCGTCGACGCACTCGCCGAGCCTGGGCAGAAGGTCGGAGGTCATCTTGCCCGACTGTCCCCGGGGGCGAAATTCCCAGGGGCTTTTGGCGAGGGCACCGTTCTCGCCCTGGAAGGTTTTCAAGCCCTCGGCGCCCGGCATCGGCTGGCCGTGGCGTTTGATGAGTTCGGGCTTGTAGTCCCAGGTGTCGAGGTGGCTGACGGCCCCCGAGCAGAAGATGTGCAGGACCCGGCGGGCCCGGGGTGGGAAATGGGGCGGTTTGGCGGTGGAAGTGCTGGCGGCGGCCTCGGAGGCGAGCAGGCTGCCTAGCGCGATGCCGCCGACGCCCCCGGCCAGATTGGCGAGGAAGCCCCGGCGGTCGAGCAGGTGGAGGCCGGAAGGTCCGGGCATCGGCGGCGGTCCTTTTGGGTCAGCGGACGTAGACGAACTCGTTGGCGTTGAACAGGGCTCGGGCCAGGGCCGGGGCGCCGTGGTCGCGGACCAAAGCGGTGGCGGCGGCGAGTTCGTGGGCGTCGGGCGATCGGCCGAGGGTCAGGCGGAAGGCCAAAGTGGCCTGGGCGGCGGGGTCGTCGCCGGCTTCTCGGCGGAGGCGATTGGCCAGGGCGGTGGATTGGGTCAGGAGGAACCGGCTGTTGAGGAGGTTCAGGGCCTGGAGCGCGGTCGTGGAGGTATTGCGACGGGGGGCGACCATGCCGGCCTCGGGGCAGTCGAAGGCGCCGAAGGTGGGGTCGGGCTGACTGCGGGGTTTGAACTGGTAGACCATCCGGCGGTTGGCGTCGAGTCCGAGGTCGACTCGGGGCTTGAACACAACGACATAGTTGGTGTTTTCTTCCCAGAGGGAATAGCCGGGGCCGCCTTCGCGGAGGTCGAGGGTGCCGGCGGCGTGGAGGATGGCGTCGCGGATCGCCTCGGCTTCCAGACGACGGGGGGGCTTGCGCCAGAGGAGGCGGGCGTCCCGGTCGAGGGCCAGGGCGGTTTCGTTGGAGGCGGCCGATTGCCGGTAGGTCGAACTCGTGACGATGAGGCGGTGGATCGGCTTGAGGTGGCCGCCGTTGTCGAGGAAGGCGCGGGCGAGCCAGTCGAGCAATTCGGGGTGGCTGGGGAGTTCGCCGTTGAAGCCGAAGTCGCCCGGGGTGGCGACGATTCCCCGGCCGAAGTGGTGATGCCAGGCCCGGTTCACGGCGACTCGGGCCGGCAAGGGGTTGGCCGGGTCGGCGATCCAGCGGGCCAGGGCCAGGCGGCGGTCGGCCTCGGGGGCATCGGCGGAGAGGGTCAGCGGGGGGGAGACGTTGCGGAGGGCTCCGGGAGAGACCGGGTCGCCCGGCTGCATCGGGTCGCCACGTCGCAGGAGGTGCGTGGGGCCCGGGTTCTGGAACGTGCCGGCATAGATTGGTGTCGTATCGCCCAGCGATGACAATGTTTTAAGGTATTGCGCGCGTCGCAATTCACGGGCCGCGATTTTGGGAGTTGGGGGCGAGTCGAACGGGGCGCGGTCGGAGGAGTCGGCCACCTTCCGCCAGGCTCCGGGTTCGCTGGCGACCTCGATGGTGTAACGGGTAGGGAGACGGTCTCGATAAGCCCCTTCTCGGTCGCGACCCCAGACAACGCGGTCGATGAGGGCGGGCGCGGCGAGCTCGATCTCGGCCCAGCCAACCCCGTTCTCGGCGGAGATCCAACTTTGCGTGTTGCCGTGGCGTCCGTCGTTGAGGTGGGGGATCGCGTGGAACGGGTTGCCGGCGTAGGAGGACGAGGCGCGGGCGACCGCACCGGCCTTGTCGAGAGCGAGGTTCACGCCGGGCGGTCCGTCGGCGGCGTGGACTTCCAACTCGTCGAGGCAGGGCTCGATGCCGTTGTTGGTGGCCAGGGACGTGAAGCGGATGAATCTGGCGAGGTTGGGGGGGAATCGATCGACGTTACGCTCGAAGCGGACGGGCGGGCGGGGCGGGCCGGCTCCGGCGATTGGCTCGTCGACATCCACGCGTTCCAGTTCGGCGAGGACCGCGACGCGTCGGCGGCGGCGGTCGTCGGGGTCGGGGACCTCGATCGGCCGGTCGGCGTGCTGGACCCCGGCGAAGACGGCTTGCAGGGCGTAGTAGTCGGCCTGGGCGATCGGGTCGAACTTGTGGTCGTGGCAGCGGGCGCAGTGGACCGTCAGGCCGAGGAAGGCCGAGCCGGTGGCGGCGATCATGTCGTCAAGATCGTCCATCCGCTGCTGTTTGGCGGCCTCGGGCACCTGGTTGCCGACGACGTCGTGAGTGCCGCCCACGAGGAAGCCGGTCGCTGAGCGGGACAGCCAATCCCCCTCGGGCAGCACGTCGCCGGCGAACTGTTCGGCGACGAGGCGGGCGAACGGGAGGTCTCGGTTGGCGGCGCGGATGGCCCAGTCTCGATAGGGCCAGGCGTTGGGCCGCAGGTTGTTGGTCTCATAACCGTGACTCTCGCCAAATCGCACGGCGTCGAGCCAGTGACGGGCCCAGC
The DNA here is from genome assembly GCA_965201075.1 of Isosphaeraceae bacterium. Classification (GTDB taxonomy): domain Bacteria; phylum Planctomycetota; class Planctomycetia; order Isosphaerales; family Isosphaeraceae; genus CBDAVP01. The sequence goes on along the minus strand of CBDAVP010000011.1, from coordinate 44,085 downwards.
GCTCGCCGAATCGAGGCAAACTGAGCAGGCGATCGACCAGTCGCTCGTAGGCGTCGGGCGCGGGGTCGTTGAGGAAGGCGTCGACCTCGTCGGGGGTGGGGGGCAGGCCGGTCAGGTCGAAGGAGACGCGGCGAATCAAGGTCGGGCGGTCGGCCTCGGGGGCGGGGGTCAGTCCCGAGGAGTCGAGCCTGGCGAGGACGAAGGCGTCGATGGGGTTGCGGACCCACGGTCGTTGCTGAGAGTCGGGAACGGCGGGCGGGGCGATCGGTCGCAAAGCCCACCAGTCGGGCCCGGCCCGGCGGGCGGACAGCGGCGGGCCTTCGTAGGGGGCGCCGGCGGTGATCCAGGCTTTCAGGGTGTCGACCTGCGCGGGGGAGAGTTTTGTTCCCTTCGGCGGCATCGTCCCGGAGGCGACCTGCTCGATCAGGAGACTCGCGTCGGGCTGGCCGGGTGTGATCGCTTCGCCGTTGTCGCCCCCGGCCAGGGCGGTTTCGCGGCGGGTCAGGTCGAGGCCCCCCTTGCGCGCGGCCGCGTCGTGGCAGGAGAGGCAGGAGTCGGTCAGGAGCTTGCCGACCTCCCGGCGGAACAGGTCGGCGCCCTCGTCGGCCCGGGCGTGGGTGGCAACGGCGAGGCTCGCGAGGACTGCCAGGGCGACGACGGCCGGACGGTTGGTCGGCACGGTAGGAACTCCTCGCGGCGGAGAGGCTCGGGATTTGTCCATCATTAAGAATCGGTGGCGACGACGCAACCGAGGGCGTCCGACGGTTCGGAGGCTTGGCCTTGGGTTCCAACGTCAGGGTCAAGGTGCGGTTCGCGCGGTGCGGTTTGACGACGTTTTTGGAGCGGCCTATAATCGGCGGAGCGGGGAGGCCACCGGCAAGGGCGGCCGGCCCACCCGCCGCCTTCGATGGCGCGATGAGGGCCGGGCCCGGCCGGCCAGTCGGCCCGGGAACTCCGGAGGGAGCCCCCTTTGATGACGCGCTCGGTCCCAGTGCGAGCCCCCTGGCGGCTCGCGGCCCTGTTTGTGCTCGTGCTCGGTGGAACGGTTTTCGCCCAGCCGGCGCCGGGCCCCGCGCCGGCCGCCAGGGCTCCGACGCCCGAGGGGCGGTTCTTCGTTGTTCAGCAGCCGATCACCAGCGACGAGGTTGAGCGGATCGAGTCGGCCACCGCCGCGCTGGTGGGTCAGGCGGCCAAGCAGGGGAAACGCCCTGTTTTGGTGTTTGAGTTCCGGCCGGGCAAAAGCCATCGGTTTGGGCCCGCTTATGACCTGGCCCGCTTGCTGGCGAAGCTGACCGGCGAGAAGACCGTGGCGTTCGTCAAGGAGCCGCTTTCGGGATACGCCGTGCTGCCGGCGCTGGCGTGCAACGAGGTCGTCATGGGGTCCGAGGCGACCCTGGGCCCGATCGCCCTGGAAGGCGAGCCGCCCGACCCGGCCGCCAAGGCCTCGGCCCGGTTGCTGGCGAGCGACACCGGCCGCGACCCCGAGTTGATCGCCGGGATGCTCGACCCCGAGGTTGACCTGCGAGCCGTGCGCACCGCCGACCGAACGCTTCATTTCGTCCCTCATGACGACCTGCCCGCATTCCAGAAGCGCGAGGCGGTCGTCGAGGAGCAGGCCGCCTGGGAGCCAGGGTTGCGTGGGGTTTTGACCTCGGCGAGGGCCCGGGAGATCGGCGTGGCGACGCGGGTGGCCGACGATCGCGCCTCGGTGGCCGCGGCGTATCATCTGCCGACGACCGAGGACCCGACGTTGGGCCAGGAGGTGGTCCCGGTCTGGATTCGGGTGGAAGGGTCGATCGACACGGTCAAGGTGTCGTACCTGCGACGAAGGGTGGCCCAGGCCCTCCAGGAAAAGGCGAACCTGATCTTCTTTGAGATCGATAGCCCCGGGGGCCTGGATGGGCCGGCCGACCGCCTGGCCGATGAGATTTCGCGGGTCAAGGGGATCAAGACCGTCGCCTACGTCGAGCACGCCGGGGGCGTCGCCGCCTTGATTCCGTTGGCCTGCGACGAGATCGTTTTCGCCAAGGGCGGGCGGATGGGGGATGTCAGCCAGGTGCTCAGCGGTCCCGACGGTCCGGCCCAGGCGCTCGACCCGGCGCAGTTCGCCGCGTTGCTGAACCGGGCTGAGTCGCTGGCCAGGCTCAAGGGGCATCCGGTGGCGGTCGCTCGGGCGATGATCGACCCCGAGGCCGAGGTTGTCGAGGTCCGCGACAACCACACCGGCGCCGTGGTTCCCGCTTCTCGCGATCAGATCAAGGCCGACCCCGCGCGCTATGCTGAGCTGAGCGTCATGAAAACGCCCGGCGAGCCGCTGGTGGTCACGGCCGAGCATGCCGTCGCGTTCCATCTGGCGAGGGACGTGGTTGACGATGTGGAGCGGCTCAAGGCGATTTATGGGCTGGCCGGGGCGACCATCCGGGTTGAACAGCCGACGTGGGTCGACGCCCTGGTGACCACGCTGAATACGAGCTGGATGAGCGGGTTGTTACTGTTCGTTGGCTTCTTCATGCTGGTGGTCGAGCTCAAGTTGCCGGGCATCGGCCTGCCAGCAATCACCTCGGCGCTGGCGTTCCTGCTGTTCTTCTGGAGCCGCTACCTCAGCGGCACGGCCGACTCGTTGGAGATCATGCTGTTCCTGGTGGGTTTGATCTGCCTGGCGCTGGAGTTGTTCGTGTTTCCCGGGTTCGGCGTGTTTGGGATGAGTGGGATCTTGCTGGTGCTGGTCAGCGTGGTGATGGCCAGCCACACGTTCGTCTGGCCAACACGGGCTTATGAGTACCGCCAGTTTGGCCAGACGTTGACGCAGATGAGTCTGGCGATCGTCGCGGTGATGGCCGGGGCGGTGGTCTTCGGCCGGTACTTCCCGTCGCTGCCGCTGTTCAACCGGATGGTCCTGAAGCCGGAAGACCCCGACGCGATCCTCGACCCCAGGGACAAGCCGCCGATCGACCCGGACGCCCCCCTGCTCTACCTGATCGGCGAGACCGGACGAACCACGACGGTGTTGAGGCCAACGGGCAAGGCGCGGTTCGGCGAGTTGCTGGTGGACGTGACGGCCGATGGATTTTTCATCGAGCCGGGGTCGATGGTGGAGGTTCAGGAGGTGCAAGGGTCTCGGGTGGTGGTCCGCAAGGTTTGAATGGATCCGACTTGGTTCAAAGCCTCGGTCGCCAAAGGTCCGCGACGAGGTTCCTTGCCGATCTGACCAGGATGTTGTTAGCCTGAACTTTGATCCCTGGAACGTCCGTGGCTGAGGACTTCGAGGATGCTCACGGTCGAGGAGATCACCCAGGCGATTGCTCAATTACCCGCCGAAGAAGTGGGGAAAGTCCGTGACTGGTTTGCCGAATTCGACGAACGTCGATGGGATGCTCAGATCGAGGCGGACGAGCGGGCGGGGCGACTGGACTCGCTCATTGAACGGGCGTTGGAGGAGCATCGAGCCGGGCGAACTCGCCCTTTGTGAATCCTCATACGACGGCGGACTTTTGGGCTTGTTATCGACGTCTCCCCGAATCGGTGCGTCGGGTCGCGGATCGCCACTACGAACTCTTGCGCGCGGATTCGAGGCATCCCTCTCCGCACCTGAAACGGGTCGGCCGCCTTTGGTCGGTTCGCGCGGGGTCCGGATATCGGGCTCTTGCCGCGGATGCACCCGATGGCCTGGTTTAGTTCTGGATCGGCCCCCACGACGAGTATGAGCGTTTAGTCGCCCGGGCCTGACCTCATGGCGAGATGACCGCGCGTCTCGCCGGCAATCCTTCGAATCGGGGAGCGAGGGAAACACCGCGATGGTCCCGACCGACTGGCGAGGCGCCGCGACCCGGGTTGATTTGGTCCCTCCGATCGCCGCGTTCGTCCGCGATCACCCGGTCGGCCTGACCCTGGCGTTTGGGGTGGTGTGTCGAGTCGCGCAATGGCTGGCGGATCGACCGGCGTGGCTGGATGAGTCTCGGCTTCAGTGGAACATTCAGGCCAAGACCATTGGGCAACTGTTTGGACCGCTGGAGGGAGCCCAACTCGCCCCGGCGGGGTTCCTGGTCGTTGAGCGATTGGTGGCGGAGGTGCTGGGGCCGTCGACGTTCTGGTTGCGCCTTTTGCCGTTGCTGGGCGGGGTCGCAACCCTGCTTTTGGCGGCGGAGTTGGGGCGGCGTTGCTTGCGACCGGGGGCGGTTTTGGTGGCCTCGGCTTTGGTGGCGACCTCGGGAGATCTGATCTATTTCGCGTCGGAGCTGAAGCCGTATTCAACCGACTTGGCGGTGGCCCTGGCCTGCTGGTTGATGGGACTGGATTTGGTGCGACGGCCCGCGTCGGCGTGGCGGTTCTTCCTGGCCGCGGCGGGAGGGGCGCTGGCTCCCTGGTTTTCGTTCCCTTCGGTGTTCGTGCTGGGTGGGGTGGGACTTGTGGCGATGGTCTCGGCGCTGGCGGCTCGGGAGTTTCGGCGGGTCCTGTTGCTGTTACTGGTGGGTGGGGTTTGGGTGGCGAGCTTCTCGGGATGTCGGGCGGTGGCTCGTCGGCAACTGGTCGATGCGGTGTCGATGGACGTCTTCTGGGGGTTCGCCTTCTGGCCGTGGCCGCCCCGATCGTTCGCCGACCTGGTGGTTTGGCCGGTCCGTCGAGTGCTCTATCTATTCCTCAACCCTTTGGAATTTCCGTCGCCCTGGGGGCCCTATCCGGTCGCCGTGCTGGCCCTTTTGCTGTTCGTGGTTGGTTGTGCCTCGATGGCTCGCCGGGACGTTCGGGCTTTGGGGATGCTGCTTTTGCCGGGGCTTTTGGCGTTGGGTGCGACGGCGGGGCGACTCTATCCCTTTCATGGGCGACTGATCCTGTTCTTGGTCCCGTCGCTATTGCTGCTGGTGGCCGAGGGATGCGCCTGGGTGCGGGATCGGCTGGGGCGTTGGGCCTATCGGGGGGTGGTGCTGGCCTTGCTGGCGGGCCCGACCTTGTTGGCGATTTATCACCTGGCCGAGCCCCGGCAGCGGATGGGGTTGAACCCTCATGGCGACAATCGGCCAGTGTCGCTGGAGCCGGGCCGGTTCCCCTTCTGAGGTAAAACGCGGGAGTTGGGGCGGAAGGGGTTGGCCTTCGTCCCCCCCGGCGTCTTATAACTAGAGAGAGCCCCGGGTCCGGGCCGTGGTTGTCCGTGACGGTGGCGGGGGGGACTCGGGAGTCTGGCGGCTGATGAGCACCGACCTGATCTGGCCCCTGCTTTGCCTGGTCGTCGGTTTGATCCTCTTGGTGGCCGAGGTGTTCGTCCCCTCGGGCGGCCTCATTGGCCTGCTGGCCATCGGGCTGCTGGTCGTCTCGCTGGGCATGGCCTTCGCCCGGTCGATGACCCGGGGCCTGTCGTTCCTGACGGCGCTTCTCTTACTGCTGCCACTGACATTGGCTTATGCCGTTTACCTTTGGCCCCGCACACCGATGGCCAAGTGGGTTTTCCTGAAACCGCCCACCGCCGAGGACATCGCCCCCGAGGTCGCGGCCTATCGGCTGGACTATCTGGTCGGCCAGTTTGGCCGCGCGTTGACACCGTTGCGTCCCTCCGGCTCGGTCGACTTCGAAGGGCGACGCCTTGATGGCCTGGCCGAGGGGGGGACGATGATCCCGGCCGGCTCGTTGGTGCGGGCGGTCGGCGTTCGCGGAATCTCCCTGGTCGTCCGGGCCGCCCCAGCCGAAATGCTGGACGCCCTTGGTGAACTCGTCGGTTAACCCTCTCCCCGCCCCGGCCCCGATCGTCGGGAAACGCCTTGCTGTTGAAGGACCACCCATGAACCGCTTACCGCTACCGCTGGCCCAGATCGTCGAGGGACCCGGAAATTTCCCGTTCATCCTGATCATTTTCATTTTGCTGATCGCCTTCGTCGCCCTCTTCGCGTTCATCCTGTTCGCGAAGTACTTCAGCCTGTGGATTCAGGCCAAGACCACCAATGCCAACGTCGCGCTGGTGGAACTGATCGGGATGACCTTCCGCAAGGTGAACCCCAACATCATCGTGCGGTCGAAGATCATGGCCATCCAGGCGGGTATGTCGGACAAGGACGGTATCACCACCCGGGCGCTGGAAGCCCATTATCTGGCCGGTGGTAACGTGCCGAATGTGGTCCGGTCGCTGATCGCTGCCCATCGCGCGGATATCCCGTTGTCGTTCAAAAGGGCCACGGCGATCGACCTGGCTGGCCGAAACGTGCTGGACGCGGTACAGACCAGCGTCAATCCGAAGGTGATCGACTGCCCCGACCCTGCCAAGGGACGCTCGACCATCGACGCAGTGGCCAAGAACGGCATTCAGCTCAAGGTGAAGGCCCGGGTGACGGTCCGCACTAATATCGACCGACTCGTGGGCGGTGCGACCGAGGAAACGATCATCGCCCGCGTTGGCGAAGGGATCGTGACGACGATCGGCTCGGCCGAAAGTCATAACCTGGTGCTGGAGAATCCGGATTCAATCTCCAAGCGGGTTTTGGAGAAGGGGCTCGACGCCGGGACCGCGTTCGAGATCCTGTCGATCGACATCGCCGACATCGACGTGGGCGACAACATCGGCGCCAACCTCCAGGCCGCCCAGGCCGAGGCCGATACCCGTGTGGCCCGAGCCAAGGCCGAGGAGCGTCGGGCGTTCGCCGTGGCGATGGAGCAGGAAATGCTCGCCGGGGTCCAGGAGAACCGGGCCAAGGTGATTGCCGCCGAGGCCGAGATTCCCCTGGCCATCGCCGAGGCGTTTCGCAAGGGAAACCTCGGAATCTCGGAGTATTACAACCTGCGCAACGTCCAGGCCGACACCGAGATGCGCAACTCGATCGCGGGCACGGGGTCGGGCACCAATGCCATGGCCGGGCGTCGGGAGCCGCAGGCGGCCAACCCTTGAGCGGATTGTTGCTGAGAGCCCAAGGATTGACGAGGCCCCAGGGAGTTTGCCGACGTGCATAACTGGAGTCAGTTGATCGTCCCGATCATCTTCCTGGTCCTTTGGGGCCTGAAGCAGATTCTCGAGCGTGAACCACCCAGGCCGATCCCGCGGCCCCAAATGCCCGGCCCTCGCCCGACCCCGCCGGTATCGACCCGCTTTGGCACCTCGACGTCGCGACCGGGTGAGGATGTCCTGGTGATCCGCGACAACCGCCCGGCCGACCCGCGCTCCGGGACCTCGTCTCGGCGGGGGTCGCGAGGAAAGCCGGCTTCTCCCACGACGGCGGCGGCCGAGGCGTCGAGGCCCCGCCAGCGGAACCTCGGGCCGGACATCTCGCCGATGGGGAACCGGTCGGTGCTGGGACTGAGCGCGATGTCGCTGACGCAGGGTCACGGCGAGTCGGGCCGTGTGACCGTCGCCGAGGACCTCTCCGGACCCGCCGGCGCCGAGGCGTTGGCCCGGTCGCTGCGTCAACCGGCCCGGCTTCGCGAGGCGTTCCTGCTCAACGAGATCCTCCAGCCCCCCGTCGCAATGAGAGGTCCGCGGCCCCGGATCTGAGACGCCCGGTCCGTTCTTGGCCGTTTTCGGGGACTCGGTGTCGGCCGCTGGCCCGGTTTCGCGAAGGACAGGGGAGAGCCCGCACCGCCTGGGCCTCGGTGGGCTCGGTCCTTGCCAAGGGAGGCGAGACCTTCTATCCTGGGCGGGTCGGTCCGCACGATCCTTGCAACCACGGACGGCAAACGGGCCTCGCGAGAGGCCCTGGGGCGAACGGCGTCGCCCGATCCCCCCACCTCAGGCGCTCACCTCCAGGGACGCTTCGCGCGATCCCCACCCCGGCGCGACGGCCGGCCACCTCCGCCAGCAATTCCTCGCGATTGGTTCGCCATCCCGAGGGGAAATCACCACGAACGCCAACAGCCGCCGACCCCGATCGGCCCGAGCCGCGACCCGGAGGGTTGTGCGACGGGAAGACCCCGACGAGGCTGGCGCGGAACCGAGCCCACAAGGAGCTGAGCCCGATGACCGTCCGCTGGAAACCTTTGCTGATCCTCTCCGGGTTGTTCCTGGCGACCACCGTCGTCGGGGTCCTGGCCATTGCTTACACGATGATGTCGGCCCCCGGCGCCGGCGACCTGCTGGCCCTGGCCCGCAAGGACAAGGCCGTCGGGAAGTACGACAACGCGGTGGTCCACTATCGGAGAGCGCTCCAGCAGGACGCCAAGGACCCGGCGATCCACATGGAACTGGCCGGCCTTTATGGCGAGTGGCTCGACTCGGCGCCTTCGGAACGGCGAGGGGAGTTGCGGGCCCAGCGGTTACGGTCGCTGGCCGACGCGGCGAAGTACGACAAAAGACGGGCCGAGCCTCGTCGACTGCTGCTGGCCGACGCCCTGGCCCACGACGAGCCGGCCGAGGCCGCCCACTGGGCCGAGGAACTGCTGGCGATCGAGCCGAAGGACCTCGACGCCCAGGCCGTGCTGGCGATCCAGCACCTGAACCAAACTCAGCCCGACCTGGAAGGGGCCCGCAAACATTTGACGGCGCTGGAGGCCGAGGACCCCGCGAGGCCGCGCACCGAGTGGGCCCGCGCCCGGGCCGCCGAGGTCGCCCACGACGAACCGGCCCTTGCCACGATCCTGGCCCGGGCCGCCCATCCCGCGACGGCCGGCGCCAGCCCGGTCGATCGGCTGGCCGCGCTTCGGCTTCAGGCGCTGGCCGCGAGTCGCGAGACCGACCCCAATGCGTTGGCCCGACGCGCCGAGCAGATTCGCAACGGCGCCGCGGAACTCGTCCAGGCCAAGGACGCGCCGGCCAACCGCGTGACCGCCGTGGGGATCTTGCTGGACGACGTGCGCGACGCCCTGGAGAAGGCCTCTTCGGGGGCGGAACCGGTGGCGAAGGGGTCGCTGGAGGTGGCCAACTCGGCGATTGACCAGACCATTGACGCAACGTTTCGAGCCGCCACCGACCCGAGCCGCCCGGTTGACCTGCGGATCGCCCGGGCCTACGCCGCTCACCTGATGGCCCGCCGCAAGTTGCCGGAGTGTCTGGCCATCGTCGAAGCGGCGCTCCACTCGCCGATCGCCGCCCTGCCCGACTTTCAACTGGACGCGATGGACCTGCGGGAAGTCGCCGTGAAGGCCACGCTGGCCCAGGTGGATGACCCGGCTCGGTTCGACAAGGCCGCGCCTTACATCAAGGAGTTGCTCGATAGCCCCGCGGTCGCCTACCAAGGTCTTGGACACCTGTTTCAGGGTGCGATTGAACTGGAGCGTTCGGGCATGGGTCGCGCGTCCGGGACGGTTCCCGCCGACCCCAAGGGCCGCGCCCAGGCCTTGACGCATCTGAAGCAGGCGGCCGAGCAGTTGCCGCGCCTGGCCACCGCCAAGGCTCTGTATGGGATGGCTTTGATCCTTTCGGACGAGCCATCGCTGGGTCGGCAGTACTTGCAGGAGGCCCGGCGGATGGGCGGGACGCTTGAGCCTCGCTACCAGATCTGGGCGGCGTGGTCGATGGCCGAGGCCGGCTACCCCGAGGACGCCGAGCCGATCGTCAAGGCGTTGAACGACCAGTACGCCCGGGGCCAGCTGTCCAAGGATCTGGAAGGGACCCTCGGGCTGCTGGCCGGCGAGGTCGCCCAGGCCCTCGGCGGTGCCGGGAACCTCGCCCGCGCCGAGGAGATGTATCGACAGGCCGCGAGCTCGGGTCAGGCGGTCCCCTCGGCGATCGGCCTGAGACTGGCGCAACTGGAATTTCTGCGGGGTGACGCCGACGCCTCCCTGGCCCGGCTGGCCAGCCTCCGCGAGAAGGCCCGCAAGGCCAAGATCGCCGCCGCCGCCAAGCCCGGCGACAAGGCCGCTCCCGATGTTGGCCCGGCGGTTGAGCGCCTTTCGGTGATGATCCTGCTGGACCAGTATGCCCGGTTGAAGCGTGGGACCAAGGGGGACCGAGACCTTGACGCCTTGCTGAAAAAGGGGCGGATCGCTCCTTCCGACGACGCCGGCCGAACCAGGTTGGCCGAGGCCAAGCATGCCGAGGCCCGGCGGATGCTCGACGAGGCGCTGGCGGCCTATCCTGAGAATGCCGACCTCGCCGGGCTCGACGCCACCGATCTGGTCAACGATGGTCGGGCCAAGGAGGCCGCCAACCACCTGGGTGCCTTCCTGACGCGCAACCCCGGGAATCTGCCAGCCCTGGAGCTACGCGCCCTGATCCTGGCCGAGAAAATCTCCGGCGGAGGCGGCGAGGCCCGCAAGCTGTTGAACGACGCCGCCGAACGATCCGAGAACACTGGCCCGCTCGTTCAACTGGCGATGCTCGACCTGCGAGACAACAACCTCGACGGCGCTTCGAGGATCGCCGGGCGTATCCGGGCCCGCTGGAAGGAGGCCGCCGCCGCCGACCTGCTCGACGCCCGCGTCGCCGCCCTGCGGGACGACTCGAGAGGGACGATCGCCGCCCTCGACTCGGCGTTGAAGAAGGACCCCGGCAACAAGGTCGCTCTGTTCTGGAAGGCCCAGCTTGAGGACCGTTCCGGAGCCACCGGCGCCGCGGCCAAGGTCTACCAGGAGATCGCCCGGCAGAATCCCGGCCGGGAGATTGGCGAGGGCCTGTCGCTGGCGACCGCCTCGAAGTGGGCATTGGCCACCCAGGCGTTCGAGAACCAGGATCTGGACACCGCCATCGCCGGTTATCAGGGGCTCTTGAGAGACGGTGAGGCCGGCAACCTCGCTCGCGCCGCCCGCTGGAAGATCGTCGCCGCCCAGGCCACCAAGGGGCGCTGGGACGTGGCTCGCAAGGAGCTGGACGCCCTGATGAGGGAGCCCGGGGCCAGTGATGAGGAAAAGGTCCAGGCTGCCAACTATTACCGTCGCAACCACGAGGATGCCACGGCGACCGCCCTGCTCGACGGAGTGCTCAAGGACCACCCCGCCGACGCCGGAGCGATCGTGACCCGTGCGTTCATGCTCGTCAACGCCGACAAGCCGGCCGAGGCGATTGCCTTGATCGAGAAGGCACTGGCCACGCCGTCCGCGCCCGAGCAGCCGGCCAAGCCCGCCGTCTACCTGATGCTGGCGGCCGTGGAGAACCAGCGAGACGGCTCGGCGGAGGGACTGCGCAAGACCGGAGCGGCCCTCGATCGGGGCTTGAAGGTTCATTCCAAGGCGTTGGATCTGATCCAGGCCAAGGCCCGCATCCTGAAGCTCTCGGGCGACGGCCCCGGGGCCTTGGCGTTCCTGGAGGCGAAGGCCCAGGCCGATCCACAAGGTCCCGTCCGCCGCTACCTGGTGGACGCCTACCGGGAAGCCGGCGACTTCGACCGGGCCGAGGCGCTGGCCGCCGAGTGGGGCAAGACATCGCCGAAAGACCCCGCGCCGGCAGTTCTGCTGGCAAGACTGGTTGGCGCCCACGCCGTCGCCGCGGGAAATCAGGGAGACAAGGCCGCCGTCAAAGCATTGGATGAGCGTCAGGCCGCTTTGATTCGCCAGGGGCGCGCGGCGTTCCCCGATGAGCCGGCGTTCCTGGAGGCCGAATGCGACCTGGCGGCCCGTCGTGGAGACCTGTCGAGGGCGATGGCCGTGACCAAGGATCTGGATAACCTGGACGGCGACTCGGCCGCCGGTCCGATCCTGAGGGCCCGTTTGTTCGAGACCCAGGGCTCTTGGAGGCAGGCCGCCGAGGCGTATGGCGAGGCGGTCGCTCGCAACCCCCGAGGGGGTGAGACGCGGCTGGCGCTGGGGCGAGCGTCGCTGCTGGCCGGGCGACCCGACGAGGCGGTTCGCCAGGCCAGTTGGATTCTGGAAGGCACGCCCGACGCCGCCGCGGCGTTGCTCTTGAAGGCCCGGGGACTGGAGGCTCAGACCGGTTCCGAAGCGACTCGCCGGAAGAACCGCGAGGAGGCGGTCGCCCTGCTGAAGAAGGCCGTGGGGTCGCAGCCGAAGTTCGCCGAGGCTTACCGTCAACTCGCCGACGCCCTGCTGGCCCTGGGCCGTCGTCCCGCGGCGATCGAAGCCCTGAGAGCGGCAGTCAAGGCTGTGCCCGACGATCCGGCGACCCTGGCGTTACTGGTCCAACGACTGGCCGAGTCGACGGCCCCCGGCCAGCCGGCCGACCCAGCCCTGGTGGCCGAGGCCGGGTCAATTGCCCGGTCCGCCGTGGCGGCCGACCCGCGAGGAGACCTTGGGCTGGCCGCGGCGGTGGGGTTCCACCGGGCCGGCCAGATTGCCTCGGCCCTGCCGCTGGCCGACGCCGCCGCTCCCAAGCTGAAGGCCCCGGGGGCCCGCCTGGCATATGGCGACCTGCTGCTGGCCGCCGCCGAGGCCGAGCCCCACGCCGCCCGCGCCGACGACCTGCTCCGCCGCGCCGTGGTTCAGTACGACCAGATTCTGGCGGTTCAGCCCACGTCGGTCGAGGCGGTCAACAACAAGGCCTGGATCTTGCACCGTTACCTCAAGGACGACCCCGGGGCCCTGGCCCTGGCCGACGGCCTGGCCCACCGAGTCGACCCGGCCACCCTGCCCGGAGAGTTCTTCGACACCCTGGGAGAGATCCAGGAGGCGATGGGCCACTCGCGAGAGGCCGAGGACGCCTATGCCCGGGGCCTGCGGAAGTCGCCCGACCTGCCGGTCTTGAACTATCACATGGGCCGACTCGTGGCGGCCGATCGGTCGCGGTCCGGCGACGCGATGGACTTCCTCCGTCGCGCCCAGAAAGGTTCCGACCGCCTCCGACCATCGGACCGTCAAGAGGTCGCCGTCCTGCTCGACCGCCTCGGCCGCTGAGGGGATTGCCCCCCGCCGCGAGCCGGCCGGGGGGCCTCTCGACGGCGCTGGTGGGTCGTGCTAGGCTCGGGCCTGCTGGCCGACCGGGTTCGTCCCGGGCCGACGGATCTCAATCACCCAGGGATGACCGACGATGCTGTATTACTGCCTCGGGGCGCTGGCCGTCTTCTCGCTCTGCCTGCTGCCGATGGCCGACTCCGCCTCGGCGGCCGACGACAAGCCGCGGGTGGTGCTGGACACCAACCTCGGGCCGATCACCCTGGAACTCGACCGGGCCAAGGCCCCGCTGTCAGTGGAGAACTTCCTCCAGTACGTCGACGACGGCCACTACAACGGCACGATGTTCCACCGGGTCATCCCCGACTTCATGATCCAGGGCGGTGGGTTCGCCGAGGGGGCCACCAACCCCGGCAACACCAAGAAGACCCGCGCCCCGATCAAGAACGAGGCGGGCAACGGCCTGAAGAACGCCCGGGGGACCATCGCCATGGCCCGCACCGGCGACCCGAATTCCGCCACGTCCCAGTTCTTCATCAACCTGGGCAACGGCAATAGCTTCCTCGACCGCGACTCGGCCCAGGACGGCTTCGGTTACACGGTCTTCGGCAAGGTTGTCGACGGCATGGACGTGGTGGACAAGATCGCCAAGATCCCCACCGTTCGCAACCAGATGAGCGAGGGGTTCCCCACCACCCCGGTGACGATCAAGACGGCCAAGCGCAAGGCGTCCTGAACGACCGCGAACCACCCACGCCGCCCCAACACGCCCGTTGCGGAGGGAGGCCGCCGCCAGGCCTTCCTCCGCCCGTCGCTCAATCTGAACAGGATGCGCCCGGCCGGGGCCTTCAACATTCGACTCGGCCCCTCATCTTCCCGCAACGCGCCGTCAGTGAAGCCCCGGACAAGCGGTACGTCCTCGTCGCGGGCAAGGACGGCGTGGCCCACCCTCGTTAGATTTCCATCCAAAACGAAGTCGACGAACTGCTCGTCGTCGGGACCGGTGTCGAGGTGGGCGAGACGATCCTCCTCGAACAGGGGGAGGGAGAGGGTGCAATCGAAGTCAACAGTCTTGAGGAGGAGATTGACCCTGGTCGTGGGGTCCTCACGTCCGTGGAGGTCAAGTCGGACGGGCCGCCGAAGCCGAATACCGGCCACTGAGGCAGTGGGGTCATCGCCCAGCACCCGGGCGCCAGTCCGGTCCCGGGCGTCGGGCCGTTGGCGAACTTGACCCTCAACTCATCATGGGATACGATCTTCCGACGCGGAGAATCGGCCCGAAGGAAATGAGTCCCGACGCCCGCCCGCCTGGTTCGACTGTTGTAAGGAGCGCCGCATGGCCCACGTGGTTGCCGAGCCGTGCTTTGATTGCAAATATACCGACTGTGTCGTGGTCTGCCCCGTCGACTGCTTCTACGAAGGGGCGCAGATGCTCTTCATCCACCCGGAGGAGTGCATCGACTGCGAGGCGTGCGTGCCCGAGTGCCCGGTGGAAGCCATCTTCCTGGAGGACAACCTCCCCGAGGAATGGAAGGACTTCGTCCAGCTCAACGCCGAGGAATCGCCCAAGTCCCCGGTGATTACCGAGAAGCGTACGGCCCTGGAAGGGGCCGCCTGCTCCAAGGCCGCCGGCGACTGAACTGAGCGAGTCCGGCCCCGCCTTTAAGACGATCGCCAGACGCGACCCCGGCCCGCCCGCCGGGGTCGTTAGCGTTGGGCAGGGCCGACGCTGATCGTCAGCGGCGCGGCCGTCGCAGGTCGCTCCAGAACAGGTCCCAGGCGGCGACGCGGCGATTGGGGATCGTGCGGACCGCGACGGCGGGGTTGCCGGGCTGGGGCGTCTGGTCCTGGTAGTTCGCCAGGGAGCCGCGGAACGTTGAGACGAAGTGGATGGCCACCGCCTCGGGGGTCACTTCGCTCATGGTGGCCGTGGCCATGGCCACCTGGCGGGGGTCGAACAGGCGGGTCTCGGTCCGGCCGGCCAGGGCCGCCCAGCAGGTTTGCTCGACCCAGTAGGGCCGGGTGCGAAAAACCACGTCGCGGGCCAGGCGGTTCAGGACCCATTCGGCGAAGTCGAGGTCGATGCTCGCGGTCCATCCAACGATCAGGCCGGAGTTGATTCGACCGGCCAGGCGCATCGGGTCGGCCGGCCAGGCTCGCCAGGGCCGGATTGCGTAAGAGTGGGTGCCGTTGTCCATGAACGTCGGGCGGCCAACGCGGGCCGGGTCGAACAGGCCGGCGACGGTCTTGCGGAAGAAGATGTCGCTGTCGACGAAGACGAGTGGGCCGTCATTGAGCAGGACCGTGTCGAACAGCTTCAACGCCAGGGGGGCCCTTTGGCGGTAGTCGAGGCAGGAGGGGTACCTGGCCAGGAGGGGGACCACCGCCTCGTCGGCATCGTCGCGAAGGACGAATTCCAGGTGGGGGTCGACCTCGGCCCGGAGGCGGTCGCGATGCCCGGGCGTCAGCGTACCGTCCTCGTGGACGATCAGGCGCAAGGGCTCTTGAGAGCCGTTCACAACCGACCGCAGGCAGGTCACCGACGACTCAAAACTGCCGACCCCCATCAGGGTCCGCACGGTCAAGGGCTGGGACATGAACAACGCATCCGAGGCCGCGAGAGGGAGGTCCGACGAGGCATGAGTATGCCTCAAAGCCCCTGTTCGAGACCAGTGCCGCGTTGGAGGCGGGCGACTCAGGCGTGCTCGACCGGCCAGGAGGCGTGGTCGAGGAAGACTTTCCAGCTTTGATACTTGCGGTGTTCCAGCTTGGGGGCGAGGCCGGGGCTTGTCTTGGGACGGACGGGGTCTCGAAGGAGGCGCATGCTGGCCTCCCGGGGGTTACGCCCCCCCTTGCGGACGTTGCAGGGCAGGCAGGCGGTGACGATGTTCTCCCAGGTCGTTCGGCCTCCCCGGCAGCGGGGGGTGACGTGGTCGAGGCTAAGCTTTTCGGCGTGGAAGCGACGGCCGCAATACTGGCAGCAGTGGCCGTCGCGGGCCATGATGTTGCGGCGGTTGAACTTGACCTTGGGGCGGGGCAGACGGTCGTAGTCGAGCAGGCGGACGATCCGGGGCACGCGGATGATGAACCGAACGGCGCGGACGAACTCCTCGTCGGCCTCGGCGTCGACGGGGCGGGCCTCGGAGTCTTGCAGCCACGCGGGAAAGTCGTAAGTGAGGTAGTGGCCGCCTTCGAGGGTGACGACCTCGGCCAGTTCCTTGTACAGCAATCGGAACGCCCGACGGGCGCCGATGACCTGGACTGGCATGAACAGTTTGTTCAGGGCCAGGACGCTGGCGTCGAGCGACTGACAGGGACCGGCTGCGAGACCCATCGGCGACCCTCCCGGGGGAGATCACACCGCGGCGGACGCAGAACCCGACTCACCTCCCGACCGACCGATCTGGACTGACTAACGATACCACGCTCCCGAGTCCGAAATCTTCCACCCGTCGCCAACTTCGTCGACTAGGCTCCCAGGGCGTCGAGGACCGCTCGGCCGACGGTGGCGGTGGAGGCGTCGCCGCCAAGGTCGGGGGTTTTGGGCCCAGGGGCGGCGAGGACCTTGGCCACGGCTCGGCGGACGGTCTCGGCTGGCGCGGATTGGCCCAGGTGCTCCAGCAGCATGGCCACCGAGAAGATCGCCGCGATGGGGTTGGCCACCCCCTTGCCGGCGATGTCGGGGGCCGATCCGTGGACGGGCTCGAACATGCTGGGGGCGGTTTTCAACGGGTTCAGGTTGCCCGAGGCGGCCAGGCCCATTCCCCCCTGGAGGACGGCCCCCAGGTCGGTGATGATGTCGCCAAACATGTTGGTGGTGGCGATGACGTCGAACCGGCCGGGGTCGACGACCATCCTCATGCAGCAGGCGTCGACGTGCTGGTAGTCGGGCTGGATTTGGGGGTAGTCGCGAGCGACCTCGTCGAAGGCGCGTTGCCAAAGGTCGTGAGCGAAGGTCAGGACGTTGGTCTTGGCCACCATCGTCACACGGCCGACGAAGCCGCGGTCAAGGTCGGCCGGGGCAAGGCCGCGAAAGGGTCGAGACTTCGACCGGGTGGTCGCCAGTTCAAAGGCGAAGCGTAGGCAGCGCTCGACCCCGGCTCGGGTGTTGATCGAGGTCTGAATCGCGACCTCCTCGGGCGTCCCCTTGCGGGTGAACCCCCCGGCGCCGACGTAGAGGTCCTCGTTGTTCTCGCGGACGACCACCATGTCGATGTCGTCGGGCCCCTTCCCCTTGATGGGCGTGTTGACACCGGGGTAGAGGCGGACCGGACGTAGGTTGACGTACTGGTGGAAGTCGAACCGGAGCTTCAGCAGCAGCCCCTTTTCGAGGATGCCGGGGGCGACGCGGGGGTCACCCACCGCTCCCAGCAAGATCGCGTCGCAGCGACGCAGGTCGGCGATGGCGGATTCGGGCAGGACCTCGCCCGTGCGGAGGAAACGTTCGCCTCCCAGGTCGAAGGGGACGACCTCGGGACGGCCGGCCTGACCGGCGACGGCCTCCAGCACCGCCAGGGCCTGCGTGATGACCTCGGGCCCGACCCCGTCCCCCGCGATCACTCCGATGGTGGGCAATTCCGCCTCCGCCGCTGTCCGATGTCTGGTGTTGCGAATTCGCCGGACCCGGGGCGGCGATGTTTCGCGAAGGCCACGCGGGTCGGTCCCGCCCGGCGGGTCCCGAGGGGGGCGCGAAATCCATGGTAGCAACGGGTTCCCGTGGCCACAAGCCTCGGAACGGGGCCGTCATGGGGGGATCGCCCGTTGGGGTTACGGCCGGTTTTGTTCATTGACAAACCGCACCCAAATCTCATATTTACTGGAAGGGGGCAGCAAGCCGAGGTTCTCACTCGGATTGCCGGCCCCCTTCGGCTCCTGTCACCTCGCCGAACGCCGCTGCCGATACCTCTCTCAACCGTCGGGTCGTTTTCAGACCGCCGCCGTCATCCCGCCCGTTCTGGCAACAGGGGAGAGGCCGCACGCATGGCCACATCGACCGAGAGCAACCCGCCGGCCCGCGACCGAGGCCCCTCCACTGGCGCCGCCACGGCTAGCGCCAGCGGGCCGATACCCGGCGCCTCGCGAAGCCCCCTGCCCTCGGCCGATTCCACCACTAATGGCCCCTCTCCCGCCGAGTTGACCCACGCCCCCACCCGGCCCTCCTCCGCCGGCCCCGGCCCCGGCCCCAACCGAGGCCCCGCGGCCGCCGGAAGTCCGCCCACCATGAAAGTCCCCGGAGCCACGTCGTCGGCCTCGACGTCGACGCCCCGGCCCGGCGAAAGCAACCTGGCCGACCTGCGCGGCATGTCCGCCGCCAGCGAGTCGCAGTTGGAGCGTCTGGTCCTGAGGCGCAACCTGGCCACCCTCCAGGAGGTCGAGGCGGCCAAGGGACTACGCAACAAGCTCGCTGCCCAGGATAAGATGGTGGGGCTGCTGCAAATACTGGTGCGCAACCAATTGCTGACCCTGGGTCAGGCCCAGCGGCTGGTCAAGGAGCTTTCCAACGACGCCCACGGCAAGCTGAACTTCCCCGGGTATCAGATCCTGGAGAAAATCGGCAAGGGGTCGATGGGGATGGTCTACAAGGCGCGACAAACCAGCGTCGACCGCATCGTCGCCATCAAGGTCTTGCTCGACGCCCTGGCCCAGAATCGCGAGTTCATCAAGCGGTTCGAGCGCGAGGCCAAGATCGCCGCCAAGCTCTCCCACAACAACATCGTCAACGCGATCGACGCCGGTGAAGTCGACGGCCGCCACTTCTTCGTCATGGAGTTCGTCGAAGGGTTGACGATCAAGGACGAGCTCGACAAGGGAAACGTCTACGACGAGAAGGAAGCGCTACGGATCATTCTGGCCATCGCCGAGGCGTTGAAACACGCCCACCAGCGAGGGTTGATCCACCGAGACATCAAGCCCGAGAATATCATCCTGACCGGCGAGGGTGGGGTGAAACTGGCCGATCTGGGCCTGGCTCGGCCGACCGACGACGGCAACTGGGCGATGGCCGAGGCCGGCATGGCGATCGGCACGCCGTACTACATCAGCCCCGAGCAGGTTCGCGGCCAGGTCGACGTCGACATCCGCGCTGACATTTACAGCCTGGGGGCGACCCTCTACCACATGATTACCGGCCGAGTCCCCTACGAAGGGACGACCCCAGCCGAGGTCATGAGGCTGCACGTCTCGAAGGACGCCGCGTTCGCCCCGCCCGACCACATCAACCCCGCGCTTTCCAGCGGCCTGGGCGAAGTGGTCGAGACGATGATGGCCAAGAACCGCGAGAACCGCTATCGCAACCCCGACGACCTGATACTGGACCTGAAGTGCCTTCAAGCCGGCGAGCGACCTTTGCTGGCCGAGCAAAAGGCTGAAACCCTCTCGCAACTCGGTAAGGGGGACGCGACCGAAGCCGACGAATCTAGTGTGGGCTCGGCCTCCGAGGCACAACTGGTCGAGCTGGCCGGGTACGTCAACGGCCGCAACTCGATCATCGCCGGGCTGGGCATCCTGCTGGCGCTGTCGGTTGTCAGCAACATCGTGTTCCTGGCAATCCATTAACGCCCCCTTCGCCCAGTCTCGGGTCAGTACGACGCCTGATCGATGACCTCGCCGCCGGATCGGGTCCCCAGGGCTCGCCAGGTGGCTGGGGCGATTGCGTCTCTCAGGAACTGGACGTGACCGTCGCCGAACAGGAGGTTCACGCCACCTGGGTGGCGGCTGCGCGCGGCCTTCCAGCCCGGGTTGTGAAACGTGATACAGTCGTAGTTCGGGGAATTGGGCGGAAGGTGATGGTTATAGAGGGTGTTCAGGTAATTGCCGTCCCACCAGCCCGCCCCTTTGTTGAACAGCCAACCGTTGGGGGCGTTGGCGCAGGCCGCGTCGGTCAAGGGCGGGGTGGTCACCCGGGCGAAGGCGCGTTCGGGGTGGCCGGGCCTTGGCGTGGGGGATGTCTGTGAGTAAGGGCCGGCGATCCCCAGTAGGCTTTCCGCGACAAACGCAGTGGCGCTGGTGCCGTCGACCATGTCGGCAAGGCCCAGGGATCGGCCGAGGATGAAGGGGCCGTCGGCGCCGGTCGCCTCGCCGCCGTTGATCCCGCTGCCGGAGCAAAAGGCGTAATTGACCGGGCCGGAGTCGTCGGCTGGAGGGTCGGCGCCGTCGCTTGGGCAGAGGAAGGTTTCGACCTTCGTCCCCATCGCCGTGGCGTTGGCAGGGTAATAGGGCCAGAAGGGGGAACTCACGCCCCCGGTTGGTCGGTAGGCGATCGGCAGGTCAAAGTTCAGGGCGTGGGCGAGGCTTGCTTGTTCCAAAAACGGGGTCATCTGGGCGAGGGCCGACCATCGGTACTGCGACACCGAGGTTTCGGCCGGCACCGGACCACTTGGGTAGGGGAAGCCGACCGGGAATTGGCCCACCGACGCCTGGTAGTTGTGCAGCGCCAGGCCGATCTGCTTGAGGTGGTTGACGCACTGGGCACGTCGAGCCGCCTCGCGAGCGGATTGCACCGCCGGCAAGAGCAGTCCGACCAGAACGCCGATGATGGCGATGACAACCAAAAGCTCAATCAAAGTGAATGCGCGACGAGGGGCGAGGGCCGGTCGCTCCGGGTGGAACCACCGGCCCTCCTCGTCGGGTCGCCCGTCGCGGATCACCGGCTCAATTCCCGCCAGCCGCCGCCGCCGGGGTCGGCAGGGCGTTCCCCTCGGTGTCCAGCACGTTGATGACCTGGGCATAGGGTAGGGCTTTCAGGGTCGGCTCGACCTTGGATCGGTCGCCGACGATCAGGACGACCATGTGGCCGGGGTCGATGTACTTCTTCGCCACGCGGTCGACGTCGGCCGAAGTGACCCCCTCAATGGCCGCCTGGTAGGTGGCGAAGTAGTCATCCGGCAGGTGGTAGACCACCAGTTCGGCCAGCGCTCCGGCCACGCCGAAGGTGGTCTCGAACCTTGAGGGGAACCCTTTGACGAGGCGATCCTTGGCGAAGGCGAGTTCGGTGGGGGTGGCCGGGCGAGGTCCGGCGATGTCGGTCAGCTCCTTGACCAGTTCCACCAGGGCCTCGCGAGTGACCTCGGTTCTCACAGCGCCTCCGGCCTCGAACGGGCCGGGCCCTTGACGGAAGTCGAACCCCGAGCGCGCTCCGTAGGTGTAGCCGTGCTGCTCTCGAAGGTTCAGGTTGATCCGGCTGGAGAACTGGCCGCCGAGGATGGCGTTCATCACCGAGATCGGGAAGTAATCGGGCGTCCCTCGGGGCTGGCCGACCTGTCCGATCGCCAGGATCGACTGCGCCGCGGCCGGCTTGTCGACCAGGTAGACGCTCACCGCCTTCGACGCGGGGGGCTCGGGCAACTCGGAGGCGACCGGCGGGCCCGGCGACCAGTCGGCCAGCACGGCGTCGAGTGCCTTGACGGCCGCGTCGGGGGTAATATCGCCCACCACGATCATCGCCGCGTTGTTGGGGTGGAACAGCTTCGCGTAGAGGCCGCGGGCATCCTCGGGCGTCAAACTCTTGACCGATTGCGGCGTCCCCAGGTCGGGCCGTCCGTAAGGATGCTCGGCGCCGTACAGCAATCGGGGGAAGACCACGCCCGCGACGCCCGCCGGATTGGCCGATCTGGAAAGGATCTGGGCCAGCCGCCGAGACCGCAGCCGCTCCAGGGCCGATTCGGGAAACGCTGGGTGCAGCAGCACGTCGCTGTAGAGGTCGAGTGCCGTGCCCAGGTGCTTGGACAGGGTCGTCAGCGAAAGGGTTGTTTCTTCCAGGTCACCCCGGGCGTTGACCGAGGCGCCGATTTCGGCCAGGGCCCCGGCCAGTTGCAGGGCGTCTCGGGAGGCAGTCCCCTCGGTCAACAGCGCGGCGGTCAGCGAGGCGAGGCCCTCCTTGCCGGCGGGGACGACGGTTTCGCCCCCTTTGAGCACGAGGTTCAGGGTGACGATCGGCAGCTCGTGGCGTTCGGCGACCAGCACTTCCAGGCCATTGGCCAGCTTGCGGCGGACGACCGGCGGCGGGGTGAATCGGGGGGTCGGGCCAAGCTTCGGCTCGACGGTGCGGTCGAACGACTCGGCGAACTTGGCGGCGGTGTCGGCG
Organism: Isosphaeraceae bacterium; assembly: GCA_965201075.1. Taxonomy (GTDB): domain Bacteria; phylum Planctomycetota; class Planctomycetia; order Isosphaerales; family Isosphaeraceae; genus CBDAVP01. The sequence continues at coordinate 22,313 of CBDAVP010000011.1, read as the reverse complement.
GCCTCGACGTGGGGGGCGGCCTCGGCGGTCTCGGCCGGGCGAGGGGTCGGAGCGCCGGGGGTGATGTCCAGCCGGACGCGGTCGGCTGTCAGATACTTCGCGGCCACCCGCTTCACGTCGGCGGGGGTGACGGCGAACAGCCGGGCGACCTCGGCCTTGTAAGCCATCGGGTCGCCGTGGGTGACGTTGTTCTGGTTCAGGAAGTTGGCCCGGGTGCCCACCGCCTGCAAGCCGACGACCAGTCCACTTTCCTGGCCGTTCTGCGACTTCATCACCTCGTCCTCGCGCGGCCCTTCGTCCTGGAGCCGGGCAATCTCGGCGTCGGCTCGCTTGACCAGGTCATCCAGCGACTCGGTCGGCTGGGAGGTGATGCTGACCTCGAAGGTTCCCGACAGGCGGGAGGTCGGGTGCCGGGCCGAAACCGACGCGGCGACCGGCTTGCGGTAGATCAGGTCGCGGTAGAGACGATTTTCCTTGGCCAGTCCGCCCAGGACCGAGGCCAGCACATCAAGAGCCGGCTCGTCGGGGTCGCCGGTGGGAACCGTCGGCCAGACCAGCTGGACACGGGGCAGCTTCACCGCGTCGGTCATCTTGAGATGCTTCGGGCCGTCGAGCCTGGGGACCGAGGGGGTGGGGCGCTGGACCTCGGGACCCTTGGGGAACTCGCCGAAGTACTTGGCGACCAGTTCCTTGGTTTTCGCCGCGTCGAAGTCACCAGCAATGCAGAGGCTGGCGTTGCTAGGGGCGTAATAGGCCCGGAAGAATTCGGAAACGTCGCCGAGGGTCGCGGCCGAGAGATCCGCCATCGATCCGATGACGCTGTGGTGGTAGGGATGACCCTCGGGGTAAAGGGCCCGCTCGATCGTCTCATCGGCCTGGCCATACGGCTGATTGTCGACCCGCTGACGACGCTCGTTCTTGACGACGTCTCGCTGGTTGTCGAGTTTGCCTTGCGTCAGGGCCGGCAGGAGGAAGCCCATGCGGTCGGATTCGAGCCAGAGGGCGATTTCCAGGGCGTTGCTGGGCACGACCTCGAAGTAGTTGGTGCGGTCCTCGTTGGTCGTGCCGTTGATCTGGGCGCCCAGTTTCTCAAGAGGCCCGAAGTATTCGTCGTCGTGATGCTTCGAGCCCTGGAACATCAGGTGCTCGAAGAGGTGAGCGAAGCCGGTCTTGCCGGTCTTCTCATCCTGCGAGCCAACCTTGTACCAAAGGTTCACGCCGACGACCGGCGTGGTGTGGTCCTCGTGGAGGAGGACTTCCAGGCCGTTGGGCAAGGTGTATTTCTCAACCTTGAGCTGCGGGACCTGCGGGATGCGAGGCTCGTCGGCTCGGGCGATGGGGGCGATCCTCGCCAACATCACGAGAGTCAGTGTCAGGGCGAGCCGGGAGTTGCGAAGCATGGGTGGTTGGCTCCGAAGCCTGGGGCGAGTCCGTGGGGCCGGCCGGGCGGGAGAGCGGGCGGGCGGGATGGTCCTGTTCTAACCGCCCCCAACGGTCAGCGTCCAGCCGCCGGAAGCTTGGAAGGTTGGACGGTGGCGGCGGGCGGCGGGGCGCGCTACGATCGCCCGGGATCGGCCTGGCCCTGGTCATGATGGCGCGTTGCGCCGTCGGGGGCGGAAGAAGACCCCCACGAGCGGCCAACGATGACTCGACATCTCCTGATTGGCCTGGCCGCGTTCGCCGGACTCTCGATGGGCAACTTCACCCGCGCCGGCGACGACGTGTTCCCGATCCTGGCGTGGGGGCCAACGCCCGAGTCTCCCGAGATCTTGAAGCGGATGAAGGCTTGCGGCGTGACGATCGCCGGGTTCGCCACTCCGGGACAACTTGACCGCTGCGAGGCCGCCGGTCTCAAGGCGATCGTCCACGACCCCAGGGCCTCGGGCTACACCTGGACCTCGGTCGACCCCGCCGCGGCCCGTCCCCGACTGGCCGAACTGGTGGCGCAGGTCGGGAAACATCCCGCCTGCCACGGCTACATGCTGAGCGACGAGCCCTCGGCCGCCGCCTTCCCGGGCCTGGAAGTGGTCTCGGGGCTGATCCGCGAGCTTCACCCCGGAGCCTGGCCCTATATCAACCTGCTGCCCAACTATGCCTCCGTCGACCAGTGGGGCACCCCGACGTATGAGGAGTATCTGGAGAAATTCGTCGCCACCGTCCACCCGACGGCGCTTAGTTACGACCATTATGCCCTGTACGAAGGAGGCGGATTCGGCGACCGTTACTTCGCCAACCTGGAAACGATGCGGAAGGTGGCCCAGGCCCACGACCTGCCCTTCTGGAACATCGTCCTGGCCTCCGGGCTCCTGAACTATCGAGTGCCGACGGAAAGCGACTTTCGCTTCCAGGTCTTTACCTCACTGGCCTATGGGGCCCGGGGGATCGCCTACTTCACCTATGTTTCGGTGCCGACGGGCAACTTTCGCAACTCCGCCGTCGACCAGTTCGGCCATGAGACCGAGACCTATGGCCGGATGCGCTCGGTCAACCTCCAGGTCGAGCGGCTCGGCCCGACGCTGATGCAGTTGCACTCCGACCGGGTCTACCATTTTGGAGGGGTCCCCGCGGGCGGCTCGGGCCCCGATGAGCATTCCCTGGTCGAGACGATCGCCGGGCCAATGCTGGTGGGCGACTTCACCCATCACGACGGCTCCCGCTACGTCCTGATCGTCAACCGCGACTTCGCCGCTTCGTCCCCCTGCCTGCCCCAATTACGCAAGCCCTGGACCAAGCTCGAAGTCGTCTCTCCCTATACGGACCGATTGCTACCTTACGAGGGGGAGGAGCGTTGGCTCGCCCCCGGGCAGGGGAGTTTGCTGAAGCTCTCGAAGTGACCGAACGGCGCATCTCAACCTCATCCCAATCGGAGCGCATCCACATGGCGACCTCCCCAACCCGCCGATCCTTTCTGAAAGGCTCGGCGCTGGCCCCTCTCGCCGCCCTGGCCGCTTCGCAGGCCGCCCGAGCGGACGAAAAACCCGGCGCGAAGGTGCTGGGCAATGCCGGGGTGGAAACCTCCGACCGCCCGGCCAAGGTCTGGCGGCCCGTTTCGGACCGAAAGATTCGGGTGGGGATCGCCGGGTTTGGAGTCTGCCAGTTCGGAGCGGCGTTCGGGTTCCAGGACCATCCCAACGTCAACGTGGCCGCCGTGACCGACCTGTTGCCCGACCGTCGGGCCGCGCTGGCCTCGGCCTGCCGTTGCACGACGACCTACCCGTCGCTGGAGGAGATGGTCCAGGATCCGTCACTGGAAGCCGTCTTCCTGGCTACCGATGCCCCGAGCCATGCCTCCCATGCGATCGAGGCGCTCCGGAAAGGCAAGCATGTCGCCTGCGCGGTGCCGGCGGTGTTCGGCTCGGTCGAGGATGCCCACAAATTGCGGGAGGCCGTGAAGTCGACCGGGCTGACCTACATGCTGTTCGAGACCTCGGCCTTCCGCCCGGACTGCCTGGCGATGAGGCGCATCCACCAGGCCGGCGGCTTCGGCCCCTTGGTCTACAGCGAGGGGGAGTATTACCACGACTGCCCACAACCGATTCCCTCGTTCCGCGACTGGCGGGTGGGGGTGCCGCCTCAGTGGTATCCGACCCATTCCAATGCCTATTACGTGTGCGTCTCGGGCGGCCGGTTCATCGACGTCAGTTGCCTGGGCATGCCCTCGACAATCGAACACCTTCGACCGGAGAACAACCGCTATCGCAACCCCTTCGGCACCGAAATCGCCTTGTTGCGAACCAGCGAAGGGGGGATGGCGCGGATGGCCGTAAGCTGGGACACTCCGGGTCTGGAAGGGGAGACTGGGCGCGTCCGGGGGCGAAGAGGCTCGATGACCGGGACGACCTACGTCGGCGAGGCCAAGCCGCTGCCGGACCTCGAACCTCCCCCCCTGCCCCCGTCCGTCATTCCCGGCGGCCACGGAGGCTCCCACGGGCACCTGATGAACGAGTTCGTCAACGCGATCCTCGAAGCCCGCAAGCCCCTGGTGGATCTCTCCGCCGCGCTGCACCTGACCGTGGCGGGGATTGTCGCCCACGAGTCGGCGTTGAAGGATGGCGAGACGTTGCCGATCCCTGACTTCACCTGAGCTTCACGACCCCCGCGAGGTGCGTCCCATGCGCCAGGTTCTCGACCCGCGTTTGCCGGACCTCGCCACCTGGGACGGCCTCGACGCGGGTGCCTGCGAGACCGTCGCCCGCGATGTGGCCAGGGGCCTGCCGCCGGGATGGAGCTTCAGCGGGTTGCGCCATCGGAGCCATGGCGACCAGTCCCGTCACGTCGCGTTTTTCGACTACCGCGGTTCGGAATTCACCTTACTTCCCGGCGATTTGGCGACCCTGGGGTACGACCGCGACCGGCCGCCGAGGGTCGACGACGAGGATTTCCGCGATTACGCCGAGGTGATGGGGTTGGACCCCGAGGCGGCGTGGTCGGCGCTCCTGGAGCATTTTGACCAGAACATGACTCCGCTGCGGACCGTCCGGATCGCCCCGTTCCTGGCGGAGACTCACCCTCGCGATTTCAGCGGCGCCCAGACCGATCGCGGTTGGGATTCGGATTTCGCCCTGACCTTGCGGCAGGCGTTCGGGGTGATCCGTCGCGAGGGGTTCCGCCTGCCGACGGTCGACGAGTGGGAATATGCCTGCGGCGCGGGCTCCCGAACCTTCTGGCAATGGGGTCACGGCCCGCCGACCGCCGCCGCCGGACCCAACGCCTTCGGCCTGCGCATCGCCGAGTCCTCGTATGAATGTGAGTGGTGCGTCGAGCCCGATACGGACCGGGGCGGCGACGGTGGGGGCTCGTGCTGCGGCGGCGAGCCCAACATCGTCATCCTGTGCACGATCGCCACGTCCTACAAGGGGACCAACCTCCGGGAGGTGGAGGGGGAAAACTTCCTCGACGGCACGATGACCGGCCCGGCCCGCCGCATCCTGAGCGTCCTGCCCCGCTGCTGACAATTGATGTTCAAGGGGCGGGTTTGTCCTCGGGCTTGGGGTCGTCGGGCGACTTCTGAAACAGGATGACGTGCTGCCAGGGGAGCGTCTCGACCGACTCCAGGAACGTGAACCCCTGGGGCTCCAACTCCTTGCGAACCTGGGCGAGCGTCATCTTGTGTTCGGGCTTGATCGGCACCTCCGGATCCTCGGCGCGGTACTCAACCAGGGCGACCCGGCCGTTGGGCTTCAGTGCCTGGCGGATTCCCTTCAAGGTGGCCTCGGGGTCGGGGCATTCGTGGTAAACGTCGACCATCACGACCAGATCGATCGCGTCGGGCGGCAGCTTGGTGTCCTCGGCCGTGGCGCGGACCGCCTTGATGTTAGTGACGCCAGCCTCCCGGGCGTTGCTTTTGAGCCTCTGGAGCATCTGAGGCTGGAGGTCGGTGGCGTAAACCATCCCCTTCGGTCCCACGCGGACCGAGAGCCGCAAGCTGGTGTAGCCAACCCCAGCGCCGATGTCGGCCACGGTCGAGCCCGGGGCGATCTTCAGGGCGTCGAGCATCGTTTCCGGCTGCTCCTCGGCCTCTCGGGTGTCGCGGACCAGCCAGTCGGCCCCCTCGAACGACATGACTGGGGCGATCGGCCGGCCCATGTAAGTCGTGGGGCGGGGCCGAGACCTGGCACGCCGGGGGGCGTCGTCCTGGGCCGCCGCGGGAGCCGCGATCATCAGCAAGGCCAGCAACAGGAAGGGCTTCGACGAGAGGCTCGGCATGGTGGGGGTCCTTGCGGGCGCGGAGGGCGGCCGACAAGGGTATGGTAAGCGAGGCCGAGGGCGTCGGGAAGCCGGGGGGCGGGGCGATGGTGCTGTGGACAGTCGGCTACGGCGCGTGGCCAGCGGCGAGGCGGGCTGAGGGGCTGCTGGCAACGCTGGTCGATCGAGGCGTCCGTCAGGTCGTCGACGTGCGGCTGAATCCTTGCGCCTCGGACCCGGTCGAAGGGGGCCATTACGGTTCCAAGCCGTGGACCTTGCAGGCCGGCGGCCTCGGGATCGTTCCTTTGCTGGCAACGGCGGGGATCGCCTATGAATGGGTCGCCGAGTTGGGCAACCCCCAGCGACGGGACCGGGCGATGACCGTTTTGCGGGCCCACCTGGACGACCCCGAGGGGGGCTGGCCGGTGCATCGCGGGCTTGACCGACTGGCCGACCGGGTGATCACCGAGCCCGAGGGGGTCGCGTTGCTCTGCGCCTGCGAGGACGCGGCGGCCTGCCATCGGACCCTGATCGCCCTTGCCCTGAGCCAACGGCGGTTCGGGGGGCGGTTGGACGTGCGCGAGTGCCGGCGGCGGCCGGCGCTCGGTCAGTCTCGCAGGCCGTAGCGGACGATGCAGTAAAGGGCCTGGAAGCCGTCCTTGATGCCGATCTTCTTCCCTTCGGAATAGTCCCGGCCGTCGTAGCTGACGGGTAATTCGTAGATCCGGCAGCGGCGAGCCGGGCGGCCGTCCCTCGCGGGCATCTTGAACCGCGAAACCTTGGCCGTGACCTCGGGCTCGAAGCCGAACCGGTTGCTGTCGAGCTTGATCCCCTGAATCACCTCTCGGCGGAAGACCTTGTAGCAGACTTCCATGTCGGTGAGGTTCAGGTCGGTGAACATGTTCGACAGGAACGTCAGGAAGCGGTTGCCCATCGAGTGCCAGAAGTGCAGGACGCGATGGCTCTCGCCGATGAACCGCGAGCCATACACCACGTCGGCCCGTCCCTCGACGATCGGCTGGATCAAGCGGGGGTACTCGGCCGGGTCGTACTCAAGGTCGGCGTCCTGGACGATGACGATCTGGCCGGTCGCCAGCGCGAATCCGGTTCGCAAGGCCGCGCCCTTGCCCTGGTTCGTCTTGTGAAAAGCGATGGTCAGGTCGGGCTGAGTCCGGGTCCACTCCTGGAGCAGTTCGCGGGTCCCATCGGTCGAGCAGTCGTCGACCAGGATGATCTGCTTGCGCAGGGGGACGGCGCGGACCTGGCGGAGGATCTCGTGGATCGTCCGGAGTTCCTTGTAGACCGGGATGACCACCGAGATGACCAGGTCTTCCGGCACGGGGTAAACCCCCAACCGTCGGCAAAACGGCTCGCCCAGGTTCTGGATCATCCAGCCGATGCGTTCCCGGTCGTCGTCGGGGTTGGAGGGGGAATCCATAACAGAAATCGAGGCCGGGCAAGAGGTGTCGTATGCGTCCAGCATGGCTGTGGCTCCTAGTCCTTCAGAAGCAAGCGGGCTGAGTATAAGCCAACCTCCCGAACGGCGAAAGGGGAGCCCCGGCCCCACCGAAAGGGCGAGAGGGCTCCGCCAACGCCAACGGCCCGCAACCGACCCGCCGCGGGGCGAGTGGATCGAGGGCCGAAGTCGCGAGTGCGTCCCGCGGGGGATCGCTCAGAAGGAGGGCTTGGGGGCCGGGACCGGCACCGGGGTTTCCGTCGTGCCCGGGGTCGGATCCTCGGGCTTCTCCATCGAGGGCTCGGGCGTCGCCGTCGGAACCGTGGTGTCGACCGGGGCCGGAGTGGCGGCCGGGGCGGGGGCGGGGGCGGGGGTGTAGTTTCCCTGGCCGCTGGAGACGGTTCCCTGGCCGCTGGAGTAGGTGATCACACCCTGGCCGCTGGCGTAGGTCGCCGGGATGCCGTAGGTGTCACCTGCGTAGGCCGGGGTATAAGTGCCAAAGACCGGGCTGCCGTAGCAACCGGTGTTGCAGGTCGCCACAGGGGCGCAACCCATGTCGCAAGCAGCCGGAGCGGAATAGCACGCCGTGGCGGCGCGGCGCTTGTGGCCAAAGAGGCCACTAAACAAACCGTGCTTGCGAGTCCCGGTGCAGGAGTTGTAGTTCGTGTCGTAATAAGTGCCATAGCAGCCGCCGTAGCAGGACGAGCCACCATACCAGGCCGCGGGGGGCGTGCTGTAGCAGCCCGAGTAGCAACCGTAGCTGGCGCCTCCATAGCATGAGCTGTAGCAGGCGCTGCTGTAGCAGGCGCTGCTGTAGCAAGCACTGCTGTAGCAAGAGCTATAGCAGCTCGCGACCGCCGGAGCACAATCCGCGACCGCCTTGTGATGGCAGCCCAGGCCGCTGAGGGCCATCAGCATCACCAAAGTTCCCTGCATCGTCCCGACCTCCCCTGGTGCCGATAAAGTGTGTCGTGTGTCGGACGTCCGCCAACCGGCCGGACATAGGCACTGGATGTCAGCCGTCGAGTGCCATTCGCCGGCGGAATCGAGCGTCAAACCCCGCCCGATCCCTCCGGTCCCCGCCAACTTACCATGGCCCTGCCCCGGAGACTTCCCCCAGACACCGCAAATTCTAGTATCTAGTCCCGACCTGGACAAGTGAATTTGGCAAAATAGAAAAAAAACGTAGACCTGGGGGTTTGTGCTGGTGCTTGAGATTTTTCCGAGGATCGTTCCTGGCCATCGCGGAGTTAGGACGGCGAGAACTCAGTTACAAAAGGGGAGGAAGAGGCATGGCGGAGGCAAGAGCGGCTCGATCGGGATGGCCTCCGATGGCGAGGCGGGCTTTGACGGTCCTCCTGCTGGTCCACATGGTCGCGGTGCTTTCGGCAGAGATGGTGGTCGAACCCTCGTCGGTGGCGCAGAAGTGGTTGTTCCGCCAGTGTTTGCCGTATACCTCGCTGCTGGACCTGGACCACGCCCACCGCTATTACGCCCCCCCGCCGAGTTCGACCCCGTTGGTCCGCGCCCGTCTGCGGTTCGCCGATGGTCGCCCCGTCCGGGTAATTTCGTTGCCGGACAAGGCCGCCTGGCCCCGTCTGCGTTATCAACGGGGGTTGGCGCTGGCTTATCACCTGTCCGCCGACGTGGAGGGGGACGCCACCGACGAGTCGGGCCCGTTGCCGCCGAAGGTTTGGGCCTCGTCCTACGCCCACCACCTTTGCGACGAAAACCCAGGGTGCTCGGGGGTGACGCTGTCGGTGGTCCAGCACCGACTGCCGCCGCCGGAGCGGGTCCGCGAGGCGGTCGCTGGGCCGGGGGGCCCGGTATTGGACCTGGAGGCCGAGGAGTTCTTCAGCATCCCGGAAGTCGTGGGGGAACTCTCGTGCGTCGAACCCTGATGTCCGTAAAGGATTACTTCGAGGGGCTGCGAATTTCCGTCGCCCGGGGATGGTCGGGATTTTTCTTCCAACCGGCCGGCCCCCACCCCCTGGCCTTGATCCGGATCGCCGTGGGGCTCCTGTTGCTCTGGAGTCTGGCGACGATGGCGACGGACCTCCGGGCCAACCTCGGCTCCCGAGGTTGGGCCGAGCCCGACGCGGTGCGCCGCTACTACTACGGAAGCGCCGAGGCCGAGGGGAGGCCCGAGGTGGTCGTGGGCCATTCCCCCTGGGCCTGGTCGTTCTGGTTTCTGGTGCCCGACTCGCTCTTGCCGGTCGCTTGGGTGGCCTGCCTGGGGATACTGGCGGCGCTCACGGCTGGGTTAGCGTCGAAGATCACGGCCCCGCTGGCGTGGGCGATCGCCGTTTCGACGGCGAGGCGGACTCCGGTTCTTTTGTTCGGCTTCGACAACATCGTGGCAACCTGGGCGCTGTATCTCGCCATGAGCGGGGCGAGCGGCCAGGCATACTCGGTCGATCGCTGGCTGAGGGCTCGCCGAGAGAAGGGGCCCCCCGCGCCGCCGTCGCCTACGGTCTCGGCCAACCTGGGGTTGCGGCTCATCCAACTCCATCTTTGCCTGATCTACGCAGCGGCGGGGCTGGCGAAGTTGCGGGCTCCACAGTGGTGGGACGGGACGGCCCTGGAGATGATTTTGCTGATCGCCGACTTCCGTCGTTTCGACCTGACCGCCTTGATCGCCTACCCTGGACTGCTGGCGCTGGCGACCCACGGAGCGCTGGCGCTGGAGGTCGGCTATCCTGTCCTGGTCTGGGTCCGCCCGTTGCGGCCCTTGCTCATCGCCGGGGCGGTCGCGATGCACCTGGGGATCGACCTGACCCTGGGCCTGACGGAGTTTGGCCTGGCGATGATCGCCGGCAACCTGGCGTTTCTCCACCGTTCGGGCGGGTCGGCCCCGTCGAGCCGGTAGAACGTTGTCCCCGGGTCCCCTACAATAATGCGTGCGCGAGTGGCCGAGCGGGGTGGTATGGGACTGGGAGGCGCGTCGTCCAATGGAACCGGAACCGGAGGTCAACCGCCTTTTCCTTCATGAGCCGGGCTGGCGTGTTGGCCTCAAGACCGACAGCCAGCGAGAGTTCTGCCACGCCGTCGCCCCCGGCGACGACTTCCATCATCGTCTCAACCTCGCGGAAATTTACGTGTACCTCGGCGACGAAAAACTTTGCCTGCCTTGCGCCTTTCGCCGTAATCTGTTCGAGATCCGACCTCGGATTCTCCGCGACCCGCCTCGGGACCTCGCCATCGACGTCTCCGAGGAACCCTCGGCCTTCGACCTCAGCCCTTGAGTTCGGTCGACCCCCGTCGCCCCCTCCCCCCAATTTGTTTTTTCCAAGGATGAGGGAAGTCCCTCGCCGGGACCGGTTCGGCCCCCGGGTTTTATCTTGACTTGTCTGGTCGAAATGGGGAGGATTAGCCCCCGTTCGGCCTGGAGCCGGACCGATGAGTATTTCGTCGAAATGTTATTACGCCTTGCGGGCGATTTATGCTCTGGCCGACCATGAGGGGCCCGAGCCGATGAAAATCGCCGAGATCGCCGAACAGCAGATGATCCCGATCCGCTTCCTGGAGGTGATCTTAGGTCAACTCAAGGGGGGCGGTTTCGTGCAGAGTCGGCGGGGGGCCGAGGGGGGCTATCGACTGTCGCGGCCGGCCGACCGGTTGACCGTCGGGGAAGTGATGCGATATGTCGAGGGGCCCATTGCCCCGGTCGATTGCGTCAGCCAGTCCCGCCCCCACGAGTGCGAGTTCCACGGCGATTGCTGCTTCTTCGGCTTCTGGGGACGGGTCCGGCAGGCGATGTCGGACGTGGTGGACCAAACGACGTTCGCCGACCTGATCCGCGAAAACCAGGAACGACGCAGGGGTTATGTCAACGAATGGACCATTTGATTTGGGTCGGGGAGGGATGGTCGTGCGACGAATCGGATGGACCCGTGGCGGGTTGCTGGTGGTGGTCGTCGGAGTTCTGGGTGGCGGGTGCGGCCCTTCGGCTGGACCCTCGGCCGGGGGCGGCTCGGCGCGCGATACGCTGACCATCGGCGGCTACTCGGTCATCAAGGAAGCGTTCCACGACGCCTTGCGGCCGGCGTTCGCCAGGCTCTGGAAGGCGAAAACCGGTCGCGAAGTGGACTTTGTCGAGTCTTATGAAGCCTCGGGCGCCCAGTCTCGCAAGATCGCGGCCGGGACGTTCGAGGCCGACATCGCTGCCCTGTCCCTGGAAGACGACGTCCGGCCGTTGGTCGAGAAGGGACTCGTCAAGCCGGACTGGAACACGGGGCCGGACCAGGGGGTCATCACTCATAGCCTGGTCGTCATCGGCGTGAGGCCGGGCAATCCTAAGGGGATCAAGACCTGGGACGACCTGGCCAAGGCCGGCGTTGGCGTGCTTTACCCCGACCCCAAGACCTCCGGCGGGGCTCGTTGGAACGTCAATGCCCTGTATGGTTCGGCCTTGTTGACGTCGAAGGAGGCTCACGGAGGGACCGCCGACCTGGCCACGGTGGGCGAGGCGCTGAAGAAGGTTCAGGCCAACGTCGTCAACATGGATTCGTCGGGTCGGGCCAGCGTCGCCACGTTCGAGCGAGGGACCGGCGATGCCCTGGTCACCTATGAGAACGAGATCCTCCTGCGCAAGAAGCAGGGCAAGCCGATCGAGTACGTCATCCCCGAGCGAACCCTGTTGATCGAGAGCCCGGCGGCGATCGTCGAGGCTTCGGTGGCCAAGCACAAGAACCGCGAGGTGGCCGAGGCCTTCCTGGCGTTCGTTCGCTCGGCCGAGGGTCAGAAACTCCTGGGGGAATACGGGTTCCGGCCGGTTGATCCCAAGGCCAACGACACCGTCGCGGCCCCCCTGCCCGCCAGACTGTTCACGATGGCGGACCTGGGAGGTTGGGACGGAGTACGCGACACGGTGTATGGGCCCAAGGGGATCTGGACGTCGGTGTTCACCGCCCTGGCCGGGGGAAAGTGAGCCGATGGACCGGGTTTCGGCGAACGTGGGCGGGGTGGCGCTGCGGGGGGCGTCGCTGGCCTACCTGGGGTTGATGGTGCTGTTGCCGCTGGCGGCCCTGGCGGTCGAGGCGGCTCGGCCGGGGGCTCGGGCCTTTGCCGACGCGGTGTCAGACCCGTTCGCCTGGCATGCGTTGAAGCTGACGTTCCTGACCGCTGGGGTCATGGTTCTGGTCAACGTGGTGGTCGGCACGGCGACGGCCTGGGTCCTGGTCCGCCAGCCCTTCCCGGGCAAGTGGCTGGTCAACGCGTTGATCGACCTGCCCTTCGCCATGCCGACGGTGGTCGCCGGGCTGATGCTGGTCATCCTGTTCGGCCCGGGGAGCGTCCTGGAGACGATCCTGGGACGTCACGGCTGGTCAGTGGTTTATCAAAGGCCCGGGGTGGTGCTGGCGTTGCTGTTCGTGACGTATCCGTTCGTGGTGCGTAGCGTCCAGCCCGTCTTGCTGGAGATCGAGAAGGCCGAGGAAGAGGCCGCCGCCACTCTGGGGGCTGGCCCCTGGACGACGTTCCGCCGCGTGACCTTGCCGACGCTTTGGCCGTCGATTGTCACCGGCGCGTCGCTGGCGTTCAGCCGGGCGTTGGGGGAGTTCGGCAGCGTGATCGTGGTGGCCGGGAACCACCCGCTCAAGACGCAAACCGCCCCGCTGTACGTGTTCGCCGAAATCGAGAGCGGCAACCGCTACGGGGCGATGGCGGTGTCGGCGGTCTTGCTGGGCTGCTCGCTGGCGATCCTGGTCGTCCTGAACCGGATCCAGAGGCGGGAGGGGCAGGCACATGGCCATTGAGGCGCGTGACCCCGCGGCCGAGGCGCGCGTTCGGCGTCGGTCCACCGTCAAACTCTCGAAACGGCGACCGCCGATCGGCCGTTGGATCTTGACGACGGCGGTGCTGGGCTGGTTCGCGTTGCTAATTTTGGTGCCGATGGGGGCGCTGGTGCGACAGGCGTTGGCCGCGGGGCTGGGGCCGATGGCTCGGGCCTTGACGACTCCCTCGGCCGTGCATGCCTTTGGCCTGACCTTGATGACCACGGCGGCGGCGGCGACCTTGAACACGGTCTTCGGCGTCGCCTTCGCCCTGGTGCTGGTGAGGCATCGGTTCTGGGGCCGGGCGCTGGTGGATGGGCTGGTCGACCTGCCGTTCGCCGTTTCTCCGGTGGTGGCGGGGTTGATGCTGGTCGTCCTGTATGGTCCGCACGGGTGGATTGGGTCGACGCTCGACTCCCACGGCTTCAAGGTCGTCAATGCCCTGCCGGGGATGATGCTGGCGACGACATTCGTGACCTTGCCATTCGTGGTGCGAGAAGTCGTGCCGGTCTTGCGAGAGTTTGGCGTCGATCAGGAGGAGGTCGCCTACACGCTAGGCGCTGGCCGCTGGCGAACCTTCTGGCGGGTGACGTTTCCGTCGATCCGCTGGGGCCTGGCTTATGGCGTGACCTTGACGGTGGCGCGGTCGCTGGGGGAGTTCGGGGCCTTGCTGGTGGTCTCGGGGAACATTCTGGACCAGACCCAATCGGCGACGGTTCTGGTCCACGACGCGGTCGAGGAATTTCGCAACGAGCAAGCCTATGCCATCAGCCTGGCCCTTGTGGCGACATCGTTCCTGCTGCTGGTGGGTGTCGAGGCGTTGCGCAAAAAAGTCTCGGGCGCCGAGGAGCGGGCCACGGAGTTGGGCGCCTAGGGCTTGAGGTTTGGTTAGGTTGGGTCCAGGCGGTCGAATCGGGGCGAGGGGGCTGGTACGATGGCGACCGCGAGGTCCGAATCACGACGACCGACATGGGCCGACGTCCCCGAGCGGGGGGCGGGTCCGGTGCGCGGGGCTGCTGGGGGGCGAGGGGACGTGAGCATCGTCGTCAGGGACCTGGCCAAGCGGTTCGGGTCGTTCCGAGCGGTCGATGGGGTCTCGTTCGAGGTCCCCTCCGGCCAGCTCGTGGCGCTGCTGGGCCCCTCGGGCTCGGGCAAGAGCACGATCCTGCGGATCATCGCCGGGCTGGAGGCGGCCGACTCCGGCGAGGTTGAACTCACTGGCGAGGACGCCACGAATCTCTCGGTGCAGAACCGGGGCGTGGGCTTCGTCTTCCAGCACTACGCCCTGTTCCGGCACATGACGATCCGCCAGAACATCGCGTTTGGCCTCGACGTGCGCGGGGTGCCGAAAAAGGAGTCTCGCCAGCAGGTCGACGAGTTGCTGGAACTGGTGCAACTGCGGGGCTACGCCGACCGCTACCCGTCTCAGCTTTCGGGGGGCCAGCGGCAACGGGTCGCGCTGGCCAGGGCCCTGGCGCCTCGTCCCAAGGTGTTGCTGCTGGACGAGCCGTTCGGGGCGCTCGACTCCAAGGTCCGCGACGAGTTGCGCACCTGGCTGCGACGGCTGCACGACGAGGTCCACGTTACGAGCCTATTCGTCACCCACGACCAGCAAGAGGCGTTCGAGGTTTCCGACCAGGTGGTCGTGCTGAACTACGGCCGGGTCGAGCAGATGGGCCCGCCCCAAGAGCTTTACGAACGGCCGGCCACGCCCTTCGTCACCGAGTTCCTGGGCCAGGTGAACGTGTTGCGGGGGATGTCCGAGAGCGGCGTGGCGGTGCTGGGCGACGGGATGCTCCTGCCGATGCAACGAGGCGGCCCCGACGGCCCCCTATCCGTCTACGTCCGGCCTCACGACGTCGAGATCACCCGCCAGCGAGACGCTCACCCTAGCTGGCCCGCGCGGATCGCCCGCCTGACCCCCCTGGGAGGCACCGTCCGGCTGGACCTGGACCTCTTGGACGGCTCTCGGCTCAACGTCCAGTTGACTCGCGAGCGAAGTCTCGCCCTGAAACTGCAACAGGGGGAGGAAGTCTTCGTCGCACCCAAGGATCTGAAGGTGTTCAACGACTCGGGCGAGCGGCTCAAGGAGTTCGTGGCGGACTATAGCATCTAGATCGTGAGGCGGAACCGCGTTCGCGACGAGCCCTCAACCGAGTTCGGCCATCCGTTCCAGAGAACGGCGAAGACCGCGGCCAACGGCGTCGGGGTCGTCGAAGGCGCGGTGTTCGAGGAAGTGCCAGAACGCCCAGTGAGCGCCGGCCAGGATCGCCGCTGGCCTGCCGAATGCGTCCAGGAGGGCGAGTTCCTCGGGTACGGGCCGACGGATCGCGGCATAGGCCGAGAGCGCCTCGGCGCGGGCGATCGGTTCGGTTCCCACCCAGTCGCCCAGGAGCCTCGAAAGGTCGGCGGCGGGGGTCTCGAAGTCGGCGGCTCCGAAGTCGATCAGGCCCGAGAGGTGGTCGTTTTCGAAGAGGAAATGGTCGGCGCGGGCGTCTCTCAGGCAGGGTTGAACGATTCTAGGGCGGGTGGCCAGGTCTCCCAGCCGCCGACGTTCCAGCGCGGCCCTCGACCTGGCGGCCTCCCACCAACGGGTCGCCAGGTCGCGGAGCGGGTTCAAGGGTGAAGCGTCGATCGCGGTTCGCAGCGAGGCGAATCCCCCGCCGACCAGGGATTCGAGTTCGCGGGCTCGACGAATGAGGCCGGGGCTTGGCTTGTCGGCTCTGTGATGGCCCCACGCCTGATGAATCGCGGCGAGGGCGGCGAATCCGGCCTTGAGGCGTGCAATCGAGGGGGGACGGGAGAGTTCGGCCCGGCCCGATTTCCAGGGAGTCAACTCCCAGAGCCGACCGCCCCGTTCCTGAATGGTCCGCCCTTGGACTGTCGCCAGGGGGATCGGCACGAAATCGAGGCTGGCGGAGGCCGCCTCGGCGAGCCAGCCGTGGACCCTGGCCAGGTGGGAGGCACCGGGACCGTCCGGCGGCCAGAGACGCGCCACCAGTGGCCCCGCCTGGGAGGGGAATCGCCAGAGGTTCGCGCCGCTGGCCCCTCCGGCGTTGCCCAGCGAGAGGATGGGGCCGGTGGGTCTTAGCAGGGCCGGGTAGGCGTTCAGGACGGCCCGGAGATCGTCCTCGAGCATCGGGGCGACTCGTGGGGCCGACCGTTCAGGCGGGTTTTGCCGCCGAGCCTTCCTTCAGTTCGCGGATCGCAGCCATCAGTTGGGCGGTCACGGCGTCGAGATCCTCGCGGTTGCGGGCGTCTCCGGAGAAGTGCGACGGGTCGATCGGGTCTCCATAGACGACCCGAGAGTGGGACGGCGTAAAGAGAGCCTTCCAGACGTTTTCCGTCGGCGGCGTTCCCGAGATGTAGGCGGGGATGACCGGCACCTTGGAGTGGAGGACCAGGAAGGCCGCTCCGGGCTTGCCGGGTCCGAACTCTCGGCCGGAGGTCGGGACGATGGTCCCCTCGGGGAAGATCGGCACGACCCGGCCTTGTTTGAGGGCCTTGAGGGCCGAGCGGGCGGCGCCGGCGTCCTGGCCGTCGCGCTTGACGGGAATGCAGCCCAGGGTTCGACTCATCGGACCGACTAGCCAGTGTTCGGCGAACTCCCGGGCGATCAGGAACCCCAGGACGCGACGGCAGGTGGCCTGGAGGATGACCGGGTCGGCGCCGCAGGTGTGGTTGGAGACCAGCAAGGCAGGGCCTTGCACCGGCAAGGGGGCCATTCGTGGGGCGTCGAGTCGGTGGATGAGCCTGGCGTGGAGGCGGTTGAACCACCACCAGAAACGCATCCCGCCACGAATCTCCGAGGGAGGGGCGGGGTTGGTCGGCCTCATCAGCGAGGGGACGGCCAGCAAGGTCGCGGCGAGGGCCAGGAGCGGGACGGCGGCGGTCATGGCGTTCCTGGGCCAATCGGCCTTGGTTCGGTACGGTTGGGAGGGAGCGGTTGATCCGATTCGTCGGGTCGGGTCGGGTTCAGACCGTTCGGCGACGCTTCACCAGGCGATGGCCCGCCAGGACGGCCCCGGCCAGCCCCCAGAGGACGATCGTGGCCGGCTCGGGCACCGCCGACACGCCACCCGCGACGAGTTCGGCGCCGTGGGGCCGGTGGTCCTCGGTCAGCAGGGCCCGGCACAGGGGGCACTGGCAAAACCGGGGGTGACCGATCATCTCGTAACCGTACTGAGTGCCGCCGTCAACATTCTTGGTGATCTCATTCGAGGAGAGGATGTCCTGAACCGCCAGGGGGCTGAGCTTGAAATTGGGGTCGGTGAGCTGAGACCAGTTGGCGCTGGCGGCGTCAAGGTAGGTGCCGGTGGTGTCGGGGTGGATGGCGACTCCGAAGGCGTGCATCAGCTCGTGGGACAGGTTGTGGGCCACGGCCCATTCCAGGTTGGTGACGGGGTCGGCGGCGCCGGTGCCGGCGGCGGGGCCGAACTGGTCGATGAAGTTGAACCCGTTGGTGCCGATGGAGGTCAGGCCGATCGCCTGGGAGTTGCCCAGGGCCGTGACGCCCGAGGCGACACTCATCATGTGAGCGGCCGGGACGTTGGGGTTGTCGGTGACGTAGAAGTTCGAGACGGCGTTGCCCGGGCCGCCGATGCCGCTGATTTGAAAGGTTTTGTCGATGTCTTGAAGAACCGCCTGGCGGAACTGGGTCTGCTCGGCGGCATCGGGTGTGTGGCCGAAGGCCGCGGCGACCGTTGGGCTGTTGTACCAGGCCTGGGGCGTGCCCGAGGCAAGGCTTGACGCGTCGGCATACGGAGTGGTGCCGAAGTTGATGAACGCCGCGGCCTGCGGAGTTGCCACCGGGGCCGAGAGGGGCGCCGCCGTCGCCACGACGGGGGCCGCGACCGGGATCGGCGTCGGCTCGGGCGTCGGCACCGGGGCGGCCGGCGCCGCCACGACGGGGGCCGCGACCGGGGTCGCGACGGGGGCGATCACCGGAGTCGGGGCGGGCGTCTCGACGGGCGCGACGATGGGGGTCGGCGTTGGCGCGGGGGTTTGAACCGGAATCGGCGACGGGGCCGACGTGTGGAACGGAATCGGCGCGGGTTCGGACGTTGGGACCGGCGCTGGCTCGGAGGTTGGCACGGGCGTCGGCGCAGGGGCCGGGGGGGTTGGGTTGACCGTGACGCTGGTCGTCGTGGTCGTGGTGGTCGCCCCGTTGACGATCGTCAGTGAGCCGGGTCCTGAGGTGGAGGTAGTGCTGGTGGTGCTGAGAAGTCGGCCCGTGCTGCCAGAGTAGGTGTAGACGCGGTTGAGGCTGACGAAGGTCGAGTCGGCTCGCGCCGAGGAGGCCGTCACCGTGAGCCAGGCCAATGTCATCACGGCGAGGGGCTTCGACGCGATCATTGCGAACCTCCTATTCGACTCTCCGGGTCGCCGTCGTGGCGACCCCGTCCCGCGAGCGATCCCTCGCCGGCAGGCCCAGTCCTTGGCCCCGCCCTCAACGACCTGATCCGTGGTTTGTGGAGAGGCAGAGGCGTGAGGATGAGGTAGGATGCCCGGCCCATCTAGCAAGTGGTGCGCCGAAATCTGGCCTCGACTGCCGCGACTCGGGTGGTCATGGTCCCGCCCCCGAAAAAACCAGGGAAGCTAGGTCGAAAAGTTTTCACAAATGCGTGAACCGTGAGGGCACAGGTTAAGTCGGAGATGAATTCTATCGGAAGCTTTTACAAGGAGGCCCGCAAAATCGACAAAATCGGCCTGGTTTTGTCAGGTCCACTCGGATGGGTTCGCGGGCGGGAAGTCTTGTCGAGGGCATGGGATACCGTTGCGAAGGGATTCTGGGCTAGCTATAGTTAAGGCTCGCGACCCGGCGGGCGAGGGGGTCGCTCGGGCCGTCCTCGGGGACGCCCGGGTCATGACGCCACCTTCTGATCCCGGCTATCGGACGAGGTCGGACGACCACCGACCCCGCGGGTACGCCATTTCGAGGAGTTCACCACGTGACGTTGACCGCGAAGAAGCTCTCGCTGCTGGGTACCCTGGGTTTGGCCTCGGCGCTGGTCGGTTGCAACCCGCCGGAAGAGCCGGCCACCCCGCCGACCCCGACGACGGCCACCACCCCGGCCACTCCTGACGCGACCATGACCCCGGCCCCAGTCTCGACCGACACGCCGAAGATGGATCCGACTCCGGCCCCGGCCCCGACCGACGCCGCCCCGACCGACGCCGCCCCGACGGCCGAGCCGCCCAAGACCGACGCGACCCCGGCCCCGGCCCCGACCGACGCCGCCCCGGCTCCGGCCGACGCTCCGAAGGTTGAGGCCGCCCCGGCCCCGGCCGACGGGCCGAAGTCCTGATCACGAGTTCCCTCAGCCTCTAAGTCTTGTGAACCACGGCCGGGCCCCCCTCTGCGGGGCCCGGCCGTTCGCGTTGGCACTCACTCGTTCCGGTCCGGGCTTGCCGGTTTCCGCCTTTTCAAAACCGGGGATTGATGAGAGAGTCGCGGCCCGATGCCCTTGAACCGGGAGGAACCGGCCGATCCGGCGGGATCGCGACGATCCTCAAGTTGGGGGCGACCGGAATTCGATAGGGATGGCAGGATGCCGTCTTGAGGGACGGCCGGTGGCGGCCGTTGGAGGCAAGGGATGCCGGAGCGGATCGTGGTGGTCGGGCATGGGGCGGTGACCTGCCTGGGGCGCGACATGGACGCGACCTGGGACGGCCTGATCGCCGGCCGCTCGGGGCTTGCTCGCCACGAGTCGCTGGACCCCGAATCCTTCCTTCAGAACATCGCCGGGATGGTCGCCGACTTTGGCCCCGGCTCCGCGAATGAAGATCCCGCCGTCTCCCGGTTGCCCGCGCGGTCGATCCACCTGGCTCTCGCCGCGGGTCGCGAGGCATTCTCCGACGCGGGGCTCTCGCCCGGGCAAGGGCGCGCATTCGACCCCGACCGCGTGGCGGTGGCCGTCGGCTCGGCCCTGGGGGGCCTGGACCTGCTGGAGGCCGAGCAGCAGCGGGCGTCTCGCCGAAAAAGCCTGGCCATCAGCCCTTACCTCGTCCCTGGCCTCATCATCAACCAGGCCGCCGGGCAGGTCGCCCAGCACCTGGGGTTGCATGGACCGAGTCTGGCGCCGGCGAACGCCTGCGCTTCGGGAGGTCATGCCCTAGCCTTTGGTGGGATGCTCTTGAGGGCCGGAGATGCGGATTTGGCCCTATGCGGAGCGGCCGAGAGCGCGTTCACTCCGGCGGTGGTCAACGGCTTCGCGACGATGAAGACCCTGCTGCCTCGCAAGCCGGGGGACCGCTCGGCCGACAACCCGGCTCAGGGGAGCCGCCCGTTCAGCGTCGACCGCGCGGGGTTCGTGCTGTCGGAGGGGGCGGGGATGGTCCTCCTGGCCACCGAGTCGGCCGCGAACCGTCTGGGGCTGGTGCCACAGGCCGAGTTACTGGGCTGGGCGATGAACTCCGACGGGCACCACATGGCGATGCCCGACGGCCCGAAGGTCGCGCGCTGCCTGGCCCTGGCGATGGCGCATGCGGGGATTCGGCCCGAGCAGGTCGATTACTACAACGCCCACGGCACCAGCACGCAGGTCAACGACCGGATGGAAACTGGTGCGATTCGCGAGGCGTTCGGCCCGCACGCCGAGCGCTTGCCGGTCAGTTCGATCAAGGGGGCGCTGGGGCATAGCCTCGGGGCGGCCTCGGCCATTGAGGCGGCGGCGTGCGTACGGGCGCTTCAGACCCAAATCATTCCCCCAACTCTGAATTACCTCCCCGATCCCGAGTTAGACCTGGATTTCGTGCCGGGCCTGGGGCGACCCTCGGCCCTGGAAACGGTCTTCAGCGCGTCGTTCGGGTTCGGGGGCACCAATAACGCCCTGGTCTTCAGGAGATGGTCCGATGCCTGAGCCGCAGATCCTGGCCGAAGTCGCCGAGGTCGTCCGCAGCGCGGCCAAGCTCGGCCCCGGCGTCCCTTTGTCGGCCGAGTCTCACCTGGTGGACGACCTGGCGATCGACTCATTGGACCTGGTCGGGGTGTTCCTGAAATTGCAGGATCATTTCGACCTGGCCATTGATGACGACGACGTGCCGACGCTGCTGAGGGTCTCGGACCTGGCCCGTTACGTGGCCGACCACCGCCATGCCGCGGCCTAAGCGACGGTCGCGTTGGCGAGGGCTCGGCCTCCGCGAGGAATCCTCGGGAAAGCGCGGGGAGTCGCCTGGACAGTTCCGGGCGTCTCGGGCAGACTCTCGCCGCTCGGGGCCGGGCGAAGCCCCGGGCCGCTCTGGTCTGGGCTGAAGATTGGGAGTTCCACCCCCCATGCGGCGCCGTTGGTTGAATCTCCGGAAGGGCCTGCTGCGGTCGATCCTCCCGGCCTTGCGAGTGCTTTCGCACCGCTCGGCCTCGAGGGTCGTGGCGGGCATCGGCCGGCTGGAATATGCCCTGGTGCCTGGGTTGCGGACGCGGCTG
Source organism: Isosphaeraceae bacterium (assembly GCA_965201075.1). GTDB lineage: Bacteria > Planctomycetota > Planctomycetia > Isosphaerales > Isosphaeraceae > CBDAVP01. The sequence continues at coordinate 973 of CBDAVP010000011.1, read as the reverse complement.
GACGAGGCCGTCGGTCGGGGGAGCCACCACCTGGGCTGCTGTTGGGACGTGGCCCGGGTGGGTCGCGAACTGGCGGGCAACCAGATCCGCTGGCGGACCCGCGACCTGCTGCTCGACGGGCGGCCGGACCACCGCGTCGAGCCCTTGTTCCACGTCCAGGGGCGCGAGCGGCTGGACGAGGCGCTGGCCGAGGGCAAGGGCGTCATCCTGCTGGGCAACCACTTCGGCGCCCACCTGATGCCGGCCCACTGGCTGGCCCGGCACGATTACCCGCTACGGCTCTACATGGAGCGGCCCCGCCACGTCTCTCGGTTTCTGACCCGGCAGTTCGACACCGAAGGGCCTTTGGGCCAGCGTAAACTGTTCATCTCCCGGAAGGTCAACCCGGCGGAGGCGGCGGGTTCGATTCTGAGAGCGGCGCGAATCCTCAAGGCCGGGATGGTGGTCAACCTCGCCGGAGATGTCCGCTGGCCGGGTTCGCACTCGGTCCCCGCGCGGTTCCTGGGTGGGACGTACCGATTCTCGGCCACCTGGGTCGCCCTGGCGGGGTTGACCGGAGCGCCGGTGGTGCCGGTCTTCTGTCGGATCAACCCCGAGGGAACGTATGACCTGGAGTTCCTGTCGGCCTGGCGGGTGCCTCAGGACGCGGTCTCCTCGGGCTCGGCGCCGTCATGGGCCCAGCGTTGCCTGGACGCCATCGAGGAGCGGGTGAGGCTGGACCCAGCCAACAGTAACGAGTATTTCTTCTGGGCGGACTCCGACGCCGAGGCGGTCGCCGAGGGCGGAGCGGCGGCGGCGTGACCCTGGAGGCCGCCGATGGAGTTCCTCCCGACGGTGAGCGACCCTCGCGATCGGTCGCTGGACGCCTGGAGGGGGCTGGCCTGCCTGCTGGTCGTCGTCCACCACGGCGGCCTTGGGATGCCTGAGCCGCGACCTGGGCCGGGCGTCCTCCCGTGGCTGGAGCGAGTGGTCG
>CBDAVP010000010.1:0-238864 GCA_965201075.1 Isosphaeraceae bacterium | reverse complement strand
CGAGTGGGTCGCATTGAGCCACCACGACATCCCCCTGGAATGGTTTCTGTACTTCGCGGCGGGCGTCTTCGCGCTGGGGCTCTACGGAGTTCTCGCCCGCCGCAACGCGATCGCCGTCCTGATGGCGATTGAACTGATGCTCAACGCGGCCAACGTGATCTTCGTCGCCGGCTGGCGGCTGGGCACGCCTCCGGAGGGGGAAGGGCCGCTCACCGGCGAGATCACCGCCCTGTTCGTGATCGCCGTGGCCGCCGCCGAGGTCGCCGTGGGGATTGGCCTCGTTCTGCTCTGCTACCGACGCTGGCGGGCGGCCGACGTTGACCGCTTTGATGGCCTGGCCGGCTGAAAGGAGCGCGTCGATGCCGGTTCCCGCCACTCTGAGCCTCGGGCCCCCGTCCCCCGGCGACTTCGGGCCCCAAATCTTCCTGGTGGCCTGGGGGCTCCTCGTCCTGATCGCCGACATTGGCCCGTTGCGGCACGCCTCCAGCCGGTTCCGACGCGCCTTCCTCGGCGGCCTGACCCTTGGCGGGGGACTGACGGCTTTGCTGCTGATCGCCGCTCCGGAACTGGCCGGGGGACGTCTCCGAGACGCTGGCGGGACGATCGCCTCGGGGTCGATCGCCGTCGGCCGACTGGTCGACCGGCTGGACGCGACGTTGGTTGTCTTGATGCTGGGAGTGGTCGCCCTGTCGACGGCGTGGGACTTCACCGCCCGCTGGGGGAATACTATGCGCTGATTCTCTGGTCGGCGGCGGGGATGATGCTGCTGGTGGCCGCCCGAGAACTGCTGGTGCTGTTCCTTGGTCTGGAAACGATGGCGTTGTGCCTTTACCTGCTCACGGCGTTCGAGAAGGGCCGCGCCCGCTCGGCCGAGGGGGGCCTGAAATACTTTGTCTTCGGCTCGGTTTCCTCGGCGCTGTTCCTGTTTGGCCTGAGCCTGATCTATGCCCAGACCGGTTCGACGCGGTTCCCGGCGATCGCCGAGGCGCTGCGGACGGGCCGGGCCCTGGGTGGCGACGTGGCCGGGGCGACGGCGTTGGTTTTGGTCCTGGTGGGGCTGGGGTTCAAACTCTCGGTCGTTCCGTTCCACCAGTGGGCCCCCGATGCCTATGAAGGTGCCCCCGCGCCGGTCGGGGCCTGGGTGGCGACTGGTTCCAAGGTCGCGTCTGTGGCCGCCCTGCTGAACTTGCTGAGGTTGGCGCTGGGCCCCTGGGCTGGCGGGCCGGGCGATCCCTGGTGGTCTCCGGGCTGGGTTGGGCTGCTCGCGGTGGTCTCGGCGGCGACGATGACCGTGGGGAACCTGGCGGCGCTGGGTCAGCGCAACTTCAAGCGGTTATTGGGGTATTCGTCGATCGCCCAGGCGGGCTATTTGCTGGTGGGGGTGCTGGCGGCGGGGGTCTCGACCCAGGGCTCGGCGGCCGCCGGCGCCACCTATTACTACCTGATCGCCTACGCCGCCGGCACGCTCGGGGCGTTCGCGGCGGCGACCTGGCTGGCCCGCGACCTCGACGCCGACGAGGTGGACGACCTCAACGGCCTCGCCTCGCGGTCTCCCCTGCTGGCGACCTGCCTGGCGATCCTGCTGCTTTCGCTGATTGGGATTCCCCCGCTGGCGGGGTTTGTCGGCAAACTGGCGATGTTCGCCGAGGCTTTGGATCTGTCCCGGACCCGTCGCGCTCCGCTGGCCTGGCTGGTGGGCGTGGGCCTGCTCAACACGGTGGTCTCGGCGGTGTATTATGTCCGGGTCCTGCGGGCCCTGTTCTTCCGATCCCCCAAGGCCGGAGCGACCCTGAGAACGGCTCCGCTGGGCGTCTGGGTTCCGTTGCTGGCCTGCACCGCGTTGGTGGTTGGCCTGGGACTGAGGGCCGGCCCCGCGCTCGATGACCTGAGGGCCTCGGCCGCCGCCAGCGAGCCGCCCGCGGCGGCCTCGGCTCACGGCGACGCCTCCGAACCGCTCCCGACCCAGCCCCGGTTGCCGGAACTCTACCTGCCCCCCGAGGGGGACCCGCCACCCGCCTCCTGAACCGAACCGCCTGTCTTCCTGGTCTGGTCGCGAGGTTTGAGCCCTTGGCCATCATCAACACCCTGCCCAAGTGCCTGGATAGCCCCTACCTGACCCACGACCCCGAGGCCCCGGGACGGGTCGGCAGGCTGCTGGCGTTCGCCCGAGACCGACTGGCCGCCGCGTCCGACCTTGTGGCGGCTGGCCAGGGGGACTCGACCGACGTGGCCCTGTTTCGTTACGAGGCGATGTTCGCCTGCCTGCGGGCCTTGCTGGCACGCAAGGGTTATCGGGAGCTGGGGTTGCGCTGCCTGCTCCTGGCCATCGAGGGGTTCTACGTCCGCAACGGGGAACTCGACGTGGCGCTGGTCCACGGATTCGAGCGGGCCATGAGCCTGCGCACGACGCCCGCCGAGGGCGCGAGCCTGGCCTCCGCCCTGATGGAGCGAGCCTCGGCGATCCTCGAAACCGCCGCCTGATGTCCCCTCCCACGCCGCCCACCGGGCCCCGGAATGGGGGGCAGGCACCGGCGGAGTACCGACGGAGCCAGTGCCCGATTGCGAGGCCAATGGAGAAATCCACGGCCCTGTGGGGCGGCGCGGCCGGGCTTGACCGCCGGGGGGGGAGATGCCATAACTCGGCCCTCACAGGTCGACCCGGGACCGCCCGGGGAGGACTTCGCACCACGATTGACCCCCGACGCCGCTCCGCTAAGCCAGGATGGATGGGGGGTCGCGCATGGGCAGCGAAACGTCGAGGCCGGGGTCGGTCCGCGCGGGGGGGATCACTCCGCCGCCGCACCGTTGGACCAAGGTCGAGGAACCCGGAACCGTCGCCGTCGTCGCCGCCCATGAGACGGTGATCGCCGGCGCTGGGCCCGCTGGCCTGACCGCCGCCTACGAGCTCACCCGACATGGCCGAGGCTGCGTCGTCCTGGAGGCCGAGCCTCACCTCGTCGGCGGCATCAGCCGCACCGATCAGTACAAGGGGTATCGCTTCGACATCGGCGGTCACCGCTTCTTCTCCAAGAGCGCCGAGATCACCGCCCTCTGGCGGGAGATCCTCGGCGACGAATTGCTGGAGCGTCCCCGCCTCAGTCGCATCTATTACGACCGCAAGTTCTTCCACTACCCCCTCAAGCCCCTCGACGCCTTCACCAAGCTCGGCCCCGTGCAATCCCTGCGCATCCTGGCCAGCTACGCCCGCGCCCGCCTGCGACCGATCGCCCCGGAGCGAAGCTTTGAGGACTGGACGGTCAACCGCTTCGGCCGCCTCCTGTTCGAGATCTTCTTCAAGACCTACACCGAGAAGGTCTGGGGGATGTCGACCCAGGAGATCACCGCCGAGTGGGCCGCCCAGCGGATCAAAGGGCTGAGTCTGACCAAGGCGGTCCTTTCGGCCTTGCCGGGGGCCAAGAAACGGGGTGAGGACGGCAGTGTCATCAAGACGTTGATCGACCGCTTCCAGTACCCCCGACTCGGCCCGGGTCAGATGTGGGAGGTCGCCCGCGACAAGATCCGCCAGGCCGGAGGCGCCATCCATCACGACCGCCGGGTCATTGCCATCGAGCATGACGGGGCGAAGGTCAACGCCGTCGTCGCCCGCGACGCCCAGGGCAAATCGACCCGTTACCTCGGCCGCGACTTCATCTCCACGCTTCCCATCCGCGACCTGATCCGCGCCATGAGCCCCGCCGCCCCCGAGGCCGTCCGCGCCGCGGGCGAGGCCCTGCGCTATCGAGACTTCCTGACGGTCGTGCTGATCGTCGACCAGCCCCACACCTTTCCCGATAACTGGATCTACATCCACGAGCCCGACGTCCGGCTTGGGCGCGTCCAGAACTTCAAGAACTGGTCGCCGGCGATGGTGCCCGACCCCACCAAGTCGAGCCTCGGCCTGGAATACTTCTGCTTCGAGGGGGACGACCTGTGGACCAAGGCCGACGCCGACCTCATCGCCCTGGCGACCCGAGAGATTGACACCATCGGCCTGGTTGACGCCGCCAAGGTGATCGACGGCTGCGTCGTGCGCATGCCCAAGGCGTATCCGGTTTACGACGAGGCCTACCAGGGGCACCTGCGGACCATTCGCGACTGGCTGGGCAAGCTGGGCAACCTCGAACTGGCTGGCCGCAATGGGCTGCACAAGTACAATAACCAGGACCACTCGATGATGACGGCCTTGCTGGCCGCGCGGAACATCCTGGGTCAGGGCCGGTTCGACACCTGGAAGGTCAACACCGACGCCGAGTACCATGAAGAAGGCGGCGACGAGCCGGGCGCCGAGACGGGCCGCGCCGTGCCCCGGCGGATCGAGGCGGCCTGAGCGATCCTCCCGAGGCTTCGAGACTCTTCATGCCGCAACGCCCACCATTGCCCACTCCGGCCCAGGGGATGGCGGCGGGGAAAGGGCTGCTGGCCGCCGGTCTGCTGATCGGGCTGACCGGTCTGGGCCTCGCCATCGCCGCGGCTCTGGACGACGCCCCCACGGCCGACCTGGCGCGCCCCTTGCTGGGTCTGCTGTTGCTGACCCTCGGCCTGATCCTGGGAGCGTGGGGTCTGCGAAGCCTGTCGCTCGCTGTTCCCGTGATCGCCCCCCCGGCCGAACCGATCCCGTTGCCCGCCTTGCCGCCCCGGACCGTCGAAGCGCACGTCGTTTCTCCCCATGCCAGGGACGAAGGCCCGGCCCTGGTTCCCGAGGTCCAACACTCCTGCGGCGCCTGGAACGAACAGGGAACGCGGACCTGCCGGGGATGCGGGGCGCCACTCTGATCGGCCGGCCTCCTGGCAACCCGCTGGCTCAGAGCCTAGCCAGCCAGCCGTCGGTGTCGATGACCTCGCTGATCATCATTTGCTGGGCGCAAAGGGTGGAGCGATGCAACTCCTCGGCCGTGACCTCGCCGGCCGAGTTCTTCAACGGCAGGGTGCCCGTCGCGTCGGAAAGAAACTCGACCTTGAGCCCGCGGTGGGCCGCCTGCCTCGCCGTGGTGTCGCAACACATGTGCGTCATGTAGCCGGCGACCGTCACCGTGTCGATTTCCCGCCCGCGCAGCCAGGCCTCCAGGTCGGTGCCAGTGAAGCTCCCTGGCAGGGATTTCTCGACGTGGAAGTCGCGTGGCCGCCCGGCGACTTCGGGATGCAGTTCCCAGCCGGGCGTCCCTTTTTGAAAGAAGGGCCTCTCGGGTTGCGGGAAGTGGTGCTGGACCACGACGACCGGCACCCCGGCCTCCCGGGCGGCGTCCATCGATCGCAGGACGTTGGCCAGGTGGTCGTGAGGGTGGGTGACGGGCAGTTGTCCGCCCTCGAAATATTCGTTCTGCGCGTCAATGACCAGCAAGGCACGATTCATCGTCGGTCCCGTCGTGGGTCGGGTGTGATTCGCAAGCGCGGCCCCGGCATTCTATCAACAGGACGTCCACCTTTCGCCCGAGTCGGTCAATGAGAAATCCCCCGACGGACCATCAACGGCCCGCCGGGGAATTGGGAATCGGGATATCCAGGGACAGGTCGATTTTCACACCTCAATCGCCTCGACCTCGGCGACGAACCGCCTTGGACCTTCGCCCAGGAACGCGGCCACCACGCCGAAGACCGCGTCGCTGAACCCGCCGGCAATGAGGAGGATGCGTGATGGCCTCCCGCCCCCGCTCCAAGTAGAGTTGCAGTCGACTACCACTTCGCCTTCTTCGAAGGGTACCGATGCGACGAGAACCGCTGCGGGTGGCCGTGGTGCTCGGACTCATCCTGGTCGGCGTCGCGGTCGCGGCGGGGCGGCAGAAACAGCCCCAGGGACTGGAGGAGGCGGCGAAGGCGCGCCTGGACCTCGCCCGCAGGTATTACCAGGTCGTCCAGGACCGTCTTCAGGCCCCCGGCCCGGCCGACCCGTCGCAGGCTAACACCGTCCGGGTCCTCCAGGATATGACAGAGTGGTCCCGCACGATGATGGAGGCGGAGCGTGACCTCGCCACGGACAAAGCGGGGCGGGTGGACGCCGTATCTGCCCACTACACGCGGATTGCTGAGATTCTCAAGCCGCTGGAAGAATTGGCGGTCGGGGCGGGCTCGGACATCACCGAGGCCTCGCTCATCAAGATGCGGTATTACCGGGCCGAGGCGGCTTACTGGCTGGCGAGGGAGAAGGCGGGGCGATGAACGAGCACGGCCATCGCGGAACGCCGGTTGCGAAACGATTCCGGCTACGCACACTGTTGGTGATGGTGGCGATGGTCGCGGGCATCCTGTGATGTTGGACCGCTCGGGCGCCTGCGTCGTGCCGAGACGGAGATCCCCAACGAGGGTTGGACCGGACGTGTCCTTGCGGACCCCTTCGCTCCGGAAGGTGGAGTCTGGACCGACCGTTGGGGAAGAGGCGGATGGGAGTCGAACCCACTTCCACCGGGTTGCAGCCGGTTGCCTGGCCGTCTGGCTCCCGCCTCGTTCGCTAGATGCCACGGAGAGAGATGTCCTCGCCAGGAGTCGAACCTGGCCCTCGACCTTCGCAGGGTCGTGTGCGCTCCCCCACACCCCGAGGACAATGTGACAAACCGGATTCCCCCGCCCGGGAGTCGGACCCGGCCTTGCGGCTTCGAAGACCGCCGTGCGTCCGCCACACTCGCGGGGAGTGCCCTCGCCAGGAGTCGAACCTGGCCCTCGACCTTCGGAGGGTCGCGTGCGATATCCCTCACACTCCGAGGGCAACGGGGAAAACCGAGCAGGGGCGCAAGGATTTGAACCCTGTCCTTCCGGTTTGGAACCGGAGTCCTCTCCCAGGAGGACGCCCCTGACACTCCTGCCAACCGAGGGTGCCCGGCGGGAGTTGAACCCGTCGCCTTGAGGCTCACAACCTCACGTGCTTCCGTTACACCACGGGCACCGTCACTCCCTGAACCACCGACAGCGGAAGGCGAGGGATTCGAACCCTCACGCCCTTTCGGGCGCACCCGTTAGCAACGGGGCCCGGCCAGCCGTATCCGGCTACCTTCCAACGGAGGAATCAACCGACAACCGCAGTGGACCGGCCGGGGAATTGAACCCCGATCTCCTGGGTGCAAACCAGGCGTCTTCCCCTTGGACCAGCCGCCCATCGATCGAGACCAATGCCCTCCTGAAAGTCGTCCCGGCAGGACTCGAACCTGCGATACCCTGTTTGTAAGACAGGCGCCTTGGCCGCTAGACGACGGGACGAACGTCAGCCGAATCGAGAGTGGCGGGCCCGGGTGTCGATCCCGGCCATTCGAGTTGATGAGACTCGACCGGGCACCGGCCCGCCCGCGATGGCCTACCAAAAGAGTCGCCGAGGGGAGACTTGAACTCCCACGCCCGGGTTGGGCACGAGTTTCTGAAACTCGCGCGTCTGCCATTCCGCCACCCGGCGATTCGCAAAAGCAAAAAGTAGCCCCGGCGGGAATCGAACCCGCCTCTCCACCTTGAGAGGGTGGTGTCCTGGCCAGTAGACGACGGGGCCATCCGAGTCAGAGCGAGACCACTGAGTGCGTCGGGACGGAGTCGAACCGCCAGGTCCAGGGGAACGTGGTCTACAGCCACGCGGGCCCGCCCATGCCCAGCCGACGCATGAAGGAAGTGGCACGGGTGGGAGTCGAACCCACAGGACACCCGGGTTTGAGCCGAGCCGTTGTGCCAGTTTGCGTACCATGCCGAAGTCGCAACCTCATCTCCAGCGCCCCCGATGGGATTTGAACCCACGGCCTCCACCTTGACAGGATGGCGAGCGACCCGGACCCGCTCTCCGGGGGCAGCAATCTCGGGAGGGCGACGCCCCCTTCAGTTCCGGGGGCTGGAATCGAACCAGCGGCCTCCTGGGTCAGAACCAGGCGTCACTACCAGCAGCAACTGCCCCGGATCCCCTTGGCTTGCGTTACCCTTCCGACACATCCTCACGCCTCCAGGTTCGGGGAGGAGGATTCGAACCTCCGCCGCCCGGTTCAAAGCCGGGGAGCCTACCGCTAGCCGATCCCCGAGAGTGCCCCGCGGGAGTCGAACCCGCCTGACCGGCCTGGGAAGCCGGTGCCTCGCCCGCTCGGCCAGGGACACCAACTCACCTCATCGCGAAGCGGAAGGGGTGGGAGTCGAACCCACAAGGCTCATCGCTCGGCCGTTTTCGAAACGGCTGCCATCACCCATTGGCTTGCCCTTCCCCAACGACCCGTCCGCCAGCACCGGGGGCAGGAATCGAACCTGCGAACTCCTCCTTAACAGGGAGGCGCGTGAACCAGCTCACGCATCCCCGGTATGAACTCCATCCAGCGAGGTGGCCGGAATCGAACCGGCGGTCTCCTGGTCCCGAACCAGGCGAGCCTACACCTCGGATTCAAGTGCCCAGCGGGAATCGAACCCGCACTTCCGCCCTGGCGAGGCGGTAGGCAACCGCTACCTCATGGGCACGAAAGAAATGCCGACACCGGATTGTCAAGGAACCGAGTGGGACCCGAGGGACTTGAACCCTCAACCCCCCGGGTAAACGCCGGGTGCTCTGCCGCTAGAGCTTGAGTCCCCACACCACGCCGCTCCGCACCGCACCACCCATCGGCCCGCGAGGAGTCGAACCTCGATCCAGCGGTGATCCGCCGCTCGTTCCGCCGTTGAATCACAGGCCGCGTCACGATCACCGCCAAGTCGGGATGGCCGGATTCGAACCGGCGGTCTCCTGGTCCCAGGCCAGGCGGAGTTCCAGGCTTTCCCACATCCCGATTGTCTCGAAAGTCAGGGCGGCCGGAGTGGAACCGGCGCTCTCCAGTCCCCCAGACTGGCGGATTTCCCGACTTTCCCACGCCCTGAACCGATTCTCCCGAAGTAGCCCGTGAGGGATTCGAACCCTCCCCTCCGCCTGGAAAGGGCGGCATCCTCAATCCAATAGACGAACGGGCCAGCACGCCAAGCCAAGTGGGCCGGGTGGCGCTCGAATCCACGTTTGCGGGTTTTCAGGCCGCCGCTAATCCATCTCAGCTACCGGCCCAGGACCGGAAACAAAAAAAGGCCCGGCCGTCTCGCGACACCGGGCCCCAACCGACCACAAAAGGTCAGAGTCGGCCGGGTCTCACCGTCGATTCGGATCGGAACAAGGCGCAACGATCGGTCGGCCACTCAGGAGGCCGGCCCGTCGATGTTCGCAGCCTTGACAGTTCCACCGCGACGCCATTGCGGACCTCACTGATTCCAAAAGCCGCGAACCAGAGGGATCGCGACCCATCATGGGCCGCGTCGTCCGTCCGCACTCGATAGACGCCCAACCCCCGCGCGATGTTCGCGCCCCTGGTCAGGAATTCTGGGAATTCGCCACGATTATCAGCCAGGACCACCCCCGGCCCGAGCCGGTGCCAATGCCACGTCAAACGGAGTTCTGCGCAACTGGCGATCCGCCCAGCCCCTCCTCGGAGTCAGTAGTGAGAACGCGTCTCCGTTCCAATCGCTCCAAAATCGGCCCGAGGAACTTGACGTCCCACCGCCGGTTTCCCGTATAACCCGGTGCGACCTTCCGTCTCGACCATCGTCGTCATCCCATTCCGCTCACGGAGTTCCCAAACTCCCCACCCCGCCGAGACTCGCACCCCGAGTCCAGCCGTTCCCGAGTTTGGACCCAGGATGGCACCGCAAAGGAACCGGTCGGGAGCCCCGACGAGCCACGGAGGCGAGAGAGCCTTGGAATCCTCGATGACCGCCGAAGCCGAACCGGCCGAACCCCGCCCCGCCATTGACAGCCCCGAGGCCCTGGAAGCGGCCGTCCAGGCCCATGCCGAATGGATCCAATCCGGCGGCGACTCGGGACGGAAGGCGGACTTTCGCAAGCTCGACCTTCGCAAGGCCAACCTCCGGGGCGTCAACCTCCGTGAAGCCGACCTTGCCGAGGCCGACCTCGCCGGTGCCGACCTTTCCGGCGCGGAACTGCTTAAGGCCAACCTCCAGGGTGCCCGCCTGCGCAAGGTGAACTTCCAGGGCGCCACACTGGTCGACGCCAACCTCCAGGGCGCCGACCTCCGAGGCGCCAAGTTTCAGGACGCCGACCTTACCGACTCCTGCCTCCGAGGGGCCAACCTCCGCGGCGTCGAGATGCACGGCTGCGACCTCGAAGGGGCCGACCTCCACACCGCCGACCTCCAGGACGCCGACCTCGGCGGCTCCCTCGGCCTCCTGGGCGAGCAACTTGGCGGGACCAACGTCGCCGGCGCCAAACTGCCCGATGCCATTCTCAAATTCGAGGGGCTGGCCAATGCCCAGGAAGCTTCCAAGAACGCTCAGAGCGTTTTGTTCACCGTGATTGGCCTTTGCGCCTATACCTGGCTCACCATCGTCTCCACCAAGGACTTTCAACTCATCAACAACGCCTCCCCCGCTTCCTCCAAACTGCCCATCCTGGGAATCGACATCCCCCTGTTCCGCTTCTACCAGATGGTTCCGCCGCTGCTGCTGTGCCTCTTCTGCTACTTCCAGTTGAACCTTCAGCGGCTCTGGGAAGAACTCGCCGCGCTGCCGGCGGTCTTCCCCGACGGCCACCCGCTCGACCGCAAATCCTACCCCTCGCTGCTCAACGGGATGGTCCGCGTTTACGTTGACCGCCTCCGCAATCGACGCTCCGGAGTCGCCCTCTGGCAAGCGCGCCTGTCATTCCTGCTGGGCTGGGGACTGGTCCCGCTCACCTTACTGTGGGTCTGGGGCCGCTACCTCAGCGCCCATGACTGGTGGGTCACGGGCTTCCACATTGGCTTGCTCTCGGCCTCCATCGCCCTGGGTTTGGGCTTCCTCCGTCTGGCCGTCCAGACTCTCCAGGGGGGCGATCTGCCGCCCTTCACCTGGCGCCGCCCCTGGAGGGACGCCCGAGCCCGTCACCTTGTCATCGCCACCGTGTCGGCGTCGGTCTTCGCGTTGCTGTCGGTCGGGGGGATCGAGGGGATCAACCCCCAACTCGTCGACTCCGAGATCGCCCAGTTCGTCGTCCGCCACCCCGACGGCGACCCCCGCACCTGGATTCCGCGAGCCTTCGCCGTCATCGGCTTCGACACCTTCGCGACCCTCGACAACTCCGACGTCTCCACCAAGCCGGCCAACTGGAACGGCGGCGACGTCCCGATTCACCAGCTCAAGGAGGTCAAGGGGGCCGACCTCGGCGGTCGCAACCTGCGCTACGCCGATGCCTACGGGGTTTTCCTGGCCAACGCCTACCTCAAGAACGCCGACCTCCGCAACGCCGACCTCCGAGAGGCCGACCTCCGGGGCGCGAACCTCCGAGGGGCCAACCTTCGAGGAGCCAACACCCACCGCTCCCGTTTCGACCTCGCCGAACTCCAATCGGCCGACCTCCGCCACGCCTCGCTGCGGGAGGTCCACATGCCCGAGGCCGACCTCACCAGGGCCGACCTTCGCCGAGCCATCCTCGAAGGCGCCGACCTGACCAAGGCCGACCTCACCGACGCCAAGCTCGAAGGCGCCAACCTCCGCGGGGCCACCCTCGCCCAGGCCCGCCTTCCGCGAGCGTCGCTCGCCCGCGCCGACCTGCGAGACGCCCACCTCCCCGGTGCCGACCTGACCAAAACCGACCTTCGAGGCGCCAACTTCGCCGACGCCGACCTGACCAAGGCCGACCTCCGGGGAGCCGACATCCGAGGCGCTTCCTTCCGGGGCGCCAACCTCGCCTCGGCCCGCCTCCAGGGCCTCAACCTCCACCTGGCCGACCTCACGGAAAGCCGCGGCCTTTGGGAAGAAGAATCGACCAGCCCCCCGGACGACTTCGTCATCCCCGCCAAGGACATCGCCCACAAGGGCGAACGCCGCTGACTGAGTTCCGCCGCAGCTCCTCCGAGGAGCGGTCCCTTGCCGAGATTCTCCAGACGGGCATCCGACGTGGAACGGCTCGGTGCAAAGCCACGTTGCAATACGCGATCAGGAAGGAGAAGCAACGATGAACCGCCAGGCACGCATGCGGATCCGACCGGGGATTACCCTGATCGAGCTCCTTGTCGTGATTACGATTCTTGGCGTGTTGATCGGGCTGATTCTGCCCGCCTTGCAATCGGCCCGGGAAGCGGCTCGGCGGACTGAGTGCCAAAGCCACCTCAAGGCACTTGGTATCGCGCTCCACGCTCATGAGGTGGATTTTGAAGTCTTCCCCCGTAGATCCTTTGGCGGCGCCTATTCCTTCCTGGTCAAGATCCTGCCCTACCTCGAACAAACCGCACTCTATAACGCGACGAACCTGGTTGTCCTGGGCGATTGCGAGGTCGAAAACTCGACAACCGTGAAGACTTCCATCAGCGCGTTCCTCTGTCCATCTCAAGCCTCAAGGCCGATGGATGCCGTGGGCATCCCCCCAAATTACGCGGGAAACTATGGTCCTGGCACGTCGCGGGACGCCGGGCAGACTGGCGTTTTCGTGAACAAGCCACTGACCTCGGGCGAGATCTCCGACGGGTTGAGCCAGACCATGGCGATCAGCGAATGGGTCACCGGAGGCGTCTTCGAAGGGAGCAACGACCCATCGACATTAACCTACTCGGTTTCCGAAGAGTCGAGTCCGGCCGACCAGGCCCGGTTTGTCTCGCTCTGTCGCGAAGTCAATCCCGCGATCACTCCGTCTCATTTTTCGGGCAAGGGCTTGCAATGGTTGATCGGCAGCTTAATTGCCTCGGGGTACAACCATTTGAACAGTCCGAATGGATCGACTTGCGTTGCGAGTGAACAATCCAGCATCATTGCCGTCACCGCGGGGAGTCGCCATCGTGGAGGGGCGCATGGCTTGCTGCTGGATGGACACACCCAGTTCATCCGAGATGAAATCGCACTGTCCGTCTGGCTCGCGATCGGCACGAGGGCGGGGGGGGAGGTTGTCGACGGCGACTCGTTCTGACCCCGTCGATCAAGCGGTGGGGAGCCGAGTGGCTGACCCCTTCCTTTGCCGTCGCGGCCGTTGAGCGGAACGGCCGTCAACCGTGGATGGCCCGGAGATACCGGTCGGCGGACCGGCGGACGATCTCCTTACCGTGGGTGGGGATGATTCCCTTACCTCGGATGAAGAAGGCGCCGTAGATCCGGTCGAAGGGGAGCGGTTCGAGGCATTCGACGATGTGACGGATCGTCGGGGCGTTGAGGGGGATGTAGTTCGGGTAGCTGTACATGAAACTGACCTGCTTGGGGTCCATGCAAATCTGCGGTTGGTCGCCGGCCATCAGGACCCCTCTCCCGTCGGCGCCTGCGGGCCAGTGCAGAACCTGGTAGCCGTCGAAGTGACCGCCAGTTTGGACGAGTTTCAAGCGGCCGGGCAGGATGGGCGGTTGGTCGCTCCAGAACCGGATGCAGGGGTCGGGCCTCATGACCCACTTGCGATCGAGTTCGGGCAGATGCACCGGCGCGTTGCCGAAGGCGCGGCTCCAGTCCACCAGGTTGGAATAATAGTGGGGGTGGGAGATGGCGATCGCATCGATTCCGCCCAGGTCGTTGATCTGGGCGATCGCCGCGTCATTCAGGGGGGTGATGCAGTCCCAGAGGACGTTTCCCTCGGGCGTGCGGATCAGGAACGCCCGTTGGCCGATGCCAGTCTTGGGCTCGGCGTTGAGCGAGAAAAGGTCCTTCTCTTCCGGCTTGATGATGATCTTATGGGACTTGTGGAGGGCCTCGAGCGTCGTCCACTGCTGGCCTTCGGGCGGGATGTACTGCCGCTCGTCCTCGCAGATCGGGCAGCGGTCGGGAGGGCTTGCCGACTCGGTGAACTGCGAGGCGCAGGCCACGCAGATGAAGGCCGTCTCCCCGGTCCCACTTTCCGGCCCGGCGGTCGCCTCGACCGGCAGGACGGCGGCCAGGGTGGTCAGGGCCGCGACCGAGCTCAAGGAGTCTTGCAAGAACGTCCGGCGGTTGGATTCAAGACTCATGGCGGGGTCTCCTCTGGGTTTCGGACGGGCCGGGGTGCGATTGCGGAAACGATGCGAGTCTCGAGACGTGGCTTGTTCATCTAGAGCAGCTCAACGCCCCGGTCGGTGATGCGGTAAGGGACGATTTCCTCGCCGCAGGCGCTTCCCCGGTGCTTGGCGACGTGGAGGGCTCGGCCCATGCGACCGGCTTCCTTGACCCGCCCCATCAGGATGATGGTGTTGGCGTTGGCGAAGATGTCCCCCTCGCCGATCGGCTGGGCCATCATGTCGTCGAGCAGGACGTGGGGGGTTGTGTAGAGGTAAAGGCAGCCGATGGTTTTGGAGTCATACGGGTGGGCGGCCACCTGCTCGGCGTTGGCCCGGAAGCGTTCGCGGAAGACCTCGCGAGCGGCCCATTCGTCGTCTTTTCGCAGAACTTGCTGGTAGAGATACTCGAAGAACTCGAACTGGATCGACTCGCTGAACCGCTCGGTCGGCTCGATGCCGTCGACGACCACCCGGCGCGTCCCTCGGGCGAACTGCGAGTAGAACCAGGCGGCCGAGGCGCGCAAAACCCTGGCCAGGTCGGCCTTCCAGGCGTGCCAGTCGTCGGGCTCGAGGTCTCGGCGGGTGACGCGGCGGCCGGCCTTTGAGAACGGGTGAAGGTAGTCGCCTCGCTCTCGGGCGAAGTCCCAGAAGGCGTCGAGGTCGGGGGGCTCGTCGATCGGTTGGGGGGTGAGTTGCCAGCCGAAAAGGTCTCGCGAGTAGTTGGCGTGGTTCTGGGCATCTCCGCGGCTGGTGAGGTCGCAAACCACGCCTCGGCGGCCGTCGGCGGTGGCTCCCTGGTTGGCCCAGGTCAAACCCAGTTGGGTCTTGCCCGCGCCGGTGGCCCCGGCCAGGACGGTCAAGGTTCCCGGGAGCAGGCCCCCGCCCAAAAGTCGATCCAGCCCGTCAATCCCGAAAGCCTGTCGCGTCGCGGTCATGCTCGCTCCTGATCAGTCGTCGTCTCGGTTGGGTGCCCATCTTCCGCCGAGGTCGCGTCCCGGGCAAGACCGAGAGGCCGATGGTTGGACGAGGGAATGCGTCTCTGGGAGACTGGCCGGCGGCGAGAGGTTCGCGGGGCGAATCACTGTGCGGGCGTAAAGCTTTCGAGGATGCCCCTGGAACCGGAGAATTCTTACGAACCCCCCTCGGCACCGCTCACGCCCGCGACGGACGTCTCGACCGATCCGGATGAGGCGGCGCGGGCGATCCTGGCCCGTTCGTTCGTCGCCTGGACGCTGGTGAGGGCGATGGGCGCGGGCGTGATGGCCCTGGGAACCGTCTTTATTTTGATGGATATCGTGATCCTCTCGATGTCCGTGTCAACCTACGGCGAGCCGTCGCAAGGGGGGCCGGGAGCTTCCCGCCCGCCCCGAGTCGACTCTCCGCTGTTGCTTCTGCCAACGTGGCTGGTCGGCGCCACTTTGCTGACGGTGGGGAAGGGGCTGCAACGGTTCCGGCCGTGGGCCCGCCTCCTGGGGCTCCTCGGCGGTGCCCTGGGCGTCGCCGCCGTGTCCGCGAGCCTGCTGGGGATCGTCCCCGGGGTCCTCCCGCGACTTGCCCGGTGACTTAGCCTGGTGGCTCGGGGGCGGTGGACCGTCGGCCGCCTTGCTGGTAACCCTCTCCTGGGGACGCCGCGTATTCTCGGTCGAATATCGCGAAGCCCTGGCCCGGGCCCCTCCCAACCGGCCCGGACGTTCGTGGTGGACCTGGCTGCTCTGGGTCCTGGCCGTCGCGACCCTGGCCGGGATCTTCGCCGGCGAGGCGTTTCGCCAATTCTTCGGCGGCTGAGACGACCCCGGCCCGGTAGCGTCTCGCGCGGGATCGAGAAATTCCCCTCGCGGTGGGGCCGGCGGATCGCGTATTCCTGGAAAGGTAAGATCGTCCCCCGAACGGGCCCGCCGGAGCTCCGCATGGCCGACCGGATCGCCACCCGTCCGAAACTTCGCCCGGTCCCGGGTTTCCCCTTCCGCGAACCCGCGGCCCCAGCCGGCACTCGGCGGCTCATCGGTCTCCTTTGTACCCTCGCCGCGATGGCGGGCGTTACCTCCACGGCTCGCGGCGAAGACCCCTCGACCGTCGAATTCTTCGAGAAGGAAATCCGGCCGGTCCTGGTCGAGCGTTGCCAAGGTTGCCACGGCGGCGCCAAGGTCAAGGGCGGGTTGAAGCTGACGGATCGGGCCTCGGTCCTCAAGGGCGGCGACAGCGGGCCGGCGGCGGTCCCGGGTGATGCCGAGGCCAGCGCGATTGTCCAGGTGATCCGCTACCAGGACGAGCCTCGCATGCCCCCCTCGGGCAAGCTGGCCGATGGCGAGGTCGCGGCGCTGACGAAGTGGGTCGAGCTGGGCCTGCCCTGGCCCGAAGCCCCGGCCGAGGCGGTTGTCGTGGCGCCGGCCGGTCCCGAGTTCCGCATCACCGAGGAGCAGCGCCAGTTCTGGTCGTTCCGTCCTGTGGGGAAACCGTCGCCGCCGGATGTGGCCGATCGGGCCTGGCCGATCGGTGCAATCGACCGGTTCATCCTGGCCCCCCTGGAGGCGAAGGGGCTGCATCCGGCCCCGCCCGCCAGCAAGGCCACGTTGCTGCGACGGGTGACGTTTGACCTGATCGGCCTGCCGCCGACTCCCGAGGACGTGGCCGCGTTCGAGGTGGATGGATCGCCCGAAGCGTGGCCCCGGGTGGTCGACCGCCTGTTGGCCGACCCTCGGCACGGCCAGCGCTGGGGACGCCACTGGCTGGACGTGGCCCGCTATGCCGACACTCGCGACGTCCGGTTCACCGGCAGCATGATCGACATCACCGAGGCGTTTCGCTATCGAGACTGGGTCGTCAACGCTCTGAACCGCGACCGGCCGTATGACCAGTTCGTCCGCGACCAGTTGGCCGGCGACCTCGTGCCGGGGGACGGTCCCGGGGGGTTCAATCGCGACGGGGTGGTCGCCACGGGCTTGCTGGCCCTCGGCGAGTGGGGGACCGGCGACTCGGACAAGGCCAAGATGATCGCCGACCTGGTGGATGACCAGGTGGATGTTGTCGGCCGCGCGTTTCTGGGGCTGACCGTCGCCTGCGCTCGCTGCCATGACCACAAGTTCGACCCGATCTCCCAGGCCGACTATTACGGCCTGGCCGGCATCTTCTTCAGCACCCACATCCTGCCCGGTCCCGGCGACCCGACGATGGCCTCGCCGATGCTGAAAATGCCGCTGGTCCCCCCCTCGGTGCTGGCCGAGTCGCAAAAGCGGGCCTCGCGGATCGCCGAGCTTCTAGGAACCTTGACGACCGCCGCGGCTGGGGTGGCAAAAGGGCAGTTGGGAACCGTCGGCGCCTCGTTGCTGGCGGCTCGCGCGTTTCCGAATCGTCCCGCGAGCCAATCCCCCGCCGACTACGCCGCCGCTCATAACCTAACTCCGGCGGCCCTGGACCGCTGGCGGGCGTACCTGGGCCAGGCCGACGCGGCCGTGCTGCTCGATGCGCCGTCGGCGGAAGTGGCCGGCTTGCCTCAGGGGTTCACCTGGCGGGCGCCTGGGTTGGGCCTGCCCTGGGCGATGCTGAACCCCACCGACGGCGAGCTTTCGCCCTTGTCGTTCCACCTGCCTCCGCATTCGGTGTCGCTCCACCCGGGCGGGGCGAATGCCGGGGCGGGGGTTGCGTGGACGAGCCCGATGGGCGGGACGGTCGCGATCCAGGGGAGACTGGCCGATGGTGATCCGAACGCCGGGGATGGCGTGACCTGGACTTTGACTCGTCGTCGAGGGGAGTCGTCGGTTCCCCTGGCCGGCGGGGTGATCCCCAATGCCGGGGCTCAGGAACTGGCGGCGGGGACCGGCGGCGCGCGACTGGTCCACGTCGAGGTCGAACCCGGCGACGAGTTGCGATTGGTGATACGGCAGGGGGCCGAATTCTCCTGCGACACGACGAACGTGACCCTGGCGATCACCCCCACGGCCGACCCGGCCTCTCGATGGGACCTGGCCGCCGACGTTGCCCCCGCCCCGGCCGATGGCTCGGCGAGGTCCAACCCCTCGGCCGATCGTCTGGGACACACGGCTTGTTGGCGGTTCCTGTCGGTGGCCGACGACGGCCGGCTCGCGCCTCTGGAGGCGCTGAACGCCTGGGACGAGGCCTCCGGCCCGGACGACCCCGCCCGACTGGCCGCCGCCGCGTCGCTGGCGCAGGAAGCCATCAACCGCGATCCCAACGGACCCCTCGCCCGGGAAATCCTGGGCAACGCCGGTCCGCTTCGGCCCGACATCACCGCCCTGCCCGAACCTAGCCACGGGCCGTTGCGGTCGGAACTGGCCGCCTTGCAGGCCATTCCCGCCCTTCCGCCGCCGGATCTGGCCCTGGCGATTCAGGAAGGCGGGGTTCCCGACACCGAGCATTCGGCGATCGGCGACATTCGCCTGATGGTCCGAGGCGACCACCGACGCCCCGGGCCGCTTGTCCCCCGTCACGTCCCCACGATCGTCGCCGGGGACCATCCGCCGACGATCGGTGAGACGGGGGGCAGTGGCCGTCTCGAATTGGCCAACTGGATCACCAATCCAGCCCATCCCTTGACGGCCCGGGTCATCGCCAACCGGGTCTGGCAGCACCATTTCGGCGTCGGCCTGGTCCGCTCGTCGGGAAATTTTGGCAAGCTCGGCGAGCCGCCCACCCACCCCGAATTGCTCGACTACCTGGCGAGCCGGCTGATGGCCTCGGGCTGGTCGCTCAAGGCGCTGCATCGGGAAATCCTGCTCTCGGCGACCTATCAAGAGTCGGCCGAGGCGGTGGCGGAGACCCTCAAAAGCGACCCCGAGAACCGCCTGTTCGGCCGGATGGATCGGCAACGGCTCGAATCCGAGGAGTTGCGCGACGCCTTGCTGATGGTCAGCGGGGAACTCGACCCGTCGTTGGGAGGTCCGCCGACTCCCGACCTGGGGTCCTCTCGGCGGACCCTGTACGTGACGACGAACCGCTCGGACCGCTCATCCTTCGGACCGCTGTTCGACGCGGCCGACCCCGCCGCGTTGGTGGACCGCCGCACGGCGTCAACGGTCGCCCCCCAGGCCCTGTTCCTGCTGAACGACCCCTTCACGATCGCCCGGGCCAAGGCGCTGGCCGCCCGGTTGTTGAAGGACGAGCCGGCCGACGACGCCGCTCGATTGCGGAGGGCGTATCGTTTGCTCTTTGCGCGTTCGCCCGAGGCCGATGAAGTTGCCGCCGGCCTCGCGTCGCTGAAGTCCCTGGGCGAGTCCGCCCCCGCCGACCGGGCCTGGGCCGCGTTTTGCCAGGTGCTACTCTGCTCGAATGAATTCCTGTACCTCGACTGAGACGAGCCCAAGACCCGAGACCCGAGGTTTGAACCCATGACTCCCGCCGAACCTCTGAACCGTCGACGGGCCCTCAAGCACCTGGCCAATGGCTTCGGGATGCTCGGCCTGGCGGGGTTGCTGGCCGAGGAATCCCGAGCCGACTCGGGCGGCGGGTCGCTCACTCTCCCCTCGACGGCCGACCCGATGGCGCCCCGCCCGCCGATGTACCCAGCGAGGGCCAAACGGGTCATCTTCCTGTTCATGGCCGGCGGGCCGTCGCACGTCGACACCTTCGACCCCAAGCCCCGCCTGGCCGCCGACGACGGCAAGCCGTTGCCGTTCGCCTCGCCCAAGCTCCAGCGTACCAAGGTTGGCAAGCTGCTGCGGTCGCCGTTCGCGTTCCGCCGACACGGGCAATCGGGTCTGGAAATCAGCGAGTTGTTTCCGAAGCTGGCCGAACGGGCTGACGACCTGTGCGTGATCCGGTCGATGTTCGCCGACAACATCAACCACAACGGCGCTTGCCTCCAGATGAACACGGGGGAACAAACCTTCTCCCGGCCCAGCCTCGGTTCGTGGCTGACCTATGGCCTGGGTAGCGAGAACCGCGACCTGCCGGGCTATGTGGTTCTCAGCCCCGCCCAGCCGGCCCAGGGGGCTCCGCTGTGGTCGTCGGCGTTCCTGCCGGCGGCGTACCAGGGGACCTTGATCGCCGACCTCAGGAAGCCGATCGCCGACCTCGACAACCCCGAGATCGCCCCGGGCCGCCAGCGACAGCAGTTGGATGCGCTGAAGACCCTCAACGAGCGGCATCGGCGGGGCCGCGAGGAGGACAGCCGCCTCGCGGCGCGGATCGCCTCGTTCGAGCTGGCCTTCCGCATGCAGTCCCAGGCCCCCGAAGCGTTTGACCTTTCGAGCGAATCCCCCGCCACCCGCGCTCTTTACGGCCTGAACGACCCGGTCACGGAGATTTTCGGGACCCAATGCCTGATGGCCCGCCGCCTGGCCGAGCGCGGGGTTCGGTTCGTGCAGGTCTATCACACCCAGACCTCGAAGCGCAAAAGCTGTCAGCTTTGGGACCAACACGGCGGCTTGCGGACCGAACTGCCGGCCAACTGCGCCGCCACCGACGCGCCAATCGCTGGCTTGCTGGCCGATCTGAAAGCCCGGGGCCTGCTGGAAGACACCCTGGTCGTCTGGGGAGGCGAGTTCGGCCGCACTCCGACGGCCGAGGGGACCGACGGTCGCGAGCATCATCCCTTTGGCTTCACGATGTGGATGGCGGGCGGCGGAGTGAAGGGGGGCATGGTCCACGGCGCCACTGACGAGTTCGGCTGGCACGCGGTCCAGGACAAGGTTCACGTCCACGACCTGCACGCCACGATTCTGCACCTGCTGGGGATCGACCACGAGCAACTGACTTACCGCTACAGCGGCCGGGACTATCGCCTCACCGACGTCTCGGGTCAGGTCATCCGCCCGATCCTGGCGTGACCGGCCCCCGATGTCTGACCTGGGCGATGGTCGCGGTCGCGTGCCTCGCCAACGTCGCGGAGGGGAAGCTCGCGGGGCGCTGGCTGGGGCAAGACGGCCACGACCGCGTTGGCCTCAACGCCGAGCGACGGGGCAACGGAACGCAGGATGTGCATGTCTCCCTGACCGGCTTGCCGGCGGAGCGCCGACTGGCGTTCGCGAAGCTGGAGGGCCAGGGGGGCGACGAGTGGCAATACGGCGGTCCCCCGTCGTCTTGGCTCGCCGAGATCGCGCGTCGAGAGGGATCGACCTCGGCCGACCTGTTCTTCGAGCCCTGCCGACGGGAGGCGGGCCGGCCGTTCCACCTGGCCTTGCGATTCGCCGACGGGTCGGTGGCCGACTGCTGGATCGAGGGCGGGCCCGCCGACCCCAACCGCCGGATGCCGACGGCGTCGCTGCGGGTCTCCTGGGGCGGGCAGGCCGACGAGGATCGCGTCGGGCCGACGGCGGCGGTTGGGCCCGACGGGTTCCGGGATGTCCGCCTCGTGCTGGAATGCCTTTCTCCGGGCGTCGAGGTTCGCGCCGTCACCGTGATCGCGCCCGACAAGGTCTCCTGGGAATCGGGGCTGAACCCCCGAGGCGTGGGGAGCGCGGAACTCTTGAAGAGGGAGGGGCAGCCCACGGTTGCCGACCTGTGGCTGGGTCTGGACCGCGATCGTCGGGAGGAGACCTGGCGGGTGGTGGTTGCCTACGCCGACGGCAAAACCGACCGCGCCCAGGTCGTCGCCGGCGTGGGCGACCCTCGCGCGAAGGTCCCGGCCGTCGCCTTGCCGCGGTTCGTGCCGAATGCGATCGCGGTGAGATGGGAGGGCCAGGATGGCGGCGAGGGGGATGTCCGCCTGAGGCTGTCGGGGCCCGACGCGGCCCGCCCGGTGGTCGCGGCGTCGCTGAGTGACGCGGTGTCGGGAACCTGGGCCTGGATGGGACCAGACTCCGGGACCTTTTCCCCCGAGCCCTATGCCCGGTCTCTCGGTTGGACCTCCGACGAGGTCGGGGCAAGCCTGGGGTTTTCGCCCACTCGCGACGAGTCCGGCGCGTCGATGACCCTGAGGTTGTCCAGGGCGGATGGAACCTCGACCGTGGTCCGATTCCCGGGCGGTCCGTGCGATCCCGGGCGTCGGGGAATGTCGCCGCCGACGACTCGCGCCGAGGCCGCGCCAGGCGTGGATCTCCAGGACCTGGCCTCGCGATTCGGGACGGTCCTGTTGAAAGCCGGAGAGCATCGGCGGAACCGCCCGCTGGTGCTGAGTCGGCCGATCACCCTGGAAGGGGAACCGGGGGCTCGTTTGATCTTCGAGCAATCTCCCGACGAGGCGCCCTGGTCCTCGGCGATCAAGCTGCACGCCGGCCGGACGACCTTGAGGGGGTTCAGCGTCCGGTTCGCCGGCCCGATCCGCTGGGCCGAGGGGGTCGATTATGGTCCGTCGGTGATCGGCTCGACCGACAACCTTGACAAGGGCGCGCCGCCGGGACTTCGCCTGGGAGTCGTGCTCGACGGCTTGGACGTGGAAGCCCCGCCGGCGGCTCGCGATGGGGAGGAAGCGCCGCGGACGATCCGGTTGGCGACGATGGAGAACGGCCGGATCGAGCACAATCGCCTGAAGGGCGGCCCGGTCGAGCTGATTGGCGGCCCCTGGGTCGTGGCGGACAACGCCTTTCGGGGAACGCCGGTCGGGACGCACTCCTTCGCCATGATCGGCCTGCATCGGACCCACGACGTTCGCGTTTCGGGCAATCGGGCGGTGGTGGAGTCTCCCTCGGGCAAGGTCTGGCGGTTCCTGGTGATGACCGACCGGGGAGCTGGCGACGTGGTCGAGGGGAACGTGGTCGAGGGGGTTGGACCAAAGGATGGCGATCCCGGACCCGACCCCAACGCCGCCGAGATCGTCTTGACCGAGTCGTATCGCCTGCACTTCGAGGGGAAGCCCCTGGCGGCCTCGGACGACGGGCGGGTCCTGGCGATTCCTCCGCCTCCCGGGGGACCGGCGCGGGCGGGATCGGTGGTCGCCCTGCTGACCGGGCCGAAAGCCGGTCGCTGGGTCCGGGTCGCTCAAGCCCTCGACGAGCGGACCTACCTGCTGGACGAGCCCCTGCCGGTGGCCGGGCAGGCGGTCACGATCGTCAGCGGCTTTGTCGGCGAGACGTTCCGGGGTAACACCGTCGATGCCCGGGGAGGCTCGGCCGCGGCGCCGTTCGTCCTGGGGGGGAACCACTTCGGTACGCGGTTCCTCGACAACCGAATCCTCGGCGGGGGAGAAGGGTTCCGCATCCTGTCCACGCCAACGGAGTCGCCCGGCCCCTGGGGCTGGTCGCACTCGCCGATGCTGGGCCTACTGGTGGCGGGCAACCGCGTCGAGGGTTCGGGGCGCGGGGCGACCCTGGCCGTCGAGCATGGACCGCCGATCCAGTCGAACCGGGGCCGCTTGTACCTGACGGCCACCGTCGCCGAGAACACGTTCCGGGCGAGCGGGGCGGGACCGGCCCGGGGGCTCACCATCGGCGACCCTGGCTCGCTCGACCCGGCCGAGGCGCTGTTGGTCGAGCGGGGAACGCGGGTCGAGCGGCCGGACGGGTCCGCCGAGCCCGAACCGCCGCGAGTGCTCGCCGGCTGGATCAACGGGACGAGGTGGCTGGGAGGCCGGCCCTGGAGCGGGGGCACCAAATGAGGCGGCCGTGGGCGTGGTGGCTGGCGGTCCAGGTGGTGGGACTTCTCGTGCTCTGGGCCCTCGTGCGCGATCCAAGAATTCCCCTGGGAGTGCGGGGCGAATGGGTCTGGCCACGACTGGACGCGGCCGGGCCCAACCCTCAAGACCTGGCGTGGGCGTTGCTGGCCCTGGGGGCGTTCGCCGCGTTCGCCGCCGCCGGGATGCGGGCGCTGGGGCGCCGGGCCGGGATCTGGCGGGAATCGGCCTGGGTGGCGGCGCTGGCCCTCGCGGCGGTCGCCTTTCAGTACGCCGCCATCGGCGGGGCTCCCGAGGGAGTGGGCGAGGAGAAGGTCGCCCTGGTCCTGGGACATGCGGGCTCCAGTGGCTATTACCACGTCGCGGCCCGGGAAGTTCGCGACCCCTGGGCCTTCTGGAAGGCGTACCCGGAGTGGATCCGCCGACAGGACGCGCTGCACATCGGCACCCACCCACCCGGCCTGATCTTGCTCAACGCCGCCCTGCTCGACCTGTTCCGGGGCCATCCGTCGTGGGCCCGCTCGGTGGTCGAGTGGGCTCCGCCTCGGGTGACCTGGGGGTTTCGCGAACGGGCGGCCAAGGAGAGGGAATTGCCCCTGGCCGACCGCGCGGCCCTGGAGGTCATCGCCGGCGCGACCTTGCTGGCCTGTTCGCTGACGGTGGTGCCGCTGTATGCGTTGACGAGGTCGGAACTTCCCGCGACGGGGGCGTGGGCGGCGGCGGCGCTCTGGCCGGCGGGGACCTCGGCGTTGATGTTCCAGCCGACCTCCGACGCCCTCTGGCCCCTGCTGGCGGCGACGGCCCTCGCCCTGGCCGCTCGCGGCACCTTTCCCTCCACGGCGGCGGCCGGCGCGGTGCTGGCCCTGGGCATGGGCTTCACCCTGGCCTTTCTGCCGGTTGGTATGGCGGTCGCCCTTGTCGAGCTAGTTGGAACGCCAGGCTCAAACCGTCGCCGATTGGGAAGAGTCGTCGCCACGGGTGCCGGATTTCTGCTGCCGACCCTGCTCGGGAGTTGGGCGTCCGGCGCGAATCCTTTCGTCTACTGGACGTCAAATCTGGTGAACCACGCCAGGTTTTACGTCACTTATCCGCGATCTTACGTTCCCTGGATCATCGCCAACGTCGCCGACCTGGTGGTGGGGATGGGGTTGCCGGCGGCGGTCTGGGCGGTGGTGGGGTTCGCCGGCCGGCGGGTGCCCAGGGGAGCGTGGGCCTCGCTGGCGGTTCTGGTCTTGCTTGAGTTCAGCGGGCGGAACCTGGGGGAAGTGGCCCGGTTGTGGCTACCGATGATGCCCCCCCTCTATGCCGCGGCCGGCGCCGGGCTGATCCGCGCCGGCGGCGGGCCGGGGGTCTTGGCCGCAACCGTTGGCCTGATGGGGGCGCAGGTGCTGGCCTTGCAGGCGATGGTTCAGGTCGCCTACGTCACGGGAGCTTGAGCGCGCGGCCAGGCGAGATTCAGGAACGGGCGGCCGGCGTCGGTTCCAGATACTTGGTCAGGACGACCTCGCGACCGTGAGCGTCGTTGTCGGCCCGGTCGAACAGGGGCAAGAGCGGGGCCAGGGGCGACTGGTTGGTGGGGCCGAGCCAGTCGTCCTCGTCGTTGAGGGTCAGGGTGAGGCGGTCGGGCAGTCGTCGGTAGCGAACCGCGGCGACCCGATCGAGGCCGCGGTCCCGGGCGTGTCGGGAGGCGTCGCGGCCCAGGTCGGTCAGGACGTCGGCCAGACGGGCAACCTCGGCCTCTTCCCAGTCGGTGCGAGCCAGCAGCAAAGCCCGCAACCGAGCGATGGCCGCCAGGGTCTCGGTTTCGGCCTCGGCGGGCTCTCCCAGGGCGAAGGCGCCGCGGTCCTCGTGCGATTGCAGGGCCAGGCGGCGGCACTCGGCGGCGGCCAGGGCGCGGAAGATCTGGTCGGGGGTGTACGGCTTGGGGACGTAATCGTCGGCGCCCACGCGTAGGCCCCGCTGGCGGTTGTCCGCCGCCACCCGGGCCGAGACCATGACCACCGGCACCGGATTGGTGGCCCGCCGCGACTTCAAGGTCGAGCAAACCTCATAGCCATCAATGTCCGGCAGCATCAGGTCCAACAGGACGACGTCCGGAGGGTGCTGCCCCGCCTTGGCCAGGGCCTCGCCGCCGGTGAAGGCCGACTCGGTCCGATAGCCCCGCAACCGGACCACCATCGCCAGCAGCTTGTTGGCCTCGGGTTCGTCCTCGACGATCAGGGCGGTCGGCATCAAGAGGGCCCGCAGCGCGGCGAGGGGGTGTCCGGGACGTCAGGGGACGAGTGGGGCCGTCCCCAAGGGGATCCCCGACGCCTCGCCGTCGGTCCCTCCGAGGGATTCTACCGGGGAGAGGCGCCAGGGGGAACCCCCGTCTCGGCAGGAGAATCGTCATCCGCGTCCCCTGGCCCGGCCGGCTCTCGGCCCCGACGAGGCCGCCGTGCATCTCGACGAATCGCCGAGTCAAGCTCAAGCCCAGCCCCAGTCCGCGTTTCTGGAAACCCAGGTCGCCCGAGGAGTGACGGCTCGGGTCCAACTGAGTGAAGAACGGCGTGAACAGGTGACTCAGGTCCGCGGGCGCGATGCCGACACCCTGGTCGACGACGCGAACCTCGGCCCCATCCCCCCGAACTTCGGCCTCCAGCGACAACGAGCCGCCGTCGGGCGTGAACTTGATGGCGTTGGTCAGCAAGTTGATCACCGCGTCGCGAACCTTGGCCGGGTCGATCGCGAAGGTGCCCAGCCCCTGCTGAATCTCGACCCTCAAGAACTGCCCCCGCGCCCGGACGAACGGCCGGACGCTCTCGGCCACCTCGGCCAGCCAGGGAGCGAGGTCCACCGTCTCCAGGCGGAGAACCTGGCCGGGGTCGTCGGCCTCCAGCAGTTGCAGCGTCGAGGCGACGAGCTTCCCCAAGCGTCGGGCCCCCGCGGCGATCTGCTCGACGACCTCACTCTCGGCCTCGGGCCGGTCGGGGTCGAGCAGGCGGAGCAACTCACTGAGCCCCTGGACCAGGGTGATCGGGGTGTTGAACTCGTGGCTGGCGACCTCCAGGAACGTCGACTTCAAGGCGACCGAGGTGGCCAGGTCGAGGTTGGCCCGAGTGAGCCGATCGTTGGCCTCGTGCAACTCCACCAGCAGCCGTCGGCGCTCCTCCAGCAGGTCGAACTGGTCAAACGCCTGGCGGATGATGGCCTGGAGTTCGGACGGCTCCCAGGGTTTGGTCAGGTAGCGATAGATCTGGCCGTCATTGACCGCGTTGATGACCGCCTGAAGGTCGGCGTAACCGGTGAATAGCAGGCGGATCGCCTCGGGACGCACCAAACGGGCACGGGCCAGGAACGCGTCTCCGCGAAGTCCCGGCATCCGCTGGTCCGACAGGATGACGCGGACCGGCTCTTGAGCCAAGATCACCAACCCGGCTTCGCCGTCGGGCGCTGTCAGGACCCGATAGTCACGGCGGAAGAGGTGTCGAAGCCCTTCCAGGACGCCCGGCTCGTCGTCGACGATCAGGAGAATGGCATCCCGACGCGAGGGCGCGGCGGAACCGCTGGGTCCGACGGGGCGGGGGGGCGGCGCGGCGGGAGGTTCGGTCATGCCGAGGGGGGCGTCCCACCCAGTCGCTCAACCTGGGACTCCAGGGCCGAGAGGCGGACCTGGAGCGTTTGAAGCAGATCCTTGAGCCGGTTGCTCTCATCCGCCGAGGCGATCAGCCGC
The DNA here is from genome assembly GCA_965201075.1 of Isosphaeraceae bacterium. Lineage (GTDB taxonomy): Bacteria > Planctomycetota > Planctomycetia > Isosphaerales > Isosphaeraceae > CBDAVP01. The sequence continues at coordinate 211,749 of CBDAVP010000010.1, read as the reverse complement.
TCATATTCGACCGCCGCCTGGCGAACGGCGGACAGCAAGTCCTCGGGCTGCCAGGGCTTTTTCAGGAACTGGAAAACGTGCCCCTGATTAATCGCGGCGATGACCGATTCCAGGTCGGTGTATCCCGTGTACAACATCCTCACGGCGTGAGGGTTGCGCGACTTGACCTTTTCCAGCAACTCGACGCCGGAGATCCTCGGCATCCGCTGGTCGGTCATGATGATGTGGATCTCCTCCTCCTGCATCAGGCGGTAACCTTCCTGGGCCCCGTGAGCCTTCAGGACGCGGAACTCGCGGCGCAGGAGGTCATAAACCGAGTCGCAAACGTCCGGTTCATCATCCACGACCAAGAGGCAATGCTTGGTGACCGACCCGGGAGTGGGGGGGGCCGGGCTTGGATTTGGGCTCGGGCTTGGGCTGGGTGCGGAACTCATGGCGATGCGGCCTCCGACGCCGGCGGGCCCGGGGACGCGGCGACAGCGGTGCCGCGGGGCAGGAGGATTCTGAAGCAAGTCCCGTGCCCGACCTGGCTATCGACCTCGATCCGTCCCCCGTGCCCGGCGACGATGCCGTGGGAGATCGACAGTCCCAGCCCTGTCCCCTCGCCCACCGGCTTGGTGGTGAAAAAGGGGTCGAACAGACGCGGCAAATCCTCCTCGGGAATGCCGGGCCCGTTGTCCTGGACCTCAATGGCGTGGTGCTCGGCCGTCGAGCGGGAGCCGATCCGCAGGCGCCCGCCGATCCCGTCGGGGCGCTCGGAGGTTTCGATCGCCTGCAAGGCGTTGACCATCAGGTTCAGCACGACCTGACCGATCTGAGCGGCCACGCATCGCAGTTTGGGAAGATCGTCAGGGACGTCAATCTCCAGCTCGATGCCGCTGCGTCGCAGCCGCCCCTGAAGCATTTCCAGGGCCGCGCCCAGCACGTCGCCGACGGCCACTTCCTCCATCTTCGGCGGGGTCGTCCGGGCCAGGCCGCGGAGGTTGGCCACGATGTTGGCCACCCGCTGAACGCCGTCTCGGGTGCGGGTGAGCAACCGTCCCAGGTTGTCGCGAACGTAGGACCAGTCAAGTTCCTCGGCCACGGCATCCACCCGGACCAGAACTTCCGGGGCGCACTCGGCCAGGGAGTCGCGGGCCGACTCGTAGCCGGCGATCAGGTCAAGCACCCCTTTCAGGTCGCGCTCCAGCACGGCCAGGTTATTGGCGACATAGGCCAGGGGGTTGTTGATTTCGTGGGCGACCCCAGCGCTGAGCAGACCAATCGAGGCGAGTTTCTCGGACTGGGCCAGCATCGCCCGCATCCGCTGGCGTTCCCCCTGGTCGCGAATCGAGCCGATGAATTGCAGTTCGCCGGCCACGTCGACGGCGCTGAGGGAGAGTTCCAGCGGGAAGGTGGTGCCGTCCTTGCGGCGACCGTGAAGTTCGACGGTGCGGCCGACGACGCGGGGGTCGCGGGTCTGGAGGTAGCGGGCGAACCCGTGGGAGTGGGCCGAGCGATACTCCTCGGGCATCAGGACCGTGATCGGCTGTCCGAGAACCTCGGCGGCCGAATAGCCAAAAGTGCGCTCGGCGGCGGGGTTGAACAGGGTCAGGACGCCCCGATCGTCGGCCACGATGACCGCGTCGAGCCCCCCCTCGGTGAGACTGCGAGAGCGGGCCTCGGACAGAGTCAATTCGCGGTTCTTGGCCTCGATCTCCTCGGCGTTGCGGCGGTTCGCCTCGTCGAGGGTCTTGCGCGTCTCCTCCAGAGCCTTGCGCTCGCTGATGTCGCGGATCGAGGCGAGGATGGCCATCCGCCCGCCGAATTCCAGGGTCGAGGTGGTGATCTCCACGGGGATCAGACGGCCACTCTTGGCGCGATGGAGCCCCTCGAAGGCAAGCGAGCCGTGTTGGATCTGTTGGCCCAGGCGGTCGGCGAATCCCTTGGCGAATCCCTCGGCGTCGATGTCGCGAATACCCAACGCCAACAGTTCCGAGCGGGTGTAGCCCAGGGCCTGGCAGGCGGCGGGGTTGGCGTCGAGGATGCGGCCGTCGAGGTCATGGACGAACACCGCATCGCCCAGGGCCTCGAACAGCTCGCGGGCCTGGCGAACCGAGGCGACCAGCGCGGTTTCGGCCTCCCGGCGGTCGGTCACGTCTCGGACGGTCCGTCGCAGGCCCAGAACTCGCCCCCTGGAGTCGAGCCACTGGCGGTTCTCGACGGACAGGACCAGCCTGCGGCCGTCCTTGGTCTGGTAGGTGCGCTCGGCCGGACCTGGCGTCAGGTCCCCCCGAATCATCGCGGCGATCGCCTCGGCGGCCCCCTCGCGCTCGGAGTCGATCAAAAAGTCCTCGACCCGACGGCCCAGCATCTCCGAGCGGTCGTAGCCGAGCATCTCGCACTCGGTCCGGTTGATGTTGACCAGCACGCCTCGGGCGTCGACCTCATCAAAGCCGATGGGAGCCTCGTCGTAGAGGCGACGAAACCCGGCCTCCGAGGCCCTCAAGGCCCGTTCGGCCCTCGTCCGCTCGCTGACGTCGGAAACAAACGAAAAGACGCCCAGGATCGTCCCCGACTCGTCTCGATAAACATCGGCGATTACCTCGACGGGAATCTCCCGACCATCCTTGCGTCGGTACTGCTTCTCGAACCGGCAACCCCGGCCGGTCTCCCGCAGGGCGGTCAGTTCCTCAATGGTGTCGCGCTGGGAACCGGGGGCGGTGAGGTCCAGGACGTTGCGACCGATCAGTTCGTGGGCCTCGTAACCGGTCAGGGCCGAATAGGCGTGGTTGACGCGGAGGATGAGGCCGTGGGGATCGAACATCGCGAACGGCTGGGCGGTGGCTTCCAGCAAGATCGCCGGCAAGCTAGTGCGATCCCAGGAGAAGGAGTGAGCCAGTCCGTCGCGGGCCTCCGAGGGGGCCGGGCCGGCGAGGTTGGGGTCGGCGGTCGTTGGAGACGGGTCCAAAGGGCCGGGCCCTCCGGAAAGAAGGGGGGAAAGACGGGTCGAGTCGCCCGAGCCATCGGCAAGTGTAGAAGGGGGCTGGGGGGGAAGCAACGCAAAACTCGCGCCCGTCGCTTCTCGACTCTGTCGGGGAAAGCCCGGGGCTTGACCGGCCAGGCAGGCGCAACCACCATGAGGGGGAATATCGACCTTCCGAGGATCGGACGACTCATGGCCGCTTACGCCCACCACCTGTTCATCTGCGGCAACTCGCGAAAGCCGGGGCACTCTCGGGGCAGTTGCGACCCGGAGGAAAAGGGACGGCTTCGCTCGGCGTTCAAGAAAGCGCTGAAGCGGGCGGGACTGGGCGAGGTCGCCCGCGCGAATGACGCCAGTTGCCTCGACCAGTGCGAGCATGGCCCGGTCGTGGTGATCTATCCCCAGGGAATCTGGTACGGGCGGGTCCACGAGGAGGACGCCGAGCGGATCGTCCAGAAGACCTTGATCGGCGGCGAGATCCTGAACGACCTGTTGATCTCCGACGACTGCCTGAACAACCCCGACTGCCCGCACCGAACCTGAGCGCCTCCCATGACCGTGAAATCCGCGAGCAAGTCCGCGACGGCCGACGCCTCCGGCGGGGTTCTGGTCGTCCGCACGGTGGCCGAGTTGCGTCGACGGGTGGCCGAGGCCCGGGCTGGGGGCCTTGGCGTCGGGCTGGTGCCGACGATGGGGGCCCTGCACGCCGGGCATGGGCGGTTGATCGAAGCCTGCCGGGAGGTGGCCGGCTTCGTGGTGGTGTCGATCTTCGTCAATCCGACGCAATTTGCACCAACCGAAGACCTTGCGCGCTATCCGCGGACCCCGGAGGAAGATCGCTCCCTTTGCGGCCGTTCGGGGGCGTCGTTGATCTTCGCGCCGGGGGTCGAGGATCTGTACCCCGAGGGGGCCGGGGCGTGCTGGGTCGAGGTGCCGGGGCTCTCGGACGTGCTGGAAGGGGCGAGCCGTCCGGGGCATTTCCGGGGGGTCGCGACGGTGGTCCTGAAGCTGCTGATGGCGTGCGGCCCCGACCTGGCGATCTTTGGCCGCAAGGACTTCCAGCAGTTGCGGGTGATCCGCCGGATGGTGGCAGACCTCCTGATTCCGGTGCGCATCTTGGCATCTCCCACGATCCGCGAGGCCGATGGACTGGCCATGAGCAGCCGTAACCGCTACCTCGGGCCCGAGGAGCAGCGAGCGGCGGTTGTGCTCTCGGTCGCGCTTCGGAAGGCCATCGAGGCGGTGAGGGCGGGGGAGTCCGACGCCGGGCGGGTTCGACAGATTTTGCGAGACACGGTAGAATCGGAGCCATTGGCGAGGTTGGACCATGCCGAGGTCGTCGATGCGGAAACGCTCCGGCCGCTGTCCACGCTGGGGACCGGTCGGGACGCCGTCGCCTTGCTGGCCGCTCGGCTCGGGCCGGCCCGGCTGATCGACAATGCGGCCCTTCCCGCGCCCGGAGGGGCCACGGATGCAGTTGAAGATCCTGAAAAGTAAGCTCCACCTGGCCACTATCACCAACGCCGACCTCCACTATCACGGCAGCCTGACCATCGACCCCGAATTGATGGTGGCCGTGGGACTGGTCGCGTATGAGTCGATCCTGGTCAGCAACGTCGCAACGGGCCTGCGAGGCGAGACTTACGTCTTGCCGGGGGTGCGTGGCGCCGGGCAGATCGAGATGAACGGGGCAATGGCGAGGTTGGGGGCCGTGGGCGACCGGATCATTGTCATGGCCTTCGCCCTGCTGGAGCCCTCGGAGTTGCGGTCGCACCGGCCCCGGGTCGTGGCGCTGGACCAGAACAATCGGATCGTCGAGCACCTGGATTACGCGGCCATCCACGACGGTTGAAACGCCGAGATTGGTGATGCGCCGGGCCATCACGGTCCCGGCCCCTCCAGGGGAACCGAGCGATGCGGCCGATCCTCTTCCAGATCCCGATTCCCGGCACCGACCGCTCGTTGCCAGTCTTTGGCTTCGGCCTGATGTTCGTCTTCGCGCTGCTAGGGGCCATGCGACTGGCCGCCTGGCGGGCCCGTCGGGAGAAGCTCGACCCCGACTCGATCCTGGACATGGGATTCTGGGTCGTGGTCGGCGGAATCCTCGGCGCTCGGGGACTTTACGTCTGGCAGTACTGGGGCCGGACGATCCACTCGTTCTGGTCGATCTTCGCGATCTGGGAAGGTGGGATCGTCTTTTACGGCTGCATTTTGGGCGGGGCGTTGGCCATCTTCAGCTACTGGGCGTGGCACCGCTTCCCGTTTCTGGCGACGGTGGACGTGGTCGCCCCGTCGGTGGCGCTGGGAATCGCCCTGGGACGGATGGGCTGCTTCCTCAACGGCTGTTGCTACGGAGACCGCTGCGACACCTTGCCGGTTGGCGTCACCTTCCCCGCGCATTCTTCCCCATGGAACGACCAGGTGAAGCACGGGCTTTTGCCCGAGACCGCGGCGTGGTCGTTGCCGATCCATCCCACCCAACTGTACTCGGCGCTGGATGGCCTGATCCTGGTGGCGTTGCTCTCGGCCTATTACCCCTTGAGGCGGCGGGATGGCGAGGTTCTGGCCCTGCTGGCGGTGACCTACCCGATCACGCGGTTCCTGATTGAGCGGTTACGCAATGACGAAGGCGTGTTCTTCGGCGGGATGACCATCTCGCAGAACATCAGTCTGGCGATCTTCGCGGTGGGAGTGGCGTTCTGGGCTTGGTTGTCGAGGAGGCCGGCGGTCCGCTATGCCGACGTGGCTCGCGAGGTCGTCCCCTCGGTGTCGACGACCGAGGAGGTGGCCTCGGTGGTCTGAGTCGCGAGGGATGGATCGATCGTTCAGGGGACGCGGACGTGGTCGAGGATGCGGCCGAGGAGGGCGTCGGGGCCGAGGGCTTCGGCGTCGGCCTCGAAGCTGGGCAAAACCCGGTGACGCAGGACGTCGCGGGCCAGCGACTTGACGTCGTGAGGCGTGGCATAGTCACGGCCCGAGAGCAGGGCATGAGCCTGAGCGGCGTGGACCAGGGCCAACGCGGCGCGGGGGCTCGCTCCTAACTCGATGAGCGGAGCGAGGTTGGGTAGGCCGGCGTGGGACGGGTCGCGGGTGGCCCTCACCAGGTCGACGACGTACTCGCGCAACGGCGGCGCGACCCGCACGCCGCGGGCCCGGTCGCGCAGGGCCCGGACCTGGGCGGCGTCGAGGAGTGGCGGTCGGGGCGCGATGGGGTCGGCCAGCGCCGGATGCTCCAGCATCGCCAGTTCGGCGTCGCGGTCGGGGTAGTCGGCCCGGAGCTTGAACAGGAAGCGGTCCAGCTGGGCCTCGGGGAGCGGGTAAGTTCCCTCCTGCTCGATGGGGTTCTGGGTCGCCAGGACCAGGAACGGGTCGGGCAGGGGCAGGACGCGGTCGCCGATGGTGACCTGGCCATCCTGCATCGCTTCGAGCAGGGCGCTTTGCACCTTGGCCGGGGCGCGATTGATCTCGTCGGCCAGGAAAACGCTGGTGACAAGCGGACCGGGACGGACGTCGAAGTCGCCGGTCGCGGGTCGGTAAACCTGGGTGCCGGTCAGGTCGGCCGGGAGAAGGTCGGGGGTGAATGGGACCCGGCGGAAAGGCAGATCGAGCGCGAGGGCCAGAGCGTGAGCGGCCCGCGACTTGGCCAGGCCGGGGACGCCCTCGATCAGCACATGACCCCCGGCCAGCAGGGCGACGACCAGGCGAGTCAGCAGGGGACGCTGGCCGACCACCGAGGTTTCCAGGCGGTCGACCAGGCGTTCCAGGGTCTCTCGGGCGTCGGCCGCCGGGGAATCGTCGGCGGTCATGGCTGCGCCGGCTTCGGGGGCGTCGTCACTTCGAGGCCCGCTTGCGCTCCATCATGCGGCGAAGGATGTCGTTGGCCGCGGAGCTGGAGTCGGCCGACGGGGGGGCCTTGGAGGACTGTTCGGCCGCGGCGGCGGCCTTTTTGGCGGCGTAGAAGGGGTTCGACTCGTCGATGAACTCCTCGGCGACCTGGCCTTCGGCGTCGTGATCGTCGGAGTCGGGCTTCCAGATGCTTTCGTCGGCGGCGTCGGCCTCTTCCTCGGACATCTCCACGGGCTTCGGGGTGGGGGCCGGGGTCGGGGTGCTGCCCTTGGGAGCGTTACCCAGCGGGGGCGGCTGGGGCGTCAGGCTCTTGTACGAGTCGATCGTCATGGTCTCGCCACCATAGACCCCCGAGGGGGATTCCGGGGCGACCCCGGCGCTATCGGTGACCAGCCACGCGTCGATCTCGGCGTTGCTGACGTCGTCGAGCGAGGGGGGCTTGGACGCGACGGGCATCGCCGGGGCGACCGGGGCCCCCTTGATGTCGACGGCGAAGGTCAGCGGTCCAACCTGCACGAGGTCGCCGTCCTTGAGCGTCGCGACCCCCGAGACCGGCTTGCCGTTGAGGATCGTGCCGTTGCGACTGCCGAGGTCGCGGACCGTGACTTTATCGGACAAAAGCGCGAGTTCGGCGTGCTCGCGGCTGACTTGATCGCTGTTGGGTCGGAGGTGGCAAGTCTCGCCTCGACCGATCCGGAAGATGGGGATCGCCAGGGGAATCACTTTTCCCTCGGGCTTCCCCTGGACCACCACCAATTGAACTTTCATGGAAGCGTCCCGACCTGGGGCCTCAGGAACGAGATTCCCGCGGGCCACTTCGCCCGGAACCTCGGGAACGGACCAGAAGAACGGGTGGACATCCGGGGTCGGTGGCGAGCTGGGCGAGGAAGGGACGCCGACGGGCCATCGGACCTCTCGTGGCCTCCATCCTAATCGTTACAGAGCCCCGTTCAATCAAGAACGGCCCGAAATCTCGGGGAAGCGGGTCGATTGGGATCGAGGGACGGGAATATCTCTCTCCATCGACGCGGAATCCGTCCACCTTGAGAGGTTCCCGGCTGGGGAGGCTGGAGAGTTCCTCTTTTCCTATTATCGTCGGTGAGTCCAGGGGTCGGACCGATAAATCCGAACCTCGAGGGCGAGGGAGGCGACGGCCAGGGATGGAGGCATGGGGCCGGGTTGGGGGTTCAGCTCCAGAGCCAAGGCGACCCGGGATCTCAGGGAGGGGGCCCAGGCCGCGGGGTCGTCGCTGGCCGAAGGAGCCAGGTCGGCCAGGCCGGGCAATTCGGCGGCGGGCGGCGACTTCCTCAACAGCAGCGAGCCTTGCTGGAGGACCGCGCCGGAGCGCCGGCGTTGGGCGCTGCCGACGACCTTGACTCCGGCCACGACCACATCCTCGGGGTCGCGGTCAGCGAAGCAGAGAAACGGGCGCGGGGGAGGGCCGTCGAAGTCGCCACGGCGGCGGGCGGCGATTCCGGCCGAAGCCAGCATCGCGATGATCGCCGAGTGCACGGCGAGGTACAGGTCGGGGGCACGTCGGGACAGGGGATGCGCGGCGGGGACGGCCACGGCGTAGGTTAACTCGCGATCGTGCCAGATCGCCCCGCCGCCGGTGGATCTCCTCACCAAGGGGACATCCCGCCAGCGAGGTTCGGCGTCGGCCCGTTTTTGAAAGTAGCCTAGGCTGAGGGTCGGTTCCGACCACTCGTAGGTGCGCAGGGCCGCGGTACCGTCGCCGCTGGCCACCCACTCCAGCATCGCCTCATCGGTCGCCATGTGCGCTGGGCCGTCGCCGAGAGAGTGGGGCAGGACCAGGCAGGGGACGGGCATCGGCGGGTGGGTCCTCGTCGGCGGTTCAGTAGGTCGGCTGGGGAATCGTTCCGGTCGCGGGGGAACCGTTGCCATTCGCGTGGGCCTTGGGGGCGGCGGCGGCCTGGGCGTTGGAGGCGGGGGTCCACTTCAGGATTGGGGTCTTGGCGGCGGCAACCTCGTCGGGGCGGCTGATCGGCGTGGTGGTGGGGGCATCGTGGAGGATCTGGGGATCTTCGTCGGCGATCGCCAGGAGGATCTGGGCGAACCGTTCGAGGGTCTCGCGACTCTCGGTCTCGGTGGGCTCGATCATCAAAGCCTCGGGGACGATCAGGGGGAAGTAAACGGTGGGGGCGTGGACGTTGTGGTCGAGCAGCCGCTTGGCCAGGTCCATGGCGCGGACGCCTTTTTCCCGCGCGAGCCCCCGGGCCGAGGCGACGAATTCGTGCATGCAGCGGTCGCCCAGGGGGACGGGGTATTTGTGGCGAACCAGTCCCATCAGGTAGTTGGCGTTGAGGACCGCGTGCTGAGCGACGGCCTTGAGCCCCTCGGGACCATGAGTGCGAATGTACGCGTAGGCGCGGACGAGAACGCCGGTGTTGGCGAAGAAGGCGCGGACACGGCCGATCGAGTGGGGGCGGTCGTGGTCGAGGTAAAAGGAACCGTCGGGGTGGCGGGCGACGACCGGGGCGGGCAGGTAGGGGGCGAGGAAGTCGCGCACGGCGATTGGCCCAGCGCCGGGGCCTCCGCCGCCGTGGGGGCCGGAGAAGGTTTTGTGGGGGTTGAAGTGCATGAGGTCGGCCCCCATGTCGCCGGGGCGGACGACGCCCAGGATCGCGTTCATGTTGGCGCCGTCGAGGTAGAGCAGGGCGCCGCGGTCGTGCAGTAGCTGGGCGATCTGGCCGACCTGGGGGTCGAACAGGCCCACCGTGTTGGGGTTGGTCATCATGAACGCGGCGGTGGAGTCGTCGAGGTGGCGGCGGAAGTCGTCCAGGTCGACGAGGCCGCGGGCGTTGCTTTTGATCGTCACGGCGTCGAAGCCGGCCAGGTGCGCCGACGAGGGATTGGTGCCGTGGGCGCTGTCGGGGACGAGGACCTTGGTGCGGGTCGAGCCTTCTCCCTTATCGCGGAAGTAGGCCGCGGCCACCAAAAGGGCGGCGAGTTCCCCCTGAGCCCCGGCGGCCGGCTGGAGGCTAACGGCGGGCAGTCCGGCGACCTCGGCGAGCATCCCCTGCAACTCATGGAGCAGTTCCAGCAACCCCTGGAGGGTCGATTCCTCCTGGTAGGGATGCAAACTGGCCAGGCCCGGCAGCGAGGCGAGCCGCTCGTTGCGCTTGGGGTTGTACTTCATCGTGCAGGAGCCGAGCGGGTAGAAGTTGGCGTCGATCGCCATGTTCAGCGTCGAAAGGTTCGTGTAGTGGCGAACGACGTCGAGCTCCCCCAGTTCAGGCAGGGGGGGCGAGCGGTCGGCCAGGTGCTCGGCCGGGATCAGCGATTCCAGGGGCGTGTCGGGCACGTCGGAGGCCGGGAAATAGGCCGTGCGGCGCCCGGGCCGGCTGGACTCAAACAGCAAGGGGGGCGGGTCGAGCTTGTACATTGAGATCCTTCCGGCGGGCAGGCGAGCGGGCGGGATTCGGGCCGAGGGTCGTCAGGAGGGTGGTCGGTCCGGCGGGCATTGGCGAGGTCGAGGGCGGAGGGCGGACGGGCGGGGACGCACTCAGGGGGTCGAATCGTTCTCGAAGGCGAGGACACCGTTGGCTTGATCGGGCTCCTCGCCACCCAGGGATTCGGGGATGACGATCTGGTCGGCGGGGGTCAGGACGACCGGGTTCGTTTCATAATCCCACTCGACGATCGGCAGGCCCGCCCGCTTGTGGGCGAGCAGGGCTTCGCGGACGCCGAGGTTCATCCTTCGAACGATTTCCGCGTCCGTGGCCGTCCTGAGATCGAACAGATCCAGATCAGGATTCGCCATTCCGCCGCGCCCTTTCTTGAATGAGTTCCCAAAGAGGGATTTGCTGGACCCTCAAGGCCCCGGAGGCCGTCCCGCCCGCGATCATTCGGATCCCTTCGGAGGCTGTATTTTCGTCAACACTCCAGTTATCGGAGAGGGGTTTGTAGAGATGGAAGAAGTTCTTCAAACCTGCCCAGTAGCGTCGTCGGATCGTGTCCTCGGGGATATGATGGCCCCCTAATCGGACGCGGTCGGCAACCCGCTGGACCGCAAACTCGGGGCCCGGCGCCCAAAGGTAGATGAGGCGGAAGTCATACCCCAGGAGACGAAGGCGTTTGGCCCGAGAGGCCAGGGAACGGCTCGCCAGCGTCGTTTCGAGCGAAGTTCCCCCGGTTTTCGTCATGCTGATTCCTCTGTTCCAGCACATGTCGACCTGACTGGAGATCCGCGACTTCCGATGGGTAGTTTGGAGGCGATTTGGCGACCTCATCCGCGTTGAGATAGTCGTAATCCGGCGGAATCAATCATGTCGCCGCGGTCGATTTCCCCGACCCATTAGGTCCGCCCATAATGAGAAATTGCGGGGACGGCTCCATCAGCCTAGGCGCTCTCGATCGCACGTCGATAGGCGTCGGCCAGGCCGTCGATTTCGGCCCGGGTGCGCTTCTCGGTGACGGCGATGAGAATGGCGTTGGCGAGGTCCGGGTACCAGCGGCCCAGGGGGACGCCTCCGTGGTAGCCGAGGCGGCCGACCTCGGCGAGCAGCGAGGTGGGGTCTCCCGGGACTCGGACGACAAACTCCTTGAAGAATGGCCCGGGGAAGGCCAGTGATAGGCCGGGGATGGCGGCGAGTTGGTCGGCGGCGTAGTGGGCCTTGCGGGTGGAGAGTTCGGCGACCTCTCGCAACCCCGTGGGGCCCAGCGCCGCCAGGTAGATGCTGGCTCGCAGGGCCAGTAACCCCTGGTTGGTGCAGATGTTGGATGTGGCTTTTTCGCGACGGATGTGCTGCTCGCGGGTTTGCAGGGTCAAGACCCAGCAGCGACGGCCCTGGCGGTCGGTGGTCTGGCCGACGACCCGGCCGGGCATCTTGCGGAGGAAGCCTTCCCGGCAGGCGAGGATGCCCAGGTAGGGACCGCCGTATGCCAATGGGTTGCCCAGCCCCTGGCCCTCGGCCACCACGATATCGGCGCCATAGGTGTCGGGCCGGCGGAGGAGGCCCAGGCTGATCGGGTCGACGCTGACGATCGCCGGGATGCCACGGTCCCGGGCGGCGGCGACCAGGGCGTCGACGTCCTCCAACCGGCCGAAAAGGTTGGGGTGCTGGACCACCACCGCGGCGGTGTCGTCGGTGAGGGCTTCGGCGAGGTCCTTGGTTGAGGTCAGGCCGTTTCGGTGGGGGACCGTGACGACCTTGGGCGAGAGGTTGGCCAGGTAGGTTTCCAGCGATTGCCGGTATTCGGGGTGGACCGCGCCGGCGATCACGACTCGGCCGGCGGGGCGTTTGGCGGCGTTGATCGCCATCAACACGGCCTCGGCGACGGCCGAGCCGCCGTCGTAGAGGCTGGCGTTGGAGACGTCCATCCCGGTCAGTTGGGTGATGAGCGTCTGGTACTCGAAGGTCGCCTGAAGAGTCCCTTGACTGGCCTCGGCCTGGTAGGGGGTGTAGGCGGTGAAGAACTCGCCACGGGCGGCCAGGGCGTCGACCACGGCGGGGATGAAGTGGTCGTAACTGCCGGCGCCCAGGAAGCAAGGACGGGCGTCGGCGCCGACGTTGAGGGCGGCCAGGGCGCTGATGTGGCCGGTCAGTTCCAGTTCCGAGAGGGCCGGGCCGATGGCCAGGGGCTCTTGGCGGCGGAATTCCGGGGGGACCAGGTCGAAGAGCTGGTCGAGGGAGTCGAGCCCGACGGCGCCGAGCATGTGGCGAAGGTCGTCGGGGGTGTGGGGCAGGAAGGCCATTTCGGCAAGGTGTCCCCTGACCGGCGGCGGGGGCCGGCGCCTCGGGCCTCAAGTTGAGGAGGCCCGTCGGCGTGATATCGTAGGCCAATGGCGCGCCGACTCCCAGCCCAGTTTCGCGACGACCTCCCGAGGATCGGCCTACTTTTCCTTCATCGCTTCGCCCTTCATCGCCTCGTCCTTGACGGCCGCATCCCTCTCGGGCTTGTCCTTGCCGGCCTTGTCCTTGGCGGCGCGTTCGCGATCGAGCTTCTCGGCGGCGTCTCGGGCGGTGTTGGACTTCTCGTCCTTGGAGCGGCCTCGGGGGTTGGCGGCTTTCAGGACGTCGGCCACGTCGCGGTCACCCTCGCTGTAGAGCGGCAGGTAGCGGTAGTAGACTTCCAGGGTCAGCAGCGATAGGCAGGTCAGGAAGTGGCGGCCGACCTGGGCTCCCCAGAAGTCATTGATTGGGCGGGTTGGGCTCCAACTGGCGTCGTCGCACCCCTTGCTATGTTCTTGCGATTTCACCAACCATTCACGGACGGTGGCATTCCACTCCTCCCAGGCTGGTCCTTGGAGGTTATGCAGCAGCTGGGTAGCGTAGTACCAATAATAGATGTTTCGGAAATTGTTGCGGGCTTGTTCAGCTATGCCCATCTTGGCCATTCTTTGGAGATTCTCAAACACCATCCCGGCGCCCTGGAGCATGGCCGGGTCGTCACGAGGCCAGCCGAGATATTGACGGCAGAGGAGGCCCTCGGCGGTCATGATGATCGAGGCCCCCTTGTTCTCGGCCGGCGAGTAGCAGTAGGTGGCCTTGAGGGGGTCGGCAGCGGCCTCGTCGAGGTAGGACCGGCAGGATTCGACGACCGAGTTGGGAACTTTCAACCCGGCCAGCGCGGCACTTCGCAGGGCGAACATCTGCCAGCCGAAGACGCAGGTGTCCCCTTCCATGCCCGGAGTGTACCGCCAGCCGCCGACTCCCGTGGTGCAGCGCGAGGCGATGATGAAATCAATCCCCTTCTGCGCGGGCAACTTCAGCGCCTCGTCTCCGGAGATGGCGAACGCCTCGCAAAGAGCCATCGTCGCCAGGGCGTGGCTGTACATCTGGGTGATGCCCGTGCCGCCCACGAACAGGTCGCCGTCGGGCTTCTGGTGCTTGACGAGCCAGTCGATCCCCTTCTTCACGTTGGTCGAATACTTGCTGGACGGGTCGTTATGGATGTGACCGGCGCCCAGCAAGGGCAGCAACGCCAGGCCTGTGGCGCCGGTGTCGGTGTCCATCGTGGGCGTCTTGGGGCAGGGCGGTTTGTTCTTGCACTGGTGGGTGCAGTCGAGCGACCAACCGCCGTCGTCCCGCTGGTGGCGGACGACCCATTCCAGGCCCGACTGCACGGCCTTCTCCGACCGGACCGTGCCACCGAACTTGCGGATCGTGTTGGACGACCCCTTGCGAGCCAGGTCACGCCCGGCGAACGGCGCTGAGATGGGTCCGCCGGTGTCTCCGGGTTTCTTGGAGGTTTTCGAGACCTCGGCGAAGCTGAGCGGCTCGATCCCCGCGTTGGTGTTGACCAGCGCCGCGAGCTGGAAGGTCGGCGTCAGTTGCGGCACCGTCGGCGCCGCGTCCTTCCTGGGGTCGGGGTCGAGGGTCAGCGAGGGGGGCTCGGGCGTTTTCTCGGTGGCGAAGGGGTCGCCCGCGGTATCCGCCTCCCGGGCGGTAATCAGTTCGTCTTCCCGCAGTTGCTGGGGGAAATTGGCGTCGAGGGCCAGGTCGTCGGGGCGCTTCTCGGTGTTGATGAAAACGAACACACCCAAAATGATCAATACCGCTCCGTGAGCGACGATGCTGGTGCCGTAGGGGGTGATCCACCGCATCCATTCGGGAGTGTGGTGATCGAGGCGAGCCAGGGTCTTTCGGTAGCGGACGCGGAGGATGCGGAGCAGGCGGGGACTTTTGCGAGACATCGGTGGTCCCACCCGGAGAAGGGCGATCCGTCCCAACGGACCGAGCCCGCGACCACCGGCGTTTCGGGGGGCCGGGCCAACGCGTGGGTCGGACTCGGAGCGACGCGAAGCGATGAGTGGATCATACAGCGCCGCTGGGCCGACTCCAACAGGGTCATCCCAGGAGCTTCGGGGATGTGGCGAGGGTCGGACACGGTTCGTCGAGCGCGCGACTCAGCCTCAACCGACACCAGCCACGGCCGCCAATCCATCGAACGCGGCTGCGTGCAGGGCGAGGAGGCCGTCAAAGTGACGAACTCAGGGATCGGATGCCGAGGTCCTGGACGACACGACGACGCCCCCGGGAGGGTTGGGGCGGGCGCCGCTTCAGGTCCAGGAGGGGGCCACCTGGATCGCCTTTTATTTGCCTTCGTAGGTCAGGACAAAGTCGTGGAACCGCAGACGCTTGGGCATGCTGCCAGTGGCCGAGAAGAGTTCGACCATCAGCTCGCCGAAGTGGTCGCCCCGGACGCTGTAGAAGTTGTGCTTCCCCTCGCGCCGCGCTTCGATCAGACCCGAGACTCGCAACAGGGCCAGGTGATGACTGACGGCCGGCTGGCTCTGGCCCAGGCGGTTGCACAGGTCGGTCACATGAAGCTCGCCGTTCTGGGCGAGGTAGAGAAGGATGCGCAGACGGGTCTCGTCGCTCATCAGCTTGAAGACCTGGGCCAGGTCACGAACTGACTGCTCGGGGACCGGCGGCATCAAAGTCATCGCGCCGTTGGCAGGCCCCGACTTGGTTGCGGATTTCTTGGCCATCGTAATTACCCGGTGGTACGAGGGAAAGTTATCTCGAACGACCCGCTACCCCCTCGTGGAAGGTCGGCGGATCGTGGGGGAACACGCCTGCGTGACTTCGGGAAGCCGAACCGCGGTGAACTCAACTTCTGGTCGATCCCGACGAGGGTATCATTCAACAGCGCCGTATTGACATGGCATACGATTAGTATAGGGGCAAAAATCAAGTCGACGAGACACGAATCGTGTTTTCACGGGAGAATATTCAAGGTCAGGAAAGCCTAGGCATTGCCCGAGCCACCCGTTGATGCCAAAGCATATTTCATGCCGTTGAGACCGGCACAATGCGATATGGCGGGGGCGAACGGGTGGTCCGTCAGGTCTGGCGGGGGAGCAGGCCGTAGTTGGCCAGGCTTCGTTGGAGGGCGTCAACCCCGCGTTCGTCGAGGGGGCAGAGGGGTAGGCGCAGCTCGCCGTTGCCACGTCCCAGCAGGCCTAGCGCGGTCTTGACGGGGATGGGGTTGGTGGCGACACCCAGCAGGTCTCGACACAGCGGAAAGAGCCGCCCGTGGAGGCGGCGGGCCTCGTCGAACTGGCCTTGAGCGCAGGCGTGAACCAGGGCGATGACGTCGGAAGGGACGAGGTTGGCCACGACCGATACGACGCCCTGAGCCCCCAGGGCCATCATCGGCAGGGTAAGACTGTCGTCACCGGAGAGGACCGTCAGGTCGGTGCGAGCGATCACGTCGCTGACCTGATCCATCGCGCCGCTGGCTTCCTTGATGGCGACGATGGGGTCGAGCCTGGCCAGTCGCTCGATGGTCGTCGGTTCCATGTTTCGGCCCGTACGCGACGGGATGTTGTAGAGGACCTGGGGCAGGTCGACCGCGTCGGCGACCTTGGCGAAGTGGGCGTAAAGGCCTTCCTGAGTTGGGCGGTTGTAGTAGGGGGAAACCAGCAGGGCTCCGTCGGCCCCCACGCGGGCGGCGAACTTGGTCAGGCGGACGGCCTCGGCGGTGGCGTTGGAGCCGGTGCCGGGCAGAACCTTGGCGCGACCGGCGACCCGGGAGACCACGGCCTCGATGACCCGCTCGTGCTCGTCGTGGCTGAGGGTGGGGGCCTCGCCGGTGGTGCCAACGGGGCTGATGCAGGGGGTCCCCTGAGCGATCTGCCAGTCGATCGCCGCGTTCAGCGCCTCGTAATCGACGGCCCCGTCGCGGAAAGGGGTGACGAGAGCCACCGTGCAGCCGGCGAACATCTGACCTCGGGACGGCATGGACCACTCCAGAATTCGGGGAGGCGGCCGGACTTGCGGGCGCCTTCGTTGGCTGACCAATTTAGGAAATCGGGCCCGGCCGCGAAAGGCCGATCCTGGCGTGTTGGGGTGTGAATCAGGACAAAGCCCGGCGATCCATGCACGCCTTCATCTGACGCACGGCCGCGTCGATGCCCACGAACAGGGCACGAGTGATGACACTGTGTCCGATGTTGAGTTCGGCCACGCGGTCGATTTCCGCGACGGGGCCGACGTTTTGATAGTCCAGGCCGTGGCCGGCATGCAGGGCCAGGCCCGCGGCGACGGCCTCGGCCCCGGCGCGGATCAGGGCGGCGAGTTCCCGGTCTCGCTTGGGTCCTTCCGTCGCGTCGGCGTAGCGACCGGTGTGCAGTTCGACGGCGTGCGCGCCCATCTCGGCGGAGGCGGCGACCTGGGCGGGGTCGGGGTCGATGAACAGGCTGACTTCCAGACCCTCGCCCCGGCAGCGGCGGACCGCCTCGGCGATTCGTTCCCGATGGGCGATGACGTCCAGGCCCCCCTCGGTGGTCAATTCCTGGCGCTTCTCGGGGACAAATGTCAGTTGGTCGGGACGCGTCTCCAGGGCCAGGGTAATGATGGCCGGCTCGGCGGCGAGTTCCAGATTCAAACGGGTCCGGACCGTCTGGCGAAGGACGCGGAGGTCGCGGTCCTGGATGTGGCGGCGGTCCTCGCGCAGGTGAACGGTGATCCCATCAGCGCCGGCCAGTTCGGCCAGGGCGGCGGCCCACACGGGGTCGGGCTCTCGACCGCCCCGGGCTTGCCGCAGGGTGGCGACGTGGTCGATGTTGACGCCCAGGCGGATCATGCGTTGCAACCTCCCGGAAGCCACGTCGAAGAGGATGCGAGAAGCCGGGGAGGACACCTCGGGGGCGCCCTTCCCGGCTTCGGCTATTGTGCCACACAAACGCGATCGTGCGTGAGGCCCCCGACCGGAGGCCGCCCCGTCGCCGGGGGCTTACCTTAACTCTGGTCAGGTGTCGACACTTGAGATATATCTGCGTTTGACTAGGATGGACTCGCCCATGAACGGCAGGGAGGCGAGGGGGACGACCAGGTCGTAGATCGGTTTCGTGGGCTTCTTGGGGTCGGGCTCGGAGGCGCCGAGCTTCCGGGCCGCGTGGAGCCGCCAGACGTCGGGGTCTTTGCCGAAGTCCTCACCGGAGGCGTCGCGGGCGACGTCCAGAACGTGTTCGTTGAAGTCACGCCGCATCCTGTTGAACGCCTGGATGTCCCGCTCGTCGCTGCGGAGTTGCTCGTTGGCGTTCCGCGTCCCGATCTGGGACTGAAGGATGATGTCCCCGCTCCCGAATCGGACGAATTCCGTGATGGATTCGGCGACTTCGGCGCGACCGACCCCTTTGATCTGGAAGCCGCCCGCGTCCCGTGTCGCGAGGTCGGCCACGGGCCGGGTGACGAAAGGCAGCCCCTGCTCGTCGAAGCTGACGAGGTCGCCGGGTCGGACGTTGAACTCGGGGGGGAGGGGCGGGGCGTAGAAGCGTCGGACACTATACTTTTCGCTCTCGACGAACAGGACACCCGGGGAGTCGGGCCCACCCACCGCGCGGATCTCGTATTTCAGGATGTCGGTCAGCAGCCCGGTCAAGAGGCCGAGGTAATCGTCGGAGTCGCGCTGGCGGAGGGTCTGGGTCGCCCGGGCACGCACCTCGGCGTTGGCCCCGTAAACCGCCAGCACCGCCAGGCCCTTCGAAGCTTCCGGCGAGAAGATCTGCCCGAACAACTGCACGGCCAGCGACTGGTCAGTCGCCCCCCGGCGGCCGAAAACCGCGTAGATCGCCGGCACCGCCGTCGGGTCCGTCACCTCGGCCATCTCGGCCTGGACCACGGCCTGCTTCGGACCCCCATGCACATGCGCGTGCCACTTCCGCAGACGGGCGACCCAGACTTTATCCTGAACCGCCTGCTTCGCCTCGTCCTGGAGCTGTTGGTCGCTGACCCAGCGGTTGCCCTTCTTCTTGAAGCCCAGCTTTTGCCAGGCGGCGGCCCGCTTGGGGTCGAGCTTCAGCACCGCGGCCAGGTGGACCAGCGATTCGGCCTTCAACCCCTTTGATTCGCACCAAAGGGCCAGTTTCCACTGGGCGTCGGCGGAGTTGGGGGTCTGGTCCTTGAGGCGGTTGTACTCGGCCAGGACCTCGGAGTCTTCGGCCTCGGCCCGGGCTGGCGGGGTTGGCTCGGTTTTGGGCTCCGGGGGAGGCGCGGCGAGGAGCCAGGCGGCGGCGAGGAGGCTAGTGAACATGGGCGTGTCTCCCGAGTGGGCGATTCCCCGGCAGGCGATCGGGCAGGTCGTCAACGAGTTCCGGCGGCCCGTTGGGGTCGGAGTTAGTGGTTTCCCGCTAGCATTTTCTTTGCCACCCGCCGTTCGACTCGCCGCGACGCGTGGAAAGCCTGGCCGGAAGCCAGTCGCGGGGCCGCGAGACTGGTTTGGCCAAATAGGATTGCCGGGCGGAACTCCACGGTCCGGGAGGAGAAATCTGGTTTCCGGGACCTGGGACGCCAGAAATCGGTCGAAACGCGATTGCGTGAGTGCGAGTTTGGCCCCTGGGTGCTATTCTGCCGGGAGTCGAATCGGGATCGGTCAACGGGAGGGTCGGCCTTTGCGAATGTCGTGGATCGCGGTGGGGGTCCGGGTCGGGCTGTCATGCCTCTTGGTTGTCGTGACCCTCAGCCACGGTTGGGCGGCCGAGTCGACCGTGCCACTGGTGTTTTCCGAAGGCCACGACATCGGCCCGGACGACCACGGGCGTCCGGTGGTGCTGATCGCCGCGGCGCTGGGGGTTAAACCCGAGGCGTTCCGAAGAGCATTCGACGGGGTGACGCCCTCCCGCAACGGTTCGCCCTCGGGAGCGGAGGCTCGCAGGAACAAGCAGGCGTTGATGAAGGTGCTCGGGCCGCTCAGCGTGACGAATGAACGGCTCGACGAGGTGTCCAACTATTATCGATTTCGCCCCCAGGACGGCGAACTGTGGAACACGACCCCGGCGAAGGGCTATGCGGTGGTTGAGGGGGGGAAGGTCAAGAAAGTGGTCGTCACCGAGGACGGGTCAGGCTACAGTTCGCCGCCATTGGTCACCGTCGAGGGGATGAACAACGTGAGGATGGAGGCCACCTTGCACTTCGATCGGGACTTCAAGAAGAACGGGTCGGTCAAGGCCGTGGAAGTCAGTGACGGCGCCAAACGACGGCCGGACCGGACGAAGTCGCGGAGTCCCCGGCCGTCTCGGTAAGTCGGTTTGGTCGAGGATCAGCCGCCGACGACGGGCCTCAGGGGCGACTTGGCCAGAACAAAGGTCCGCTCGCCCCCGACAACGAACCGCACCCGTCCCTTGCGGTTGGGGCCGTTGCCGTCGATCGCCAAAAGGCGGCCGATCCCATATTGCGGGTGGGCCACCGAAATGCCGGGCTTGAAGGCGTTCAGATCGTCCGGCCCAGCATTCATCCCCGGAGCGTTCCCGGCGGCCAGCGACGCGGCGGTGACCAGCCGAAAGCCCCCCGTCGAGGAGGGCTCGGGAGCGGGCCGGGGGGATGGGGATCGCCGAGTCGACGGATACGCCGAGGCGCTGAACTCGGAGCGGTCGCGGACGACGATGGGCCCCTCGGGCAGTTCTCCCAGGAAGGCCGAGGGGATCGTCGCGGTCCGCTGGCCCCGGAACTCGCGGATTCGACAGTGGCTCAGGAACAGTTCCCGGCGGGCCCGGGTGATCCCGACGAAGAACAGCCGGCGCTCTTCCTCAAGCTCGGCGCCATCCTCGGACGCCCGGGAGTGGGGCAACAACCCCTGCTCCAGCCCGACGATGAACACGGCCGGAAATTCCAGGCCCTTGGCGGCGTGCAAGGTCATCAAGGTGACGGCGCCGGCCTCGTCCTTCCAGCGGTCGACCGCCGAGGCGAGGCTGATCTCCTCCAGGAAGTCGACCACCGAGGCCCCCGGATGCTCGCGATCGAACACGCGGGCGGCCGAGACCAGTTCGTCGACATTGGCCAGCCGATCCTCGCCCCCCTGCTTCCCCTCGGCCTCCAGATGCTTGTGGTAGCCGGAAAGGTCGAGCAACCGGCGGATGACCTCCTCGGCGGGATGCTCTCGCAAAGCGGCCAACTCGCCCATCAACATGCCGAAGTCACGAAGAGCGCGGATCGCCTTGTCCTTGAGACCAGGAACCGCCGCGGCCTCCCGGGCCATCGCCAGCAACGGCAGACCGAGGGCGCGGGCCCGCTCCGAGAGCTTCTCCATCGTGGTCTTGCCAATGCCTCGGGGCGGCACGTTCACAGCCCGGCCAAAGGCGATGTCGTCCTTGGGATTGTTCAGGAGGCTGAGATAGGCCAGGACGTCCTTGATCTCCATTCGCTCATAGAACGACACCCCACCGACGACCTGATACGGAATCTTGGCCGAGCGGAACGCGGCCTCAAACCCGCGCGTTAGGGCCGTGACCCGGCAGAACACCGCCACGTCGCGGAAGGCATGGTCCCCCTCGTTGACCAATGCCTTGATTCGGGAGGCGACGCCCTCGGCCTCTTCGGTCTCGGTTGAGTAGATCGCCAGTTCGACCGGGTCTCCCTCGGGGTTTTCGGTGTGGAGCGACTTGGGCTTGCGCTTGCGGTTGAACCGGATCAGGTGGTCGGCGACCCGCAAGATGTTCTTGGTACTGCGATAGTTCTGTTCGAGCTTGACGACCTTGGTGCCGGGATAGTCGTGTTCAAATTCCAGGATGTTGTTGAGATTCGCTCCCCGCCAGCCGTAAATCGACTGGTCGGGGTCGCCGGTGACGCACAGGTTGGGACGATCCACCGAGAGACCCCGGACGATCGCGTACTGAGCGAGGTTGGTGTCCTGGTACTCATCGACCAGGACATAGCGAAACCGGGCGTCGAGTTCCTTGCGGACGTTGGGGTGCTCTCGGAGGATCGTGACGAGGTGGACCAGGAGATCGTCGAAGTCCACGGCGGACGATTCGCGTAGGCGTTCCTGATAGCCCCCAAACACGCGGGCGACGACGGCCGAAACGTGGTCGCCATCACCTCGGCGGGCCAAAGCCTCGGCGCTCACCATGTCGTTCTTGGCCCGGCTGATGGCGGCATCCACCTTCTCGGGGGTGACGCCAGCCTCATCCAGCCCGAGGCGCTCCATCACGCCTTTCACGGCTCGCAGGCGATCGGCCTGGTCATAAATGGTGAAGCCGCGATCGAGACCGACCAGTGAGGCATAACTCCGCAACAGTCGGGCACACAGGGCATGAAACGTCCCGACCCAGACGCCGGAATCCGGCGCCAACGCCGCGATCCGCTCGCGCATTTCCCCGGCGGCCTTGTTGGTGAACGTCAACGCCAGAATGTTGGCCCCGCCGATCCCCCGATGCAGCATGTGGGCGACGCGTCTGGTGATGACCCGAGTCTTGCCCGAGCCCGCCCCGGCGAGAACCAACAACGGGCCATCGACGTGCGTGACGGCCTCTCGCTGAGCAGGTGTTAAGTCGGCCAAAAGGTCCATCGCGCATCCCTTCCCTGGTTCGATCCTCGCCAACGTCGTCGGGGAACGACAAGGCCGGGGGCGTGCCAGCGTCGTCGCGGGCTCACGCCAGTATACCCCCCGGCCGGCTCCCGCGAGACATCCGCGATCCCGAGAAGGCCAGGCCACTGCCCACGACGCAAAGGTCCCCGGAGTCGCGAGTTTGGGCGAGGGAATCGCCCAAGGATGAGAGGAGACGCGTGGTCGCGCGGGGTGATTCGGCGAAGTTCTGAGGCGGAGGCACTAGGCGCGGCCGTCCGTCGGCCCGCTGGCCAGGTAGCCGACCGGCCGGTGCCCCGGACGTCCCGAGCGGGCGTGAAGCGCCGCGACGAACTCGGCCATCGAGCCGATCCGACCGGGGAACTCGCTGAAGTAGCAGCCGACGACCCCGCCGTCGTGACCGTCGCTGGAGCCCGTCGCCCCCATTCTCGGATGCGTCTCCAGCATCCCGGCGGTCATGCGGCGGGTCTCGGGGCTGACGTTGTTGCTGACCAGTTCCAGCGCGTCGAAGGCCGGGCCGTGGTCGCGTACGATCGCGTCAAAGTCCTGGTCCCAGCGATACGGGTGCGCCGCGACGATCGCCGCCTTGTGACGACGAACCAGCGGGATCAACTCCTTCAAGGCCACGCCGGGGGGACAGTCGCGGGTGTCGGGCAGGCCGTAGACCAGGAAGTGCCCCTCCCGGGTCGAAACCTCGACGCCCGAGAGGACCACCAGACCACCCGCGAGACGATTCAGGTCGGCCAGCTCGTCGGGCTCCCACTGGCGGTCGTGCTCGGTGATGACCACGCCGTCGAGCCCCGCGTGGAGGGCGCGCTCGACCAGCTCGTCGGGCTCCAGGATGCTGTCGGGGGAATAGCGAGTGGTGTGCAGGTGGTGGTCAAACTTCGCCATCGAACAAAAGGCCCCGAGGTCCCGGGGCGCGACGCCTCCGGCGGTGGATTGATCCCTTACTACGATGATAAGGTAGGACCGACCTCGGGAGCCTGTCGACCCCAACCCTCGGGCGCGATCGTCCCTGGCCGGCGTGGGGCGGGTGGGCTATCCTGGGGCCCGGCTCGGTCAGGCGTGGTGAGGCGTGGCGAGGGGGATTGTGTCGTGGCCAAGCGGCCGGCTCATTCGCGATACCGACGGCTCCCGGGCCTTTACCGATTCCACGAGCGCAAGGCGGCCGACCCCGCCGCCGAGCCGCAACTGTTAAGCCTTTACCTGCCCGGCACGGCGCTCGACCAGGCGCAGGCCCAGGCGATGAGGTCGCGGTTCCTCACCGTTCAGGAGTATTGCGAAGACCTGCTGGGCCGCGCCATCGAGGCCGCTCACGACCGCGAGCAGATCCAGGACATCGAGGCCCGCCGTGGCGTCCTGGAAGGGCTCAACGCCATCGCCGCCGACCCGGAATACCTCGCCGAACTCAGCGCCAGTCACTCCCGTCCGCACGCCACGCCCCCGCCACCGCCCGCCGGGCCCCCGACGCCCAACGCCCAGTGGGAGTTGCTGCCGCCAGCCCCCCCGAAGCCCGGGCGATCGACGGCGGCCGGGTCCGTGCTGCGACACGCCGCCGCCGGTGTCGACGACCCCTCGGCCTTCCTCCCCTCGCTGCGAAGGGGCGAGCCAATCGCCCCCGAGGTCGCCGCCGAGTTGCTCCGCGCCCTGGCCGACCTGGAAACCGAGCTACGCGACGCCCCCGGCCTCGACCGCCCCCTGGCCTATGCCTTGCACCGCCTGGCCTTCGAGGGGCAGGTCCTGCTCACCGACGCCTGGCCGGGAACCGCCGCCGACCCCGCCACCATCGACGTCCTGCGCATCGTGCAAGAGGCCGTCGACCGCGTCCTCTCGGGAGAGGACATCCGCTACTTCGCCGACGGGGCCGAATCGGCCTGAACGCCTCATCAGGCGTCCTTCCTCCAGCGGCTGGCTTGCGATATCCTGGCGGCCATGCCGCAAGACTTCCGCGACGTGGATCCCCGAGACTTGCGTCTGCCAACAGGCCGTGGCGCGACCCGTACAAGCTCCAGCGTCAGGTTGTCCGGTTCGGCGCCTCGTCGGTCGGGATGCCCCCCCCCGTGGGTTTACGAGGCTGCCGACGGGGTGCTGGTCCTGTACGATGGGATCACCCGCGCCACCCGCATCGCCAAGCTCGCCCCGGGAACGACGATCCGCGTCGAGGTCGTCGGCACGCTGCGTCGGGCTTACAACGGCGAGCTGAAGGTCGGAGACTTCCCGCCATGACCCCGATCACCCAGCATGAACTGATGGAAAAACTGGCCGACCTCCAGCATTTCCGCCCGGCATCCGGTTCCGCGAGGTCGAGGACGATCAGCTTCTGGAGATCATGGAGCGGCATCGGGCCGATTTGTCCCGGCGGCAGGCCGAAGCCTAACCACTCGTGGCCAGGGTCATCCCGCCGAGCGCCCGACTTGACCGATCGCCTGGCACGCCGGTAGCCTCGCCGTATGAAGGTCAGCGAAGCGCTCCGGCGTCTCCGCGATGACGACTGGTTGCGGGTCAAGGCGAAGGGTGAGCACCGGCAGTTCAAGCACCCGACGAAGCCGGGCCGCGTCACCGTCTCGGGCAAGCCAAGCCACACGGTCCCGGCCGGGACGCTCAAGAGCCTCTTCCGACAGGCCGGCGGGGACGACGAGGCGGGGGACCGATGAGGCGATATGCGATCGTCATCGAGGACGCGGGGACGAACCTGGCCGCCTACGTGCCGGATTTGCCGGGGTGCGTCGCCACGGGCGATTCGGAGGCGGAGGTCGAGCGGCTGATCCGCGAGGCCATCACGCTGCACCTGGAGGGGATGGCGGACGACGGCCTGGCGATCCCCGAACCCTCCAGCCGGGTGGAGTACGTCGAGGTCGACACCTAGCGCGTATTCCCCAACGGCGTGATAGCCCATGTCGCGGCGGCAAGACGACGCCGGACCACTCGCCGCGGCCGACACCGGCCTGGGGCGGCGCTTTCTCTCCTTCCAAGGCTCGGCGATCCGTGGCCGGGCCCGCCGAACCTGGTCGTTTCTCCTTGAGAACCGCAACGTCAACGTCCGCCGGAGACTCGCCCGTTGTCGACTCTGTCGCCCCCCACCACGACGTCCCGCCCCCTCGGCGACGGCCGCACCGCCCTGGCCGTCGAGCGACCCGAGACCGCCGAGGCACTGGCCGAGGCCGTCGCCCGCCACGCCTCCCAGGGGCACGCCCTGTATCCCCAGGGGGGCGCCACGGCACTCGACTACGGCGGATCCCCACGCCTCCCGGGCGTCGCCGTCGACACCACTGCCCTGGGCCGAGTGGTTGACTATCCCGCCGCCGACATGACCATCACCATCGAGGCGGGGATGACCCTGGCGGCTCTCCAGCAGGTCCTGGCCCGCGAGAACCAACGGTTGCCCCTGGAAGCTCCCCAGCCCGACCTCGCGACCCTGGGCGGGATCTTCGCCTGCAACGCCAGCGGCCCCCGGCGGTTCGGCGCGGGGCGGCCTCGCGACCTTTTGCTGGGCGTCACCTTCGCCACCTCGGCGGGCAAGCTCGTCAGCGGCGGCGGGCGGGTCGTCAAGAATGTCGCCGGTTATGACTTCCCCAAACTCCTGACCGGTTCCCTGGGGACGTTGGGCATCCTGACCCAGTTGACCCTCAAGGTCCGGCCTCGCCCCGAAGCCTCGGCCATCCTGGCGTTTCCCTTCGACAACCCCGACGCCCTGGCCGCCGCCCTGACCCGCTTGAACTCCTCCGACACCCGCCCGGTGGCGCTCGAACTCTTGAATCAGACCGCCTCCGCGATGCTGTCGCCCGAGGGCGGCCCGGCCTTGCCCGGTTCCCCGTGGCTGCTGCTGTTGGGGTTCGAGGACAACGCCGCCTCGGTCGCCTGGCAGATCGAGCGGATTGCCGGGGAACTCGCCCCAGCCGTCCCATCGTCGAACTTTCGAGGCGCCGAGGCCGACCCCCTTTGGGCCTCGCTGGCGGACTTCCCGGCGAACGGTCGCGGCCCCCTGAGCTTCGCCGCCGGCCTGACCCCCTCGGCGGTCGTCCCGTTCGTCCGCCGGCTCGACCCGTCGAACTGGGCCGTTCGCGCCCACGCCGGCAACGGCATCGTCCAGGCCCACGCCGCCGAAGATGGGAACCCAGAAGACCTTCAGGCCGCGATTGCCCCCTTGCGTGCCGAGACGGCCAAGGTCGGCGGCTACCTGACCTTGCCCCGCTGCCCGGCCGAGTGGAAGGAACGGCTACGCGTCTGGGGCGACCCGCGGTCCGACTGGGACCTCGCCGCCAAGGTCAAGGCCGCGCTCGATCCCGCCGGCCTGATGAACCCCGGCCGGTTTGTCGGTAGAATCTAACGAACACCCGGCCCGCCCCGAGCGTTTGAGAGCCCTCCCGAGATGTCCTCGACCGCGACGACCGCCGTGCCCCCCGCGACCACCGTCCCGACGCCCGACGCCGGGGTCGATCTCCCCTGGCTGGCGTCGAAAATCGACCATCAGCTTTACCAGGACTGCGTCCACTGTGGACTCTGCACGTCGAGTTGCCCGACGTACCTGGAAACCGGCGACGAGAACGACGGCCCCCGTGGACGCATCTACCTGATGCGCGCCGTGGCCGAGGGGCGGATGGGCGTCACCGACGGCGTCCGCCGCCACCTGGACCTTTGCCTCGACTGCCGGGCCTGCGAAACCGCCTGCCCCTCGGGCGTGAAGTACGGCCAGATCATCGAGCCGTTCAAGGTCGCCCTCCAGCGCACGGCGCCGGCCGGCTCGCGTCCCAGCCTCTTGCGCAGGATGATCCTCTCTCACCTGTTCCCCTACGGCCGACGCGTCAAGTTCGCCCTCGCCCCCGCCCGGGCGCTCCAAAAACTGGGCGTGATGAACTGGATCGACCGCTCGGGCCTGACCAAGCTCCTGCCGCCAACCCTCCGGCGGATGCAGGCGATGCTGCCCGACCTGGCCCGCCCCGGCGCCGCCTTGCCCGAGGTCTCGCCGCCAATTGGGCCGAAGCGCGCCCGCGTCGCGCTCTTCCTGGGGTGCGTCTCTGACGCCATGTTCCCCGAAACCACCGCCGCCACCGCCCGCGTCCTCCAGCAAAATGGCTGCGAGGTCGTCGTCCCCCGTGCTCAGGGCTGTTGCGGGGCGATCCACTACCACTCCGGGATCGAGAAGCCGGCGGTGGGGCTAGCCCGCGACAACCTGGCCGCCTTCGACCCCGACGCCTTCGACGCGATCATCGTCAACGCCGCCGGCTGCGGGGCGATGCTCCGGGACTACACCCACTTGCTTCCCGAGGCGGACCACGACGCCGCCGAGCGGTTCGTCGCCAAGGTCCGCGATATCTCCGAGTTCCTCATCGAGCTGGGCCTGATCCCCCCCGAACATCCCTTGCCGATCTCGGTGGCCTATCACGACCCCTGCCACCTCTGCCACGCCCAGCAGGTGCGCGCCCAGCCCCGCCAGTTGCTCGGAGCGATCCCTGGCCTGCGGCTGGTCCCGCTGGCCGAGTCGGAAGTCTGCTGCGGAGCCGCGGGCACGTACAACCTGGCACAGCCCGAAATGTCGGCCCGACTGGCGAAACGCAAACTGACCCACCTCGACGACACCGGAGCCGAGGTCGTCGCCACGGGCAACGTCGGCTGCATCCTCCAGATCGCCCGGACCCTCAAGGACCACAACCGGCCAATGACCGTCGCCCACCCCGTCGACCTCCTCGACCGTGCCTACCGAGGCGTGAAAGACTGACGCCGCGAGTGCCCGCCCCTCGTTTCCTCGGTCCGCGGTTCCTCGACAACTCCGGCCAGTCCCTCCAGTCCGCAAAATCCTCCTGATCTCTCCCTTTCGCCTGGTTTGCCCCGCCGGCTCCTTGACTTGACGGGGGGAGAAGTTACATTCCAATTCGGGCACGATGCCACGTGTCTCGATTCACGAAGTTTGAATTTGATGGCGTGATCCGGCCGGGGGGGGCGGATCACGACTCGACGGAGAGTCCCTCGATGCGTAAGCGATCCGCCGCCCGCCAGCGACCGTCGACGCGCCGAGGGTCGGTCTTGCGCCCCAGGGTCGAGGCCGTCGAGCCCCGTCGGCTCCTGGCAACCCTGACGGTCAACACCACCGGCGCTCCCAGCGATGCCACGAAGCTGACGCTCCAGCAGGCCGTGGCGATCACCAACGGGACGCTCGACCCGACCACGCTAGACCCCCTGGCCCAGCAGCAGATCTCCGGGATGCTGGCCGACCCCAACACGATCGGCTTCGCCATTCCGGGTGGCGGGGTCCAGACGATCAACCTCACCTCGACCCTCTCGATCACCAAGCCGGTCACCATCGACGGATATACCCAGTTCGGGAGCAGCGTGAACACCTCGGCGACGGCCGATAACGCGGTCCTCCTGGTCCAGTTGGAACTGTCGAGCATCTATTCTTCGCCCGGGATCGAGATCAACTCCAACCACGTCACCGTGCGTGGCTTGGTCGTCGGCGGCTCGCAGGGCGTGGGGATCCAGGTCGACGCCGGGTTCGGGAACACCGACAATGTTATCGCGGGGAATTTCATCGGGACGGACGCCACCGGGACCGTCGCAAACCCTAACGCGGGCGGAGGAATTGTAGCATACGCCGACCAGACCACGATCGGCGGTATATCGGAGTTCGGGGAACGCAATTTGATCTCGGGCAATCTCGGCGACGGCGTGCTGATCGACGGCGAGTTCTCCCTCGGGCGTGAATATGTCTACTCGAACCTGATCGGCGTCAACGCCGCGGCGACGGCTCCGCTAGCCAATTCCGGCAACGGAATCAACGTCCAGTCGAGTAGTACAACAATCCAATACAACGTGATCGGCGGAAATCTTCAGTCGGGCATCCTGTTAAACTCCTCAAACAGCAGCTTCATCGCCGTCAACTCCATCGGAACCGACCAATCGCACACGCTAGCTCTAGGTAACGGTGGCGACGGCATCACGGCCATCACTTCTAACTACGCCATCATCTTTCTCAACGTGATCGCCGCCAACGCCGGCAATGGCATTACCATCGGCGACTCTCCCACAGACAACGCCGTGAACAATCTGCTCACGAACAATACAATTATCAACAACGGTAAGAGCGGCATCGACTTGGGCAATGACGGCGTGACCCCGAACACGCCCGGCGGACCCCACACCGGTCCCAATCTCCTCCAGAACTACCCGGTTTTGACTTCGGCCTATGCCTTTCCCGGCGAGACGGTTCTCACCGGCACTTTCAACAGCGCTCCGAACGCGACATACAGTCTCGAGTTTTTCATCAAGACAAGCCCAGCCGACACAGCGTCCAATCGTGAGGGCGGTGCACCGATCGACCTCAAGGACGCAATTGCAACCACCACGACTTCGACGACACATCTCACGGTCACCACGGACGCATTGGGAAATGCGACCTTCACGGCCATATTTCCCGAGAACTCGGCACCGACGGGTTCGTATTTCTCTGCCACGGCCACCGATTCCATGAACAACACGTCGGAGTTCTCAGCCGACTTTCAGGTCTCCGACGCCCTCCTGGTGACCAACACCAGCAACAGCGGCCCCGGCTCACTCTTCCAGGCGATCACCAACGCCAACACCCACCCCGGGGCCGACACGATCGGCTTCAAGATTCCCGGCGCGGGGGTCCACGTCATTGCCCCCTTCTTCGCTCCGTTGCCGGCGCTGACCGGGCCAACGATCCTCGACGCCACCAGCCAGCCGGGTTACGCCGGCACCCCACTCATCCAGCTCGACGGGTCCGCGATCCCGACCTACTACTACCCGTTTGCCGACGGCCTGGCCCTTTCCGGGTCGTACAGCCGGGTCTCAGGCCTCTCCGTCACCCATTTCACCGGCAACGGCATCCGGTTGCTGGGCAGCCACGAACAGTTGACGGCCAACTATGTGGGCCTGGCCCCCAACGGGACCGCCACCGGCAACGGCCTCGACGGACTGCTAATCCAGGGCTCCAGCGACAACATTATCGGCGGACCCACCAACGCCGACGGCAACGCCATCGGCGGCAATGCGTTCTCCGGAATCGGAATCACCGACTCGGGCTCGGCCTCCGGCTTCGTCATCTCCCAGCGCAACCTGCTCTCGCACAATCGGATTGGCACCGACCCCACCGGCCTGCTCGCCCGGCCCAACGCCCAGGGTGGCATCCTCGTGGAAGACAACGCCGCGGGGACCGCCGTCGTCGGCAATGTCCTCTCGGGCAACACCGGCATCGGGCTGAATCTCTCCACCGGGACCACGGGAAGTTACGTCACTTCCAACCTGGTGGGCGTCGGCGCTGACGGCGTGACCCACCTGGGCAACAGTTCCACGGGCATCTACCTGGGCGATTCGAGCCTCAACAACGTCTCGAACAACGTCGTCGCGACCAACGGGGGCGATGGGATCAGCCTCTACGGCGACCAGGACACCGGCAACTATCTGACAGGCAACTTCATCGGCGTCGACGCGACGGGGCTGAGACCGCTGGGCAACCTCGGAGATGGCATTAGTCTCCTTGGCGCCCACAACAATGCAATCGGCGTCCTCAACGCCCTGCCCAACATCCTGGGCGACAACCGGGGCATGGGCATCCGCCTGTCGTCCTACACCATCGTCAGCCTCCCGCCCGACGGCTCTCCCCCCGGAACGCCCTCGACCTCGCAGACCTACGTCTCCCACGACAACTTCCTGGCCAGCAACCTGGCGGGACGGTCGGCGACCCTGGCCGTCCCGGGCAACGGCGGTTCGGGCATCCTTCTGGCCGACGGATCCCACGACAACAGTCTCGTGGGCAACTTCGCGGGCAACAACGGCCAGCTCAACAACACCGGGGACGCCGGGATTGAAATCCTCGGGTCGTCCAACAATACGCTCTACCTCAACACGATCTCCGATAATCTCAACCTCGGCCTGGCGATCGTCGGCGGCTCCACGAACAATCAGGTCGTCCAGGGGAGCGTGACCTCGACCTACGGGGTCGGCATCGGCGTCCTGATCGACGGCGAGGGCACCGCGCAGAATGCCCTGACCGGCCTGAGCGTCTCAGCCAGCCAGCGGGCCGGGGTGCAAGTCTCCGGGGGCGCCGATGGCAACTCTCTCGGTGACTCGAACCCGGGTCAGGGCCTTTCCGTCACGGGCAACTACGGTCCGGGCGTACTGCTGACCGGCATCGGGACCGACAACAACTACGTCGTGGGTTCATTCATCAACGGCAACGTCGGCTTCGGCGTGAAGATCGAGGCGGGTGCCTCGCGAAATTCCATTGGCTTTTTAGAATTATCTTTCAATCCCAGCGACATTCCGACGCGCTTCCCCGGCAATGTCATTTCGGGCAACTACGGCGTCGGCGTCGGGATTGCTGGCGCGGCGACGGTGCGCAACGTCGTCCAGGCCAACCTCATTGGGTTGGATTACTTCGGCAACGCCCTGGGGAACTTGTACGACGGTCTCGCGATCTTCGACTCGTCCCACGACAACCACATCGGGGTTCGCTTTGATGCCGGCCCGCCCCCCGCGTCGGGCATCGGCGAGGCCAACGTGATCTCGGGCAACGGCCGCGCGGGCGTCCGGCTCGGCGGGACCGACCCCAATCCCGGCGCGACGCCCGGAATCGGCAACGCTGGGCTGACGGCCAGCGCGGCGGGCAACGAGGTGACGGGCAACCGGATCGGCACCGACCCCACCGGCACCGTCGCCCGGCCCAACGCCGAGGGGATCCAGGTCCTCGCTCCCGGCGAGGACATCGGCTTTGATCAGGGGAACCTGATCTCGGGGAATCTCGGCGACGGAGTCCACTTCCTGGCGGGCTCGGCCAGCGACACCATTCCCAAGTCCCGGGTGGTGCGTAACCTGATTGGCGCGGTCGGCTCGTCCAACGCGCTCTCACCCCTGCCCAACCGGCAGGGGATCGAGTTCGACGCCGGCGCCACCGGCCTCGTCGGTATCACGGATGGAGGCGAAAACACCATCGCCTTTAACCTCGACAACGCCGTCCTCGTCAACGCCAACGCCGTGGGCGTCACGATCCTCTCCAACCGCATTTTCAGCAACGGCTTCGGAATCCGTCTAGACCCGGCCGTCCCGGTCAGCGGCAACAATGCCCAGCCCGCTCCGGTGCTCAACTTCCCGTCGAACGCCGCCTCGGGCGTGCTCCTCTCGGGAACCGTCCGCGGCGCCGCGAATTCCCAGTTGCTCGTTCAGGTCTTCACCGCCGCCGCCGCCGCCCCTCTCGATGCCCCGCAAGGCCAGACGTTCCTGGCCAACCTGAACGTGACGACCGACGCCTCGGGCCTGGCCACCTTCCAGACCAACCTGCCGTCGTCCGACAACTCGCAAGGGTTCACGGCCACCTCGACCGACCTCAACACGGGCAACACCTCGCAATTCGCCGTCGCCGTCGCGGCCAGCCTGGTCCAGTTCGCCTCGGCCTCCAGCGTCGTGACCGATCAGCCGGGGGGGACGACCGCCCACATCCTCGTCAACCGGACCGG
This sequence comes from Isosphaeraceae bacterium, assembly GCA_965201075.1. Taxonomy (GTDB): domain Bacteria; phylum Planctomycetota; class Planctomycetia; order Isosphaerales; family Isosphaeraceae; genus CBDAVP01. The sequence goes on along the minus strand of CBDAVP010000010.1, from coordinate 179,193 downwards.
CGGCCTCGGCGGCACGGCCACCGTGTCGTACACGACCGCCGACGGCACGGCGACCGCCGGGGTCGACTACACTGCCGAGGCTGGCACCCTGACCTTCGCCCCCGGCGTCGCCACCCAGACCATCGACGTGCCGATCCTCGACAGTCTGCTCCTCGGCCCGGTCCTCAAAACCTTCAGCCTGGCCCTCACATCGCCGATGGGCAGCGCGAGATTGGGCCCCCAGTTCTCGACGGTCGTGACGATCATCCAGGCCAACAGCCTGGTCGTCACCAACACCAACGACGACGGCGCCGGCTCGCTCCGACGGGCCATCGCGGTAGCCAACGCCCCCGAGAATTTCAACGGCGTGACGCCCACTGTCACCTTTGCCATCCCGGGCGCGGGCTCGCACACCATCCAGCCCCTCTCGCCGCTGCCCAACCTGACCTACCCGGTCATCATCGACGGCTTCAGCCAGCCCGGTTCGTCGAGAAACACCCGGGCCATCGGCATCGACGGGCCGCCGGAAATCGTCCTGGACGGTTCGCTGCTGCCCCGTGACTCCGGCGCCAGCGGGCTGATCCTCGACGGCGGCTCAAGCGTGGTGCAGGGCCTGGCCATCGGCGACTTCCCCATCGCCGGCATCGTTCTGGAGTTCGCTGGCGGCAACATCGTGCGGGGCAACTTCCTGGGAACCGACCAGAGCGGCACCGTCGCACGGCCCAACGGCAAGGACGGCGTGTACATTCTGGACTCGTCCAACAACCTCATCGGCGGGCCAGCGACGGGGGACCGCAACCTGATCTCGGGCAACGTCGAGGCTGGCGTCTTGATCCTGGGTAACGAGCCGGTCGCCCGGGGCCTGGGCCTCGTCCGCACCGACGCCGCGCACAACGTCGTGACCAACAACTACGTGGGGACCAACGCCTCGGGGTTCGGGTCGCTGGCCAACGGACTCGATGGCGTGTTCATCCAGAACGCCTCGGCCAACGTCATCGGCGTGCCGGGGGGCCTGGGCGGCAACCTGATCTCGGGCAACGGGTCGGTCGGGGTCCAGATCTTCGGCTCGCTGGCCACCGGCAACCAGGTCCAGTCCAACCTCATCGGCGCCAACGCCTCGGGGACCGCCGGGCTGGGCAACCGCGCCGACGGCGTTTATCTGAACCAGGCCCCCGGCAACCTGATCGGTGGGGCCTCGCCGGGTCTGGGGAACTACATCGTCGCCAATGGGTTCTCCGGGGTCGACCTGTATCGAGCCAACACCAACGCGGTCCAGGGGAACTTCATCGGGATCTTGCCCAACGGCTTCCGAGCGGGGAACTCCGCCGCGGGGGTCCTCCTGGACGCTTCCACCCGGAACACCATTGGCGGGCCCGGGTCGGCCGCCAACACCCTGGCCTCGAACGGGTTCGGCGGCATCCAGATCGTCAGCGGCGGGCAGTTGATCGTCCCCAACGCCACCAACGGCAACACCATCGGGCCCAACGTGCTGCTGGGCAACACATCCCCCGCGGGCCGGACGCGGGTCCAGGGGTCTCACCCCCGCGGAGTTTCGGCGCTGCTGGCGCTACGGCCGTCACGCCACTGAGGTCTTCACGCCTCAATGGATTCCGGGATCGGTAGGGTTCGGGTAGTGTGAAGGGGACGATTGCGTCGGTCCTCGCCGCGTCGGCTCGCGTCGCCCCCGATCCGGTCCCGCCACCATGAAACGCTTGATTCCCTGGTCCGGTGGACTTGTCCTGCTGGGAATCGTCGTCGGGGGCGGGTTCCTGGCCCTGCTCGACCGCCGCCCGTTGACGCCTCCCATGCCCTCGGCGAAACCCCGCGTCGCCCTGCCACCCGCCGTCCCCGCCCCGACGGCTCGGCAAGGGCCAGCGGTCCGGGCGATCGTCGTGGGGATCGACCGGTATCAGGACCCGGCGATCCCACCCTGTCATGGCGCCGTGGCTGATGCCCGAGCGTTGGCGGCCTGGCTGACCGGCCCCGCCGGCTGGCCCGAGGCCGACGTCCTGGTCCTGGACGACCGCGGCGACCGACCCACCCCATCCGGCCTGACCGCCGACCACCTGACTCCGACCCGGGCGAACCTCGATCGCGCGGTCAAGGACTGGCTCACCCCGAAGCTAGCCCCTGGGGACGTGGCCCTGCTGCTATTCGCCGGCCAGGCCACGACCGCCGGGTCTCGGCCAGTCCTGCTCCCCCTCGACGCCCGAGCCGATCGCGCCGAGGCCACCGGCTGGTCCCCCAGCGACGCCCTGGAGCCCATCGCCGCCAGCGGGCGCAACCCGGTGGTTTACTGGCTCGACACGTCACCCCAGGGCCGGGGCCAGGCCACCACCGCGAACGCGAACGCGAACCCGCAACCGGACGCCGACCCCGGCACCCGTTGGCTTCAAAGCCTGACGCGGTGGCCAGGCGCCTCGGCCTGGCTCGCCGCTGACGGCCATCTCGCCGCCGAGGCCACCGCCGTCGGTCAGCGAGGCCCCTTCGCCTCGTCACTCTTGAAGGCCCTGGGCGATCCGGCCCGCCCCCGCAACCTGCTGGGAGCCCTGGATTCCCTGAATCACGACCCAACCCTCGCCCGCCAGGGCTTCCGCGCGATGGGCGGCCTCGACCCCTCGCTGACCCTTTGGTCCACCGAAGCGCGCCGAGCCGGGGGCCGCGCCCGGCAACTCGTGCTCCAGAGGGGCCACGCCCTGGGGGTCTCCACCCTGGCCTTCACCCCCGATGGCGAGCGACTGCTCAGCGGTGGGGGCGACTCGACCTTGCGGGTCTGGAGGATGGCCGACCGCTCGCTCCTGAGAACCCTGTCCTATCACCTCGTCGGCGTGACGGCCGCGTCACTCGACCCCGACGGCCGGTTCCTGGCCAGTGGCGACGGCGCGGGACGAGTCCGGCTGTGGGACCTGCGCGACGACGTCGAAATCCCCCTCGGCCCGTCGCTGGAAACGGGCATCGACGGCCTGACGTTCCTGCCCGACGGCCGCCACTTCGCCACGATCGAGCGCGGAGGACCCATCCGCCTGCACGAGCCGAAAGCCAGCGCCGTCCCCCGAGTGCTGGTCTCCGAGGGCCGGGCCCTGGCGGTCTCGCCCACGGCGGGTCACGTCGCGGTCGCCGTGATGGACGCTCGGGGCAAGGTCGTCCTGTTCGACGCCGACGGCCGGACCGGCAAGACCCTGGACGGCCCCGGGGGCGCCGTCACGAGTCGTCGGCTGGCGACCAATGGCCATCGCGTGGCCGTGGGTGACGACGCCGGCCGACTCGACGTCTGGGAAGCCGAGGCCGGGACGCGTCTCCGCCGTCACGACCTGGGCTCTCCCCTCAACACCCTGGCCTTCGACCCCGTCGGCGGAATCCTCGCCGGCGCCGGCTTCACCCTGCACCGCCTGAGTCCCTCGGGGTCGGACACCCCGCTGACCTTGCCGGGCACCATCGACGAGGTCGCCACTTCGCCCGACGGTCGCGCCCTGGCTGTCCGCACAACTCCTGGCGAGGTAATCGCCTGGCGACTGGAGGACTCGGGAGCCGCGACCCCCTTGACCCTCGCGGGCCTGGCCGATGCCGGACCGGCGACTTCGCTGGCCTTTGCCCCCGGCGGTCGAGCGCTGGTCGTCGGCGGCCAGGACGGCGGCCTGCGGACCTGGAACCTTCCCGACGGCACGCCCCGCCCCGAGATTCCCCCGAGGCGCGGTCAGGTCGTGGCCCTGGACGCATCGGCCGACGCCCGCTGGATCTTGCAGGTCACTCGCGACCGCGTCGCCTCGGTCTGGGACTTCCGCGAAGGTCGGTCGGTGGCGGTGTTGCCCGGCCAGTGGAGCACCGGGGCGATCTCCCCCGACGGCTCCCGGGTCGCCTTGGTGGCCCACCCTTCCGGCTCGTTGACCTTGCGGGATCGGGCGACCGGCCAGCCCCTCGCCGCCCAGCCGCCGCCGTTGACTGATGGCCGCCTGGGCGTCGTCGCGTTCGACCCCACCGGCCGACTCATCGCCGCGGCGACCACCGACCCCACCAGCGACGGTCCCGCCGCCTTCGCCTGGGACGCCACGACGGGCGCTTTGATGCACACCCTCCAGGGTCACGACGACCCGTATCCCCTGGTCGCCCTGTCGTTCACGCCCGACGGCCGGCGACTCCTGACCGCCTCGGAGGACGGCACCGCCCGCCTCTGGAACCTCGACGGACCGAAACCGACCGCCGCCCGCGTGCTGCGCGCGTTGAATCCCAAGACCGGCCGGTTCGTCCCCCTGCGTTCCGCGTGCCTCGACCCCTCCCAGCCCGACCGCGTGGTCGCTGGCACCCTCGACGGCCGGGTGTTGCTGTGGGAGCCCGGCAACGACCGACCCACCCCCCTGGCCGACGACCTGCCCGGCGAGGTCCGCGCCCTGGCCTTCACCGCCGACGGCAAATTCCTGGCCGCGGCCGGCGGCGCCGACAAAGCCGTGCGGCTGTGGGATCTCTCCGGCCCCGAACCCCGTCGCCCGCGGTTGGAGCCCGCCCCCAACCATGCCGAGATCATCAACAGCCTGCTCGCCTGGCCCACCGCCGGCCTGCTCGCCAGCGCTAGCGACGACACCACCATCCGCCTCTGGGACCCGTCGCGCCGCACCTTGCTGGGCACCTTCTCGGCGGAGCAGGGGGGGCCCGATTGGGTTGCCTTCACCCCCGACGGCCTCTTCGACGGCTCTCCCGGCGGCGAGCGGCAGGTCTCCTGGCGCACCGGAGACGCCCTCGTCGGCCTGGAACAGGATTACGACCGGACCCACGTCTTCCGCCTGGCCGAGTCGCTGCGACAGGGCCAGACGCCCGAGCTACCGGCTCCCCCATCGGCCGAATCCCCCCACCTGGCGCTGGAGGCCGACCGCCCCGCCAACCCGGCCGACCGCCTGGTGACCCTGACCCTCCGCCACGCCGCCAACCCGCCACCGGCCGACCTGCGACTCTATCAGGACGGCGTGCCGATCCGGGGCGACGACGACTGGAAGCCGCTCCCCGGCGCTCGGGCCCTGACGACCACCGTGAGACTGCGAGGCGGGGCAAATCGGTTCTACGCCCTGGGCTCGCGTCCCGGAGCCCGCGACGGCCGGTCCAACGCGGTCGACCTCCTCGGCCCCGGCCTCCGCGAGGAAGGCCGCTTGCACGTCCTGGCCCTGGGCGTCAGCCACTATGCCCGCGACGCCCGATCCCTCCAGTTCGCCGACCGCGACGCCGAGGACCTGGCCCGTCACCTCCACGACCACGGCGTTCACGTCGAGGGAACCGCGTCGGGTGTCCGCATCGTCCTGACCAACCAGGACGTCACCGAGCCGGCCGTGCAAGCAGCGTTCCTGCAACTGCGAGACGCCGTCGACGGCCACCCGGAAGACACCGTGGTGGTCATCCTGGCCGGTCACACCGCCATCCTCTCCCGGCGGTTCCACCTGCTGCTGAGCCAGTTCCCCTTCCCCGACGACCTGGCCAACGCGGTCGCCCCCGAGGGGACCACCGTGCCCTTCGCGACGGCGGTCCGCAACCTCGGTCGGCTCTCGGCGCTGAGAAGGGTGGTGGTGGTCGACGCCTGCGAGGCCGGTGCGATCCACGACGACCCGGCGGTCCTGCGCACCCGGGCCGCCATCGACGACGGAGCCCAACGAGCGCGGACCGCCTATCTGCTGGCCTCGCGACGGGGAGAGCCGGCCGGCGAGGTCTCGGCGCTGGAGCACGGGATGCTGACCTATGTCTTGCTCAAGGGGATGGGCCAGCCGGGCCTGCGACCGCTCCCCTTCACCTCGATCCTCGACGAAATCCCCGCCGCCGACCGCAACCGCGACGGCGTCGTCTCCACCGACGAACTCAGCCGCTACACCGACCTCACCCTCCCCAAGCTCGCCGAAAGCTTCCCCGCCCTGGCCCTGGTCCGCCGCTCGGCCTCAACGGCCAACGCCACCGAGATCCGCCCCACGGCCAACCTCGACCAATCGCCCAAACTCGAATCGGCCGGAGCCACGTTCCCCCTGGTCACCATTCCCGAAGGGCCGGAGGCGGGCCGCTGATCGCCGGCATCCACCGCGTGCGGAAGGTAAAGTCGCCGCAATCCTTGTCAACGGTCAGGAGTCTCCGTCCTTCTTGGTCCGGGGCATCGCTCCTGCCGACGGTGGCAAGTCCATTCGCCCCCGCGCCTGGCGGACTGCTGGCGAAGGGTGGCCGTTCGAGGCGGGGCGTGATTGCCAATCGGGGGGCGGCGGTGCTACGTTCGGGCGGTCCGGCCCCGCGGGGGCCGGCGCCATGAGGACTGGAGCGACGCGATGAACACCTCCGCGTGGATGGGACTGCTGTGGGCGGGTTTGGGCCTGACCGTCTGGGCCGCAGGGGCCGAGGCCGGGGCCGCCGAGCTGAAGGTTGGCGACAAGGCTCCCGACTTCAACATGATGGGCAGCGATGGCAAGCGCCATGAACTGGCCGACTATCAAGGTAAGCAGGCCGTCATCCTGGCGTGGTTTCCCAAGGCTTCCACCCCCGGCTGTACCGCCCAGTGCACCTCATATGCCAAGGCCGGCTCGCCGCTCAAGGCGATGGATGTCGTTTACTTCACCGCCAGCGTTGATGCCCCCGAGGCCAATGCCAAGTTCGCCAAGGAAGTTCACGCCGATTACCCGATCCTCAGCGACCCCGACAAGGACACCGCCGAGGCGTATGGCGTCCTGAACGCCAAGGGGATGGCCAACCGCTGGACCTTCTACATTGATAAGGAAGGGATTGTCCGGGCCATCGACAAGAAGATCGAGACCAAGCAGGCCGCCGAGGATACCCTCGCCCGGGTCAAGGAACTGGGCTTCGGCAGCAAGTAACCCCTTCGGCTTCGGCTTCGGCTCCGGCCCGGCGGACCAAATTCCGCCGGGCGTTTGGCCATCCCTCAGCGCTCCAGGGCGTACCAGCCCAGGTGCTCCAGGGCGTCGGAGATCCAGGGGTGGCTCCAGGGGTTGTGCGTTGCGTAGCCGACGGAGAAGGCCGAGACCAGCAGGGCCGCCAGCGACAGGTTGCGGAACCAGGGCCGAGAAACCCCGGGCTCGGCCCCGGCGGGCAGAACGATCAGCCAGAACGGGATCAGCCAGAAGACCCAGCGCAGCCCCTGGGCCGAGCCTCCGTAGTTGCGCGCCTTGGGGTTCCAGGTGTAGAAGGTGATCATCGCCAACGTGAGAAGACCCGTCATCCATGCGACGATCCGCAACCCGCGAGGGTTCCGCCTCCAGGCCGCTCGATGGGCCCCGTAGAGCGAGACCAGGATCACCGGGCTGAGCGAGATGATGCCGTGGTGCCCTAAGGTCAGGTGGAACAGGTAGAGCCACTTCGGCTCGGGGTGCTTGTTGAACCAGTCGTATTCCAGGGGGGTCAGCCAGTGACTTCCCTCGAATTCGTAGGTCTCCGAGCCGAACCCTTCGTAGGCCAGGTGCCAGGTCCCCATCGCCGCGTACTGGGTCGCGACGAACAGCAAGCAGGGGACCGCCGCGGCTGGGACGAATGCCAGGAGCGTCCGCTTCGGCGACCGGGCCATCATCGCCGCGAAGAGGAAGAGGCCAAAGAGCGCCGCGGGCAGTTCGTTGCAGGCGGCGAACGCTCCGGACGCACCGGCCAGGACGTACCAGCCGGTGCCCCCTCCGTCGTCCCAGACTTTCAGGGTCGCGTACAGGGCGAGGAACGCTGCCCATGCGGCGACGGTGTGGTTGTTCAACGTTTGCTGATAGGCGAATAGGAACGTCCCGAATGTCGCGGTCATCAGGCAGAACAGCCAGGTCCAGTCCCCGCGGGCGTAGCGGTCCAGGAGGCGGGCGTAGAGGATGAGCGTCAGCAGGGTTGGCAGGACGTTCAGGAGCAGGATGGTGGGCTTGAAGTAGAAGACATTGGCTTGCCAGCGGATTGGTTCCCTGGGGATTTCCAGGACCTTGACCGGAGAGCCGGGCCTGGCCACGTAGCGAGGCTCTCGACGGGGCTGCTCGACGACCCGGTCGATCGGGACGCCGGAGATCGCCCGGAACGGGTAGAGGCCGGCGGCGATCAGGGTGGGCAGGAAGGCCGGTTTGCTGGAATAGAAGTGCTTGATGGGCGGGGCGCCGGGCGTGGCGGGGGCCCACGGGTCGGGTTTCTGGATCAGGTCGACGGTCTCGTTGCGCCAGGGGCAGTCGTCGATGGCGAAGGTGCCCCGCTCCAGCAGGGCCCAGACGGTACACCAGCGGGAGACGTCGTTGCCGCCGGACTTGGCCCTCATCTGGACGGTCATGCCCGCGACCAGAGCCGTCGTGACGCCAATGACCAGCAACGCGAACGCCTGCCGGACCGGCGAGCGCGGCAGGTCGGCGGGCAGGTCGGCGGTCGGGTCTTCGTCAGGGGCCAGCGGCGTGGGCATGGGGGGTGGTCTCGGGATCGGAGGATGCGAAACCGGCGACCTCGGCGATGCTGAAGGTGTCGCGGTCGCGGATGCCGTAGGAGGTGACCAGTTCGGCCAGCACGCCCAGGCTCAGGAGCTGGGTTCCCACCACCAGCAGGGCGACCGAGTAGCTGAGCAAGGGTCTGGGGCCGATCGGGCGGTCGCCGGGGGCGTTACGCAGCCAGAGGAAACCCAGGTCGACCAGCCCCAGGGCTCCCAGGATCAGCAGGACCAGGCCGATCCCTCCCAGGACGTGCAGGGGTCGCTGGGCGAAGCGGGTCAGGAACCGGACGGTTAGCAGGTCGAGCAACCCCTTGAGGAACCTCGCGGCGCCATATTTGGAATGGCCGAAGCGTCGGGGGCGGTGGTGGACCTCGACCTCGCCGACGCGGAAGCCTCGGGCGTAGGCCAGCACGGGGATGAAGCGGTGCAGCTCTCCGTACAGCTCGACCTCGCGCAAGACCTCGGCCCGGTAGAGTTTGTAGCCGCAGTTATGGTCGTGCAGGCGGCACCCGGTCAAGCCGCTGACCAGGAGGTTGAAGACGCGGCTGGGGCCGACCTTGTGCCAGGGGTCGTGCCTTGTCCGTTTCCAGCCGCTGACGACGTCGAACCCCTGGGCCAGGCGGTCGAGGAAGCGGGGGACCTCGGCCGGGTCGTCCTGGCCGTCGGCGTCGAGGGTGAAGACCAGGTCGCCACGGGCCGCGGCGAAGCCGGCTCGCAGGGCGGCGGCCTTGCCGAAGTTCCTCCTCAGGCGGATGCCCCGCACGCGAGGGTCGGCCGCCGCCAGCGAGCGGATGACCGGCCAGGTGGCGTCGCGGCTGCCGTCGTCGACCAGGACGAACTCGAAGGGGCCCGAGTTCTCGGCTGATGGACCGAACTCGGCCAGCAGGGGGGCGAGGCTTTCGCTTTCGTTGAACGCTGGAATGACGACGCTGATGGTCATGAAGGATCGGGTCCCGCGCTGGGCCTCGTGGGCCGCCAAACGCCCAGGGAGGCGGCGGCGGCGACTTCGGTCGCGACCCACGCCAGCCGCAACGCCAGCGACGCCACCACGGCGCGGTCCATACCCAGGGCGGGGGCCAGGGACATCATCAACACCCACTCGCGGACGAACAGGCCGCCGGGCAGTCCCGCGACGAAGCCGACGACCGTCGCCAGCGCCACGCCCGCCACGATCAAGGGCCACGCCTCCCGGGGCGCCAGCACGCCCACCGAGCGGGCGACGGCCAGCTGGCTCAGGCCCAGGAACAGCCAGGCGATGGCTCCCATCAGCAGGGCGTTGAGCAGGAACCGGTGGGAGGGGGGCGGGAAGGCGTCGGGCCCGACCGAGGGGAACGCCGGACGGGCCAGCGCCGCCAACCTCGGGAAGACGCGAGGCTCGACCAGCAGCAGGAACCCGCACCCCAGGCCGGCGGCGACGACCATTGGCCAGCGTCGAGAGGAGTCTGGCGTCAGGGCGAAGCCGGCCGCCGCGACGAACCCGCCGGAGGCCATCATCGTCAGGGTCTCATAAAAGGTCGCCAGGGCCGCCGTCGCCGGCCGAGCCCCGTGGGGGGCCGACAGCCCGGCTCTGAGGACCACGACCATCGCCTTGCCCGGCACGTATTTGCCCAACTGGCTCACGAAATACGCCCTCAAGGCCGCGAATCCGCCGATTGGGGTGCCGCCGGCGGCCAGGGCCCGAGCGTAAATGTACCCGAAGCAGGTCAGGCCCATCAGGTAGAAGGCGACCCCGACGGCCGCCCAGCGGAGGTCCAGCGTCAAGCCGCGTCCCGAGGCCCGCAGGTCGGCGACGGTCTTGCCCACGTGGCGTCCCAAGGCGACCAGGACCACGACGGCGATGGCCGCCCGGATCGCCCGCTTCGCCCAAAGCTTACGGCCGCCGCCCAAGACTCGTCCCCCCTCGCGCGTCGGTTCCGTTTTGGACCACGTTTCCCCGAGCCATAGCGGGCGTTACGGGTCGTTGAGAAGGCTAGTCGCGGTCGGCCTGAAGAGTGGCCCATCGCTGTTTGAGAACTCCCAGGACGTGCCAGAACAACCGGCTGTGCATGCGCCCCGGCACCCGCTCGCAGGCCGCGGCCCGGAACGAGTCGGGCTCGCTATATTCCAGGTGGTGGGCGACTTCGTGCAAGAATGTGTCGAAAAGTTCTTCCAACGGCCGTCGCCCGGCGACCCGGTCGTGGGTGTAAACGCGAATCAGGACCTTGCGACGGTAGTAGCCGCCCAGGACGCGAGTGGTCGGGCGGATGTTCATGTCGAGGTCGAACGCCTCGCGGACGGTGTAAACGCGGGCCAGGCGGTCGCGGAAGAGGGGGCCGAGGACCGAGACGGGGGGCTCGAACCGGAGGGGGGGACGGTTGGGCTCGGCAACCGTCTCGGCGACCAGGCGCGCGCCCCGGCGGCGGACCTGCTCGGCCAGGCGGTCCAGGTCGAACTGGGCGGGGTCGATCAGTTGCCGTCCGCCCGTTGGGCTGGATCAGCCAGTAGCGTATGGGCATGGACCTGGGCGGCGACGGAGCCGGGAGGCAGGGACGGACCGGTTGCGGGGTTGGTCGCTAGACCATAGCATCCCCCCGCCCCCCGGGCCAGTCCGTTGGCGAATCGGGCACGGCTGTTACGTTCTCACTTGGGGTGGGCCCAAGGGATCTTCCTTTCGCCGTCCGATGTCCCTTTTACGCCGACCACCGGTCCCCTTCGACTCCTCGCCGACCACCGGTCCCTTTCGACTCCTCGCCGACCACCGGTCCCTTTCGACTCCTCGCCGACCACCGGCCCCGGAATGGGGGTCAGGCACCTGCGGAGTACCGCCGGAGCCAGACCCCGATTGCGCGGCCAATGGAGACCCGTCCCCCTTCCGTGATTGCAAGGAGCGAGGGCCGGGCGGGTGCGGCGCAGCGGTCAGCGGGGTCGCCCTTCGGGGGCGGGGACGAGTTTTCCGGCCTTTTGGAGGTCTTGCCAGGCACGCAGGCCGTTGCCTTCCTCGGGGTGGTCGGGGTTGTAGTCCAGGCGGTCGCGGCCGGTCAGGGCACGCAGGTTCATCAGGGCCAGTTCGCGGACTCCGAGTTCCTGGGCCTCCAGGTCGAGGACCAGGGCCTCATAAGTCTTGGGGTCGCGGGCCTCCCTGGGGGAGTAGCCGGCGAGCAGCTTGCCGAGGGTGGCGGCCTGGGCGGGGTCGGGGCTGAAGTCCTGGAGGGCGTCGCGCACGACGCGGGCCGACTCGGGCGATTGGTTCATCGCCCCTCGAAGAACGTCGATGGCGGCCAGGCGGATTGACGGGTCTCCGGGGGAATTCAAGGCCTCCAGCACGACGTCGACCTCGTCGATCGAGCCGAGGGCCTCCAGCGCCAGGCGACGGACACTCGGCTCCTGGTCGTCCAGGGTCGCCTGGACGAGCACCGTCTTGGGGAATCCGCCCTTGGTGAACAAAGCGGAGAACTCGGCCCCGGCGAGCTTGTCGGCGGGGGACAACTCGGTCTCGGAGACCCACGGGGGGGCGGGCTCGGCCAGTTTCTCGAACGTGGCGGGGGGCCGGAACTGGAAGGTGGCCGGGCCGCTGACGACCTGACTCTCGGCGCCGGCGGAGAGCGTCGCTTTTCCCTCGGGGACGAACACGCGCAGGGCCGGGGCGTTCTTGGCGTCGGGGTCGGCCTGACGGTCGGCGCGTTCCAGGCCGACGGGGGCGTCGGCCGGCGGGACGACGCGGAGGGTGGCGTTGCCCAGCCCCACGGCGACCGCCTGGTCGGGCTCGTCGACGCGGACAACCACCCGGCCGCGGGTGAGGTCGAAGCGGGCCGTGGCGTTGTCGCCGGCCGGCTTTGGGCGAATCTCGGCCGAGCGGATCAGCTCGACCTTGGCGTTGCCCAGCTGGAGGGGCAGGCGGAAGGGGGCCAGGCCGACGAGGCGCTCCTCGGCCTTGACCGGGGCCTCGGCCGGGACGATCTCCCAGCGGCGGTTGGACTCGCTGAACCGCAGGGCGACGGCCTCGCCCGGGGCGACGCGGCCGACCCCCTGCTCGGGCGTCACGGGAGCAAGCTTGGGGGCTTTCTCGGGCTCTTTGGGCTCGTCGACAGGCTCGGCCACCAGTGGGGGGGGAGCCACGTCGACCTTGGCCAGTACCGGCGGGGCCGGCGGCGGGGCCGGCGGCGCGGGCGGGGGCGGCTCGGTCGCCTGGACGACCTGAGTCGGAGCGCCAGGTTCGGCGTGAGGGCCCAGGCTTTTCCAGGCCGAGAGGCCCAGCACGCCGATCAACCCCGTGACCAGCAGTGGAGGCCCGAACCGCTCGGTCCACGGCCGGCGAGTGAGGTGCGCGTTGGGCCAAAACGCCGGTGCGAGCGAATCGTCGTCCTTGCCGCCGAGACTTTTGGTCGAGAGGCCCGGGACCGTCGCCGAGTCGGAGCGGACTCGGTGACGAGGTCCGCCGCCCGCCTTTCCGCCGACGGACGCGGCGCCGTCGCTTCCGTTGACCAGACGGTACATTCGCTGGCGGGCCTCGGGCGGGACCTTGGCCTTCTGGCCGATGAGGCTGAGGATCTGGTGGGCGCTGGCGACCTCGGCGAGGTGGACGTCGGAGGTCAGTGCGATCTTCTCGAACTCGGTGACCGCGTCGGCCTCCAGGGTGTTGTCCAGGTAGGCGGCGACGAGGTTGGGGTCGGAGGTCTCGGCGTCATCCTTGGGGACGGTCAGCCGCCTTTGCCGGCTGACTTTCTGGATGCGCTCGACCAGCTCCTTGGCGAACGGGCTGTCGTTGACCATCTGGCCGATCTCGCGCACCTCGGCCGGCGGCAAGGTGTCGTCGAGCCAGGCCAGGAGGGTCCGCAGGGTCAATCTCATCGGGGCGGCCTTTTTGGGGAGGGGGGACGATCCGCGAGGGCCCCCGGTCCGGAAGCCCTACCTCTGATTAGTAGTGGCGCCCCGGGGGTGCGATCCGTCGGGTCCCGGGGGATTTTTTCCGGGAAGGACGCGATAGAGGCGGACGCGGGGGTCGGCGTGGAAGCGCCGGAAGTCGGCCGGGCGCGCGTCGGCCCACTGGCGCTCGATGGGAAACCCCTGGGCGTCGGCGACGTTGTGAGCCCCTTCCCGGGGGTCGGCCCGGGCGATGAACAGGAATTCGATCCCCTCACGACGGAGGTTTTCGAGCCAGGCCACGGGGTCGGGATGGGCGCGGTCCCAGCCGGGACGGGAATTGGGCCAGTGGGGACGGCCCGCCGCCTGGTGGTAGTCGTGCGGCAGCCAGGCGGGATGGGCGTCGACGTTCACATAGCGAACCTCGTTGCGAAGTCCCACGCCCATCAGGTAATAGGGGATGTTCGTTCCGGCATACGCCACCCGGGCGCCGTCGGGGCCACTCGCCTGGTCCAACCGCAGCCAGGCGACCTGGTAGTCGGGAAACGAGGGATAGAAGGCGGCCAGGGGCGGCAACGGACGAACGGGGAAGGCCGCGCGATCGGCCAGGGTCATCCAGACTCCGAGGATTGCCACCACTCGGAGGGATCGGAACCGGGACGGCCGGCCGAGGGCCCAGGCCAGGGCGATTGAGGCCAGCAAAACGCCATACAGGAGGTTCCAGGCGAATGGATCGGCTGGACTGGTCGGGCGTGGAGGGGTGGCGAAGGTTAGCAGCGGAGGAAAGATGCTGGGGATGCGCGGGCTGAAGTCCCAAAAGGGGTGATCGAGTGGCCAGTGGCTTGGCGTGAGCAGGTGGACGGCGATGAGCAGGGAGGCGGCGACACGCAGCCAGCGGGCGCGGTCGAACAGCAGGGCCAGGGGGACCGCCGCCAGGCCGAGGGCGTGGAGCATGAACCGTTGCTGGTTGCGGTAGGGGATCAGGCCCCAGTAGAGCGCGAGGTTGACGAGGGTCAGGGCTGACAAAAGCCAGGCCCAGCGCGAAGCCGGCCGGCGGTCTCGTCGAGCGATCGTCCAGCCTCCGGCGACCGCGAGGGCCCAGAGCGGGGCGAGTCGAGGGTCGAGGACCGCGGCCAGAGTGTCGGCCAGAGAGGCGAGGTCGTCGGGGGCGAGGTAGTAGGGGCTGGACCTCATCGCCTCGCGGTCGTACCAACCGGCCAGGATCGTCCGGCCACCGAGGGCGAGGTCGAGCGGGTAAAGCGGGTTGCCGGTCCAGACGGCGTTTCGCCCGAACCAGAAGCCGGCCATGACCATCGGCGCCAGGACCAGGATGCCGAGCCCCGCGACCCTTCGCCGCCAGGCCCAGTCGCGGCGGGCCAGAACCGCGACCCCGGCCAGGGCCAGCAACGGGGGGACGAAGACGGTGGCCGTTGGCTTGGTTCCCCAGGCTCCTCCGGCGGCGAGTCCTCCCAGGATCAGGGCATTCCGGCCGTCGAACTTGCGGACGAAGCGGAGGAAGAAATAGGCCGAGGCGAGGTAGCCAGCGGCGAAGACGGTGTCGACGTTGGGCTCGAAGGTGAAGAGCAGCAGGGGGGAACTCATCAGGAACCAGCAGGCCGCCAGCGCTGAGGCCGAGGCTCGCGCGCCGAGGTCTCTGGCCATCGCGTAGGAGGCCAGGCCGGCCAGCAGCAGGAACGGGGCCTGGCCGACCCTGGCGAGGCGGTCGCCGCCCCAGGCGACCATCAGCCAGGAGAAGCCGAGGTCGCCGACGGCCGGGAAGTAGGTAGCGGCGTTCTCGCCGAAGGGGGTGGCCACGCCAAAGAGGAGGCCGGCCTTCCACCAGCGGGCCGCGAAGTAGAGGTGATAGATCGGCCCATCGCTGACGACCTTGACCGGTCCCAGCAACGACCGGCCCCCCAGCCCGGCCACCGTCGTGAACAGGAGGCCCACGCCGAGGATCGCTGGCCAATCCCAACGCGCCGGGGGTTCGATCGCGGCCTTGTCCGGAGCGTGGTCGCGGCCGATCCGCCAGGAAAGGAGCCCGATCCCTCCTCCGGCCATCGACCAGGCCAGCAGCGGCCCCCGACTCAGCCACCCCAGCGATCCCAGGATTTCCGACCCGAGGATGATCCAGGTCCACGACAAAACGCCCGTGGCCAGCGCCCGGGGCAGGCCCGGAGGTTGGCCGAACCCCCGACGGGCCAACGCGTAGGCCCCCAGCAGCGGCGGCGCGATCAGCAAGAGTGTCCAGGCGATCCCCATCCCGACCGTTCTCGACCGGCGTGATCTTGATCTCCGCCCCCGAGTATAGTCGACCGGGCAGGGTCATTTCGTTCTCACTTTGGGTGGACCAAAGGGGACAGGACCGGCGGAGCCAGTCCCCGATTTCAATCTCCCTCCCACGCCGCCCACCGGGCCCCGGAATGAGGGACAGGCACCGGCGGAGTGCCGCCGGAGCCAGTCCCCGATTTCAAGGCCAATGGAGAAATCAAAGGCCCTGGACGACCGGGGCCGATCCTTTCCCGCCCCCGAGTTGAGCGGTACAATCCGGCGAGTTTCCGGGATCGGGATCGGTTGGTTGCCGTGGGGGGTTGGCGATGTACGGGGCGATGTACGGGGTGAAGGCTTACCTGGATCGGGTCTGCGAGGAGATTGGCCGGCTCGACCCGTCACAGGTGGAGAATGTCGCCGACCTGATCGAGAAGGCGTATCATTCTGGGAACTTCGTTTTCATCTGCGGCAACGGCGGCTCGGGCGCGAATGCCTCGCACCTTTGCGAGGACCTGGCCAAGTGCACCTTGCGCGACTTCGAGAACCAGAAGCGCCTGAAGGTTCTGAGCCTGACCGATAACGCGGCCTGGATCATGGCCGTGGCCAACGACATTAACTATGAGGGGATCTTCCTCGAACAGTTGAAGAACCTCGCCTCGCCGGGAGACCTGCTGCTGGCGATTTCGGGGTCGGGCAACAGTCCCAACATCCTCAAGGCGGTGGATTGGGCCAACGGCCACGGGCTGACGACCGTGGGGATCACCGGGTTCGGTGGCGGCAAGCTCAAGCCGCTGGCCCACCACAACCTGCACGTTCCCACCGACGACATGGGCGTGGTGGAGTCGCTGCACCAGGTCGCCTTTCACTGGCTCATTGGCGACATGTACCGGCGCATTTCCGGGCCCGTCGAGGTCTGAGCGTCGATGAAGACCGGGCCGAGGTTTCTGGGAATCGAGATTGGCGGGACCAAGCTCCAGCTTGGTCTGGGGCCAGGGGACGGCCGCCTCGTCGAACTGGTCCGGCGGACGATCGTGCCGGCTGATGGCGCCACGGGCATCCTGGCTCAAATCGCCGGGGCCGCGAGGTCGCTGGCTGGAGGCGGGGTCGATGCGGTGGGGATCGGCTTTGGCGGGCCGGTCGACGCTCGGCGGGGGATTGTTGCAAGGTCGCACCAGGTCGCGGGATGGGATGGGTTCGGGCTGGCCGATTGGGTACGGGAGACGTTGGGATGCCCGTTGGTGTCGATTCATAACGACGCCGACACCGCCGCGCTGGCCGAGGCCCGGTTTGGCGCTGGAATTGGCCTGTCGCCGGTGCTGTACTTGACGATTGGTAGCGGGATCGGCGGTGGGCTCATCGTCGATGGGCGGATTTACCGGGGCGCCGGGTCGGGGGCGGTGGAGATCGGCCACCTGATCGTTGATGGGCCAGATTCCTCGGAACGGCGGACGCTGGAGGGGGTTGCCTCGGGCTGGTCGATCGGCGCCTCGGGCCGCGAGGCGGCGGGTCGAGGGACCGGCGGGTTGGGCGACCTGAGGGCGTTGGCGGGTGGGGACGTGGCTGGGGTGACGGCGTTGACCGTCGCGGAGTCGGCCCGTCGCGATCCCGACGGCCCCGGCGCTCGGGTCTTGCGACGGGCGACCTCGGCAATGGGCGCGGCCCTGGCCCACGCCGTTACTCTGCTGGCCCCTCGGCGGATCATCCTCGGCGGTGGGGTCTCGCTCATCGAGGAAGACCTTTGGCTGGACCCGATCCGCAAGGCGCTGGATGAGCGGGTCTTCCCTCCCTTCCGCGGAACCTTCGATCTGGTGACCGCGGCGCTGGGCGAGGAGGTCGTGGTCCACGGTGCGATCGCCCTGGCCCGGGACGCCTTCGACGCTTGTCCGGCCCTTTGAGCGAGCTGGCGCGATCCTTGGGATGCTTCGGAGCGTAGGGAGGGGGCGGTCGCGGCCGGTTGCGGCGCGGTTTCCGCTGGCGTATCATGCGGCCATTGAGGGTCGGGCCGTTGGGCCCGGGAAGTGCGAATCCCCGCGACTCGGCGGGGGTCGGTCGTTCCGCGAGGATGGTTCCGGCATGTCCACGCCCGTGATGATCGAGGCCCAGGGGCTTCGCAAGCAATTCGGCTCGTTCCTGGCCGTTCAGGATGTCTCGTTCCGGATTCCCCGGGGCCAGGTCGTGGCGTTTCTCGGGCCCAATGGCGCGGGGAAGTCGACCACGATGCGGCTGTTGACGGGGTTCATCGCCCCGACTCGCGGCGTTGCCCGGATCGCCGGCATCGACGTCCAGGAGGACCGCATCGCGGCGGCCGAGCATCTGGGCTACCTGCCCGAGAACGGCCCGCTTTACCCCGACATGACCCCCCGAGAACTGCTGGAGTTCTTCGGCAGGGCCCGAGGCCTGGCCGGCTCGGCGCTTCGGGACCGGGTTGACGCGGTGATTGGCCTTTGCACCCTGGGGTCGGTGGCGACCAAGCCGATCGGTAAGTTGTCGAAGGGGTATCGTCAGCGGGTGTCGATGGCCACGGCCTTGCTGCACGACCCGGAGGTTTTGATCCTGGACGAGCCGACCAGCGGCCTGGATCCGAACCAGATCGTGGGCGTGCGGCAGTTGATCCGCGACCTTGGTCGGTCCAAGACGATTTTGGTCTCGACCCACATTCTTCAGGAAGTGGGGCCGGTGGCCGATCGGGTGATCTTCATCCACGACGGCCGCATCGTCTTTGACGGGCCTCCCGCGCAGCTTGGCGCGGATGGGCCGGCCCTGGAGGCGCAGTTCCACCGTTTGACCGCCCAACCCGCCTGAGTTCCGATCGCTGAGTCCTTGAGGCCCGGCCCGATGCCGGGCGGTTGCCGGGGGGTTCGCGGCACCCGCCGCTCCGTTTCCGAACTTTTCCGAGGATTGACCGAGTGACCACCCTCCAGAACAGGCCGGCCCAGTCGCCCGGCCGACTCGTCGCGGCCCCGGGGCGGATGCGGGGGTTGCGTCCCCACGTGATTTCAGCCATTTTCCGGCGCGACTTCCTTGGCTATTTCAGCAACCTGGCCGGCTACGTGTTCATCGCGCTGTTCGTCCTGGTTTGCTCGTGGGTCGAGTTCTGCCTGCCGGCGTTTTTCGCCAACAACCTGGCCAACCTCGCCCCGCTGAATGAGTGGATGCCGTATTTACTGCTGTTTTTCGTGCCGGCGATCACGATGGGGATCTGGGCCGACGAACGACGGCAGGGGACCGACGAGCTGCTGTTGACCCTGCCGGCTCGGGACCTGGAAGTCGTGGCCGGCAAGTACCTGGCGGCTCTGGGGATTTTTACCGTCGCCCTGCTGTTCCTGCTGCCTCATGCGTTGATTTTGATGAGGCTGGGGTCGCCGGACCTGAGCGTGCTGACCTCGACGTACCTGGGCTACTGGCTGATGGGCGCGATGCTGATCGCGGTGGGGATGGTGGCGTCGTTGCTGTCTCCCAACGCGACGGTGGCGTTCATCCTGGGCGGGTTACTGTCGGCCGCGGCGATCTTTCTGGGGCAGGCCGGTGCGTTGCTGGCCGCGCGGCTGGCGAGGGTGCCGGGCGTGGGGTCGGCCGACGCGGTGCGACGGGTTTTTGAAGACCAGGCGCTGCCTTCTCGGTTCCGCGACTTCGCCTCGGGGGTGTTGACGGTTTCGGGCGTGGTGTACTTCCTGTCGTGGGCGGTGGGCTTGCTGTATCTGAACATGGTTCTGCTTTCCAGGCGTCAGTGGGCCGGGGGCGAGACCAGCCGGGGCCGAGGGCTGCATGCCCTGGTTCGGTTGCTGGCGGTGGCCGTGGGGTTGATTAGCCTGAACGTGATGGTGGGCTATGCCTCGTCGGTTCGCGACCTCACCACGGCGGTCCTCTTGCTGGGCGGGCTGGCCGTTGGGCTTTTGCTGTTCGTCTTGCGGATGACGGTGTTCGCCGCGGCCGATGGCGATTCGGCCTCGCCAGTCCCCTCGCTCTTGCGAGACCTGGGCCTGGGGTTGGGCCTGGGGTTGCTGGCCTGCTTCGTGATGGGACGGGGTGGCCTGCGGGTCGATGCCAGCCAGGAGCATCTCAGCAGCCTTTCGCGAGAGAGCCTCGACCTGATCGACAAGATTGACCCGACCCGCCCGGTCTATATCCAGGCGTACCTGAGCCCGCGGGTTCCCCGAGATTACGTTGAGACCAAGGACCACCTGGTCAACCTGCTGCGGGAGATCGCCGCGAGGGGTGGGAACCGGATTCGCCTGAACCTGGTCGACACCGAGCGCTTCAGCGCCGAGGCTCGCGATGCCCAGAAGCGGTTCGCCATCGAGCCCCGTCGCGTGCCGGTCCAGGACGAGGGGCGTCAGTCGTCGTCGGAGGTTTTCCTGGGCGTGGCGTTTACCTCGGGACCCGAGGAAGTGGTGATCCCGTTCTTTGACCTCGGGTTGCCGGTCGAATATGAACTGACCCGCTCGATCCGCGTGGTTTCTCGGGCGAAGCGGAAAAAGGTGGGCATCCTCAACACTGACGCCAAGTTGCTGGGCGGCTTCGACATGCGGTCGATGGGCCGCGACTCGGAGTGGGCCATCGTTACCGAGTTGAAGAAGCAGTACGACGTTTCGACGGTGTCGGCCGAGTCGGAGTTGCCCTCGGACCTCGACGCCCTGCTCGTGGCGCAACCGTCGTCGCTGCCGCAAAAGCAGATCGACGCCCTGACGGCGTTTGTCCGCAAGGGGGGGCCGACGTTGCTGCTGCTCGACCCGTTCCCGGCGGCCGACCCGACCATTGCGCCGAGCGAGGCCCGGATGCCCGCCGGCGGGATGTTCGGCGGCAGCCCGCCTCCCGAGCCCAAGGGGGAACTTCGCCCCTTGCTGGAACTGCTGAACCTCGACTGGCCGACCGATCAGGTCACCTGGAACCCCGAGAACCCGACCAAGATCACCGACCTGCCTCGGGAGTTCGTCTTCGTCCAGAAGTCCCCCGAGAACCCCGACGCCTTCAACGAAAAGGACCCAGCGTCCTCCGGGCTGCAAAAGCTGGTCTTCCTGTTCGCCGGCCAGTTGCAGGACCGAGGGGCCCGAACCCCCGTGTTTACTCCTCTGGTCAAGACCGACGACCTCGGCGGCACGATTCCCTTTGGCGAACTGGCCGAGCGCGGCTTCATGGGCTTCAGCGGCCTGAACCCCCGGCGGGTCCACCAGCCGTCGCTGAAGTCGTACGTCCTGGCGGCGAGGATCGACGGCCCGTTCGCCCCGACCGAGGGGGACGCGGCCGATGCGCCCAAGGCCGCCAAGCCGGGCGAGGCCAAGGTGATCGCCATCGCCGACCTTGACCTGATGTCGGAGACGTTCTTCAACCTTCGCCGCCAGCGAATCGAGGGCCTGGACTTCGACAACGTCTCGTTCGTGCTCAACTGCATCGACGAGTTGACCGGCGACGACGCGTTCTTCGGCCTGCGTAAGAAGCGACCGACCCACCGGACCTTGACGGCCTTCGACGAGCAGACCCGCGTTTTCGAGACCCAGCGACAGAAGGAAGAAAAGGCCGCCGAGGATGCCGCCCGAGAGGAGCTGGACCGGGCCCAGAAGGACCTGGACGCCAAGGTCAAGGTGGTCGAGGCCCGCAAGGACCTGGACGAGCGGACCAAGGAGATCATGCTGTCCAACCTCCAGGAGGTCGAGAACCGGCGGCTGACCAGCGTGATCAAGGTCGACGTCGAGGACCGCAAGCGTCGCAAGGTCGAGGAGGCCGAGGCCGAGGCGGTGAGCAAGCGCCGACGTCTTCAGGGCGACACGCAGTTCGTGGCGTTGGCCCTGCCTCCGCTGCTGCCGCTGGCCCTGGGCCTGGTCGTCGCGGGCGTTCGCTCTCGCAGGGAAAACCGAGGCGCCAGCCCCAACCGCCTGGCCTGACCGCTTTCGAATCGACCCAATCCGACCCGACCCGATCTGATCCGACCCAACCTCCAGCCTCTTTCCGGGATGAGTGACGCCGATGAACGAGCCCAAGAAGACCGCGATCTTCCTCGTGGGCGCGCTGCTGCTGGCCGGAGCGGCGGCGGCTCGCCTGCCCGGCCGGTCCACCACCGAGCCGGTGTTCTCCGACCAGGGACAGGAATTCTTCCCCAAGTTCAAGGACCCCTTGGTCGCCAACTCGCTGGAGGTCTACGACTACGACCCCACCACTGGCACCGCCGTCCCGTTCCAGGTCCAGTTGCGCAACGGCCGTTGGGTCATCCCCTCGCACAACGACTACCCGGCCGATGCCAAGGACCGGCTCAAGAACACGGCTTCGGGGGTGATCGACCTGCGCAAGGAGTCGATCCGCTCGACCCTGGCCTCGGACCACAAGGAACTCGGCGTGCTCGACCCGCTTGACCCCAAGGTTTCCAGTGGTGAGGGGGTGGGCAAGCGGGTGCGGATCAGCCAGATCGACAACAAGACGCAAAAGGTCCTGGCCGACTTCATCATCGGCAAGGAGGTCCCCAACCACCCCGACCAACGCTACGTTCGCGTCCCCGAGCAGAAGCCGACCTACGCGGTCAACGTCAAGGTCGACCTCTCGACCCGGTTCTCCGACTGGATCGAGACGAACCTGTTGAAGGTCGACGCCGGCAAGATCCGCCGTCTGACCTTCGACAATCACAAGGTCGATCCCGAGGCCGGCACGATCGACCGTGGCGAGGTCTTCGGAGCCTCAAGACTCTCGGCCACGGCCCCCTGGACGCTCGACCCGCCCCCGCCGGCCGAGGAGGAGGCCAACTCCGAAAAGCTGACGAGCCTGACCACCGCCCTGGCCGACCTGAAGATCGCCGGTGTGCGGCCGATGCCCGAGGGCGTCGCCCGCGACCTGCGCAAATACAAGGAGACGGGCACGCTGACCCCGACCTCCCGAGCCTCGATGCAGTCGCTCATCAGCAAGGGGTTTTATCCGACGAGGGAGGGGTTGGTCTCCAACCAGGGGGACGTCAAGGTTGGCACCGACGAGGGGGTCGTCTACACCTTGCGGTTCGGCGAGATCACCTTCGCCACCGGCGAGGAGTTGACCGCCGGCAAGAAGGACGAGAAGGCCGCCAATGGCAAGGACAAGAAGGACGCCTCGGCCTCCGAGGAAAAGAAGGCGGGAGGGGTCGAGAGCCGCTACCTGCTGGTGACCGTTGACTTCGACCCGTCGCTGCTCCCCGAACCCACGCCGCCCCCGGTTGAGACCCCGACGGCCCTGCCCAACGACACCTTTCAGCCCGAACCGGGGACCCCGGCAGCGAAGGAGATGGAGGCTTCGGAAACGAAGCGGGAGGAGGCCGAGCAAGCCGAGCGGGACCGCAAGCTCGACGATGGCCGCAAGCGGGTCAAGGACCTTTCCGACCGCTTCCTGTCCTGGTACTACGTCGTGCCGGGCGACAACTTCCGCTCGATCGTGCTGAACCGCGAGGCCCTGCTCCGCAAGAAGGGGGAGAAGCCCGCCCCGCCGCCCCCCGGCCTGCCCGCGGGCTTCCCGGGAATGGACCAGCTCCCCGGAGGATTCCCGGGCGGGCTGCCGCCGGGCCACCCCTGAACCGAACCGCACCTCGGCGGCGAATCCGGCGTCTTTGGGTTTGCGACCCGACCTTGGGATCGTTACACTCAGTTTTCCCAGGCGTGGCTCCCACGCGTCGCACCCGTAGCTCAATTGGATAGAGCATCGGTCTACGGAACCGAAGGTTAGAGGTTCGAATCCTCTCGGGTGTATCTCGCGAGTGCTTCGGAAAGTTCGGTGTCTTTTCGCATTCCTCGGCAGACGATTTTTGAGCGGGCAACGCTAGGCTACTGATCTCGGTTCGCGTTGCGATCAGGAGTTTTGCCCCGCAATCCGGTTCGAGGCTGAACTTCGGCTAGGGTCGATCAACCACCATCCCGGTTCCGACGTTGATCGCGGCAAGGAACTGCTCGCAGGCCTCCCTCAACCCAGTCAGACTGACGTTGGCAGTGGCCCCGCCTCACCTCCTGGCGCATGCCGTCCCACCGCCGCTCGAACGGGTTGAGGTCTGGGCTATCCCCGGCGGCAAGACCAGGTCGGTACGTCTCCGAGTGATCGACTCGGAGGAAAAGCCGTGTGGCCGTTCGAGCACCCCCGTGGCGTCGACGCGACGGAAAACGCGTTGTTCGCGTAGACCTTCGCGCGGTCTGGCGGGCGTCGGACCGGACAAATCCGCAGTCGACGCTTCGCTCGCCGATCGCAGACCCTCTGCACAAGTCGCTCCTCTCGATTGGACAACGACCTGGGATTGGACGACACTGGATTCGAACCAGTGACTTCCACCATGTGAAGATGGGTTAAGTGGTGGACTCCCAGACAACTATCGATCTACAAATCTCTCAGAATAAATAAGATATGTCATTTATGAACGCTAATGCGTCCAGCGAAATCGGCTGAAATTGAGTCGAATCCGGCGATTCCAGTGCGGGAAAGAGTGCATCGCCGCTCACAGTGCCAGGCCTGCCCTGGAAGGCCGCAGCAAGGACGGCCTGGCCGTCGGGGGCGGGGCGGCGAGGAACGTCGCGGCCCTCGACCGGGCGATCCCGCGTGGTGGTCCACTGGCGAAGATTCCCGGAGGGGGAGGACCGCCCTGGCCGCTCCGGCCGACATGCCATGGCCGGCGCCGATTAACAGGGTCGTGGTTTCCTCGTCGTCGAGGCGGTAGTTCGCTCGCGGGAGGCACCAGGCCGCCTCCATGACGATGGTGAGCTTTACGGCATTCGACCAGATCAGGTCGTCATAGACCCGGTCCTGGACGCCCCGGAGCATCGGGGCCAACCCGGCGCGGGGCAGGAGCCAGGTGCCGCCTCCGGCCAGGACGACGGGACTACCGGAGGTCCGAGGCGTGCAGCGGACCTCGGGGCTCGGCAGCGAAGCGGTGTCCATCATGAAGTCCTCAGGCACGCCGGGGGCCGAAGCCGCCGCCGATCTCGTAGAAGTCGTGATGGGCGACGGTTTGACCGCCGCCACCCCGACCGCCCATCCCCGCGGCGATCTGCGACAACAATTTATTGGTCGACTCTTGCTGCCTGGCTGCCGCCGCGTCGTGGGCGTCCTGGAGTCCAGGGCCGCCGGCCGCCGGTGCGCCGCTCCGGACGCCCGCGCCGCCCAGTACCCCGTCCTTGGCTCGGCGAGTCATGTCGATCAGTTCCATCTGGGCGAACGGGTGGCCTTTCATCTCACGGACCGCCGCGGCGGACTTGCCGAACGCTGTTCGTCTTGTTTCCAGGGAGTCGGAGCGAATGCCTGGAAACTGCTTTTCGACATTCACTCCGACCTTCCGCTCCTGGACGACGAGGGTTGGGATCGCTCCGACGAGCGGCTCGTTCTCGAGGTAGTTGTTCATCCCGCCGACGCCACGGAACGTCCAACTCATGGCACCCTGGGCGTAGCGGATCATGTTGAAGCCGCAGTGGTTGACGTACTGCGGGTTCCGCACCCGGTCCCGCTCCGCGGCCAGGCGACGGTCACTTCCCTCGTCCGCTCGCTGCCCGATTTGTTCTCCTTGAGCCACGCCAGGCGGTCCCCGACCTTCTGCTCGGTCAGGTGCTTGTCGAGTTGGATCAGCCCGGCGGGGTCGTCCATCTCCTCGGTGATCCCGGCCCGCTTGAGGGCCTCCTGGGCCTCGGGCTTCTGGGTGTGCAAGAGCCGACTAACCTGGATCATCCGGGGGGCCGACCTGTCGCCCAACACACGCCGCGTGGACCGGCCCCGCCACCCTGACCAAGCCATTCGCCGCGGCGGCTTCGAACAGAGCCTCCGACATGTCCATCCGTGCGACGACCGCCACGCCGGGGACGAGGGGCTCAGGATGCCGCGAACGTCGAGTCGCGATCGGCCCGACTTCACGCTCCCCGGAGCTGTCTTCACCGTTCGAGGCCGAGGAGTTCTAGGGCGGCCTCGACGATCGCTTTGGGGGAGATTCGTCGTAAGCAGTCGTGGTGAGGGTAAAGGCACGTGCTTTTGTAACAGGGGGCGCAGGGAACATCCTGAGTCAGCACGCGGTGCGGGATGCCCCAGGGCATGTGCTGGTAGTTCGTGCCGGCGTACAGGTCGACCACCGGCGTCCCCACCGCGGCGGCCAGATGGACGGGTCCGGTATTGTTGGCGATCAGCAGGGCCGCTCTCCTCAGGATCGCCGCCAGTTCTCCCAGGTCGAGCCGTCCCGCGAGCGTCGCCGACGGCGCCCCCATCCCCGCCCGGATGGACTGGATCCGGGGCGCCTCCGCCTCCGAGCCCGTGAAGGCGACCTGCACCCCGTGGTCCCGGGCGAGCCTCCCGGCGGCGTCGGCAAACCCTTCCGCCGGGTAGGTCCGCGACGGCGCGGTGCAACCGGGGTGGACCGCGATCCAGGCCCGGTCCGCGTCGATCCCCGCCGCTTTCAAGCGGGCTGAGGCACGGTCGGCCGCATCCTCGGGGATCCGGACGGCCAACCGCTCGTCGTCGGCTCGGGCTCCGATCGCGGCCACGAGGTCCAACTGCCTGCGTACCTCGTGCCGGACCTCGCGCACCGGGCCGTCGCCGGGGTCCGGGTCGGGGACCCAGTGCGAGAGCAGTTGGTACGGATTCTCTCGGCAGTGGGCGAGCCGCAGGGGGATGCCCGCCAGGTGGCAGAACAGGGCCGCCGGCAGTGGGTTCTGGCTGTAGACCGTGAAGATCGCCGCCCCGTCGAACCGTCCCGCCCTGAGCCGATCCAGGGCCGCCAGGTCCTCCCACGGGCCCCGGGCTGGCGACCCTTTCATCCAGGGGACTTCCTGCACGATCGTCTCGTCGACCTCCGGCAGGAGCTTCGCCGCCCCGGCCCCCGAGGGAGAGGTCAGCAGGGTCAGGTGCCGCCCCGGTCGGGATCCTTTCAACGCCCGAAGGGCCGGCGAGGTCATGAGGACGTCCCCCATGGCATCGAGGCGGACGGCCAGGATCCTCGAGGCCTCGGCCCAAGGTCCCGGGTCGAGCAGCGTTGGCGTCATCACGGCACCCCGGCCCGGCCCGGCCGCCCGCTCAGGATGCGTTCCGCGGCCTCCGCCAGCGTCCCCGCGACGAAATCCGGCGTCCGGCCGGGCCCGCCGACCCACAGGGTCTCACCCCCGTTGTCGACGAGCACCGTGCGGCAACCCGCGTGGCTCCCGGCCTCGACGTCGTCGAGGATGTCCCCCACCATCCACGACCGGGCCGGGTCCAGCCCCAGGTCCCGCGTGGCCCTCATGATCATCCCGGGCCTCGGCTTGCGGCACTCGCACTCGACTGCGTACTCGGCGACGACCCCGGCGGGGTGATGCGGGCAGTAATAGAACCCGTCAAGGGTGACGCCAGACCGCCCCAGCATCGAGCGGATCTCCGCCTCCACGCCGTCCAGGGCTGCCTCGGGGAACCGGCCTCGCGCCACCCCCGACTGGTTGCTGATCACGACGAGGGCAAACCCGGCCCCAGCCAGCCCCCGCAGCGCCTCGGCCGCCCCGGGCATCAGGCGGATGGCGGACGGGTCCACGTTATACGGCACGTCGACCACCAACGTCCCGTCCTTGTCGAGGAAGACCGCCGGCCGGCTCATCCCCGGCCCCCGCCGATGAGGCCGGTTGTCGCCCGTCGCCCGGGCAGGGCCTCGGAGATCACCGATTGGTAGACTCCTTCGACGGCCTGGGCTACATGTCGCCACGTGTAGCGCGATGCGACATGCCGGATGGCCCGCAGGCCCATCCGCCGCGCGGCTTCCGGGTCTCGCAGGAGGCGGGCCGCCCGGTCCGCGATCGCCGCCGGGTCCCGGGGCGGGACGAGGTAGCCGGTCTCCCCGTCCAGGACCGTGGACCGGATCCCGCCGACGGCCGAGCCGATCACCGGCCGCCCGCAGGCCATCGCCTCGATGGGGGTGATGCCGAACGGCTCGTAATGCGGCGTGGTCACGAACACGTCGGCCGCGGCGTAGTAGGCGCGAAGCTCGTCGCGACCCCGGCTGCCCACCAACGTGACGCGGTCAGCGACCCCCTCGGCCGAGGCGACCTGCCTCAGTCGCACCACTTCCGGGGTGACGCAAGACTCGGGGTCTCGCGAGCCGCCCCCGACAATCAGGAGCCGGGCCCCAATGGCGTGTCGGTCCCGCAGCCGGGCCATGGCCCGGATGGCGTCGTCGACCCCCTTGCGTGGCACGAGCCTCCCCAATTGAAGCAGGAGTGGCCCGTCCCCGCCGAGGCCCAGTTGCTCCCGCGCGACGGCCCGGTCCATCGGGCTGAACTCCGAGGGGTCGTAGCCGCAGGGGACGGTGGCGATCGTCCCCGGGTCGGCTTCGTAGAGCCTCAGCAGGTCGTCCTCCTCCTGGGGGCAGGACGCGACGATCCGGTCCGCCTCGGCCACCGCCCGGAGTTCGATCGCGATCCGAGCGGCCGGGAATCCATCGTCGGCGCCCTGGTGAATCCGCCTGACGAGCCCTAGGGCGTGGAACGACACCACGAATGGGACCCCCAGCTCACGCTTCACGTCGGCCGCGACCAAGGCCGACAGGAAGAAGTTGGCATGGAGGATGTCGTAACGGCGCACGCGGGTGGCCCGGACCAACGACCGGGCGAACTCTCCCATGAACGGTAGGAGGTGCTCCTTGGGGACCGACGCCGGGGGACCCGCCGCGACGTGGATTACCCTGACGCCCCCCCCGGTGGCTACGACCTCGGGCGACCGCGGGTCGTCCCGCCTGGTGAAGACGTCAACCCGGTGGCCGCGGCGGCCCAGTTCGGTCGCCAGGTGGGCGACGTACACGTTCTGGCCGCCCGCGTCGATTCCGCCCGGTGTCGCCAGGGGGGAGGCGTGCTCGCTGATCATTGCAATGCGGAGCGGTCGCATGATGGCCTCAATCCGCCGAGGTCACAGCCTGGATCGGCCACGGCCGCTCCGAGCCCGACCGGCCGGCGACCGTTGCGAAGGTCGTGTCCCAGTCGCGGGCGAAGCGACGGATGTCGAACCGGTCGCGGGCGACCCGCCGTGCCTCCTCGCCGAGCCTGCCCGCCAGGCCGCGGTCGGCCAGGAGGTCGCGCATCGGACCGACCAGGCGCGAGGGGTCGGTCGCCAGGAAGCCAGACGCCCCGTCGCGGATCACGGTGACCAGCTCCGTCGTGGCGAGCCCCACTACCGGCAGTCCCACCATCATCGCCTCGATCACCGCAAGGCCCAGGCTCGTGTAGCGGGCCGGGTGGAAGAAGAAGCGGTACCGGGCGAGGGTCGCGGCCAGTTCCGGGGGGGCGACCTCGCCGAGGCCGCCCAGCGACTCGGCGTCCATTCCCACCAGGTCCAGGGGGACGTCTCGCCTCAGCATCTCGAACAGGTCCGCCCCGAGCTTCCGCCCCCGACGGGCCAGGTGATTGACGACGACGATCCCGCGGTCGATCTCGCCGGAATAGCAGGGCTCTCCCGGCAGGAAGACCCCGTGCTCGATGACGCGGCTGGGCGTCCGGCCGGCGTCCCACATCAACGCGTTGAATGGCGTGACGTGGACCAGCAGGCCGCCGGGGTCGTCGGACCAGTGCAGGGTGTCCGTCGGCTCCTGCCAGGGCGGGTCGTGCTCCAGGTAGATCCTGGGCAGGCGTCGTTGCGCCTCGGAGAGGATCGCCGGCCCGTCGACCTCGAAGTTCGCCCGGGTCTGATACAGGACGCAGTCGAATTGCAGGTCGCGGACCGCCTCGGCCGGGACGTCCTTGACGCGGCCGGGGAACGGGAAGGTCGATCCCCGACCGCCATACCCGGGGGGGCCGTCGGCGCGGACCGGGAGGTAGAACTCCGCGTCGGCCTGCGAGAGGTAGAGGAGGTAGTTCCCGTGGACGTGCCACGTCAGTACCCGCGTTGGTCTCATGCGCCCACCCTCGCCAATGCCCCAACACCGGCCAGGAGGTCCGCCGCCTCGCGCAAGACCTCGTCCGCCCCGACGCCCCCCTCCCGGCAGAGGACCCGATGCCGGGCCCGGTCGATGGGCGACCATCGCGACGGGTTGTCCCCGGTGGAGACCACCACGCTGGGGGTCCCCATCGCCGCCGCCAGGTGGGAGACGCCGGTATCGTTGCAAACCAGGAGCCGGGCGTCGGCCAGCAACGCCGCGGCCATGCCCAGGTCGGTCCGCCCGGCCAGGTCCAGGCAGCTTGCGCCCAGGCTCGACGCCAGGCGTGCCGTCGAGGCCGCCTCGGCCTCGGTCCCCGTGAGGACGATTTTTAGGCCGCGGGCCATCAAGGCCTCGCCCACCTCGGCGAAGCGAGCGAGGGGCCAGGTCCGCTCCGGGACGCTCGCCCCGGCGTGGATGCAGGCGTAGGCCGCCCCTCCGGGGAGTCGGCCGGCCATCGCCGTGGCCAGCCGTTCGCGATCCTCGCCCAGGACCGGGAACTCCAGGTGTTCGCCCAGGGTGGTCGCGCCGAGGTGGGTCGTCAGGGCGAGCAGCCTGCGGATCTCAAGACCTTCGGTCGGCCAGGGGATGAACAGTCCCGGGGAGCCCGGGCATGCCTCATGCGCCGGGTAGAACCCCGCGATCCTCGTCGCCCCGAGCCCCGCCAGGAATGGATTGACGATCGGCCCGGTGCCGTGCAATTGAATGACCAGGTCGAATCGCTCGGCCCGAATGGCCCGAACAAAGGCCGACAGTCGCGCGGCATCCGGCTCCCTCTCGGGCAGACCGGGCAGCCCCGGGAACTCACGGAACCCGTCGAGGTAGGCGCCGAAACGCTCGACGAACGCCGACGACCACGGGAGCCCCAGCAGCACGATTTCCGCATCCGGGTATCGCCCCCGCAACGCCCGGAACGCCGGCACGGCGCACAGGAGGTCCCCCAACCGCAGGGCCCGCAGGACCAGGATGCGTCGAGGCGACCCGGGCTCGCCGAGGCCCGCCCTGGTCGGGCCTAATCCGGACGGGTGTCCGTCGTGGGCCCCTTCATCGAGGCCGCTCTCGGTTGTCCGATCCGCCATGAGATCCGCACCACCCTCCCGACACTCTGTGACACGGATCCTGGGAACATCGCCTCCGACCGCTTGAGATGGGCGGGCGGGCAAGGCAGATTCTTGTATCTGCCAAGGGGCGATCGTCCAGGGGGACACCCGCATCCTCCCGATCCTCGCGATGTATCGCCGATCCTGCCGACCAGAACTTGACCCCCGAGTAAGAAAAGGGGAACAGGCCGCGGCGAATCCCATGCGATCGTTCAAGGTCTCTCGGCCGACCGACGCCCGGATCGGCTCATCCCGGCTGAAGGCTTGAAGGGACCGACACTTGCCCGATCACGATCCGCCACCAGCCCGCGGTCGATTTTCGCCATTCATCGACTCGGCATCGGCGATCGCCGCCCGCCTGGTGGCCTCGGCCGGCCGGGGGGATGCGTCCGACGTATTCCCCGGTCGGGCGTTCCGGGAGATCGCCGGGGCGGGCCTGCTCGCCGCCCCCCTCGCCCCCGAGTTGGGAGGGGCGGGACTGGGCTTGGGGGCGGGCGGGACGTGGCCGTTGCTGCGGGTGCTGGAGGCCCTGGGGCGAGGCGATTTGTCGGTGGGCCGCCTCTACGAAGGGCACGTCAACGCCTTGCTCCTGATCCAGCAGTTCGGCTCGCCCTCGCAAATCGCCCGCATGGCGGCGGACGTCCGAGGCGACCGCCTCTTCGGAGTCTGGAACTCCGACGGCTCGCCGCCGGCCCGCTTCGAGCCAGTCGGTCAGAGCGGCGGCCGACTGATTGGGACGAAGGATTATGCCTCCGGGGCGGGGCACGTTGAGCGGCCGGTGGTGACCGGCACCACGCCCGAGGGGGGCCGGCTGATGGTCGTCGTCCCGATGGAGCGGGTCACCGTCCGCGTCGACCCCGACGCCTGGATGCCCCTGGGGATGGGTGCATCCGCCAGCTACCGCGTCGAGTTCCTCGGGGCCGAGGTCTCTGCCGAAGACGTCCTCGGCGGGCCGGGCGACTACCTTCGCGAGCCGGGCTTTTCGGGCGGGGCCATCCGCTTCGTCGCCGTCCAGGTTGGCGGGATCAAGGCGGTCGCCGCCGCCGCGATCGACGCCCTGCGTGCCCTCGGCCGCGGCGAGGATCCCGCCCAACTGGCCAGGATCGGCGAGATCGCCGTCGCCGTCGAGGCCGCCGATTTGTGGCTCCGAGGCGCCGCCGCATGGGTCGACTCGTCGGGAGCCACGCCCGAGGCGGTCGTCCACCACGTCCACATGGCCCGGATCGCGGTCGAATCCCTGGGCCTGTCCGTCCTCCAGCTTGCCACGCGGTCGGTGGGCCTGCGGGGCCTCATCCGGCCGCACCCCCTGGAGCGGCTGGTTCGCGACCTGACGACGTACCTCCGCCAGCCCGGACCCGACGCCGCCCTCGCCGCCGTCGGCCGTCGCGCCCTGTTGACCCTGGCCGGAGCGGGGCCATGACCCCCGTCCACCCCTCGCCCCTCGATCGGCCGCCGAGCCTGGAGCCGATCACGGCCCGGCAGCTCGGGCGTACTCTCGTGGTGGCCCCCCACCCCGACGACGAGTCGCTGGGCTGCGGCGGGGCTATCGCCATGCTCAACGACCTGGCGATCTCGGTCGCGGTCGTGGTCGTCACCGACGGCGCGGCGTCCCACCCCGGCTCTCGGAAGTTCCCCCCGCCGGCGCTGCGTGACCTCCGACGGGCTGAGGCCTTCCGCGCCCTGGGCAGGCTGGGCACCGGTCCCGAAGGGGTCACCTTCCTGGAACTCCCCGACGGCGCCCTGCCCGGGCCCGGCGACCCGGATTTCTGCCGGGCCTCGTCGCTGATCGCCCACGCCATCCGACGGGACCGCCCCGAGACGATCCTGGCCCCATGGCGACGAGAGCCCCACGCCGACCACCGCGCGACCTGGGTCCTGGTACGCCGGGCCCTGGAATCAGCCGACCTGTCCCCACGTTTGCTCGAATATCCGATCTGGGCCCTGGGCCACCCGCCCGCCCGACCCCGCCACGGCGAAGCCCGCGCCTTCCGCCTCGACATCGGCCCCGCCCTGCGCCGCAAGCGGGCGGCGATCGCCGAGCACCAATCGCAAACGACGCGACTGATCGACGACGTCCCCCCCGGATGTGTCGTGCCGGCCTGGTTCCTGGCCGATTTCGTCCGCCCGTTCGAGATCTTCCTGGAGGCTCCCTGATGGGCGATCGCCTGCCGCAGTCGTACTTCGACGGCCTCTACCGCGACGACCCCGATCCGTGGAAGTTCGCCACCAGCCCGTATGAATCGGCGAAGTACGCCAGGACGCTCGCGACCCTGACCCGCCCGGCCTACACCCGAGCCCTGGAAGTCGGCTGCTCCATCGGGGTCTTCACGAGGTCATTGGCCTGCCGATGCGCCTCGGTCCTGGCCGTCGACATCGCCCCGCTGGCGTTGGAGCAGGCCCGCGGCCGCTGCGCCGACCTCCCGCACGTCCGCTTCGAGCACGCCGACCTCACCCGGGCCGTCCCGCCCGGCCCGTTCGACCTGGTCACCCTCTCCGAGGTGGCCTACTACTGGTCGCGCCCGGTGATGATCGCCACTCTCGGAGCCGTGATCGGCGGCCTCGCACCCGGTGGCGAACTGCTGCTGGTCCACTGGACCCCAATGGTCCCCGGGTATCTCCAGACAGGGGACGAAGTTCATGAAGGCGTGTCGGGCCTGGCGGAAGCCCGAGGCCTCGCCCGTGCCTCTGGTGTTCGAGAAAAGTCCTATCGTATCGACCTGTTTCGCCGCCCCGATTCAGCGGCGTCGCAGGTCTCGGAGAATCTCGCGCAATAGCCGGATCGCCTCGCCTACCCCGATCGCATCCGGGCCTCGCCCCGCGTCTGTCCCTTCCAGCCGGCTCAGGTCCTCGACCAGGACTCCGAAACTCGGCACCCCGTCCAGCAGGTCCGCGAGGACCGCCCGCGACGTGCCCACCGCCTCCGCGCAGGCCGCCAGCCCCCGGCGTCGCGAGGGGTCGTCGGCCCTCCATAGTTCCCGGAGCCGGGCGCGGCCCGAGAACTTGGCGAGGCTCACCCCGGGGTGCTCCACAGGCGCCGGCTCGCCCCGCTCCGCCCACGAACGGAACGCGTCGGCCAGCCCCCCCGTGACCCGGCCGGTCCGCCGCGCCGATGTCGTGACCCGCACGTCCGGGCTGTGGCGGATCCGGGCATCGACGCGCCGCAGGGCCTCGACGAACGCGACATCCTCCAGGGTTGGCAGGGGCGGCAGGCCCCCGGCCCGCCGATAAGCCTCGACTGTGACCGCCAGGCTCGCCCCGGCGTGGTGATCGTGGCGGGGCCACGGGTCGGCGGGGTCGGGGTCGACGAAACATTCCAACTCGACATAGAGTCGGTGGTAGAGGCTGTCGAGCAGGTAACCTCGCCTCGCCGACCGCCCCAGCGAGGCCCGCCCCTCCCGGTCCGTCCGGATCATCCCGCCGACCGCGTCCGCCCCCCGCCGCACCTCGCGCAAGGTCGCCGCCAGCCAACCCGGTGCGACCCGGGAATCCGCATCGGTCGAACAGATCAGGCCGCGACCCCGCCCCAGTCCGCCAAGTCGCCGTCCCGCCTCATCCATGAGCATCCGGCGGGCGGTGCCGACATGCGAGAGGGACTTCGGGAGGTCGACTTCCGCCACGTGGACGACCAGGCCGGGCCGGGATGCCGCAAAACGGCGGGCCTCTTCGGCCGTGCCATCCCGGCAGTTGTTCGCCAGGACGATCACCTCGAACCGCCTCCGGTCGAGCGGCACGAGATCCTCGTCGACCTGGCGGGCGAGAGCCTCCAGAGCCCGCCCGATCCCATGGATCTCGTCCCGGGCGGGAACCACGACGCACGCCTCGCAGCGGGGATCCGGCCCGACGCCGACGAGGCCCCCCCGCGTCAACTTGCCACCCCACCGTCCGAGCGTCGTCCCGCGGCTCCATCCAAAATTCCTGCGAGGCCATCCATCCGGGCCATGTCGGCGACCGGTTCCGTCTCGTCCGCCTTACCGGGGCCCGCCGCCTTGGCTGACCAATCGGCCAGCGGCCGGACCTGCCACCCCGCGATCACTCCCGCCTCGCAGAACGGGTCGCCCCTGATCCAACCCTCCACCTCGGACGCCGATTCAGCCTCATAGACTTGCAGCGCACCGAGGTCCTTGCCGAACGGCCCGGCGGCGAGCAACCGGCCGCCCTCCAATACGTCGCGGAGGTGCTGGCGGTGGGCCGACCAGGTGGCCCGGATCTTCGTCCGGTCCGGGGTGTATTCGATCAACGCCGCGAATTTCATGGTGCCGACCCTTGAAGCAGTTCGATGGGGCACCGGACCAGTCCGCCGCGGCTGACCCACCTCTTCTCCGCAATCTCCTTGAGAATCGTAGCCCAGATCGGGCCTACCCGGTCACCTCCCCTCCCATGCGAGTGTCAATCGACGCGCCGACGACGCGACCGCCCTTTCGTCGTCGGCAGCCCCGGCCCACGGTTGTTTCGCGAGTCTCGAAAGGCAAGCAGGCCCGGCCATCCCTCTCAGGATGACTAGGCCCTATCGAAACCGCCACGACGCGCCGCGCCGGCCGCCCACGCCAGCCGTAGCAGCCGCCGGGCGTGACCTCAAGTACCTGGCACATCCGGCGGACCGGCCAGCTCCAGCGATGGTCCTCGATGAAGCGATACCTCTTGAGGACTCCTTCGCGAAGTAGGCCGTCGCCTTTTTTTGAAAATCTCGCGTTCCATGCGGAGCCTCTGGTTCTCAGCCCGGAGTCGGCGAAGTTCCCCCTTCGACGGTCGGGGTGTTGCCCTTGCCGGGGAAGGCCTGCTCGCCCTCGGAGACCAGGGCCGTCTTCCAGCTCCTCAGCAAGCTCTTGCCGAGGCCCAGTCGCGGGCGACCTTGGCCAGGCTCCTGCCCTCGGCGGCGATCCGGCGGACCGCCTCGACCTTGACCTCGCGGGTGTCATTCCTGCGTTGCTTCGCCAACGCTGACCTCCTCACGTCGAGCTTACGCTCATTTCGGAGCGCTCACCATTCGTGGGAAAGTCCAACCTTCACACCCCGAATCCAACCCAACGCCCCGCACGGGCCGCGACGCCGAGGAGGCAAAGACCATGGCGAGCCATCCCCCTCACCCGTCGGCGGGCCCCGGCGCCCGCGCCTCCCCAGGCCCGGTCCGACCTCCTCGAAGCGATCGGTCGCCGCTGGAAGGACGTCCCGTCTCGGCACCGCCAGCCCCGGAGGAGGCCGCGGGCCGGCAGGTGCATGCGATCCTGCGTCGAGGCTCCGACCGCCCCGGCCGCGACACCCGCCGGTCGATCCCGTCACCGCCTCGGGTCCGGCCCGACGCCGCGAACGTGGTTGATTGCCCGGCCGGGCCGTACCTATACTGGCGCCGATGCTACCGGCGTTTCGCTGGCACGGGCTGGCCTCCGACATGATCCACGCCTTCGCGGCGGCGGTGCTCCTGGTGACGGCGACCCCGGGCGACGAGACCGCCCCCCCGGCGGACTCGCCCCACGCCGGCCGGCCGATCGACTTCGTCCGGGACGTCCGGCCGATCTTCGAGGCGTCGTGCTATTCCTGCCACGGACAGCAGACGCAGAAGGGCGGTTATCGCCTCGACGTGAGGGCGGTGGCCCTCGGGGACGGCGACGAGCCGCAGGTCCTCCCAGGCCGGGGCGGCGCAAGCCCCCTGGTCCTCCACGTGTCGGGCGCCGGCGGCGAGACCCCGATGCCTCCGAAGGGGGACCGGCTCTCGGCCGAGCAGGTGGGCGTCCTGCGGGCCTGGATCGACCAGGGCGCCCCCTGGCCCGACGGCGCGGACGCCGGCAAGGTCGAGAGGCCCGGTGCCGACCATTGGGCCTTCCGGCCCG
This sequence comes from Isosphaeraceae bacterium, assembly GCA_965201075.1. GTDB lineage: Bacteria > Planctomycetota > Planctomycetia > Isosphaerales > Isosphaeraceae > CBDAVP01. The sequence goes on along the minus strand of CBDAVP010000010.1, from coordinate 142,941 downwards.
CGTCGAGCCCCCCGGTGCCGACGGTCGACACCCCTTCGCGATGGGCCCGCAACCCAATCGACGCCTTCGTCCTCGAGAAGCTGCGGGCACGCGGCCTCGGCCCGTCACCCGAGGCCGACAAGGTCACCCTGATCCGCCGCCTGAACTACGACCTGGCGGGCCTGCCGCCGGGGACCGAAGAGGTCGAGGCCTTCCTGGCCGACGACTCGCCCGACGCCTACGAGAAACTGCTGGACCGCCTGCTGGCCTCGCCCGCGTTCGGCGAACGCTGGGGGCGGCACTGGCTCGACGCCGCTGGGTTCGTCGATGTCGTCGGCGGCGACAACGACGCGGGGACCGTCAAGTTCGGCGAGGGCAAGTGGCGCTATCGCGACTGGGCCGTCCGGGCGATCGGCGCCGACGAGCCTTTCGACGCGTTCCTGGTCGAGCAGATGGCCGGCGACGAACTGGTCGACTGGCGCTCGGCGGCGACGTTCACGCCCGAGGCCCGCGACCTGCTGACCGCCACGGGGTTCCTCCGGGTTGCCGCCGACGACACCGACGAGGTAGAGCTGAACCTCCCGCCGACCCGCCACGCGGTCCTCCAGCGTACCCTGGAGACGGTCTCCGGCAACCTGCTGGCCCTGACGGTCAACTGCGCCAGGTGCCACGACCATAAGTTCGACCCGATCTCGCAGCGCGACTACTTCGCCCTCGCCTCGGCGTTCCAACCGGCGCTGAATCCCGACCGCTGGCTCGCCCCGAAGGACCGCGGGATCGACGACGTCCCCCCCGCCCAAAGGGCCGCGATCGACCGGCACAACGCCGAGGTCGACCGCCGCGTAGGCGAACTGCGATGCGAGCAGGCCGCCCTGCGAAAGCCCCACGAGGACCGCCTGCTCGCCGGGAAACTGGACTCGACCGTGCCCGAAGGGTCGCGTGAACCCCTGAAAGTGGCGCTCGGCACAGCCGAGGACAAGCGCGACGACGCCCAGAAGCAGCTGGTAGCGGCATACGGGGCGGCCGTGAAGGTGACGCCCGAGGAGGTCGCCGCGGCGCTGGGCGACGAGGGGCGTAAGGCGGTCGAGGCGTTGGAACGCGAGGCCCTCGCCGTCGCCTCGACCAGGGAGGCCCCGCCCGGCACGCTGCAGGCGCTCTACGACGTCGGGCCCCCCACGCCGACGCGGCTGCTGAAGCGGGGTGACCCCTCGACGCCCGGCGAGGAGGTCGGGCCGGGGATGCCCACCATCCTGTCCGCGTCGCCCGCGGCCGCGCCCCTCGACGGACCTCCCCCCTACCCGGGCACGAGCGGCCGGCGGCTGGCCCTGGCACACCGGCTGACCGACGCCGCGACCCCGGCTGGGGCGTTGGTCGCGCGGGTGCGGGTCAACCGCATCTGGCAGCACGCCTTCGGCAAGGGAATTGTCGCGACGGGCGACAACTTCGGCACCCAGGGGACGCCGCCGACCCACCCCGAGCTGCTCGAATGGCTCGCCTCGCGGTTCGTTTCCGGGGGATGGCGGCTCAAGCCGATGCTCCGGCTCCTGATGACCTCGGCCACCTACCGCCAGGCCTCCTCGTCCGTCGGGATCGGGGCGGGCGGGGCCGAACCCGAGGCGGCCGACCCCGCCGACGACTACCTGTGGCGGATGCGGCTGAGGCGGCTGGAGTCGGAGGCGGTGCGAGACTCGACCCTGGTCGTCGCCGGGCGGCTCGACCGGACCCTCGGCGGGCCGCCGATCTGGACGATCGCCCGGCCCGACGGCTCGGTGGCGGTCCGGGAGGACACCCTGCCGACTGCGACAGCCAGGTGGCGGCGGAGCCTGTACCTGCTGGCCCGCCGCAACTACCACCCGACGATCCTGGGTGTCTTCGACCAGCCGGTCGTCGCCACCAACTGCACGGCCAGGCAGTCGTCGGCGGTGGTGACGCAGGCGCTGACGATGCTCAACGACGCATTCTTCGCCGAGCAGGCCGACGCCTTCGCCGCCCGGGTGCTGGCCGGGGCCGGGCCGGGCGGCCGGGACTCGGCGATCGACATGGCCTTCCGGGTCGCGCTGGCCCGACCGCCGCGGGACGAGGAACGTGCCTGGTGCTCCGAGTTATTGGGGAGGCACGAGGCGCGGTCGGCCGCGTCCGGGGCGGTCGCCGATGAGGCAAGACGCTCGGCCCTGGTGGGGCTCTGCCACGTTCTGCTCAGCAGCAGCGAGTTCCTCTACATCCCCTGACCGTCCGAGGGCCGCCATGACGCACGAGATCGGCCGCCGAGAGCTGCTCCGCTCCGGCGCCCTGGGCTTTGGGGCCGTCGCGCTGTCGCACCTGCTCCACACGCAGGGGGCGTCGGCGGCACCCGGGGGCGACGGCCCGAACCCTTCCGGTGCCCCGCATTTCGCGCCCCGGGCCCGCTCGGTCATCATGCTGGTGCAGAACGGTGGGCCGAGTCAGATGGACCTCTTCGACCCCAAGCCCGAGCTGTCGAGGCTCGACGGCAAGGTCCACGAGGTCAAGGTCGAGACGTTCCAGAAGGGCAGCGAGTCGAACAAGCTGCTGGGCTGCCCGTTCAAGTTCGCCCCGCGGGGCGCCTGCGGGATGGAACTCTCGGAGGTGATCCCGCACCTCGGCTCGGTGGCCGACGACCTGTGCCTCGTGCGCTCGATGCACACCGAGCACAACAACCACACCGAGGGGCTGGTGATGCTGAACACGGGGAAGATCTTCCCCGGGCGGCCGGCCCTGGGCTCGTGGGTCAGCTATGCGCTGGGGACCGAGAACCGGAACCTCCCCTCGTACATCGTCCTGCGCGACCCCGAGGGCTACAACACCAGCGGGACGCTGCTGTGGCAGAGCGGTTGGATGCCCGCCTCGCACCGCGGCACCGAGGTGAGCACCCGAGGCACGCCGGTCCTCAACCTCAAGCCCTCGAGGCCGGTGTCGCCCGAGGCCCGCGCCGACGACCTCGACCTGCTGGCGAGGCTCAACGAGTCGCACCGCGAGCAATACCCCCACGACGGCGACCTCGAGGCCCGCATCCGCAACTTCGAGCTGGCCGCCCGGATGCAGCTGGCCGCCGCCGATCTGCTCGACCTGTCGAGGGAGTCGGACGCGACGCGGAAGCTGTACGGGCTGGACAACCCGGCCACGGCCGGGTACGGCCTGCGCTGCCTGATGGCCCGGCGGCTGGTCGAGTCGGGCGTGCGGTTCGTCCAGGTGTTCCCGCCGGTCAAGCCCCAGTTCCAGCCCTGGGACGCCCACACCAACACCAAGTCCGAGAACGAGCAGATCTGCGCCGCGTGCGACGAACCCTCGGCGGCGCTGATCAAGGACCTGAAGTCGCGCGGGCTGCTGGACGACACGGTCGTCATCTGGAGCGGCGAGTTCGGCCGGCTGCCGGTCTCGCAGAACGGCTCCGGTCGCGACCACAATCGCAACGCCTTCAGCGCGATCGTCGCCGGGGGCGGCTTCAAGGCCGGGCACGTCCACGGGGCCACCGACGAGGTCGGCTACCGGGCGGTCGAGGGCCGAGTCGGGGTGCTCGACCTGCACGCCACGGTCCTGCGTCAGCTCGGCCTCGACCACGAGCGCCTGAGCTACCCGCACGCCGGCCGCCCCGAGACGCTGACCGACGCGGCGGTCACCGGGGCCCGGGTCGTCCCCGAATTGCTGGCAAGGCCGGCCGGGGCCTGACCCGGGGCTCACCGACCCGGTCGGGGCCCCCGCGCCGCCTTGGCCAACCCGAGGACGTCCGCCTCGTCCTGGTCGGTGGAGTGCCAGTCCAGCATCCGCACGCTGGTCCTCAGCGCCTTGGCCAGGGCCACGTCGTTGACCCCACGACGCCGGGCCTCGGTCGTGAAGTAGGACCGGTTGAAGTAGCGCCGGAACCCCCCGGGCAGGGGGTAGCCGGCCTCGGCCCCGGCGGCCCGCAGGCGATTGAACCACTTCTGCAAGGCCTGTGTCCCCCTTGCGCCCCCGAGCGTGGTCGATCCGCACCCACGGCTCCCCCGCCCAGGCCGAGCCCTCCCCGGCCGCCGCCGACCCGCGGCCGCGGCGGTGGCAGAAGACCCGCGTGGCGTGCCGGCCCTCCAGGGCCCGCATGGCCTCGATCCGCCGGGCGCAGTGCGGCGGGACGGCCATCAGGCGCTGCTTCCCCGTCTTGGCGCCGTTCTTCCACTGCCAGGCCGGCAGCCGGATCAGGCCCCACCCGTCGGCCAGGAGCTTCCAGTCCTCCCACTTCGCGACGCAAAGGTCCTTGGGCCGGGCCCCGGTGTCCCGCAAGGTCATCAGGAGCACCACGGCCGATCGGGCGTGCCGTCCGTTGGGCCCGTCCCCCATGCCCAGGGCCCGCCTCGAGGCTCAACGGAGGAACCGGGAAACCTTCAGCGGCTCGACCTCCCCGGGGGCCCGGAGCGGGACCGTCGGGCCCTTCAGCTTGGCCATCGGGTTGGCCGGCAGGGGCAAGCCCGAGTATTTGCCCGGCTCGACGGCCGCCCCCCAGCGGAAGCACGCCTTGAGGCTCTTGAGCACGCCGCCGGCGACCTAGGCCGGCGACGGCCCTCAGGAGGTCGTCGCGATAGCGCTCGGCGTCGCCGCGGCCGATCGAAGGGGCCAGGCGGGGCCCCATCCTCTGGGGGTTGGCCGGGCCCGGCCAGCACGGAAGCGGTCCAGGTGCTCGACGGCCCGATCGAAGGCCTCGGGCCCCAGCCGCCCCTCGGCCTCCTGGAGGGAATACTCGGCCAGCTGCGTGAACGTCGGGTCGGCCAGGCTCGCCGCACGGGAGCGAGCCGCCTCGAGCTAGGCGTGCAGCCGGGCCTGCGCCGCCAGCTCGTCGCGGACGGTGTGCGTCAGGTCCCGCCACAGCGTCTTGGACCGGTAAGGGCGCCCGGCCCGGGTCTCGCGGAGTTCGCCCAGGGCCTGGGTCGACCAGCAGCCGGCCCGATTGTCGTAGGATACGGAGGACTTGTGGTGCATGTTTGTCGCCCTTTCACGGGGTCGTAACAGCGCAACGCACTGTTATCTAACCAGTGACGACAACCGTAAGACCATCCCCGTGCGGCGTGCCAGGGGCACGAAAAAACCCCGAGATTTCCCGGGGTTTTCGTCTCATTGGGCGGCACTGGATTCGAACCAGTGACTTCCACCGTGTGAAGATGGCACTCTAACCGCTGAGTTAGCCGCCCGATTGCGAGGTGCCTCGCCAATTCTTTGGCCGACTCTCGACCGGAAGGGTCAGTTTACGACTCTGGCCAGGGTGGGGCAACGGGACTTCGGGGGAGGCTTGGGATTTCCCGGTGGGCCGTCGTGAATTCAGCCCAGCAGGTTAGCGTGTCCGGGGAGGAATCCGTTCAGGAGCGCGGCCAGGTCGTTGGCGTTGGGGATTTCCTTGAAGCGGAGGACCGGTCCGATTAGCGATTCCAGGGTTCCTTCGTCCACTTTCAGACGGTCGGAAATCGCCAGGAGGTAGCGGGGCGGGCCGTGGGCTGGCAGGAGCTTGAGGAGGCGGTCCAGGCTGGACCTTTTCCAGAAGCCGAGGACTTCCACCAGGACGTCCAGGCCGGTGGCTCGGTGGACGAAGCGGTAGTCGGGGACCCACGCCCCTTCTCGACCGAGTTCGACGACCTCCGTCGCCTCGGTGACCTCCCAGGATGGGGCGACCTGGCGGAAGCGGTCGACGAAGGCGGTGACCTCGGGGGGAGTGTAGGTGCCAGTGTCGGCGTAGTGAGAGACCAGCCCGGCGGACGATTCCAGATGGAAGGTCCGCGGCTCCCGGCGGGGACCCCAGCGCAGTTCGGCGTCGAGGCGGAAGTCTTCGCAGAGCAGCAGGGCCGGCAGGAATAGCGCCATCTGGAGGCCGTACTTGTTGGTCGCACTGAACAGACTGAGTGGGCCGTCGATGTGCAGGGTGTAGCCATGGCGCATACTCCCCTCGACCCGGTAGAGCAGGCGGTGGAACTTCAGGTGGCGGAACAGTTGCCGGTAGCGCGCTGGCTTCTCGCGGCGAACTTCGGCCGTCACCAGGGCTGACCGCAAGAGCACCGCCTGGGCCAGGGCCACGTTGTAGCGGTCCAGGAGGCGCTGGGCGGTCAGGTCGTCGAAGGCCAGCAGGCGGTTCTCGTCCTTGAGGTCCGCGAAGAGGGAACCGGCGACCGCCTGGGGGGCGATGCCCAGTTCCTCCGCCACGGCTTCCAGCACAGCGTCGCGTTGGAAGGGAACTCGCTGACCAGCCGCCTTGGCCGCCCGTCGCTGCTCGGCGGCGCCCCGGAAGACCTTTTCTCTCAGGATTTCGGGCGAGACCTCGGCGACGACCTCGAACTCGGCACGGTCTTCCAGGATCTTGGCCAGCCCCCGGTGGACCAGGGTGGCCGCCTCGCCGCCGATGACCTCCTCGATCTCCGCCTGAATCTCCCCCCGAGTGCCGCCGGTCGCCGACCGGAAGATCAGCAGCAGGGTCTCGGCCACCTCCAACCATTCCCGCGACAGGCGATCCAGGTACAGGGGGATGATTCGCCCCTTGGCGCTACGCACTCGAACAAGGTTCCCGCCCAGCATCGTCGGACCTCCTCGGCCGTGGTTCGGCGGGGTCAGGAATTTCCGGGGTCTCGCAGTCGAAGGGCGTCCAACTCGCGCCGCAGGGCCTCGATTTCCGCCTCGGCCCGGTGCAACTCGGTCGAGACGCGGTCGCGGTCGGCCACTACCTGGTCGCGATCGGCCACTACCCGGTCGCGATCGGCCTGGGCACTCCGGAGGACCTCCTCGCGGGTGGGTATCCATCGACCCGTCTCAGGGTCATGCAACCGAAGATCCTCGCCGTCCCTCTCGAAGTGGAGGCCGACCACTTCACTGGGCAGGCGTCCGGCGACGGGGACAATCGGCTCGTACACCTCGTCCACCAGACGGAACCCTTGCAGCGGTGGCTTGAGATATTCGTCCAAGGGGTCGAATAGAAAATACTCGCGGACCCGCAAGGTCGATTGGTAAAGGACAAATTTGTGGTGGATGTCTTCCCTCCGGGTGGAGGGCGAGGTCAATTCAATAACCAGGTCGGGCCCGTGCCCTTCCTCTTCCCACGTCTTGTAGACCCCTCGCACTCGATACTTGTCGACGCCATGCACGAGGAAGACGTCGGGGACGAGGCTTTTGCGAGGGTTGCCACGCTCGTAATACAGGAACATGTTGCCGGAAACGTAGACCATTGGATCATTGATGTAACGATCCTGGAGCATGTGGATCAGGAGAATCAAATTGTCGCGATGGACCGGCGTTTCTCCCATCGGCTTCCCGTCACTCTCTCGGTAGAAGGCGGTGTCGGGGGCGAGACGTTTCGCGTCCGTGGCCATGAGTTTCTTTCCCTTCGGGTCAATCAGTCGCCGGAGTAGGCGCTGTGCTGCCGACGGCGGTTGGAAGTGAATTCCTCGGTCGTCCCCTTGGTGATGACCTCGTACAACGTGGCCTCCTTGCTGCCGGACTTGCGGAGGATGCGGCCAAGGCGCTGGACGTGCTCGCGGACGCTGCCCGAGCCCGAGAGAACCACCGCGACGTTGGCCTCGGGGACGTTGACTCCCTCGTTCAAGACCCGAGAGGTCGCCACGATGGGGTAGTCTCCCGCGTTGAACTTGGTCAGGACGTCGTGGCGCTCCTTGGTCTTGGTCTGGTGAGTGATGACCGGGACAAGGAACTGCCGGGCGATCTTGTAGACCGTGGCGTTGTCATGAGTGAAGATCAGCACGCGGTCGCCGTTGTGACGATCAAGCAGACGGGCCAGCAACGTCAGCTTCGCCGGCGCCGCCAGGGCCAGGGCTCGCTGCTCTCGATAAGCGAGGTACGCCTGCCGGCCCTCGGGCGAGCGGTGAGCGGCGAAGAGGAACTGGCCCCAGGCTCCAGGGCGGCGGAAGTCGATGCCGTGGTCTGAGACGAACGTCCGATATTGTTCCCGGCACGATTCGTAACGGAGCCGCTCCTCTTCCGAAAGGTTCACGAACAGGGTTTCGACCCGGTACTCGGCCAGGTATTGCCCGCGAAGCTGGGTGATCTCGCGACGGTAGACGATCGGCCCGATCAGGTGGTCCAGCTTCTCGTGGCCGTTATCGGCGCGTTCGGGAGTGGCGGTCAGGCCCAGGCGAAACGGAGCAATGGCGCAGGTGGCGGCGTCGGCGGTGGTCACGCCGGGCAGGTGGTGGCACTCGTCGTAGACGATCAGACCGAACCGGTTGCCCAGACGGTCCATTTGCATCCGAGCCGAGTCATACGTTGTCACCGTCAGATCTTCCAGAGTGTAGCTTCCTCCGCCAATGACGCCGACATCGGTGCTAAAGGCCAAGGTCAACTCGTCGTACCACTGATTCATCAGGTCGATGGTGGGCGTGACGACCAAAGTCGGCCGCCCGGCCTTCTGGATGGCGAGGTTGGCCAGGTGGGTCTTGCCCGTGCCGGTCGGCAGGACGACCACGCCGCGGCCGCCGGCCTTCCACCACGCCTCCAGCCCCTCGACCTGGTGAGGGAACGCCTCGCGAGCGACCCGCATCGTCCAGGGCGTCTTCTGATACCCCCGGGCCTCGTCAACGTAGGGAACTTTCTGGTGCAGGTGCTCGACGATGGCCCTGTACCAGATCCCCTCGGCGCGAAAGAGTCCCGACCTCGGGTCGTTGCGCACCCCGGGCATTCCCTGGGGGTCGCCCTGGGGCAATCCCTCGACCAGGATCGTCCCACCGTCGAACGTTAATCGCAGTCCACCGTCAACCGTGCTCATCCGGTTCCCCCGGGCGGCGGCGGCCGACGCACCACCAGCCAGTCGAACACCTCGGAGACCCGCAAGAGGAACCCTGGCAAGACGGGGGCACCGTCCTGCACCCCGTCGGGCGGCAGCAACTCCGGCTCGCGGCCAGGACGGAAGACGTGGATCGTCAGACCATCCGGGTGGATCATCCAGCCCAGGGGACAGCCGTTGGCCGTCGAGTGAATCATCTTCTCGCGGGTCTTCTTCTCGCGGCGATCGGGAGAAAGGATTTTGATGTGGAGATCCGGCGGAATGGGAGTCTCGTCGGCATACATCCCACGTTCGTCCAACGCGATGTAGTCATCAAGCAAGAATGTGACATTGGGGATGATCGACCGGCCGGCGAAGGTACAACGCAGTTCGGGGAAGGCACGTCCCAACCCCCGTGGCCTGGCGAACCCATTCAGGGACGCCGCCATTTCATCTTGAAGGACGCTGTGCGTCTTGAACGCGGCCACTTTCGCCTCGATTCGGCCGTCGATGTATTCGAGGTGGGGTTTTTCCCCAAGGTCGGGCCGCCGAAGGAACTCCTCCAGCGTCAGGCCGGTGCGAACCCGGGAATCGGTGGCCATCGCAGTTCCCTCCTCATTCCGTCGCCTCGGGCCTCGCCGCCGTTCTACCCGAATCCCCCGGGAAGGGGAATTCCGCGACCAGTTCCCATGGCCCGCCCCGATACGACCAAAGGCACAACCCCACGCCGACCCCTTCCCAGGGTGCCCACGACGCCCCCAGATGGGCAAACGCGGCGCGGGCTTCCTCGGGTTCGGCCTTGTTCATGATCGTGACGTGCGGCCGGAACGGCTGGCGGTCCTGTGCGGTCAACCCACCAGCGAACAACCGGGCCAGATCCCGATGAACCGCCAACAGGCCCGAAGCCTCCACCGAGATTGCCATCCCTCGGCCCAGTCGCTTCAGCGACGCGAACCGCAAGGGCAGGGGGGCGTTCGCGCTGGCGACGTCGGCCAGGGTCGCGATGACCGTGTCTGGGTCGTCTCCCGGCAGGGCGTGGAAGAGCGAGACGTGCGCTGGGACGACATTCCGCTCGGGCGGAAAGTACCGTCGTCGCAGTTCGTCCAGGCGCCGGAACGTCTCGGGGTCGAACCCGAGGGTCACGATCAACGGGTCCATCACCGGTCCTCGACGCGAGTCACCCCGGGACCAGTGTACACGCGCGAGCGACAGGTCGGCTATCCGGGGCGGCGGGGCCGGCGATCGAGCGAGGCGCGTTCGGCGGGGTTCAGGTCGCGCCACTGTCCGGGCGTCAGACCATCCAGGGTGATTTCCCCGATCGCCACCCTCACCAATCGCAAGGTCGGAAACCCCACCGCGGCGGTCATCCGGCGCACCTGGCGGTTGCGTCCCTCGGTCAGCACCAGTTCCAGCCAGGCCGTCGGCACGTTCTTGCGGTATCGAATCGGCACCGGGCGGTCGGGCAGGGGGGGCGGCTCGGCCAGTAAGCGTGCCCCGGCCGGCCGCGTCGGCCCGTCCTTGAGCATCACCCCACGCCGTAGTTGCTCCAACGCCTCAGGACTTGGGACGTGTTCGACCTGGGCCAGATAGGTGCGGGGATGGCCGAATCGCGGGTCGGTCAGACGGTGGGCCAGACCGCCGTCATCGGTCAGCAACAACAACCCCTCGCTGTCCCGGTCAAGCCGGCCGACCGGATAAACCTCCGGAACCGGCACGAACGCCTTGAGAGTCGTCCGGCCGGCCTCGTCGGTGAACTGCGTCAAGACGTCATACGGCTTGAAGAGCGCCAGGACGCGCGATCGGCCGGAATTGGGCATGAGGGTTCGGCCCGCCCGATCCTCAACCGTGGCCGTAGCCGCGGTCGAACGCCTCGATGTCCCGCAGGTGGGCCGAGTAAACCGTGCGGAAGGTGTCGCCATCGACCGACCAGCGAGGCTCGTCCTCGGTGTGGCGGTGGCAATGCTCCTCCAGCAAACGGTGGAGGAACTTGAACAGTTGCCGGGGCGTTCGGAGGTTCCCCAACGCGTCCTTCAAGGAGTCGTCGCTGACCGACTCATCAACGAACTGCCGAAGCCTCGGCCCCTTGCCATCCGCAGGGGCCACGCCGTTGCCCTCGGTGGCGCAGGCTCGCAGGCGGTCGGAGGCCAAGTCGTACAGCGACGGACCGGTCCAGCGCAACGGCTTGATCATGTTCAGCTTGTCGGGCCGGGCGCGGTCGTAGAAATCCTTGTCTTCCTTCTCCAGGTAGTACGCGAGCTCGATCGGCAACAGCAGCTTGATCCCGATTCCCGGGTGACGCAGGAATTTATGATCCAGCAACGGCCACACCAGCGCCCGCATCTTGCGAGGGTCCCCCTCGATCGCCTGGGGTTCGTCAACGCGGTCGATCAGCACGACCACCCCCGCGTAGCCCAGGCTGGTCAGCAGCGACTGGAACTTCCTCAGCAACTCGTAGCGTTCCTCGCCGCCCCCCTTGACGGCCGTCGGCAACGGCTGGCCGCCGATCTCTCCGGGACTAAACCAAAGCAGTTCCCAGCGCAGGGCCCAGGGGTCGCGGCTCAAAACCCGGAGCCCCCGGCGAATGCCGTTGGCGTACCAGACCGCCCTCGTCAGTCGCCATCCCCAGTAAAGCCAACCGGCCAGCACCGCCAGTAAAAGCCAGGGGGTGATGCTCCAGCCCCGCAACGACGGCAAGGCCGCCAGCAAGGCCACCACGACCAAGGTCGTCACCACCCCCACCTGCAAGTCGCGACGGCTCCACAAGGGGCGGAACCCCGAGCGCCTTCGCAGGCGGTCCCAGCGACGCTCGATCGGCTCGCCGGTCGACTGGTCGTACAGCGCCGCCAAAAGCAGCAGGTCGCGACGCTGGTCCAGGGTCAGGGGTGACAGGTCGGTCCGCTCGGCGGTCAACTGGTCGACCAGCTTCGTCACGCCCAGCGCCAGGATCGCGTCCATGTGGTCCTGGAGGCGGAATCTCCCCAGGGCCTGGGCGGCGTCCTTGGCCCCGACGGCGGAGCGAAAATGGTCCAGGAATGGGTTGAAGTCGTCGTAGGAGATTGAGAACACCCGCTCTCCGGGATGCTTCTCGTTGTAAGCCTCGAGTTCGGCGTTGACCTGGAGCCGCAAGGCCGTCTTGCCGCTGCCCTTCTCGCCGAAGACCAACGCGGTCGAGGGGTCGGCGGGGCTGCCGAAGAACTTGTCCCAGGCGGGATGGTGAATTTTCCAGAGGCAGCCGCGCTTGAAGACCGTGTCGGTCTGCGCGTCCTCCTCGCTGAACGGGTTGCCGGTGATCCCGTAATGCTTCAGGAACTGGTCAATCTTCATGATCTCGCCCGTGGCGCCTCGTCAGATCCCCCCGGCCAACCTTGGCGGGCCAAGGGCTCCGTCATACCCGATCGCCCCATCCCCCCGCAATCCGCACCCCTTGACTCCTCCCTCGCGGTGACCGAGGATGGCTCGACCCAAGGGACACCGCATGAAGATGTTACGCCGATTACTGTTGACCCTCCCGACCCTGGCCTGTGGCGTGTCAACTCTCGCCGCCGAGCCGCTTCGCGTGGCCGCCGCCAGCGACCTTCAGGCCGCCTTGCCCGAGGTCGCCCGTCGCTTCCGCGCCTCCACCGGTATCGAGGTCGCCCCCACCTTCGGCGCCTCGGGTCAACTGGCCGATCAGATCAAAGCCGGCGCCCCGTTCGACGTCTTCCTGTCGGCCAACCTGAAATTCGTCCGCGACCTGGCCAGCACCGGCGACGTCCGGCCCGACTCGGTCCGCCCCTACGCCCGGGGTTCGCTCGTTCTGGTGGTGAACCGCGACTCCAGGGTTCCGATCCAAACCCTGAACGACCTGACCCGCCCCGAGGTCAAAGCCCTCGCCCTGGCCAACCCGCGCACCGCCCCTTATGGCGCCGCGGCGAAACAGGCCCTCGAACGCGCCCGCCTCTGGGACGCCACCGCCGCCAAACGAGTCCAGGCCGAGTCGGTCCGCCAGGCTCTCCAGTTCGTCCAGACCGGAAACGCCGAAGCCGCATTGGTCGGCCGCTCGATCGCCAACGTGAAGGAAGTCCGCGTCGTCGAGGTCGACCCCAAACTGTACGACCCGATCCTCCAGGGAATGGGGATCGTCACCCGGACCCAGCGAGACGCCGACGCCGGCGCGTTCGCCAAATACCTGCTGAGCAAGGAGGGCCAGGCCACCCTCTCCGAGTTCGGATTCACTTCACCCGAGAGCGAACCCAAACGTCGCCCTTGATCTCACTCGGCGCCGACAGCTCCCCCCTCAACCCCACAACGACGGGCCCAGTCAGACCACTCGCCAGCCAGCGACTTCACAAGATCGGGTCTCTCGGCCGAGCGGTCGTGGACCTCGGTCGGGTCGGCGGTCAGGTCATAAAGCTCCCAGGGATGCCCGCCCCGCTCCCGAACCAGCTTCCAGTCCCCATCGCGGATGGCCTGGCTCCCTTCATGCTCGATGAAGATGGGACGATTCGGGCGATCGCCGCCGGTCAGCAACGGCCAAAGGCTGGCCCCCTCCGCCGGCAAGATCGCCTCGCCCGAGCGTTCGGTGGGGTACGATGCCCCGGCCACCTCCAGGCAGGTCGGCGTCACGTCGGTGAGATAACCGGGCCGGCGGACCAAAGTCCCCGGCTTGAGCGTCAAGCCCGAGGGGTAGTGAACAATCAACGGCGTGAGGATGCCTCCCTCGTGGGCATACTGCTTGTAGAAGCGATACGGCGTCGTGCAAGCGTTGGCCCAACCGCTCCCATAGCTGGCGAAACTGCCCGGAGCGCCGATCGATCGCAGATCCTCGCCCTCGTGCAACGTATTGCTCGGCCCGGATTCCCCATCGAAGCCGAACGGGTCCCACTCCCCGCAGGCGCCATTATCCGACAGGTAGAGGATCAAGGTGTCCTCGAACTGGCCGGTTCGCTTCAGGAACTCGACCACCCGGCCGATGTCGCGGTCCATCCGGTCGACCATCGCCGCATACGTCGCCATCCGGCGAGCCAGGTCCTTGCGGCGGTCCTCGGGCAACGACTCCCAGGCCGGCACCTCTCGGCCGGCCGACGGCTTCTTCGAGTTGGCCCAGTTCCTCGGGACCACCTGCCTCGGCGGAAGTTCGAGGCTGTCCGACACCAGCCCCAGTGCCTTCATCCTCGCCAGCCGCCTCACTCGCAGTTTGTCCCAGCCCTCGGCATAGGTCGATTCATAACGGCGGATGTCCTTCTCCGGCGCATGCAGGGGGAAATGGGCCGCGTTGAACGCCAGGTAGAGGAACCAGGGCTTGCCGGTCTCCCGTCCCTTCTCCAGAAAGTCCAGGGCGTAATCGCCAAACACGTCGGTCGAGTAAAACGTCCCGGGGGCATAAAACCGCTTCGCCCGCCCCTTCGGCCAGCGGGTGTAAAATGGATCTTCCCGCCAGCAACTGTTGAACCCGCCGAGCATTCCATAAAACTCGTCGAAGCCCCGGTCGGTCGGCTTGGTCTCGTGGCTGAGATGCCACTTCCCGACCATGTAAGTCTGGTAGCCCGAGTCTCGAAGCACTTCGGGAAGTGTCACCACGCGGGTCGGCAACCGGCCGGTCATGTCCAGAAAGCCTGCCTGGGCTGGATGGACGCCGGTCAGCAACGAGGCGCGCGTGGGACAGCACCGCGCCGAGTTGTAGAAGTGAGTGAACCTCGCCCCGCCCGAGGCCAACGCATCGAGGTTCGGCGTCGGAATCTCGCCCCCCTGGCAGCCGAGGTCGCTGTAACCGACGTCATCGGCCAGGATGAGCAGGATGTTCGGCCGTCGGTGCGCGGAGGCCTCCGCCATTGCCGAGGGGCCGCCACTGACGATCACGAACAGGGTTGCGGCGATCGCGAACCAGGGACGCATGGGGAGGAACCTCCGGCCGTCGACGAGCCCGCCCGAGCGTACCCCGCCGCTCCCGCCGCGTCACTGGCCCGTCGCCCCCCGCGGCTCGCCAACATCCACCAAACCGATCCTCCGGAAGAACCGCCGCCGGAGGGGATCAGGCGCGGTCCAACGCGTCGCCGACGGCCCTCTGGAGTGACTCTCCGAGCCCCTTGGAGCGGATGCGGTCGAGGTCGCCCCGGCAGGCGAACAGGGCGTCGACGACCCGCGCGTCCCACTGAACTCCCGAGCCCTTGCGGAAGATCGCGTCGATCTCGTGGGGCGGTAGCCGGCGACGGTACGGCCGAGAACTCGACATCGCGTCGAAGGCATCGGCCACCGCCAGGATTCGCGCCGGCAGGGGGATCGACTCGCCCGACAGGCCCGAGGGATACCCCGAGCCGTCGAGCGCCTCATGGTGGTAAGCCACCCCGGGCAGCAAGTGCGCCAGCTTCTTGAGATCCGACAGGATGTGAACGCCGATCTTGACGTGGGCCTGGATCGACCGATACTCGGCCGGGCTGAGGCGACCGGGCTTCTTCAGCACGCCGTCCTCAATGCCGATCTTGCCGACGTCATGCAGTAGACCCATCAGATAGAGGTCCCCCAGCCGATGCGGGGGCAGACTCAGGGCCTCTCCCAGGCGGGTGGCGATGCGGGCGACCCGTTCGGAGTGGCCCGAGGTATAGGGGTCCTTGGCGTCGATGGCCGAGGTCAGGGCCCGGATCACCCCGAACAGCAAGTCTTTCAGGTCGACGTAAAGTTGAGCGTTGGCGTGCTGGACGCCAATCAGCGAGGCGACCGGCTGGATGGTGTCGAGGGCCTCTGCCAGGTCATGGCCCTCTCGTGGGTTGGCCGCCAGCAACCAGCCGGCGTGGGCCTGGACATCGGCGGCAACCACCGCGACTCGGCGCACGCCAGGGGCCGCGACCGGGTGGTCCTGGATTCGGACGGGTTCGGAATCGACCGAACCCGCCAGGGCACGCCAGACCTCGGAGTTCAGCCCATCCACGCAGCCGGCCAGGACGACCTTCTCCTTCACGCAAGCCGGCACCCAGGCGACCGCCTCGACCTCCAGCGCCTCGCGCAACGCCGCGGTGGCCAGCTTCTGGAATCGGCCGGGGGGGTCATTGACCCGCAGGCGACGGGCGAGGCGTTCGGGCAAGGTCCGGTCCTGGCGTCGGCTGCCTTGAAAATCGGCGGCGGCCAGTCGGCGGGCGACCTGTTCCCCCCAGGCCAGCAAGGCCGGCTCGGGGCAGGGGGGCCCCCACCCGGCGCGGGGCCCTGAGCCGTTAAAGGAGGCAAATCCCACCCAGGCGACCAGTCCCACGCCCTCGGGGCCGGCGAGACCCAGGGTTAGCCAGGTCGGCGCTGAGGGAAGGCCCGATTCCCAGAGGGTCGACCGTCCCAACGCGGCCGTCTCCGGCCCGACCCCGGCGGCCACTCGGGGGTCGGGGAACGTCTCGGCCGGCGCCCCGGCCCTCGCGACCCATGACGGGCTGGACGACGGGTCGAGCAGCCCCACCGGAGCGCGGAACTCCCGGGCCAGACCCCACGCCAGCGTCGACAGGTCCGCCGGCCCCGGCTGTGGTCCCGGTCGTCCTCCCGAACCGCCCGGCACCACCGCCGACCGGAGGCCGTCCGTCCCGCAAATCGCCGTACCCATCTTCCCCTCCCCTGGGCCCCGCGACCTGCGAGGGTCTGGTTCGCCACCCCATCCCCGCCAGCCTAGGTCACATGCCAGGACGCGCCAAATCCCGCCACCGCGACCGTCCCCGCCGACGACCCGGTTGGACGATCCCCCGGCCGCGACCTATCTCCCCAGTGGACTCGCGCCTGGACGCGGCTGACTCTTAATCAGCCGCTCATCCAAGGGATCACGAGCGCCCTCCTCGGGCGGAGACGACGGAGTCTCCGCCGAAGGCAGGGGCCAGTAAAGGGGGCGGGCGATGGCCGGATCGGCGGCTTGGAATCGCGACGACATGGCCCGGGACCTGGCCCGAGGTTGGGACCTGGGCGATCCGGGGCCAAGCTGTGGCGGCTCGGCGGATGACCCCTCCGCGACGGTCGCCCAGCCCGACTCCCCACCCGCCCCCAACCGACCGTTCGCGGTGCCAGCATGGACCATCGGCCTGCCCAGGGGAGTGCGCGAGCCCTCCCGGGCCGCGGCAACGGCAGCCAGCCTGGGCGCGAAAGCCAGTGCGGGACCGGGACCGGGGCTGGCGCCCACCCTGAGCCGGACCAGCGCCGACGACGGCTCGGGAGGCTTCGAGGTCGATTGCGGCCTCGGCCCACCCGGAGGAGGCGCCACCAGTGCATCCCCATCGCCAGCCTTCCCCGAGCCGGGCGACGAGGTGGCGGGGTTCTTCGTGCTGTCGGAACTCGGTCGGGGCGCCTTCGCCCGCGTCTACCTGGCTCAGCAGGCCAACCTCGCCAACCGTCCGGTGGCGCTCAAGGCTTCCAAGATCCAGGGGGACGAGCATCGCGCCCTGGCGCGGCTCCAGCACACGCATATCGTCCCGATCCACTCGGTCCACGACGATCCCCGGGCCGGCCTCCGCCTGCTGTGCATGCCCTATCTCGGCGGAGCGAACCTGGCGCAGGTGCTGGAAGCGGCCGGGGCGAAACTCCCTTGCCAGGCCACCGGGTTCAGCCTCGTCGAAGCGCTGGACCGCGTCGGCACCCGGCTCGACGCCCCCGGCTCGGCCCTGGCCGACCTGTCGAGGCCCGCCGCCTCCCGGGCCTCGTCGCCGGCGCCGGCGCGAGCCCCGACGCCCCCTCCGGCCGCCCCCTCGACCCCCTGGGCCGGCTGGCGACGGTCGAAAGCCGTCGCGACAGCCCCGACCGGCTCGACCGCTGGATCAGAAGCCGCCGCGGAGGCCACGTCGTCGTCGCCAGTCTCGGACCTGGACCAGCCCTCTCGCCGCTACCTGATCCACGCCACCTACATCCAGGCCTCGGTCTGGATCGCCGCGAGGCTGGCCGAGGGGCTGGCGCACGCCCACTCCCGGGGGCTGCTGCACCGCGACCTCAAGCCCTCCAACATTCTGATTGCCGCCGACGGCACCCCGATGCTGCTGGACTTCAACCTCTCGGCCGACGCCCAGCCCGAGGCCCACGACGCCCGCACCCGCCTCGGCGGAACCTTACCCTACATGGCCCCGGAACACCTTGACGCCTTCAATCCCCGGGGCTCCACCCTTCCGGAAGCGGTCGATGAGCGTTCCGACCTGTATTCCCTGGGCCTGATCCTCTTCGAGATGGTCGCCGGCCGCCCCGCCTTCCCGGAAACCGCCCGGGGAACCGACCTGGTCTCCACCCTGCGAGAAATGTCCGAGCAGCGGGCCGGCCCGGCGCCTTCGCTGCGGTCGGTCGTCCCTCAAGCCCCCTGGGGTCTCGATTCGGTCCTGCGCAAGCTCCTGGACCCCGACCCCGACCGTCGCTATGCCCGAGCCGCCTACCTGGCCGACGACCTCCAGCGACTGCTGGACGACCGGCCCTTGAAACACGCTCCCGAGCCGAGTCTGCGAGAGTGCGCCGCGAAGTGGATGCGTCGCAACCCCCGAGTCACCAGCGCCTCGAACCTCGGCCTGGCGGCGATGCTGTTGCTCTTGACCTGCTGGGCGATGGCCTGGTTCCTCTCGTCCCAACTGGAAACCGCCGCGGCCCGGCTGAAACTGGCCGACTTTCGGGCCGCGTTCGACCGTTCGCAACTCCTGCTCAACATCGACGGCCCGCCCGGACACATCGACACCGGGATCAAGCTGGCCCGGGAGGCCCTGGCGTCCTTCGACCCCGACGGGCGAGCCGACTGGACCGAGCACGCCCCCGCCGACCGCCTCTCGGCCGCCGAACTCATCCGGCTCCGCGAGGACATCGCCGAACTGGAGCTACTCCTGGCCCGCGCCGAGGTGGCTCGGGTCGGGCATTTCGACGCGACCGACCGGGGACGCCGCGAGGCCCTCGAACGCGCCGTCGACTGGCTGAACCGGGCCGAGCGGGCCGACCCCCGGCCCACCGCGGCGTTATTCGAGGAGCGGGCCCGCGACCTCGCCGCTCTCGGTCGGGGCGAGGCCGCCGCCAGGGACCGCGACCACGCCAAAGGACTCGTCCCGACCACTTGCCGAGACTTCTACCTGCGAGGCGTCGCCCTGCTGGCCGCCGGCCACGCCGACCGGGCCGAGACCCCCCTGGCCCACGCCGTCGCTCTGGACGGCCGACGCTTCTGGGCCTGGTTCGCCCTGGGCCTCTGCCACCTGAAGCAGGGGCGCAACCTGGAGGCGGCCGGCGACTTCGGTGTTTGCACGGCCCTGGCGCCGGACTTCGCCTGGCCCCACCTGAACCGCGGCCTCGCCCTGGCCGCCGCGGGGCGACTGGTCGAGGCCCGCGCCGCCTACGACCGGGCCCTGTCGCTGAACGACCAGTTCGCCGAAGCCCTGGTCGACCGGGGCCTGACCCTGCTGGAACTGGGCGAACCGGCCGCCGCCGAGCGTGACCTGTCCCGAGCCGTGGCCCTGGGCCGATCCGAACCCGCGACCCAACTGGCCCACGCCGAGGCCCTGGGACGCCTCGGCCGGCGAGACGAGGCCGGCCGCGCCTTCGCCAACGCCCTGCGAGAGCGCCCCGACGACCCTCTCGCCCGCGTCGCCTCGGGCTTCTTCCACCTGGCCACCGACCCCGCCGCCGCCTCGGCCGATTTCCGCCACGCCCTCAAGGTCGACCCCCATCACGCCCGCGCCCACCTCGGGCTGGCCCTGGTCCGTCGAGAGACCGACCCCCGCGCCGCCCTGGCCCACGCTGACAACGCCCTGGCCGCCGAACCCACCCTGGTCGACGCCCTCCAGGTCCGCGCTCTGCTCCGAGGTCGCCTCGGCGAGGTCACCGCCCTCGACGACGTCGACCAACTCACCGCCGTCCCCACCGCCGCCCACCTCTACAACGCCGCCTGCGCCACCTCGCTGCTGGCCCAAACCACCCAAGATCCTCGCCTCCTGCCCCGGGCCCTCGGCCTGCTCCGCCGAGCCATCGACGCCGGCGCCGACCCTCGCATCGCCCCCGACGACCCCGACCTCGTCCCCCTTCGCGATCTCCCCGAATTCATCGCTCTGGTTGGCGGTCATTGATTTGATGGGATCCGATTCTTGACTCATTCCAGACCGTCAATACAATCTGAAAGATGAAACCCTCGGATCGGACATTTCAAGATCGACTCAAGGACGTGGGACTTCGCGTCACGGCGGGGCGACTGGCGGTGCTGGCGGCCGTGACCGAGAACCCGCACGCCGACGCCGAGGCGATCGCCGAGGCCGCGCGACGACGGCTGGGTAGTCTGTCTACCCAGGCGGTCTACGACAACCTGGAGGCCCTGCTCCGCGCCAATCTGGTCCGCCGGATCGAGCCGGCCGGCCACCCGGCGAGGTTCGAGACCCGCGTCGGCGACAACCACCATCACGTCGTCTGCCGGACGTGCGGAGTCGCGGCGGATGTCGATTGCGTCCTCGGCGCTGCCCCCTGCCTGAACCCCTCGGCCACTCACGGGTTCCTGATCGACGAGGCCGAGGTCACCTTTTGGGGCCTCTGCCCACGCTGTCAGAGCGAAGAATTCCAGGGAAATCGGCCACCGTGACGTCGAAACACCTGTGAAAACTCAGACCGAGAACAGTGACCATCTGGCAAGGGATCCCTATCCGCCCATCCCACCGCCTCCTTCGCGACTTTCTGGCAACACGCCATGGTCTGGCGGTCGTCGAGCGCTACCCCGACCTTGCCCGCTTTCTCAAGGCCACCGAGTCGGACCCCACGGTAGGGCCTATCACTTGCCCATGCGATCGCTCAAACGATAGGCTCAGGCGCCTGAGATTGGCACCACGGCAAAACGCCCGCCACCTACCCTCGACTTGCTGCCCCCCGGCCCCTTGCGGTTTCGGCCCGACTCTCGGCCCGCGTGTTACGCCCGGCGCGATCGTCGGCCAGGGGTCAGGCGTGGAGTTCGCCGGCCTCGACCTCTCCGGTGGCGAACTGGTTGAACTCGACGTACTGAAGGTGGCGGTAGACCTTGCTCGCGGACTGCAGATCCTTGGGAGTTCCCGAGGCTTCGAGGCGGCCGTTGTGCAGCACCAACACCTGGTCGGCGCCGCGGATTGTCGAGAAGCGGTGAGGCAGGAACAGAATCGTGCGGTCCTGGGCCAGCCGGTCGATTGTGTCGTCGATCAGTTGCTTGGTGTCGTCGTCGATAGGGGTGGTGGGCTCCTCGATGATGAGGATGGCCGGGTCGTGCAGGAAGGCTCGGGCCAGGGCGATTCGGTACAGTTCGTCGGGCCGGAGGTGACGGCCGAGGGGCCCAATCGGGGTGTCGTAACCCTGGGGTAGGTCCTGGATGAAGTTGTGGGCATGGGCGACCTTGGCGGCCTCGATAACCTTGGGCAAGGACTGGTTGGGGTCGCCCAGGGCGATGTTGGCGATCACCGTGTCGCTGAACGCCAGGTCGGACTGGAAGACCGTGCCAACCTGGGCGCGGGCCGATTCCAAGGTCACTTCGCGCAGGTCCACGCCGTCGATTCGCACTCGGCCAGACTTGGGGTCGAGGAGTCGGGGGATCATGCAGGCCAGGGCGTGCTTGGCCTCTTCGTCACGGCCCATCAACGCCGTGCGGGAGCGGGCGGGGATGGTGAAGGTGACGCCTTCGAGCAGGGGACGGCCCGAGGGGTTGTCGAGCGACACGTCCTCGAAGGTGATCCGCTGACGCAAGGGGGGCAAGAACTGGGCGCCCACGGCCTGCTGGAGTTCGGGGGTCAGTTCCAGGTAGTCGAACAGGGGCCCGGCGACCCGGCCCGCCTGGCGGACCTGGCGACGCATGGCGAGCCAGTTGCGAACCGGCTTGGCCAGAAGGGCCAGCGACCCCAGCAGGATCAATGCCCCAGCCACCGAGAGCCGCCCATCCATCACGTTGGAAGCGACCAGGCCGGCGACCAGCACCGCGGAAACCTCCGCCATCAACCAGGTGGTCGGGCTGATCCGCGCGTCCCACCGAGCCTTCAGGGAGTCGGCGTGCTGGAGACGTTCAAGGTGGTCCTCGAACCGTCGGTTGTCCTCGGCCTCCATTCCGTAGACCCGCACCGTTCTCATCAGTTCCAGGTCTTCCTGGAGGAGGTCTCGATAAACCTCGGCGTCGCGATGGGCCACCTCGGCCACCTGGCGGGCTCGGCGATTGAGCGGTCGAGAGGCGATCCCGACCAACGAGGCCAGCGAGAGCACCATCAGAGTCAGCGGCCAGGAGACGGCCAGGGCGATCGACACCAAACCGATGGCTAAAACCGGCGAGCCCCAGGAACGCTCAAGGTCGGCGTGGACACCTTCGCCGATCTCCTCGACGTCTCGGGCGAACATCGTCACCACGGGGCCCATTCCCTGCGAAGGCAGGGCCGACTGGCCAAGTCGGTAGTGTTGCCGGTGAATCTGCCGACGCAAGGCCGAGGCGGCCTCCCCCGCGGCTTGAGCCGCCCGGGCACTTCGGGCCTGCGAGGTCCACAGCGTCGCCAGAACCAGAACCAGTCCAAGGATGATTAGGCTTAACGCCGCCCCTTCATTATTGCGCAGGGTGGGGACGGTGGAGACGGCGCGCTCGACGACGCGACCGACCAGACGGTGGGCTGGATGGGTCGACTGACGGTTGGCCGTGGCCACCGGGTACAGGCCGGTGCCGTGCTGGATGACCTCGGCGGTGGGGTGGGCCGGAACCCCTTTCAGAACCCAGCGGGGTAACCAGGCCGGCCGGTTCTGGGGAATCGTGGCGTCACCGTGGCTGGTCGCCAGAGCTATCAATCCCCCCGCGGTGCCGACCACAGCCAACAGCAAAAGGGCGTGAAGGACGCCAAAAACCCGGGCTCCGTTGGCGGCCCCCAGACCCTCGGTCGCCAGCCGTCGGGCTCGCAGATAGGCCGCCGATGTCATTGCGGGCGTGTCCCAGAGGGTCGGGCCTCGGAGCCTACCGAGCCCGCCGGCCCGCCCATCGAGGGCTGGGCCGGACATCGGTTCGGCGAGGGGTCCGCTCAGGCCACGTCGCGGTTCTCGAACAGCAGAAAGGCGAAGAGCAACGCCGCTCCACTATACATCACGCAATATCCCAGGGCCGGCAGGACGTAATCGACCCAGGGGATCACCGCGCCAGTGGCGATCGCCGGGCTCGCGTTGAAGAACTCCAGCGAGGGGAAAACCCACTCGAAGAGTTGCGACATGAACTTGATCAGTTCGTTGCCCGCCGCGGTGGCCTTCACCAGCACCGGCGTCAGGTGGCCCAGGAAGAACACCGCGATGCAGACGACCAGGTTGACCAGCATCGGCAGCCGCGTCGAGATCGCCACGCTGACGCTGGCCAGCACGGTCACCTCGAAGAACCCCAGCGCCAGGCCGGGCAAAATCTGGCGGACCTGGCCGATGCGCTGCTGCATGTCCCCCACGGCGCCAGCGCTCTCGCGAAGGTCGTAGCCATATTTGTACCAGACCCCGGCGGCGAACAGCCCGCCCAGCACCGCGAACATCGCCAGCACGCCCAGTTCAATCCCCAGCAGCTTGCCCAGGATGAACTGCCGACGAGTCACAGGCTTGGACAGCAAGGTGACGGCCGTCTTCCCCTCAATCTCCTCGGCCACCGTCGAGCTGGAGGTCAGCAAGGCCAGCAAGAGACAGGCGAACGAGATCGTCGTCAGCCCCGTGTCCTTGTACATCTTGATGTCTTCGCCCAGCGTGAAGTACGAGACGAAGATCGAGGCGATCAGGTAGGCCCCGGCCAGAAAGGCCAGGACGAAGAAAGCCGGCTGGCGGATCGCCTCCTTGGCCGTCGCCGAGGCGATCGTGAAGGTCTTCTCCGAAGCGGTCAGCAGCGAATTCATGAGCGGCGATCACCCGGGGATGAGGAAAGTACGATCAGATCGATGCGATCGGAAGACGATCAGGAATCAATGACGAATCCTGAGATGGGAGATTCGCCGACGGGCCGGGACTCGACGGCCGCCTCGCGGATCTTGCCGGCGAATTCGCCCGCCACGGCGCCGAGGAGGCCATCGACCTCCGCCGGCTCCCCCTCGACCAGCAATTCGACCCGGCCATCGTCGAGGTTGCGCACAAACCCTTCGACGGCGAATCGCGAGGCCAGGCGACGGGTGGTGAATCGAAACCCAACCCCCTGCACCCGCCCACGATAAAGGACGCGACGGCGCTCTTTCGACATGACCCACCCAACCCGAGGCAGCGACCCGGAAACGCTTGCCTTCCCACTCTAGCCGCCTCAGGCCCCCGGGGACAACCATTCGGCGTCGAAAACGACGACCCCTCAGGCCATGACCCGGCCTCGCCGACGGGCGACCACCGCCGAGGCGACCCCGCCCAGGACGAGCAGGGACAGGCTTTCCGGCTCGGGCACGGCCGTTGAGACGTAATACAGACCATCCACGTTGTTGAACCCGATTGGGCCGATGTCGGTGATCGCTCCGGTCACCGGATCAATCTTGATCAACTCCGAAGCACCCCCGAAATGGGTCGGGAAAGTTGAGGCGTACAGGGTCCCATCGGGGGCGAAGTCCAGCCCGCAAAGGAATGGACCGTAAGGACTTAAGATATTATTGATGGGGTTGGAGACGAGGTTCACCATCGACGGAGGCAGGTCGGCAATCTTGGTCGCGACCCCCGTGGTTATATCGATGCTGACGAAGGCCGGCGTGGTGTGGAAGGTCTGGAAGTTGGTCGCCGGGTCGAGCGTGCCGATGTCGACACCGACCAGCCCATATTTGGGCGAGTAGGCGATGTCCTCCATGTTCAGAAACTGCGGGCCGAACTTCCCGACCTCGGTGAACGTCCCGGCCACCGGGTCAATATACACCAGGTGATCGGACGTGTCGGCGCCGTAGCTGTCCAGCGTCGAGGCCGAGGCGTAGAGGACCCCGTTCACATTGGCCAGCCCCTCGAAGAACCGGTAATCGGTGGAGGTCTTCAGGAGGTTCAGTTGGCCGTTGTTCGGGTCGACCTCGGCGAAGGTCGTCTTGAAATAGGCCGAGGTGTTGCGGCCTTGCACATAACCGACAGTGATGAGCCGTCCCTGGGCGTCGGCCTGGATGTCCTCGGGCCCCTGGACTTCACCGATGCTATGGATCAACGTCCCCGCGCCGGTGGTCGGGTCGATCTTCAGCAGAAGGCTCGTGCCATCGGTGACACCCAGGAGGTAGTCGGCCCGGGCCGACCCGGTCGCCTGGAACAGCGGGATCATCAAAACAGCCAGGGTGGGGAACACTCGCCAACGCCAATTTCCTTACATGAAGGAAGACCTCGAAAGAGAGCAATCCGCCGCCGCGAGCCACGTTTGTCGCGTGTAACATAAGGAGTGAGCTCAGGTTTCGCAACACTTGTCTCGAATTCTCGACTGTGCCCCTTGACAGTCACGTGCCTGGATCACAGACCGTTGAGCACGACCCGCCCCACCAAGGCGCGAGGCGCCTGGATCGGCGCTGAGCCCTGACGGCCGGGGCCGATCCCCAGCGGACCGAACTGGACTGGGGCTCCGTTGGCCTCGACGACCAGACGGTCCAGGGTCCAGGGGAGTCGGTTTTCGACCCGCAGCCAGGTCAGGCCCGGGACGTGACGCGCCGGGCGGACGCTGACGAACGCGGAGGCCAGGGCGCGGTCGAGAGCCTCGGCGGAGTCCGGGCCGTCGGGGTCGGGGGCAGCGACCTCCGACCGATCCCCAATCGGGGCCAGTCGCCGCCAGGGGCCACCGGGTGGGGCGTAGCGGACCGTGACCCCGCCGGACCGCCCGCCGTGTCGCAAGGCGATGTCCAGGTGAAGTTTCGGAACGTCGGGAGTCGCGTCCGGTCGCCTTTCCCGGGCCAGGAATCCCAGGAGCCGGTGCCCGTCCAGCGACTCCGCGAGGCGGCGGCCCTCGGCCTCCGCGGCGTCGGGCCCGTCGAGGGCGAAGGTCAAGCGGTCGCGGATAAGGGCATCCCCCACGGGCTCGGGCGTGACGTCCAGACGGGCGAGGAACCCCCGGGCCAGCGCGACCTCATCCAGGTTGAGCGGGGTCCAACCCTGGCGAGCGATCGCCTCGAAGTCCGCTCGGTCGAACGCCTTCCAGACGACCGCCTGGGCCACACCTCGGCTTGTCCCGACTCTCGAAATCGTGCTTAGCGCCTTCAACGCCAGGAGGTTGGGGGAAACCTCCTGGACACCCGCAAGCCGCCAGTCGCTGGTTGGATTGGGAGCGGGAGGTCTGAAGGCGAGGGTCAGGGCCGGGACCGTCAGGTCGATGGCCAGACGGGGGGGGACGGCGACAGTCCGGGGCTCGCCGAACGCTCCGAATGCGCCGGGAGCATTGCCGGGGTCGCCGAGGATTCGCGCCTGTCCGCCGCCCATGGTCGGAATCGCCGCGAGAGTGGGCGGCCAGGCGACCGCCAGACGTTGGCGGGTCACGTTGCGGATCGTCACACGGATGCGGTCTTCAACTTCGGCCCGGGCCTGAACTTCGAGCAAACCGGTGTCTCGCCCTTCCAGAAGCCCGACGGCGCGGGTCGCGTCGTCGGCCGTGGGGAGGGGATCGGGGGATTCCGCGGCGCTTTTGCCGGCTAGGATGAACCCCAGGCAGGTCGCCACCAGGGCCCAGCCGGGCCGACGCGGGGGTTGCCGGTTCGCGGGCGGGGTCGATAATGCGCGGGGGGGGACGTCATGACCGAGGCAAAGTGGTCGGCCCTGGTGACGGGTGGGGGTCGCGGGATTGGGCGGGCCGTGGCCGAACAGCTGGCCTCCGAGGGGGCATTCGTCGGGGTCATGGCGAGGACGGCGGCCGAGGTCGAGGCGACCGTCGGCGCGATCCGCGAGGCTGGCGGCGAGGCCGAGCCCCTCGTGGCGGATGTCCTTGATGCGACCGGCCTTGCGAGGGCCTTCGAGCGGTTTCGCTCCCAGGCCGACGGGTGTGATGTCCTGGTCTGCGCCGCAGGGGTCTTGCGGGGAATCGGGCCGGTGGGGGCGGTCGACCCGGACCTTTGGTGGCGGGATCTGGAAACGGCTGTTCGGGGAACTCAGCAGGTCGTTCGAGCGACCTTGCCGGCGCTTCGGTCGTCGGAACGGGGGGCGGTCGTGGTGTTGGTGGGACCTGGGCATAATGGGGAGTTGGCGTATGCTTCGGGGTATGGGGCGGCCCAGGCGGCGTTGGCGAGATTGGTGGAGTCGTGGGATACCGAGTGGCGGGGCGATGGGATCTTCTGCGCGGCGGTGAACCCGGGGCTGGTGCCGACGTCGTTGGTTCGTCGGCTGCTGGACGGGCCGGAGGGGCGTCGCTGGCTGCCCCGATTCAACGAGGCGTTCGCCGAGGGGAAGGAAGTTGGGCCCGAGGTCGCCGCCGAGATGGTCGCTTGGCTGGCCATTCACCGGCCGGTCGAACTGGGGGGCCGGGTCATCCCCGCGCCGATGACCCCGACCATCCTGGAGGCCAGGGCCGTCCGGATCGTTGCCGACGACCTGCTGAAGTTGCGGCTGCGTTGAGGGTTCGGGCCCAGGATTCGCAAGCAAGGGATGGTGTCGACCGGTGCCCCAAGCCGGGGTTTCGGTTGTTTCGGGGGCGGGGTCGTGGTTCAATGGCGGGCCGTGTTCCCTGACCTTCCGGTGAGTGTCCAGGAGAATGAAGATGCGAAAGCTCCTGTCCGTGCTGGCCGCGACCGTCCTGTTGTCCGGCTTCGGCCTGGCCTTCGCCGCCGAGACGAAGACCTTGACTGGTGACGGCAAGTGCGCCAAGTGTGCTCTGGGTGAGACCGATTCCTGTCAGAACGTGGTGATCGTTGAGGATGGTGGCAAGGAAACCACCTACTACATCACCCACAATGACGTCTCCAAGGCGTTCCACAAGAACGTCTGCAAGGAGACCAAGAAGATCAAGGTGACTGGCGAGGTCAAGGACGTCGACGGGAAGATGGAGATCACCCCGACCGAGATGACTGTCGTCGAGTGATGCCTTGAGCCAACGCCCCTCCTTGCACATCGTCGGGGCTAGTGCCCGGGCCGCCGCGCAGTCGGCCGCCCGGGCGGGGCTGCGGCCGGCGACGGCCGACCTTTTCGCCGACGTCGACACCCACCACGCCGCCGACCCCATCCGTCGAGTCGCCCCGGGGGAGTATCCCGAAGGATTGTTGGCCGTCGTCGCCGACGGTCCGCCAGGCCCCTGGTGCTATACCGGGGCCCTCGAAAACCACCCTGGCCTGGTCGACCGGATCGCCTCGGTCCGCCCGCTTTGGGGGAACCCCGGCTGGATCTTGAGAGGCGTGCGCGACCCCGTCGCCGTGGCCGACGTGCTCGTCCGCGCGGGGTTGCCGGGCCCGGGAGTGCGTTATTCCTCGCGGGGGGTGCCGAAGGAGGGGTCGTGGCTCGTCAAGCCGCTGTCCTCGGCCGGGGGCCGGCGCATTCGATCCTGGCGGGAGGACTCGGAAACTCCCGTATGGCCCGCTTACTATCAAGAGAAGATCGAAGGACCGAGCCTGGCCGCCGCGTTCGTGGCGAAGGATGGTCGGGCCGAGTTCCTGGGGATCAGCCGCCAGCTTCACGGCGGGCCGAGGGGGTTTGCCTATCGGGGGAGCCTGGGCCCCTGGCCACTGGACGAGGAAGAGACCGAGCGGATCGGTCGGATGGGCCTGGCGTTCGCCTCGGCGTTTGGCCTGATGGGCCTGTTTGGCGTCGACCTGATCTGGAGGGACGGCTGGCCCTGGCCGGTCGAGATCAATCCGCGTTACACCGCGTCGATGGAAGTCCTCGAGAGGGCGACGGGACGGTCCTTCCTGGCCGAGCATGCCCGCGCTTTCGACCCCGTACTGGCCAAGCGCCTGCGACCGCGACGGGTCCGGCCCCCCAACGGCCGTTGCATCGGCAAGGCGTTCATCCTGGCCCCGGCCTCTTGTCGCTTCCCGACCCATCCGCTGCGAAACGGCGAGGGCTGGCCCCGTCTAGCCGATCTTCCCTGGCCGGGAGAGCGGTTCTCGGCGGGCGAGCCAGTGGTCACGGTCTTTGCCAGCGGGCCGACCCTGGAGGTTTGCGAGACGCGACTGGCCCGCCGGGTCGCCGTCTGGGCCGAACGGCTGCGACGCAACCCGGCGGACTGATCGACCCCGCGTCAACCGGCGGCGCCGCGCCTGGCTGGCTTCGCCTCGGCCTCGTCTCGGGCCCGGGCCAGGCGTCGCTGGAGCAGGGCGAGGACGGCCGCCTCCTCGGGACGCAGGTGGGCCAGCGAGCGGTTCATCGCTTTCTGAGCCTTTTGCTGGAGGGTGGCGATCATCGAGCCGTCGAGGTAGGCGTCGATGACTCCGGGGTGGATGTAGCACTTGCGGCAAACCGTCGGAGTGTTGCCCAGCTTCTTGGAGACCGACTCGATCGCCCTCAACAGGTTCTTCTTGGCCTGGGCTTGCGAGTCAAACGCCTGGAACTCCTGGAGGGCGAGGGAGGCCAGCACGGTTCCTGCCCAGGTGCGGAAGTCCTTGGCGGTGAAGTCGGCGCCGGTGGCCTCGCGGAGGTAGGCGTTGACGTCGTCCGAGCCGATGTCGTGGCGGGTACCGTCGGGGTCCTCGTACTGAAACAACTCCTGGCCGGGCAGCTCCTGACAGCGACGGATGACCTTCGCCAACCGCCGGTCTTCCAGGCGGATCGCATGCTTCACGCCGCTTTTACCCTTGAACTCGAACCGGACAGTGGCCCCCTCGATCTTGGCGTGGCGGTCCCTCATGGTTGTCAGACCGAACGACTGGTTGGTGCGGGCGTACTCGTCGTTGCCGACGCGGATCAAGGTCGTCTCCAGCAGGCGGACCACGGCGGCCAAAACTTTCTCTCGGGGGAGACCGGGCCGCGAAAGGTCGTGCTCCAGCTTCTTGCGCAACGGCCCAAGAGCGCGGGCGAAGGCGACCATCCGCCCATACTTGGTCTCGTCGCGCACCGCTCGCCATTTCGGGTGATAGCGATACTGCTTGCGCCCTCGCTCGTCTCGGCCGGTGGCCTGGAGGTGCCCATCCGCGTTTGGGCAGATCCAGACTTCCGTCCAGGCCGGCGGGATGACCAGCGACTTGATCCGCCCGAGGGTGTTCTCGTCGCGGATCGCCCTTCCGGATGCATCGAAATAGCGAAACGACTTGCCCACCCGCCTGCGACTCCAGCCGGGAGACGTGTCGTCGACATGCTTCAAGCCCGCCGACGCGGCCGAAAGGTGCGGCGCGGTGCTCATGGTCCAATCCCTAAAGAGAGGAAGGGCGGAGGGCGATTCAGGTTTTGGCAAGTCGCGTGCCGGTCGCTCGATCCTCCCAGGGACGACCCGGTCCGGGTTCGCGGAATGTGTTGATGATTTCGACGGTTTGGCGTGAGGTTTGCCCCTATCAGAGGAGAAACCCCCTGGCGGTGTCGCCCAAGAGTGACCACCGACCGGGGGCCTGGCCGACGTTCCGGCCGTTCCCCTCCGCCCCCATGTTTAGCCGGCCCGACCGGGTTGGCGCGACCCACCAGGAGACTCGCAATGCAGACCGTCGTCGGCCTGTTTGAGACGCAGAATGCCGCCCGAGAGGCGATCCGCCGCTTGCAGGATGCGGGGATCTCCGCCGACCATCTGGGCGTGGCGATGAAGGACACCGTCGCCGGCGAGGGCCTGGCCACCGCCACCGGCGTGGGCGACCTGAGCGAGGAAGGCGCGACCGCCGGCGCGGTCTCCGGTGCGGGCGTGGGCGCGCTGGTCGGCCTGGCCCTGGTCGGTAGCTCGTTCTTGCTGCCGGGCATCGGAACCTTCCTGATTGGCGGACCCATCGCCGCGGCCCTGACCGGCGCGGCGGCTGGCGCGGCCTCGGGCGGTCTCGTCGGCGGCCTGGTCGGCGCGGGCATTCCCGAGCACGAGGCCGAGCACTACGCCACCGGCCTGGAACACGGCCACATCATCGTCTCGGTCCAGGCCACCGACGCCCAGGCCGCGACCGCCCGCCGCGTCCTCGACGAAGAAGGCTCGAGCCGCACCAGTGGCGCCAGCGCGGTCCTCTGAGCAAGCCTTGCGGGGAAAAGGGACGACCGACTCCGCTATGCCTTGTGGCGAAACTTCCCGAGCCGGCCGCGCCCCAATGGGCGCGGCCGGCTCGTTTGGTAGGCTGGCGAATCTTCCCGAAAATCCCAAGCGAGCCGCCCGCGGAGTTCCGCCATGTCGTCGAAGAAGGTCGCCGTGTTCTGGCCCGGGGATTACCGACAGGCGCCCAACGAGTGGGCCCGGCCCCACGCCCGAGCGGCGACCGACCAGTTGATCGCGGCCCTGAAACGCCTGGGCCGCGAACCTTACGAGGTCGGCGACTTCCTGACCCGGCCCGCCGACGCGATCGACCGCCTCGGCCCGGTCGACGACCCGGCCATCGGGGTGTTCGTCCACTGGGCCTATGCGCCCCACACGGTCGATGGTGTGGTGGGGAAGGACTCGCCGCTGCTTCTGGCGTCGAACTTCTCGGGGACCTGGCCGGGGCTGGTCGCCTTGCTGAACACGGCCGCGTCGCTGGAGAGTGTCGGCCGGTCATCGTCGAGGATCTGGACCGACGCCCCCGACTGGACCGCCGACGCCCCCTTCATGGAACGCCTCGACGCCTGGTGCCGCGATGGGACGATCCCCTACGACGAGGGGGAGTTGCACGCCTCGGCGACGGTCTCGCCCGAGGCCCAGAGGGTGGCCGACCGCGTGGTTGAGGCGATCCGTCGTCGGCGAATCCTGGCGTTGATGCTGGGCGACACGTCGATGGGGATGATTAACGGCTACTTCGGCCCTCGGCTGCTGGCGAAGGTTGGATTCGCCGAGCACAAGGTCGACCAGGCCTGGCTGATCGAGCGCGGCCGGTCGATCGCGCAATCGCGGATCGACGAGGCGTTCGCGTTCGTCCAGTCGAAGGGGGTGACGTTCCACTGGGGAGAGTCCGACGCCGAGGACTTTACCCCCGACGCCACCAAGGAACAGTTACGCGGCTACCTGACGGTGCTGGACCTGATGGACGAGTTTCGCGCCGACTGCCTGGGCTGGCAGTATCAACTGGGCTTGCTGAAGCTCTTGCCGCCGAGCGACTTCGCCGAGGGGTTGCTGAACTCGCACGCGCGGCCCGAGGGAAATGGCCACGCGGTCATGACCTCGACGGAGGCCGACCAGGGGAACCTCCTGCCGATGGAGCTGATGAAACGGGTTCTGGAGGCGAAGGGGCTGCCCGGAGCGGTGATGTTCCACGACGTCCGCTGGGGGGCCATGCACGAGGGGCGTTGGCTCTGGGTGTTGCTGAACTCGGGATCGTGCGGGGCCTACGCCTTCAACCACGACGTCGACTCATTGGCCGGGGTCCATAGCTATCGTCAGCCGTCTGGCTATTTCCCAGTTCCCGGTGGCACGTTCGCGGGAGTGAGTTTGCCGGGACCGATCACCTGGGCCCGCGCCTGGATCGACCGGACCGGCGAGTTGGTGATGGACCTGGGGCAGGGGGAATCGGTCACGTTGCCAGACGAGGTCCGCGAGCGTTGGTGGCGGGGGACGACCCGCCAGTGGCCGTTCATGGCCGCCGACCTCGGTTGCTCGATGGAGTCGGTGATGGCCCACTACATGAGCAACCACGTCGCGGTGGCCTACGGCGACATCTTCGGCGAGATAGTGGCGTTGTCGAAGTCGCTGGGCTTCCGGTTGCGGATCTGGTCACGCGACGCCCCCGGCTGAGACTCGGGGCGTCGCGGTCCGCGAGGCGTCAGGGTGCGGAAGGCCGCGGGGTCGCAGCGGCTGGCGGCACGGTGAAGCGTTCGAGGAATTCCTTCCAGGCCCGTTCGTCCAGCACCGGGCCACCGGGATGCTCGGCCTCGGCGCGGAGAAATTCGGTCCAGCGGCGGACGAATTCGTCACGCTGGGCGGGAGTTATGGGGGGGAGGCTCGCCTCGTTAACGGCTTTCATCGTCAGGGCGAAAGTGCGGATGTCGTTGGCCAGCACCACCAACGGTTCAGAAGTGCGGTTCAGTTGCCCCGAGATTCGGCTAACCGGATTGCGGCCGACGACGAGGCGGTCGCCTGAGAAGAGTTGATAGTTCGTCGCCGACTCGCCCCGGTCGCGAATGGCGGCGAGGTCGACGCGGTAAACTCGCCCCGGGGCAGTACCCCGAGCCGGGCGGACGAGGCGGATGTCCGCCTCCTCGGCCGTGGGGAGGAGGCCGCCCGCATAGTTGAGGGCGTCGAGGACGAATTCGTGGCCGGTCAAGGGGAAGCGGCCAGGCAAGGCGACGTCCCCCTGGGCGTAGTAAATTCCACTATTATATTGAGCAACGTCCACGTAAACGCAGTCGGAATCCGCCAGGGGAATTCCCACGAACTTGCCATGGGCATCCCGGACGGGTTCCCCGGTCTCCTCGTCCATTTTGACCAGCCCGAGGACGGTGTCGGTGAGATGGCGACGGAGATGGAGGATGACCCTCTCCTTGACCTGACGAGTCGTCAGATCGGCGACCGCGAGATCCCCATAGAAATCCAAACTGATAAGCCCATCCGGGCGGATCAGGCGATCGCCATCGAGTTGCCGGCCCGGGGCGGCCTGCAGGATCGCAATATGGATTACGTCGGGTGGCTGGATGCGATAGGGCAGCAGGAACGGGGCCCCTTCATGGGGCGGTGGGCTGTCGGGAATTGGCGTCGGCGGCAAGGGCTGAATGGCGTCGGGCGAGTCGGGATACCCATCCAGATGGATGGAGCCCGGAGAGCCCTCTTCTGGAATCTCGCCCGGCCGTCCGACCGGCGCCGGCGTAAGCTCGCCACTCTCGCCCGGCCCAGAGGCAGGCGCCGGCGGAAGCTCGGGTTTCTCGGCCGGGTTGGCGGGAGACCCCGGATCCTCAAGTTCCTTGGGATCGCCGGGTTTTCCCTGGGGAGTCGTGGGCTCCGCTGGCCTCAGGGCGGGACGCGGTTCCCGCTTCGGGGCGGTGAGGCCCTGCCTGGGTGGCCCACCGTGGGCGCCGAGGGACAGGGCGGCGACGATCAGAAGGGTGCGCGGCAAGACGTGGGACCGGGTCGTCATGGGTGGCTCCGAGAGTGGAGTGGCCACGGATTGGAGCCCCGATCATCGCCGGCGCCGGGGGCGTTCGCAGCAGAAATTTGGATTGGATCGGATCGCCAGACCGGAGGGGTCCGGGTGTCATCTTTCAGGGGCGGATTTCTCACGGCTTCGTCGACCCGGGCCGTCGGGGTGTCGATAGGTAGAGGGCGGGCCCGGGGGAGTCGAGTGAGACCGTCCTCAGCAGGCGACGGCGAGGGCCCGGTCGGATGACTTGCGGGGGGTACGAATTTGCTCGCAGAGGCGCCGGCATTCGGAGAGGTCGGCCATGAGGCTTTCGGCCAGGAACGACTCGGCTGGCCCGTCGGCGGCCCATTGCAGTTGCTCGTGGCAGGCGGTCATGTGGTCGAGCAGGTCCTTCATCCACAACAGGTTGCTTTGTCGGCTCCTCATGGCGATATCCGTCTCCCATCCGTTGGGTTGAGTGGGCGTTGCGTCGGTCGCGGACGGTCGGGACTTAAGGCAAAGGCAGTGCCGGCGACAGAGAATTCGCCCGCCGCGTCGCGTAAGTCGTTGTACGAGAACGGTTCTCGATTTTTCCGGGAATTGGCGATCCGGTCCGGAGGCGGGTTTCGTTGGTAAAGGTTACAATCAACTCGGGGATGGTGGGAGCGGGTCGAGGGAGGGGCGCGGACATGACGCCCGAGGCATCGGGTAGGGCTCGCGCGTGGCCGGGGTTGGTGGCCCGCTGGCTGGGCGGCCGGGGCGCTCGACGCGTCGAGGAGGCCGACGATGCCGTGCCGGTCGACCGGTTCCGCAACGTCTGCGTCAGTCGGGAGGCGGGCGCCGGAGGGGGAACGCTGGCCCGGCTGGTCGGCACCCGGCTCGGCTGGAAGGTCTACGACCACGAGTTGATGGAGGCGATCGCCCGCCGCATGGAAGTGCCGGCCGAGAACGTGCGCGGCCTCGACGAGCTGGCCCCCAGCACCATCCAGGACTGGTTACTGCCGCTGAGGGAGGAATATTACGCCCCTCAGGAAGCGTATCTTGACCACCTGGCCAAGCTGGTGGCGGCGATCGGCGAGGCCGGCGAGGCGGTCATCGTCGGCCGGGGCGCGGGGTTTTTGCTGCCTCGGGAGTCAACCCTCTCGGTCAGGGTCGTCGCGCCAATGAAGGTTCGGGCCCAACGCCTTGCCGAGCGGATGGGCGTCTCGTCCCGCACCGCCCGCCGAGCCGCGAGAGACCTCGACCGCCGCCACAACCGCTTCGCCCGCACCATGTACCGGGTCGATCCGGCCGACCCTCACCACTACGACCTGGTACTCGACACCGCGAGCCTGGGCCTCACGTTGGCAACCGAGATCCTGATCCGGGCGGTCGAGGTGGGCGGCGGATCGCGACCTTGATGAGGGGTCGTCCTCGGCTTCAAAACTCTCGACGGGGCGGCGGCTTGATCGTCGAGATCGCGGCGCCCCAGGTGAAGGGGTGGACGACGTGCGTCCAGCGAGATTGAAGCCGCAAGGTGGGTCCGGAGCCGACGCTTGGGATCGACACGGCCAAAATCGCCGCCAGCAATAGCAAGCCGATCACCGGCCAGCGGCGGGGCCAGCCCGAGGGGCCCGACAGCGTGGTTGGCGGCGAAAGACGGAGCGGTACGACCATGAGGAAGGCGACGCCCAGACCGCCCGCCACCGTCAAAGCCATCCCCAAATCCCAGCCGGCGGGTTGATAGCGGAAGCGGACGAGGTGGCGGCCGGTGGTCAGGAACACGGCTCGAAACGCGACCTGCGCCGGGCGGATCGGGGCGGGACGGCCGTCGACGGTGGCCGACCAGCCGGGGTCGAACGTGTCGGCCAGGAACAGGTACGACGGCGACGGCGAATCGGTCACCACGTCGACCCGTTCGGGTTCGTCGAGGGTGATCGTCGCAACGCCAGCGGGGTCGGGGGCGGTCATCGGCAGGGGGCGCATCGGGTCCTCGACCACCAGGCGTTTCCGGGGGTCGATCGCCCGGAGGATCTTGGTGGCGGAGGAGCGGTCAGTTGCGTAAACCGGTCGGCCGACGAGGCGAGCCCTCGGCAGAGAGTCGGGGATCTTCAAGATGTTGGCCGTGCCGGCGCGAACCGGGGGCGGGAGGTCGCGGGACGCGAAACCCCGGGCGGCCAGCAGGTGGGTAACGCCTTCCAGGGCGAAGCGACCCCGGGGAAACGAAACCGCGTCGGCGTAGGCGTCGATGCGAGCATCGTGGATCGGCGTTTCGCCCCAGGCCGATCGCAGACCCCAGACCGGCGGCAGGCTCCAGGCCAAAGTGTCGCGCACCGGGAAGAAGTCGATGGGGCGGGACAGATAACCCGGCTCGGCCGCGGCCTTGTCTCGCAGGCCCATGACGCGGCCGGAGTGAGGGTCGTCGCGGATCAAAGGGACGGCCGGCGGCGGACTGGTCCAGTAAGCCGGGTCGATCGTCGGCACGTCCCAGGCATGAGAGCCCAGCAGGTCGACCATCACCAGCAAGGGCAAGACCGACGCCCAGGTCCGTCGGCGGCGGGAGTCGGTCGCTCGGGAGGCTCGAAACGCGGCCCAGGCGCCCAGGGCCAGCAACGCCGAGACGCGAGCCGTCGAGCCGGCCAACTGCTCAATCAGCGCGTGGGAACGGGGACCGAGGTAGGAACCCGACCAGTTGCGGGCGTCGGTCCAGAGAGGCGGGTAGATCGCCATCAGCAAGACGGCGGAGATCGCGATCAAAACGCCCAGGGTCACCAACGCCGGAGCGAGGCGGACCCGGCCGGGGCGGGCCAGGCGGTCGACCCCGACGGCCGCCAGCGCCGCCACGGCCATCGTCATCCACAGATGATAGCGGACGGCGATCCGGGAACTGCCCAGCACCGGGACGCGCCTCAGAAGATCGAAGACGATGGTGTAGCGACCCAGCATCAGCAGGGCGCCCACCGCGCCGACGACCATCCAGCCGGCGACCCAACGGTCCCGCCAGGCCGCGGCGCCGACCACGGCCAGACCCAGGGCCAGGGCCCCGAGGTAGGCGTTCATTTCGTGGTAAGGGTAATAGCCATCCATCCAGTCGGTGTCTCGGGCCAGGGTGCCATACGCCTCACGGACCAAAAGCGTCGGCAGAAGCTCCGGATGCCAGGAGCCATACGCCTGGTCGTCATAGCTCAAACCGCCAGCGCGGGGGGAACGGTCGAGCAACTCCTTGGAGGGAACCCACTGGATGCCAGCGGCCGCGATCCCCAGGCCCATCAAGGTCGCCGCGGCGATGAGGATCTGCCTGCGCTCGCGGCCGGTCCGCGCCCCGGCGAACCGGGCAAGCGTGTAAACCCCCAGGGCCGAGCCGGTGAGCAAGGTGTCTTGCAGGTGGCCGGCGAAGACCTGGCAGGCGATCGCCAGACCGCCGAGGGCCGCCGCCCGCAATCGGCCCGAGGTCCACGACGCTTCCAGGGCCCAGAACGCCAACGGCACGCTAGGCAGGGCGTTCATCATGCTGGTGTGGATCAGGTGGGCCCAGGTGAACCCGCCCAGTCCACAAACCACCGCGCCGGTGAAGGCCCCCGCCGGCCCAACCTGACGGCGTAACCAGCCGAACGCCCCGACCCCCGTCAGCCAGACGGAGAGGATCGTGTCGAGGTTGAACGCCTTCCAGGTCGGCAGCCACGGGTAGAGCAAGTATTTCAAAGGATGCCAGTAGCCAGCCTGGCTCTCGCTGTACAGGGGCAAGCCGCAGTAGAGGCCGGGGTGCCAGCGAGCGAACCGGCCGTTGCGGATCTGTTCGGCGAGGAAGTCGCGATAGGGGTAGTTGATCTCGGTGACGTCGAAGTAGAACAGCGCTTCTCGCAGAGTCGCGGCCTTGCCGAAGATCCAGACAACTCCGGCGGTCCAGACGAGCAGCGCCAGGAGATCGGAGTATCCCCAGCGTCGGGGCTCGGGGGACCATTCGGCGGGGGGCGACTCGTCGCGACAGGTCACGGGGTCGGCCTCCGCCGCTCGACCGGCCAGTGCAGCAAGGCGACCGACCCAGACCGGACCACCTCGTCCCCCCCTTGCTGGAGCGCCGCCCGCCGGACCTGGACGCCTCGTGTTTCGTTCAGACGGACGACCACCCAGGCAGGGCGGTTGCCGGGCAGGCCGCGAGCGATCTCGGGGAAGCGGTCGGGGTAGCCGGGATACGGCACGCCTCGGACCCGACCGCCGGTCAGGAACGCCAGTCGGTAGACGTCCCAGTAGTCACCGAAAAGGTGGGTGATCTCGGGACGGTCGTTCAGGGCGTCAAGGATCGGGTCGGCGACCACTTGCCGAACGGGCCGGCCGTCGGGGGCCAGCCAGCCGAAGCGTCGATAGTAACGAGCCGTGTCGACGGTCAAGCCCAGGGCCAGCAGCGCCGCCAGACCCCAGGCGGCGACCTGCCCACCGGTCCCGGTCTTGGCCAGGCGGTCCATCCGCAGGCCGAAACCCAGCGACCAGGGGGCCAGCAGGAAGACCAGGTATCGGTAGTTGTCCGAGTTGAAGATGTTGCGGTTCAAGAGAAAACCGGCGACCACTCCCAGGCTCGACAACACCAATGCCCTACGCGTCGCTCGGCCGGCGACTGTCTCGGCCCGGCCCTGTCCACGGAGCATCGCCAGCATCGCCTCGGCGAACAGACCCAGGACGAACACGGTGGTTGCCCAGGCCAGCGGGTCGCCCGACGGGTCGGACGAAGGGGCCGCGTTTCGCATCGCGGGAGGGGGTTCGGTCTCGGCCCGCATCCCCGGCAAAAGGTGGCCAGCGACGAGGCGGGGGAGGCATTCCAGGGTGAGGATGCGGGCATGTTCGACCAGGACGGCGCGGGACCAGATCGGCTCGAATTGCTCGTTGTAGTTGTCGAACGGGTCAACCCGGGTGCCGACGGCGTGCGGGAGATACCCCAGGACCAGGGCGATCGCGAAGACCGGAACGCAAGTCAGGGCAGCGCGAGCCGACCTTCCCGACGACCACCAGGCCAAAGCCGCGGCCGGGACGATCGCCGCGACCGTCACCAGCATCATCTTGTCGACATAAACTCCCAACCCACACCAGAAACCCAGCAGCGCCGCGCGTTTCCAACCGCCGCGTCCCACGCAACCGCAAAGCATCGCCAGAGCCGCCGCGTGCCAGGCGGCGGCGGCGAGATGCCCCCCATAGACCCGGGCCGAGAGCCACAATGTCCCCGTTGAGGCGAATGCCAGCGGTACCAGTCCCCACAACGCCACCGACGGCCCAAACGCCCGCCAGCCCAGGACGAACGTCAATGCCACCACGGCCAGGTAGGCTACCGTCCCGCCACTGGCGAGGGTCGTCGGGTCGGCCCCCCACACCAACCCCTGGGGATACGACAGCAGCAAAGGGGGGATGCCCATGTAGGTGGCCGAGGGGTAATGCCATCGCCAGTGGCCGTCGGCGGCGTCGGCCAGCGTCAAGCCCTCGACGGCCAGGTCGCTGTCCAGGTGGGCCCGCGCATTCATCAACAAGGGCACGCGCACCGCGAAAACCCAGAGCAGGGCCAATGCGAGCGCGAACCAGGGCCAGCGCGGTTGGGGGGTCACGGCCGCGGGCTGCTGGAGGAGGTCGGGGCGAGCTTCCACAGCGGGGCGACCCGGGACGGGGGGACGTGGAAGAACTGGTAGAGGGCCGGCACCTGGACGAACATCAACGCCGCGAACGCCAGGACGCAGCCGACGAGGTACGCCATCAAGCCCCGCTCTCGATAGAGCCGCTCGGGGCTCTGCGCGGCGCTATCGGGCTTGAAGGCGACGTGCAGATAATAGCAGAGAAACCCCGTCAACAGGGGGACGATCAGGATCAATTCCAGGTGGTAGCGGATGATGAACACACCCAGGAACAGCGCGGCGGTGGTCGCGTAAAACAGCATGCTCACCAGCAGTCGCTGTTCGTTGTAGTGGCGGAACGAGCGCCGATACGCCCCGGCGCCGACGGGGTCGGCCAGGTAGCGATACTCGGCGAACCGTTTGGTCGCCATGAAGTAGGCCCCCACCATCCAGTAGGCAATCAGCAGCGAGACCGGCGGGAACTCGGCCGTGGTGACGGCAAACCAGCCCAGCAGCAGGCGGATCGGGTTGTTGACCGACTCGGTCAGGACGTCGACATAGGGCCAATCCTTCGAGCGGATCGGCGGGACGTTATAGACCATCCCCATGACCAAAAGCGCCACGCCCGTCCAGAAGAACGGCCGATTGATCGACGACGCCGTGAGCAATCCAGAGACGCCCAGGGCGACCCACTCGACCCAGGCCATCGGCAGCTTCGCCGCGCCCGAAGGGATCGGCCGTTGGCTTTTGAAGGGGTGGTGGCGGTCGGTGGGTGCGTCGAGGATCTCGTTCAGGACATAGTTGGTCGAGGCGATCAGGCAGGTCGCCCCGAACCCCAGCGCCACCCTCGCCAACGCCGAGGTTCCCAGCAAATCGGGATGGTAGAACGCCGCCAGCAGGACCCCGGCGAGCATGAACGCGTTCTTGAACCAATGATCCGGCCGGGCGATGGCCAGGTACGGGCCGATCGTCACGGCGAAACTCCCCGACGGCGATTCCCACAAGGCCACACGATCAGCGTCCCCGCCGGGGGTCGGCGATCTCGCGGCCCAGTTCCAGGGAGCGGACCACCTCTTCCCAGGCTGGCTCGACCCGTTCGGAGTCGTCGTCCCAGTAGGCGAAGGTGATGAGCGGCTGGATCAGGCCGTGACGGGCCAGGAGGGTCCGGCCG
Source organism: Isosphaeraceae bacterium (assembly GCA_965201075.1). GTDB lineage: Bacteria > Planctomycetota > Planctomycetia > Isosphaerales > Isosphaeraceae > CBDAVP01. Next base: position 102,555 of record CBDAVP010000010.1, on the reverse strand, counting down.
TGGGCGACGCGGCACTCTCCAGAGTCAATGTACGTCTCACCCACCCAGGAGATGTCCGTCTCCCCGCGGCGAAAGTCGACCGGCTCGGTCCTCGACAGGATGTTGCGTGAGTCGTCCTCGCGAACCTCGCGGATCATCCGAGAGATGGGCATGACGCTCCAGTCGACGCCCGGCGGCAGCCTCAGAATCGACAGCTTCAAGGTGCAATCGTCGTCGGGCGGCTGGCGGTCGTGAAAGGCGATCGCGTCCTCGCCGGGGATCACCAGCCAGCTCTGGGGAATGTCGAACCGCACAGCCCCGCGGTCGGCGACGAAGACCTTGAACCCCTCCCGGCAGTTCCACTCATGGTCGGCGTTGAGCCGCATCGACTGCTTCTTCCACGGTCGTTTCGCCATGATGAAGGGGCTCGCTGCTGGGGGACGCGGCTCGGCGGTTAGGGTTCAGTCCTCGAGAGGAAAGAATTCGGCGACGGGGCAGCGGAAGCCGGGCAATTCGGGGAGGTTTTCGAGGACGTCGGTCTCATTGAACATCATCGGCGGCTCGTCGCCGGGCCGGTGGACGATGACCACGTTCCGCCGCGGGTAGACGACCCAGACCATCCCAACGCCCGCGTTGAGATATTCCTCAACTTTGATCGCAACCTGGGATCGACGGTTACCGGGAGAAACGATTTCGACGACAAGGTCCGGGGGGATCTGGATCAGCTTCTCGGTTCGACTCGCGGATTCAGGCAGCCGGGCGCGGCTGAAGAATGTGATGTCCGGGCCGCGAACGGTGTCCGGCTCTCTCGCGGTTATGAGCGGGTAATCGCCCGCGAGGACGTAGCCGAACCGCGTTTGACGCCCAAAAAGGGTGAGTTGGAAGTCGATCCGGCTCAAAACATTCCCGTGCCAAGCCCTGGGAAACGTCAATTGGACCATCTCCCCACGCACCAGTTGAAACCGCCCATCCCCCAGATTGAGGTCGAGGAACTGTTCGGCGGTCAGCAGCGTCTTGGTCTCGGCCACGCTCGCCATGTCGCTCGTCCTTTCTCTTGAACTGGGACGATCAGACCGCGCTGGCCATTGCCGTCAATTGCACGACCGAGCGCCCTTGTTCCTTGGCCAGGTACTCACGCCCCTTCTTGACGTGGATGTGGTCCCAGGGCAGCACTTCGTCGACCGGCCGGTCTCGCTGGCTGTAGAAGGCGACGTCGATGCCGAGGTCGGCGAAGGTGTCCCACCAACGTTGCGCCTGGAAATGCTCTCGCCAGGCGTCGAGGCGGGCGCCTCGCCTCCAGGCTTCTTCCAGGGCCGGCGAAACGCGGCGGTCGCCCCGGGTGAGGATGCCTTCCAGCAGGCTCGTTTCGATGTCGTGCGTCTTGACCGTCACCGCGCGGAGCTTGACCTTCGACCGCAGATACTTGTGGGCCCAGCGGAAGTATTCGCGGTCGCGCATCCCGCTCCACTGGTAGGGAGTATGCGGTTTAGGGACGAAGTTGGAAACGCTGGCGGTGATGTCGGCATAGCGGCCGGTGACGTCCTTGCCGATGCGGGCCAGGGTCTCGGCCATCTCGATGATGCCGTCGAGGTCGGCCGGCCGCTCGCCGGGCAGGCCGCACATGAAGTACAGCTTGACCCGCCGCCAACCCCGGCGGAACGCCTCGGCGGCTCCATCGTAAAGGTCCTGGTTGTTGATCGGCTTGCGGATCTGCTCGCGCATATCGTCGCGGGCCACCTCCGGCGCCAGCGTCAAACCGCCGCGTCGCCCCTCGTCCAGCAGGGCCGGCACCTTCTTCAAGGTCTCGGTGATCCGCAGGCTGGGGAGGCTCAGCTTCACGCCCAAGGGGGTGAAGACCTCGCTCATCCGCGTCACCAGTTCCTCGAAGTGCGGGTAGTCGCTGGTCGAGAGGGACAGCAGGCTGATTTCGTCGTAGCCGGTGTTGCGGTAACTCTGCATCGCGGCGTCGAGGATCGTTTCCACGGTGCGATACCGCAGAGGCCGCTTGATGACGGTGCTCTGGCAGAACCGGCACTGCCAGGGGCACCCACGCATGATCTCGATGGCGATGCGGTCGTGGGTCGTCTCCACGAATGGCACGATCGGCCGGGTTGGCAGGGGAATTTCATCGAGGCTGGTGATCGTGCAAGGGCGAATCGCCGCCGGCACGTCGTCCCGCAGCCGGACGATGCCGCTCTGGGTGCCGTCCTCGGCGTATTCCGGGGCGTAGAACCGGGGGACATAGGCCCACGTCACCGCGGCGGCGATCCGGGCGAGCTTGTCCTCCCGGGAAAGCGACGGATCCCCCTGCATCGCCTTCCACATCCGGCAGACGACTGGCAGGCTCGGCTCGCCGTCGCCGATGACGAACAGGTCGATGTACGGAGCGAGCAGTTCCGGGTTCTGGGCACCGGGCCCCCCGGCGATGACCAAAGGCGCATCGGGCCCGCGGTCCTCGGCCTTCAGGGGGATGCGGCCCAGGTCCAGCATCGTCAGGAGGTTCGTGTAGCAGATCTCGTACTGCAGCGAGAACCCCACGACGTCGAACTCGTTCAAAGGGGTGAACGACTCCAGGCCGTACAGGGGAATCTCGTGTTCCCTCAACAGTTGCTCGAAGTCGGGCAGGGGGGTGAAGGCCCGCTCGGTGGCCCACCCTTCGGCGTGCATCAGGCTATACAGCACCTGCAAGCCGTGGTGGCTCATCCCCAGGGCGTAGGTGTCGGGGAACGCCAGGCAGAGCGTTCCCTCGGCCTCCCGGTGGTCCTTCAAGACGCTGTTGAGTTCGCCGCCGGTGTACTGGCCGGGGGTCTGAGCGTTCGGGAGCAGCCTCGTCGTGACGTACTGCTTGAGCGCGGCATTGAGCATGCGAAAAAACTCCCCCAGTCCATCGTCGGCAGGCGATCCCCGACTCTGGACCAACGGTGGGCGCAAACCCCGATCTTACCCGACCCTTCCCCCGCCTGAACAGCACAACGAAACTTCCCTAACTGGGCACGCCAGATGCACCAAGCCGTCGCCAGACTCCGCGAACGAATAGTACCAGGCGATTGCCCAGGGCACCCAGCTTGCCCCGCTTCGAGTCCGGCGAACTCTCCAAGGGAGGACACGCGATGAAGGCCAAGACGGTCTCGGGTCGGAAGGTGCGGTACGCGGCGCTCGGGGCCGGCTGGATCGCCCAGGGGTATTTCCTGCCCGGGGTCAAGCACACGGGAAACTCGGAACTGGCCGCACTGGTGACGGGCGACCCCGAGAAGGCCGCGGCCCTGAAAAAGGATTACCGGCTGGAGAAGACGTACTCCTATGAAGAATTCCCTCAGTTCCTGGCCGACGATCTGGTCGACGCCCTTTATGTCGCCACGCCCAACGAACGCCATACCGAGTTCGTCGTCCCGGCGCTGGAGGCGGGGGTCCACGTCCTGCTGGAAAAGCCGATGGCCATCGGCGAGGACGACTGCCGCAAGATGATCGCCGCCTCCGAGGCCAGCGGGGCAAAGCTGATGATCGCCTATCGCCTCCACTTCGAGCCGGCGACCGTGGCGGCAATCCAGCAACTGCGCGGCGGCAAATTCGGCGACCCGCGCTTCTTCAACTCGACCTTCTCGCAACCCTTGAAGCCCGACAACAACCGAGCCCGTAACGGCTTCGAGGACGGCCCGGTCTACGACATGGGCCCCTATCCCATCAACGCCTGCCGCAACCTTTTCGGCCTGGAACCGATCGAGGTCCACGCCCTGGCCGCCCGCGACCCGAACTCCGGCCTGGGAGACCTGGACGACACCGTCAGCGTCACCTTGAAATTCCCTGGCGAGCGGCTGGCCCAGTTCATCGTCTCGTACCGGGGCGACGCTCACGACGACTACATCGTGGTGGGAACCAAGGGAACTCTGACCTCTCGTCCGGCCTACATGTTTGGCAAGTCGCTCGAACACCAGATGACCGTGGGGGCCAAGGAGTCGGAAAAGGCGTACAAGTCGACCGACCACTTCGGCGGCGAGACGAAGTACTTCTCCGACTGCATCCTCCACGACCGCCACCCCGAGCCCGACGGGGAAGAGGGCCTGTGCGACGTCCGCGTGATCGAGGCAATCCGCCGCTGCCTCGACACGGGCCAGGCCCAGACCCTGGAGCCGTACACTCGCAAACAGAAGATCGACCCCGCCCAGGTCGAGACACTCTCCACGGTCCGCGTGCCGACGCTTGTTAACGCCGACTCCCCCAGCCAGACCGGTTGAGACGCGGGGCGTCCGTCCGGCTTTCCGGGCGGCAAGGAACTTCCCAGGAGACGGGCGGCCCCCACCACCGATAGACTGAGGGGGTGCCGCCCGCCAACTCGCCCCGATGCGCCGCCGACGGACCCCCACCATGCGCAAAATCGGCTTCCTCGGGCTGCTGATGGGGATCTTGCTGGCGACGGGGAGCCCCGCGTCGGCCCAGTTCCGCGACCTGGTCGACCTCGACCGATTCAATACGCGCCTGGCGGGGCGGGTCGTCGACCACACCTCCAACCACGGCGCCGACCGCCGCATCTTCTCGGCGATTCTGGGCCAGCCTCGCGACCTGTACGTCTATCTGCCGCCGGGATACTCACCCAGTCGGGCTTACCCGCTGATCGTCTACCTGCACATGGCGTTCATCGACGAGCATGCCCTGATCGGCTTCCACCAGTTGCGCGCCATTGACGACCTGATTTGCAGCGGGGCGATCCCCCCGTTGGTCGTCGCTTGCCCGGACGGGACGCTCAAAGGCGAGAACCGCCCCCGGGACCGGCACTCGCTCTTCATCAACGGCGCCAACGGCCGATTCGGCGACCACCTGATGGGGGAGATTCTGCCGTTCCTGGAGCGGACGTATTCGTTGAGACCCGATCGCCAGGCGAGGGCCCTGCTGGGCACCTCGGCCGGGGGGTTTGGGGCGATGAACCTGGCCCTGCGTCGCCGAGACGCCTTCTCCGCCGTCGCCTCGCTGGCCGGTCCGCTGAACCTGCGCTATACCAACGTCCAGGACGACTACTTCGCCGACTTCGACCCGGCCACCTTCCGCTGGGGCACCCGTTACGACCCGGACGCGGTGATCGGCAAGTTCCTCGGCGGCCTGAGCCGCTCCAAAGCCTCGAAGTACATTGAGCCGGTCTTCGGCGTGCCCCCGGGAGTGGAAGCGCGGATCGCCCAGGACAACCCCGCCGACCTGCTGACCTCCACCCGCCTGCAACCCGGAGAGCTGGCGATTTACGTCGGCTATCCCGGTCGCGACAACTTCAACTTCGACGCTCAGGCCGAGTCATTCGCCTGGCTGGCGGCCTCGCGAGGCGTAAGCGTGACCACCGTCCGCGACCCCAACGGCACGCACTCACTCCGCTACTTCCGAAGCGCCCTGCCGCCGGCCTACCTCTGGCTCGGCCAACATCTGGCCCCCCCGGCCGAGGTCGTCATCGCCCAGCCGGTCGTGGCAAGGACCGTCAACCCGATCCCTTTGATTCAGCGTTTCACGAACCCGGTCAGGGGGGACGGGCCCTCGGCCCCTTCGCGAACCAGGTAGCCCGCGTCGGCCGGTAGGTGGTCGAACCGATCGACATGGCCCGAGGGCCAGCGAACCTCCACCGAGTCGGCGACCTTGGCATCGCCAAGCCCGAAGTGAATCCGTGGGTCGCCGACCGAAAGGTAGCTGCCGCCGCCAAATCGCCAGCGGACCTGCCGACGCCCCCCGGCGACCAGCGTGACCACCGCCCCCACGCCGTCGCGGTTGGACGGGGTTCCCTCCAGCCGCAAGGTCAGGGAGTGACCCCCGGCGGAACGATTGTGGAAATAGGCCAGCGGCCGGTCGAGCGCCACGGCCAGGGCGTCGGGCCGACCGTCGTTGTCCAGGTCGGCCACCGCCAGGCCTCGGCCGATGCGAGCCTCCTCGAAGGGTCCACTCACGAGGGCTTCGACCAACCGCCCCGAGGGACTGCCCAGCCAAAGCCTCGCGGGCATCGCATGGGCGAAGAAGGCACCGTTGTCGTTGACGTGGCCGTTGACCGTCAGGAGGTCGAGCCGGCCGTCGCCGTCGGCGTCGAGGAACCCCGCGCCGAAGCCCAGCAGGTGGCGACTGGTCGCGGCCAGGCCCACCCCCTCGGTCTGGTCGGCGAAGACCCCGTCGCCCAGGTTCCGGTAGAAGGTCGTCGACTCGTGGTAGAAGTTCGTCACCGCCAGGTCGGCCAACCCATCGCCGTCCAGGTCGCCGCAGGCCACGCCCATCCCCGCCAGGTAGCTGCCGTTGGCCGACGACGCCACGCCCGAGTCGTGCCCCACCTCCTCGAACCGGAAGCCTCCGAGGTTGCGAAATAGGTAGTTCGCCGAGGTGTCGTTGGCCACGAACAAATCCACCTTGCCGTCACCGTCGAGGTCGTTGGCCACCACGCCGAGGCCCCGGCCGTCGCGGTCGACGATCCCCGCCTCGGTCGTGACGTCGACGAAACGGCCGCCGTCGTTGCGGAAAAGATGGTCGGGCCGGGGGGTGAACAGGCGGGGGTCGCAGTACTTGTTCACTTTCGCCTGAGCATCGTAGCAGGTCTTGGGATGTTCGGTGTCCCAGTCCAGGTAGTGGCAGACATAGAGGTCAAGGTCGCCATCGCCGTCAAGGTCGGCCCAGGCGCAGGACGTCGGCCAGTCGCGATCGCCAGCCAGGCCAGCACGTGCGGTGGCGTCCTCGAAGGTGCCATCTCCCTTGTTCCGATACAGGGCATACGACCGCCAGCGGGTCAGGAAGATGTCGGGATGACCGTCGTTATCGAAGTCGCCCACGGCGATCCCCTGCCCATAGCCGCCCGGAAACCCGCCGATCCCCGACCTCGCCGTGGCGTCCTCGAAGGTGCCGTCCCCCTTGTTGCGAAACAGCCGATCCCCCGCGCCCGCGACGGCCTTGGCGGGGTCAGGCGGAAACGGGCCCCCCTGGATCGCGTACACGTCGAGCCAGCCGTCGCTGTCGAAGTCCAGGACACCGACTCCCCCGGCCATCGACTCCGGCAACTGCCGTTCGGGGGACTGGCCATCTTGGAACGAAAACCGCAGCCCCGCTCCCTCGGCGTCGTCTGGCAAAAGGACGCGGTCGGCCGCGAGGGACCTGGTCGACGGAGCCCCTGTCGTCGGCGTCGTGGGTTCGCCTTGGGCCAGGGCTAAGCGCTGAGCCAGGGTCTGGCCCGACGGAACCGCTGGGGGCGGCGTCCGATCGAGCCGGGCGAGCATCGCGCGGGCGGGCTCCGACCCATCATGCGCGGCGATCTCGGCCCAGCTTCGGGCCTCGAACCGAAGTCCCAGTTCCTCGGCCAGCCTGGCCAGTTCGGCGGCGTCGGGTTTGGGGTCGGCGGCGGTGACCTTCTTCCGGTAGCTCTCCAGGGCCTCATCCTCCCGGGCCTTGCGACGCCGGAGGTCGGCGACCCGATCGGGCTGGCCAGCGGCCTTGGCCAGTTCCACCAGCCGTTCCAGGGCCTTGCCGCGTCGGGGGCCGATCTCAGCCACTTTTTCCAGCGCCGCGCGTTCGCCGGCCGTGTCCCCTCGCACCGAGGCGAACCAGGCTCTCAGAGCGAGAACCTCCGTCGTGTCGAACCCCTCGGCGGGCAGGTGATCGAGTGCCCGGCGCGCCTGGTCGGTGTCGCCCACCGCCCGGGACCAGTCGAGCCACCCTCGCCAGACGGCGGAATCCTCCGGTCGCCGAGCCTGGCAGCGGCCCAGCCACTCGGCCGCCTCATCGTTCCGGCCCAGCCGAAGCGCCATGTTGGCCCGGCCCAGCCAGATCCGGTCATCGTCGGGGTCGGCCGCGTCCAGGGCTCGCCGCACTCCCTCGACCGGATACCCTCCGTGTTCGATATACCAAAGCTCGACCAACCGGGAAATCCACTCGGCGGCAGCCCCACCCGGCCGTTCCAGCAGGGTCCGAACCTCGTCCATCCGCCCTTCCATGCGTCGGATGCGGTTCAGACTGAAGCGAGCCTCAGTCCCAAGCGGTGGCGGCAGGTCCAACGCCGGGGTCAAGAGCCGCTCGGCCTCGCTGTGATGCCCGGTCCGGAACAGCAGCGCCCCCCGGTCCACCGCGGCGCGAGGACCCTCGGGGGCGTTCCAGGGCACGCGTTCCCAGGCGGCCAGGGCCTCGGCCATGCGGCCACGAGCCAGTTCCGCCCGACCCCACTGATAGGCAACCTCGGGCCGACCGGGCCACCCGTCGTTCAAACGGGTCAGCCGAAGTTTCGCCTCCGACGTCCGACCGGCGTCCAGGTCAGCCGTGGCCGCGGCCAATTCCTCGCGAAAGGCCCGCTCGGCCCGCGACCAACTCACCGCGACCATCCCGACACCCACACAGGCCAAACCCGCGACCAAGCCCGCCACGACCCAGGATCGCCGAGACAAGGGTGACCTCCAAGGATTCAGCGACATCAAGGGAAGGGGATGGTGGTCCTAGACGAAAACCTAATGCCTAGTTCCCCCGCCACGTGCGGAAGAGACCGTGAGGAAGTCCGACGGGGGCTCGACCTCACGGGACGGCGGAGGACACCGCTGGGTGGAGAGCAAGAATACGCGGCAGGGTATGCTGGGCCGCAACTCTCTGAGCCGCGTCATCCTGGTTCATGTCATTGGGGATGATGCTCCCAGCCGGCATTGGCGGAGGAACCTCCGACGGGGCATTCCAGAAAATCTCCGCGGAAGCCAGCCCCACGACCCAATTGTCCACCGAGAATTCCCGAAAGGGTCAAACCCCGAGGAACGATCATGCGGCAGTCGTCGTATACTCTCACGCGATAAGTCATCAAGATGCTTCAAATCATTTCAGGCTGGCGAAGGCAAGATTGCGATGCCAGAGGGAGCATTAATCGGGATGATCTCACGCTTCGGATCAATATCTCCGAAGCTCAAATCTGATGATCTTCCAGCTCCGTCACCACGTATCGGATTACCCAGGCAAACCCCCTCGCCACGACGACCCTCCCGAAAACGAAGTTGCCCGACCCCGCGACGGAGAGCGGGACCGGGACAGCCTTCGCAACATGGGGATCTCAAGCTGAGGGCACACAAGACCCGTCCGTGAGATCAGTTTTTCGGGGGTGGGGGAACCCCCTCCATGCGCTTGCCTGACATCGCCTTATTGAAGTCCTTGACGGTGATCCCGGTGGGATTGGGCGGCTGGTCAGCCTTCAAAGGGATGTTGTCGGGCATCCCTTCCTTCACACCCCCACCGCCGCAGCCGGCCAGACTCGCGACGATCGTCGAGAGGGTCAACAGTCTGATGCACTTTCGCATTATCGACACTTTAGAAACCTCCAGAATGAAATTTCCCTAAGGGAAGGGATTGGATGGGAGGTAGCCCATCCTCGCCCCCACCGAGCTCGAGTTTGGTCGGCTGAAGAGCGAAGGAAGCCCCCCTCGAGACTACCCGGCCATCGGAATCGTGGCCGGGCCAGTTCGCCCGGAACGGCTCAGTAATCGCTGGCCGAGACCACTTCGCCACCACTGCGAGTCCCCAACGCCCACCAAGTCGTCAGGTTGATCGAATCACGAATGAACTTCACCGAACCGTCAGTGAAGCAGACGTTGACGCCGCCCGAGTGGTTGCTCGTCGGCGGTACCAGGGCTGTCCGACCGCCCCAAGCACTATCCGCACCGCTGTTGCCCGAGCATGTCATGCTGTTCGGGCCACCAAAGTGGCTGTAACCGTTGACCACCACATGCCAGGGGAACGCGTAATCCCACCAACCGCCGTTCCAACTTGAAAGGTCCGACGGCTTCCCAGCCGGTACCGCTTTGCAGGTGGCGATCATCTGCAATGCCAACGGGCCGCTTCCCGAGGCCGGCGGGGTCGCACCGGTATCGATTAGCCAGATCCCCCGCTTGGAGTCCTGATTCGTACCCATCACCACGGGAGTATTACCCGGGATACCTCGAAGCCGCTCGCTGAAGAGGCCGGTATTGGAGGTTCCGTCCACGACGCTTTCCAATCCAAACGTCCCCATATTTGCCTCCTGGCCCCACCAGGCGGCCACCCCCCCCGGGGGCGTCGGATTGTACGGGCAAACATTATACGACGGAACAATCGTACCGGACCAGGGGGAGATTACGCCTGGGCCGCCGACGGAACCGACGTAGTTCGAGCCCGCATAAGGTGTCTGACATCGCCCGGTCTGGTTATCTGATGGGCAGATGAACGCATTCAATTGCGTCAACCCAACCGTTGTATTCGGCCCGACGATCACGCCCGGGACGGGTTCGTTCGGCCCGAAGCTAAAGTTGATCGAGTTGAAAAGCGCTGACTGCTCGAGGTTGTTGAGCAACCGGGCGGTCCAGTTGAACTGCCATCCTCCCTGGCAATAGTTCGCTAGGTAGATACAACTCGCCGGGAGAGCATTGTTGGACGACTGGTAGTTATGTACGGCCAGCCCCAACTGCTTCAAGTTGTTGACGCATTGAGCACGACGGGCCGCCTCGCGGGCGGCCTGGACCGCTGGCAGTAGCAGCCCGATGAGGACCCCGATGATGGCGATGACGACGAGGAGTTCAATCAGCGTGAACCCTCGGCGCTTGCGCGAAATGGATGGCATCGACAGAAACTCCTTTTGCTAGAGCGAACGGAAGTGATTGCAGACCGAACGGTCAGAATACGAACGGTGCGCGACGGGACCGATGACCCCAGAAGATTGGTCTCTGGGGACGGCGAGGATATGTCCGCTACCAGTCCATGCTGCAATCCAACCTAAACCAACTTACCACCCCTCGCAAGGGCCTGACACAAGACTTTTGATAGAATCCGTCGAGCGATGCGACCCGTCATCGCCGTAATGGGCCGAGCCGTCCGCCCCTTGGGCGGTGTACGGTTCTGGTTTTCAAGGAGTGTCATCGTTCCACTTTAATTCGTCGAGGTCGACGGTCGCGGACGTCTCGGCGGAGCTGACGAAGCCAACCCAGTCGACCGACTTCCAGCCCGCGGAGGTGGGTAGGCCGGTAAGGTGGACGGCGGCGGCGCCGGGCCTGGTCAGCGTGAGGTACCAAGTCGGCGTGTTGGCGTCGAGGCGGCATCGTATCGTCACACGCACCCACTCGTTGGCGGGCAGATCCATGAGATCGCGGCCGGAAACGCGCAGGTGGCCGTCCTGGAGCCAGAGCGAGGGACCGACCCGGTAAGAGGTCGCGCCGTCTCGCCACTCGTGGGAAAAGACCGCCCCCGGGGAACCTCTCAGGGCGAACGAACAGGTGGCGATGCCTTTGTCGTAATGAGGCTGCAGGAAGAAATGCGGGTCGTAGCCGGGCGAAATGCCCGCCTCGTCGGCGAGCCGCAGACCTTGCTTGCCGTGGAAGGCCGCGGCGGGGGTGGCGGTGATGTGATCGGGGTGACCCGCCCCCGCGCCGTCGGGAAGATAGGGCCCCTCGGCAACCCAGGGTGGCTCGAAGTCCTCCCGTACCACCATCGGCGGCGGGGACGGCGCGAACCGGGTCGGGGCGACCCTTTGATGCGCCTCGGCCGACCAGGGCGTTCCGCCTCGGACGCCGGCCTCCGACGGGTCGAACGGCACGAACCCCAACGACGTCGCGGGACTGTCCGGCCGGAGGTGGAAATCTCCGGAGGCCGCGTTGACGAAACCCGGATCGGCGATGCGGGAATGCTCGTCCTGGCCGGTCCGCTTCCGCCAGTCGTCCAGCGACTGCCCGGCGAAGGTGACGGGGGCCCCGTTGGTGTTGAAGTAGAGGTTGTGGTCGAGCCGGAACTGCCGATCGGTCCAAACGCCCGTCAAAAGCGGCCCGACGGACCATTCCACCAGGTTGCGTTCAAACGTGAACGACAGGTGGTCCTCGGCCCGACTGCGCATGACCTGACCGCTGCGGCTGAAGGCGAGGATGTTATTTCGGACGAGGTTCTCCCGCCCGTAATGCTGGTGGTAACTCCCAGTCGTGGTGTTCCAGACCAGGTTGTTTTCCAGACGGATATGGGTCGAGCCCTCGTCGTTATAAAGCCCCCAGCCGCCGACGCCGCCGTGGTTGTACGAGTCGATGTCGTGGATGACATTATGGCTGACCGAGGTCCCATCGGAGATCCCCAGCGTGTAGACCGCGCCCAGGTCGCTCAGGACGCCTCGGCCGATGTGGTGCAATCGGTTGTAGTCGATCGTGTTGCGCTGGCAGGCCGATGGTCCGTAGCCCCAGGTCCACCCGACCGAGACCGCCGTGTAGGGCTGGTCGCCAATATCGTTGTGGACGACCGCGTTATCGGACGACTGGCCGATCCAGACGCCAATGGCTCCAGGGAAGTCCCTCCCCAGACGCCTCAGAAGGCAATCCTCGACAGTGTTGTGACCGTTGACATGCTCGGGCCGGGCCGGGATCGTGGCCTCGCCAATCCGCACCCCGCCGGCGCCGAGGTCAACCAGGGCGCAACGCTCGACCCGACAACCCTCGCAGCCCCGTCGGAACCAGACCCCGTAAATCCCCAGATGCTCGAATCGGCAATCGCGAAACCTCAGATTCCTCGCGCCGTCGGCCATGACCACGGCGGGAACCGACGCCGCGGCCTGGCCGTCGCCGTGCCCCTCGGGCGGGAGGAGAAATCGCGAGTGCTGAAAGGTCAGCCCGTGGAATTCCAAGCCCTCGACGAGCCGGCTCGCGTCGGGGTCGCCCGCGATGGTCAGAAAGGCGTCGGCGACGGGGGCGATGAACTGGGTCTTCTCCATCGTCTCACCCGGTCGTGGCAGATAGGTCAGGGTGCCGCCGTCCGGGTCGAAGGTCCACTCGCCGGGTCGGTCCAGCGCGGCGGGGACATTCTCAACATGGTAACGCTGGTTCACTCCCCACTGGAGGATCGGCCAGGTTGCCGGGCCGGTCAGGCGGATGAGCCCCGTCTCCGGGTTTGCCGAGGCGATCCGGTGCCGAGAAACCTCCCAAGAGTGATAAAGCACCAACTCCGCCGCGGCCAGTTGATGTGGGGTCAGGCCCTTCAACGGTTCCAGGTCGCCGGGCCGCGCCACGAAGGCGGTCCGGCCGGCGGGGTCGACCGACTTCGGGGCGCGTCGCAGGACATATCGGTAGAACTCGTCGGGAGTCCGGGCCCTCGGAGCACGCTGGCCGTTGATGTAAAGCTGCTCGACTCGAAGGTCGGCCACGTTAGCGACCCAACGCCCCTCGGTCGTGGCGCGGAACCCCTCAATCCGCCGGCCGCCGTCGAGGATGACAGGGGCTCCGGGCTCGGCTCGATAGCTGACCGACCCATCGCCCGGCTCGAACCGGATCGGCTCCATGACCGGGTACGTCCCCGGCGCGATCCGGACGATCATGGGATCGCGACTCTCGCGACGCAGGGCGCGAACGCGGTCGCGCGCCCCCCGGATCGAGGCCAGTGGGCCATCGGAACGGCCGTCGGACGTCGCCTTCTCGCCGGACCAATGGTCATCGCCGTTTGGGGCGACGTGGAGCGTCAGAGGCTCGGCCAGGGTCGACGATGAGGCGACCAGCAGTGCCAATCCCGACGGGACGAGCCAACGAAGGAGCGACATTCGATCAGCCCCAGGGTGTCGAGGGTGTGTGAACCCCGAGGGATGCCAGACGGCCGGTCGAAACGCAAGGAGCCGCCGGGTTGCGGTTCAGCGGGCGAACTCGACGTTGCGGGTCTCTCTCAGCACGGTGACCTTGACCTCGCCCGGGCAGGTGAGCTGGTCCTGGATCGCCCGGGCGAGGTCGCGCGGGCCACGGGGCCTCCGCTTGGCACACCGTCACGTCCGGAGTAGACTAGCCTACTAGACCGGTCAACTCGGAGGCAACTCATGAAATCCGTCGGCTCCTACGAAGCCAAGACTCACCTGCCCAGATTGCTCGACGAGGTGGAGAAGGGCGAAACCATCACCATCACCAAACGCGGCAAGCCCGTCGCCCGGCTCGTCCCGGCCCGGGCCGCCGACCGCCAGGCCGTGAGCGAGGCCGTTGAGGCGATGATCGCCCATCGCAAGCAGCACGGCCCCACCCTCGGCGGCCGGTTGACCGTCAAGGCGTTGATCGAGGAGGGCAGGCGTTGAGCCGAAAGAAGGGGGTCGCCGCACGCCCGCTCACGGGGCTGGTGCTGGATTGCTCCATCGTCGGCGCCTGGTATTTCGACGACGAAAGCGACGACTATGCCGACGAGGTGGCCCGGCACCTCGCCAGCACGACGGCCTACTTGCCACAGCTTTGGCACCTGGAGGTTGCTAATCTTCTGGTCTTGGGAGAGCGCCGCAAGCGATCCACCCAGGCCCAGGCCGCTCACTTCCTGGCCTCGCTCGCCGCCATGCCGATCACGACTGACGACGTCACCCATCTACATGCCTTATCCGACACGCTAAGCCTCGCTCGCGCCCATCAATTGACCAGCTACGATGCGGCCTACCTGGAACTCGCCTTGAGGCGGGGCTTGCCGCTGGCTTCGCTCGATGAAAAGCTCAAAACCGCCGCCCGGGCCAGCGGGGCCAGCCTGTTCCATGTCGACTGACAGCCCTTCCGCTGGCGTGGATCCGATCAGCGGGCGAACTCGACGTTGCGGGTCTCTCTCAGCACGGTGACCTTGACCTCGCCCGGGTAGGTCAACTGGTCCTGGATCGCCCGGGCGATGTCGCGGGCGAGCTTGGCGGCGGCTTCGTCGGAAACCTGCCCGCTGTCGACCAGCACGCGCACCTCGCGACCGGCCTGGATCGCATACGCCTGGTCGACCCCGGGGAAGCCGTGGATCAACGCTTCCAGTTCCTCCAGGCGGCGGACGTACTTTTCCAACGACTCTCGGCGGGCGCCGGGGCGACTGGCGCTAATCGCGTCGGCCGCGGCGACCAGCACCGTATAAGGCGTCTCGGGCCGAAGGTCGTCGTGGTGCCCCAGAGCCGCGTGGACGACCTCGCGCCCCTCGCCAAACCGCCGGGTCAACTCGGCCCCGATGGCTGGGTGGCCCCCCTCCATCTCATGGTCGGCGGCCTTGCCGATGTCGTGCAGCAGCCCGCAGCGCCTCGCCAAAGCGCCATCCAGGCCAATCTCCTCGGCCATCATGCTGGTCAGGTACGCCACCTCGATCGAGTGTTGCAAGACGTTTTGCGAGTAGCTGGTACGAAACTTCAAGCGGCCCAGGTAGTCGTGCAGCTTCTCATGAAGGCCCGCGACGTTCGCCTCCTGCGCCGCCTTCTGGCCAAGCAAACGGATGTGGACGTCCATCTCCTCGACCGTCTCGGCCACGACCTCCTCGATCCGCGCCGGGTGAATTCGTCCGTCCAGAATGAGCTTTTCCAAGGACAGCTTGGCGGTCTCCCGGCGCACGTTGTCAAAGCAAGAGACGATGACGACCCCGGGCGTATCGTCCACGATGACGTCGACGCCAGTGGCCTTCTCAAACGCCCGGATGTTGCGCCCCTCCCGGCCGATGATCCGTCCCTTCATGTCGTCGGTGGGAATATCGACGACGCTGGTGGTGGTCTCGGCGGTGTGGGCCGCGGCGAACCGCTGGATCGCCGTGGCCAGGATCTCTCGGGCCTTGACCCGGGCCGACTCTCGCAAGCTCTGGTCGTGGCGGAGGATCAAACCGCCGATCTCGTGGCCCAACTCTTCCTCAACCCGTCGCAAAAGAGTGGAACGCGCCTCCTCGGGGCCAAGCCCGGCCAGTCGGTGGAGAGTCTGGCGATGCTGGTCCAGCGCCTGTTCGACCTCGACGAGGCGACGGTCCAGCCCCTCCTGGCTGGTGGCCAGGGCCCGGCGGGTGTCGTCCAGGTCGCGTTCCTTGGCGTGCAGGTGGCCGAGCTTTTCGTCGAGCAGGTCGTTGCGCTTCTCGATGCGACGTTCCTGATCGCGAACGGCGCGGCGAGAGTCGTCGGCCTCGCGTTCGAGGGCCTCACGGCGGCGGATCGCCTCTTCCTTGGCGTGAAGGTCGGCCTCCTTGACCAGGGCCTCGGCGCGGTCGCGGGCCTCGGCCAGCAGCACCTCGGCGCGACTGGTCGCTAGCCCCAGCCCTCGACGGCCCAGCAGGCGGAGGGCCGCGACCGCGCCCAGCCCGCCGACAAGCAGGCCGGCGAACACGCCGCACAGCACCCCAATGGCCTCCGGTCGCACCGCGCGTCCACCCTTTCCGCCACGACCGCCGACCGTCGGCGCCGGACCGCTGCTGCTCGGCTTCCGACGCGCCGGGGGGGACGACGCGGGCCGACCTGGCCGGGTCCGCCGATCCACAAAGTCCCGGAGGTTGCGTCGCCGCGTCAGTCGCGGGCCCCAGCGCCCGGCACTCACGACGATCTTCAGCGGCCCATCCTACCAGAACCCCCTGGGCAATCAATCGGCCGGTCCACTCGGCCGAGCTTGACGGGTCGGAAGCCCCCCGGTATGGTCCGGGCGCGCCCGGGTCCTCCCACGGCCCGGCCGCGCCCCTTCGGAGGAAATGGATGTCCTCGATAAGCCCGTTCCCGACCCCGACGCGCCCCGTCCGGCCGATCAAATTCCTGGTCGCCACCACCGGCTGCGCCCGGGACATCCGCGGCACGCTGGGCAAGGCGAATTATTCCTACTTCTTCGCTGTCAAGGCCTTGATCCCGGTCCTCGAACGCTTCGGCCACTGGGAACTGGTGGACTTTCCCGAAAGCCGCCTGCCCTACCTGGCCGCAAGGGCCGAGGCCGAGGGCTTCCGGCCGATCCACCTGTCGGTCAACCCGCCCCACGACGCCTACGTCACGACGGCCTTGCCGACCATCCTCCTGCCGTTCTGGGAATTTCCCGACATCCCCAGCCGAGACTTCGGCCACGACACGCGGGCCAACTGGCAGCGCATCTGTAACGCCGTCGACCTGATCCTCGCCCCCTGCGCCTTCACCGCCGACGCCCTCCGAGACGCCGGCGTCCGCCGGCCAATCGCGATGGTCCCGGTCCCCCTGGCCCCGGCCTACTTCGACCTGCCAGACTGGAACCCCAACGCCTCCCACTCGTTCCTCTACCATCACGAGTCCTGGGGCGGTCCGCCCACCTCGGAAGCGGAACGTCCCTCGAACCCGAAACCGACCCACGCCCCGACACCCCCCCGGAGACCGGCGCCGCTGCGGCTGGCGAGGTTCGCCTATCACAAGGTCCGCCTCGGCTACCACCGCTATTTCCGACGGTGGCTCAGTCACGAGGCGATCGAGCGGGTCGCCCGGGTCAAAACCGCGGCGAAGGCGACCGTCCTCAGGCGCTCTCAAGCCGCGGCCGGGCGGGCTGAGCCGCCGAGGGTGCCGGTGGCCCCGCTCACCTTGAAGGGACTCGTCTACACCAGCATCTTCAACGCCAGCGACAACCGCAAGAACCAGGAAGACATGCTCACGGCCTTTTTGATCGCCTTCCGCGACCGGCCCGACGTCACTCTGGTTCTGAAGCTGAACACCCACCCGGCCAAGGAAGTGATCGAGTTCAACGTCCTGCGGGACTTCCACCGGGGCCTCGGCATCGATCACCAGTGCCGAGTCGTGGTGGTGGCCGACTTCCTCGACGAGGCGGGGATGCTCGACCTGCTCGCGGCGTCAACCTTCTACGTCAACACCAGCCGGGCCGAGGGGGCGTGCATGCCGCTCCAGCAGGCAATGGCCGCCGGTCGCCCGGCCCTGGCGCCGACTCATACCTCGATGGCCGACTACATGGACGACTCGGTCGGCTTCCCCCTGCGCAGCCACGCCGAGCCGGCCTTCTGGCCGCACGACCCCGAGCGGCGGTTCGAAACCTCCTGGCACCGCATGATCTGGTCCGACATCCGCGACCAGTTCCTCGACAGCGCCTCGACCGTCGACCACGACCTGCCCCGCTACCGGGCCCTCGCCGAGGCGGCCCGTCGACGGATCAACGACTATTCCTCCCAGGCAGTGTCGGCCCGCGAGCTGGAAACGGCCCTCACGCTGCTGGAAGCGGACGACGCTCGCCCGTCGTCGAGGGCCGCCTGAACGACCGGACCGGACCGGACGCGAACGAATGAGTGCCGGACCCTTCTTCCCCGGAGGTCGTTGATGACCACGACCAGTCCCCCACCGCCGACGCCAAAACCAGGCGCTCCCCTGTCGGAACGGCCCTTCGCCTTCCTGGTGGGCACCACCAGTTGCGCCCGCAACATCGGCGCGACCCTGGGCTCGGCCAACTACTCCTACTTCTTCGCGGTCAAGGAACTCGCCCCGGTCCTGGAACGCTTCGGCACCTGGCAACTGGTCGACCAGCCCGAAACCCGCCTGCCGTTCCTCGCGGCGAAGGCCGAGGCTCAGGGCTACCGGCCGGTTCACCTGTCCGTCCACCCACCGCATGACGCCTACCTTTCGCCGGCCTTGCCCAACATCCTGCTACCGTTCTGGGAATTTCCCGACATCCCCAACCGCGACTTCGTCCACGACATCCGCACCAACTGGCTGCGCGTCTGCAACGCCGCCGACCTGATCCTGGCCCCCTGCACGTTCACCGAGCGCAGTCTACGAGCCGTCGGCATCCGCCGGCCCGTGGCGATGATGCCCATCCCCCTCTCCCCGGCCTACTTCGACGCGCCCGAGTGGGACCCCAAGGCCGTCCACGAATTTCACTATCGTCACGAAATCTGGGACGGCTCCGACCTGGGAACGCCCGAGGGTGCCGAATCCCCCGCCGGGCCGACCTCGCCGAAGGGCCTGGGCCCCAGGGCGGTCCTGCGAAGGGCCAGGGCCGGCTATCAGGGCCACGTCCGTCGCTGGCTCAGCCACGAGGCCCAGGAGAAACTCGGCCAAGCCAAGGGACTGGCCAAGGCCAAGGTCCTTCGCAGGCCCCCGCCGCCGCCGCCCGAGCGTCCCCGCGTCCCGGCCTCGACCTTGCGCCTTCAAGGCTTGACCTACACCAGCATCTTCAACGCCAGCGACCCTCGCAAGAACCAGCACGACATGCTCTCGGCCTTCCTCCTGGCCTTCCAGGACCGGCCCGACGTGACCTTGGTCCTGAAGCTGAACACCTCGCCAACCAGGGAAGTCCACGAGTTCAACCACCTGCGACACGCCTACCGGGGAATGGGCATCCGCCACGCCTGCCGCGTGGCCGTGGTGGCCGACTTCCTCGACGAGGCCGGCATGAAGGCCCTGTTCGAGGCCTCCACCTACTACATCAACACCAGCCGCGCCGAGGGGGCCTGCATGCCGTTGCAGCAGGCAATGGCCGCGGGCCGCCCCGTCCTGGCGCCGACGCATACCTCGATGGCCGACTACATCGACGCCTCGGTCGGGTTCCCGCTGCGGGGCCACGCCGAGCCGACCTGCTGGCCCCACGACCCCGAACGACGGATCGAAACCACCTGGGCCCGCATGGTCTGGTCCGACATCCGCGACCAGTACCGAGCCAGTGCCGCCCTCGCCCACGACGACCCCACCGCCTACTTCGAGAAAGCCCGAGCGGCCCGTCGGCGAGTCGCCGGCTACGCCGGCGCCCCCGTCGTGGCCGAGGCCCTGGCCCACGCCCTGGCGATGCTGCCCGACCGAGCCCGGGCCGACGGCCGCGCGGCCTGACGCCCACCCCGTTTCCCTGACCTTCACGGAGATCCCGAGCGATGACCCAAGCCATGGCGCGGGGCGGGGCCGAGGCGCCGCCCAAGCCCGACCAGATCAACGTCCCGGGCTTCGAGATCCACGACGACGACACCGTCGTCGACGTCGGCTGCGGCGAGGGAGTCGTCTGCGTCTACGCCGGGCACCGCGGCGCCGAGGTCATTGGCATCGACCTGGAGCCAATCCTCATCGAGCGGGCCAACCACGCGATGCTCGGCGTGCCCGCCCGGTCCTTCCGAGGAATCGTCAGCGACGCCGACCCGATCCCCTTGCCCAACGCCACCGCCTCGGTCGTCATCTGTACCGAGGTCCTGGAACACGTCGACGACCCCGCCCGATTCCTGGCCGAACTGGTCCGCATCGGCAAGCCTGGCGCTCGCTACCTCCTGTCGGTGCCCGACCCCGCCTCCGAATCGGTATTGAAGTCCGTCGCGCCGGACTGGTACTGGCAAAAGCCGCTGCACATCCGCGTCTTCCAGCACGAACACCTCGACCAGCTTTGCCGGGCCGCCGGCTTGAAGATCGAGGCCCGCCACAACTGCGGCATCTACTGGTCCATGCACTGGTTCTGTCGGATGGCGCTGGGCATGGAACACAAGTACGAGCCCGCCCCCGAGGATTCGACCCTCCTCAACGCCTGGGACACCACCTTCCGCGCTTTGATGGCCGCGCCCGGCGGCGACACCATCCGCCGCCAACTCGACCAGGTCCTCCCCAAAAGCCAGGTCGTCGTGGCCCACAAGGCCGGAGGCCCCGCCTCGTCCTTCGCGGGCCCCGCCTGGCGGCGATCCCTCAAGCGGGTCCTCCGGGACGGCGCGGTCCGCCTCGGCGGTTTCGATCTCCAATGGAAGGTCCGCCGGTCCCCCACCCCACCCCAGAACTGACCCTCTCCTCAATGTTCCCGATTCCGACCCTGGTGACGCGCGACTCCTCGCCGCGCATCACCAGGTGGCGTTTTAACAGCCGCTTAAAATAGCTTACTCATAATTGGTTGTCAGGAGCCCGCGCAAGTCCTACATTTGGAATGCTCCCCCGCTGTCCGTCCCCCTCAGGATCGACAACATGGCCCGCCGTCGTCTCCTCGCGGAAGCGCTCGAACCGCGCGCCTTGCTGGCAACCGCCCCGGCGGCGATCGCCGGATCACCCATCCAGTTGCCGACCAACGGGGCGTGGACCGATACGCCGTTCGTCGCCTCGCCGGTCTTCGCCGACCTCAACGGCGACGGCAAGGATGAGATGATCGTCTCGGCCTCCGGCGGCCGCTTGATCGCCTACACCGTCGTCGCCAACGGCGCCCCGACCAGGTATCAGGAATACGACACCGGAGCCGTGGCCAACTTCAAGGCCACGCCGATCGTGGTGACGATGCCCAACGGCCGCAAGGCGATCTTCGCCGCCCTGGGACGCGACGAGGCCAACCCCACCACCCTCGAGGACGGCCGCGTCTTCGGCTGGGACGCCCAGACCGGTCAAATTCTGCCCGGCTGGCCCCAGGGCTCGGGCGTTGACCCCAACACCGGCCCCAACGGCCTCGCGGGCGTCACGGGACCCCTCGCCTCCGGAGACCTCGACGGCAACGGACAGGTCGAGATCGTCGTCACCTCCTTTGGCGAGTTCGTCACCGCCTACTACCTCGACGGCAGCATCGACTGGCGATTCCGGGGCGAGGACTCCATCGAGTCCGGCGCCGTCGTCGGCGATCTCGACCGCGACGGCAAGGACGAGGTCGTCTTCGGCAGCGATAGCACCGCCCACGTCCTGCGGACGAATCTCTCCATCACCACCAATTACGCCGATGGTGGCTGGGTCAACATCCTCAGCAATAAGGGCTCGTTGAAGTCCCGTTACTTTGCCGGCGAGGCAATCTGGTCGTCGCCGACGCTGGTCGACCTCTACGGCAACGGCTACCTCGAAATCGTCGTCGGCACGGGTCTGACCGACGACCTCCGAGGCGTCGAGTCGTACCCAGGCGCCCGGGCCGCGGGCAACCAGTTGATCGCTCTGAACTACCTGGGCCAGCTCCTGCCCGGCTGGCCCTACCACTCGGCCGACAACTCTCAGGCCCGAGAGTTTGAAGCCTCGCCGGTCGCCGCCGACCTCCTGGGCAATGGCCAGTTGGAAGTCATCGCCACCGACCTGGCCGGCTACGTCCACGTCATCAACGCCCAGGGCCAGGACCTCCCGGGCTGGTCGGGGGGACGCAAGATCATCCCCAACGGCGTCGGCGGCCACGGCGACGTCTACTCCTCGCCAATCATCGCCGACGTCGATGGCGACGGCCACCCCGACGTCATCGCCACCGACCACTTCTCGGTAACCGCCTTCGACCGCTTCGGCAACACCCTCTGGACGATCCAGCTCGCCGAGCCCGTCATCGGCACCCCGGCCATCGGCAAGTTCACCGGATCAACGGGGTTACAACTGGCCTTCGTCGAGAACGCGCTGGGCAACCCCGACCGGCCCGACAAGGTCGGAGTCTACCAACTTACGGCCACCAGTCTGACGCCCCCCTGGCCGTTGCAGCGGCGCTCGGCCAACGGGGTGGCGGTAGCGAAATCGCTGCCATTCGAGCAGGCCTACGTCAACCAGGCGTATGTCACCCTGCTGGGCCGGGGCCCCGACGCCGCCGGGTTCCAGTCCTTCGTCTCGGCGCTGATGAACAACTCCGAGTCGCGGACCCTCGTGGCCCAACAACTGATCTACAGCCTGGAGGGGCAGAGCCGCGACATCAACGCCCTTTACACCCGCTACCTCAAGCGGACGGCGGACGCCTCGGGCCTGGCCTACGTCGTGAACTTCCTGGGTACGGGCGGGACGCTCCAGGACGAGGCGGCCAACATGCTGAACTCTCCGGAGTACGCCACGGCCCACGGCGGGACCGCCCAGGGGATCATCACCGGCTACTACAATGACATCCTGGGCCGGGCCCCCGACTCGCAGGGACTGGCCTACTGGCTCGCCCAGGTGCAGGCGGGCTCTCCGTTGACGTCGGTCTCCCACGCCTTCCTTGTCTCGCCCGAAAACGTCACCCACACGTTCGGGCCGGTTTACGGCACGGCGTTCCCAGGGCAGCCGATCGCCACCGACTCCTACCAGGCGATCCTGGCCGACTACCGGGCCGATGCTCGCCAGCAGGACATCGAGGCCAGCATCCTCTCCAGCGGCGGTAACTACGCCACGACCAACACCGCGGCCAGTTTCGTCCGCTCGGTCTACCGAGACCTGCTCTACCGAAACGCCACGACCGACGAGGTCGCCTCGTGGCTCTCGCGGTTCAACAGCGGGCTGTCGACCCAGCAGTTCGCCCAGACCATCATCAACAGTTCCGAAGCCCGGACGCGCTTCATCGCCGAGGAGTACGCGATCCTGCTGGGCCGGGCGGCGGATGCCGGCGGGCTGGCCGGGTTCGCCAACTCCAGCCGTTCCGCCATCCTGCTCGGCCTGACCACCAGCAACGAGTATTACGCCCGCAACGGCAGCAACAACACGTCCTACGTCCAGGCGGTCTACCGAGACATCGTCGACTACGTACCGGCCGCCTCCGACGCGGCCGGCTGGGTCCAGCGGCTCAACTCCGGATTGTCGCGAGCGTCGTTCGTCGGCACCTTGCTCGCCACCAGCGAGCACGCCAACGCGGTCGCCGTCACCGACCTGTTCCGCTACATCCCCGACGAAAGCCAGGGCATCCTCCGCACCGGCAATGGCCTGGTCAACGGCCCCCCCACCGACCCCGACGCCAACCTGTTGAACTACGTCACCAACCTCGTGCTGAACCAGGGGGAGGAAGGCGAGTTGGCCGTACTGCTCACCTCCCCTCAGTATTTCAGCAAATCCGCCTACTACAAGGGGTTCTTCCAGAGCCGGGGGATTCGCCAGGCCTAATCCGAGCCCCCGCGAGGCGGAATCAACAAGAAGGGCGGGCCGGGTTGATTCCCGGCCCGCCCTCCGCGAAACCGCTTGACGACGGACGGGGTCGGTCAGCCCCGACGGCCGAAATGGCCTCGGGTCCCGTGACCGCCCGGGTGGGTCTGAGCCTGGGCAAAGGCATGGCCGCCGCCCATCGTCGAGCGGGCGAGAGTCATCCCCCGATTCAGGTTCGCACCCCCGCGCCGATGGCCCGCCCCCTGGACGCTGCCCGGGGTGGAGGCCGCCGCGACCGGGCCCGAAGGGGTCGCCGAGGGCGAGCCCGACGAATCCAAAGTCGGCGTC
The DNA here is from genome assembly GCA_965201075.1 of Isosphaeraceae bacterium. Classification (GTDB taxonomy): domain Bacteria; phylum Planctomycetota; class Planctomycetia; order Isosphaerales; family Isosphaeraceae; genus CBDAVP01. The sequence continues at coordinate 78,857 of CBDAVP010000010.1, read as the reverse complement.
GCGGTGGTCGTCGTCGAGGTGGTGGTGGTGCCGGTGGCGTCTGGGGTCGCGGGAGTCGCCGACGGATCGGCCGGGCTCGTCGTCGAGGGGTCTGCCGAGGAAGTCGACGACTTGGCCGTCAGATCCCGACCCCCGGAGCCGCCCTGGAAGACCGGACCGTTCTGGCCACCGAACCCCGACATCCCGCCGCGATCCCGGCCCCCGAAGCCTCGGTCGCCAGTACCCGAGTCACCGAAGCCCCGAGACCCCGAGACCAAGTCCTCAGACTGGGCGCCGCCCCACGACTGGACGTCCCAGTCTCCCGACTGGCCGCGATCCCCTCGCATCTCGAACGCGCCGGGGCCGGAATCGCCGAGCGACTCATGGGCGGAATCGCCCTGGGACGGGGTCGCCTTGTCCATGGCGGCACGGTCGTTGGCGAGCGTCGTCAAATCGGCCTGGGTGACCCCCGAGGCGGTGAACGCGGCCTGTTCGTCGATCTGGAGTTGGGTGATGGTCGCCTGCGTCACTCCTCGGCTGGACAGGACCGCCGCCTGGTCGGTCAGCAGCTTCGAGAAGTCGAGCGTCCCGCCGCCGAGGGCGGCCTTCAAGTCGCTCTGGAAGGTGGACAGGGCCATGGCGTCGCCTGCGCTGGTGATCTCCTTGCGCACCGCCTGGGCGTCGTTGGCCAGGGCCGCGGTCTGGGCGTCGGTCACCTGCGACTTGGCCGCCAGGGCCTGGAGATCTGTCCGAAGCTGGTCGACACCCTTCGACGAGGCGATGGTGGTCGTCGAGGTCGAGGTTGTCGCCTGAGTCGGAGCCTGAGCCTTGATGGCCGTCTCCACGGCCTGGCGGTCGGTCGCCAGTTTCTGAAGGTCGGCGCCGGTGACGCCCGAGGCGGTCAGGATCGCCTGCTCGTCGGTCTGCAACTGAGTGATCGCCGAGGCGCTCACCCCCTGCGCCGTCAAAATCGCCGCCTGGTCGGTCAGCAACGTGTTGACGTCGAGACTGCCGGTCGTGCCAACGGCCTGGAGGTCGGTCTGCAACTGGGCGATCTGCAACGGCGTGGCCTGGGCGGTGACGGCCGCGGCGTCGGCCTTGAGGTCGGCCTCGAACGCGGTCCGTTGCGCCACGGTCACTTGCGACTTGGCGACCAGGGCCTGTCGGTCGGTCTGCAACTGGGCGATCGCCTGCGAGCCCGAGTCGGTCTGAGCGGACGACGACGACGTGGTGGATCCGCCCTGGGGCGCGACCTGGCCTCCAGGGCCGAACTTCCCGGACGGGGCCTTGGCGTCGGAGCCGCCGAGCAGGGCGGTCACCAGGTCGCTCGAGGACGAGCCGAGGGCGCCTCCGACGCCCGGTCCCTTCAGGTCTCCGCCCATCGGGAAATGGCCCCGGCCCATGCTGGGGCCGGAATCCGAGGCGACCTGATGGTCAAAGCTCATCGGTCTGGTGGCGGACGAGTCTCCCGAATCGGCCGGAGCGTTCTGGTCGTTGGTGCCCACGGTCACCGGCAGCAATGTGCCGATGCCAGCGGGGTCGAACCCCAGGCCGGCGGTCAGCATCTGGCGACCTTCGAGCGACTCGCAGGCGAATCGCGTCGCCAACAGGGCGCGTCGGCGAGCGGCGCGGGTTTCGTGCTGGGTCCCCGGGGTCGAATCCTTCATCATCCGTGACATGCGCACGACCTCCTTGCACCCCTCGACGCCTGGACGTCGACGGGGTGATCCTGGAAAGACGGGAAAAGTCTCCGGGGGTGGGGTCAAGATGGGAAGAGCGGGTGCGGACGCCTCGGGTCCGGGCGGGAATCCGATCCCGCCGAGTCCCGGCCGTGGCGTCCGGTCGCTAAACGATACGCCGCCCCCACCGAGTGCCTTACACGGCCGGGGGGGGAAGGCGTCATGAGAAAGGCCCGACGCAAGGCGGGAGAGGATGGGGGCCGGGGAGAGCGGCCCCACGTTCAGCGAGGGGGGCGTCTCAGTCCCAGTGATAGTCCTTGGAGGCGAGGCGGCGGCGAGCCTCGTCCATGATGTCACGGCTGGTCAGACTCAGGGCGTCGGGCTCCCGAGCGGACTCCGCCAGGGGTATTGGCTCCTCCGCCGGCGTCCCCCAATCGACGCTGGTCGGGACCAATCGGACGGCAACCCTCGGGGCGACCTGGAGTGACATCGGAACCTCATCAGACCTGGAGACGAGACGCACGTCGGGCAGCCTCACCATCCCTCCGGTGAGCTGCCGCCGGTCGATCCCAGTTGGGGATACGGACCCGCCTCCGCCGTTGTGACGGCGTTCCCGGGGGCCTCGCACCACCCGGGCTGAGTCGGCGTTCGCGTCTGGAGGAATTATGCCCGAAATTCCCGGTTCGTGAACCAAGGCGAGTCGATTGGACTCAAGTTCCGGCCCCGAGGTGTCCCGGGTTCGGAGGCAATCGTCGGGGGTCAACCGCCTGGGAATCGACCCAAACCGGAAACCCTCACGCAGATCGGCCCGAGGACACTCGCGGGGCTCGTCCCATGAATGCATCCCTTTGTCTCCTCGTTCTGGGAAACAACGAGAGCCGGCCCGAAGGACCGGACACCTGGGTAACGGGACATTGGCGATGGCGGCATGAAGGGAATTGACCGGGCAACTGTATCGAGCCTAGGTCGCGAATCGAGGGGAGGCGGCTTCGTCAACTCGGCTTGTCGGAGACTAGGGGGGCTGGTAAGGTCCGGCGCCCGACGGAGTGGGCCCGCCTCGTGGGTTGGTTTGAGCAGGCGGCAACGTCCAGGGAAGGGGTGGCCATGAGCGCCGTGCAGCCGACTCACCTCAGCCGGTCGATCTTCGTGGACGCCGGGCCGCTGGCCGACCGGCACATCACCGGCATCGGCCGCTACACCGCGAGACTCGCCCTGGCCCTGGCAGCGAGGGGGCCGGTGCGGTTCTGCGCTCAGGGCGACGAAATCGTCCCCCCGGCCGGGCTCGACTGGTCGCAGGACCAGGACCTGGCGGTCTGGGCGAAGAAAGTCTGGAGGGGCGAGCGGCGTCCCCTGGGTGATCCCGGCCCGGGCAGCGTCGGCGTCTACTGCTGCCTCAAGCCGGTGGAGCGGACCTTCGCCTTCGAGGTCTGCATCCTGCACGACCTGACCCCGGTGCTCCTGCCGCAGACCCACGCCCAGCGAACCGTCGGCCACTTCACGGGCTTCTTCAGCAAGGCCCTGCCCACCGCCGACCTCGCCCTGGCGGTGTCGCGGTCGACGAAGTCCGACGCCTCGTGGCTGACCGACATCGACCCGTCCAGGGTCGTGGTCGCCCCTTCGGGCCCGAGCCTCTGCGTCGAGCGTCACCTGCATGCCGGCGCGGTCGCCCGACGAGACGACGTGGCCCTGGTGGTCTCGACCCTGGAGCCTCGCAAGAACGCCTTCTTCCTGCTGGACTGGTTCCAGAAGTCGCAAGCCCTGCCGCCCGAGATGGAACTGTGGTGGGTCGGCCCGGTCGGCTGGCTGACCGACAAGAAGCAGCTCAAGGCCGTCACCCGAGCCCCCGGCGGGCGGAAGGTCCGGTTGCTGGGGGTCGTCTCCGACGCCGAGCTTTGCCGCCTCTATCGGACGGCCGCGGTCTCCATCTACCCGTCCCTGTACGAAGGGTTCGGCTTCCCGGTTCTCGACTCCTTGAGGCACGGGACGCCGGTGCTGGCCAGCGGCAATAGCTCGATCGTCGAGTTCGACGGTCCCGGCTTGCACTTCTTCGACCCGTGCGACCCGGCCACGCTGGACGACGCCTGGCGGGAACGGGTCGCCGCCGGACCGCTGGAAATCCCCAAAGCACCGCTGGACCGGCGATTCTCGTGGGACAACGTCGCCCGGATCTTGCTGGACGCCCACGCCGAGTCGCTGACCTTGCTCCGTGAAGATCTGGCGGCCTGAACCGGTTTGTCCTTCCCGAGAGCAGAGCCTTGATCCGTTGAGGAACGCCCGATCGCGACCACCGCCTGACTCTCGAATGCGATGGAGACGCCCGTCCCCGTCGTGACCACGAGCAGGCGGAGGCCGTCGATAGCGTCCAGCGGCCCTACAGTTTCAAGGCGACGCGGATGGCCCTCAAGGGGGCGACGGCCGATCCGGTCGCCGCGTTTCCGGCGGCGGTTCGTCGCTGACGGAGCCGCCGAATCTCGGAAGGCTCGTGATGGATTGCAGGGCGGTGCCGATCGATGGCCAATCAGGGCATCACCCCCGCCGTGGAGGCGAGATCTGGTAGGAGATCCCGTCGATGCGGACGAGCGAGAGACCATTTCTATTGAGCGAAAAGTCGTACAGGATGGGCTTCTCGACGATCCTCATCCTCCTTCCTGGGTGTCTCACGGCCGACAGACCCACTTCTCCGATCAAGCTGCCAACCCCAACGCAGATCGACTCGGTCGAGATCGCGACGCGGGTGGATAATGAATCGAACACGGTAGATCACAAGATTGATCGGGAAAGAATCAATCGGTTCGTAAACTTTATAAATACTCACAATACGGGTTGGGTGACTCGAGTAACGACTCCGTATTCCGGAACTCACCTCATCAATGCAACGCGAGAAGGGAAACTCGTCGCTCATTTCAGATTGGCTGGGTCTCTTCTCATCGGCTCCGTGACTGACGAAGGTAGCGGTGACCAAGGGCATCATCGGCGTTACATCCCGGAACGGTATCGGCAACTCTCCGACAAAGAATGGGAGGAGTTGAAATCGATACTCGAGATCCACGAGGCGGAAGCTCAACCGGGCGGTGTCGGGAAAGGGGACGTCCTGCCTATCGGGGTGCCCTGATGGGCCATTGATCGGCACCACCCCGCAATCCATCATGAGCCGCGGGTGTTCCTCGGCATTTACGGCTCTTCGCTGATGGGTCGGCCGAAGAGTTCACGGTCCCGGTCTTCCCAGGATCGGTAGTCGATCAGGTCATAAAGCTCGGCGCGGGATTGCATCCGGTCGAGGCTCGCCCGCTGGTGGCCGAGGTCTCTCAGGGAACGGAGGGTTTCCTCGGCCGCCTTCATGGCCGCCCGGAAGGCGGTCAGGGGGTACAGGACGGCTCGATAGCCCATCTCGGCGAGGTCGGCGAAGTCGAGCAGGGGGCCGCGGCCGAACTCGGTCATGTTGGCCAGCAATGGGGCGTCGACCAGTCGGGCGAACTCGGCGAACTCGTCGGCCGACTCCAGGGCCTCGGGGAAGATCATGTCGGCGCCGGCGTCCCGATAGGCGTGGGCGCGGGCGACGGCGGCGTCGAACCCTTCGACCGAACGGGCGTCGGTGCGGGCGATCAGGACGAAGTCGGGGTCGGGTCGGGCGGAACTGGCGGCTCGGAGCTTGGCCACCATTGTCGAGGTCTCGACCAACGCCTTGCCGGAGAGGTGTCCGCAACGCTTGGGCAAAACCTGGTCCTCCAGGTGAACGCCCGCGGCTCCGGCGGCGCCGAACAGGGCGACGGCGCGAGCGGCGTTGATCGGCTCGCCGAAGCCGGTGTCGGCGTCGCAAAGCAGGGGGAGGGTCGTGGCCCGGGCGAGGACGGCGGCCTGCTCGACGAATTCGGTCAGAGTCAGCAAACCCACGTCGGGAAGCCCCGCCCAGCCGGCCGAAAGGGCGCCTCCGGACAGATACACGGCGGGGAAGCCGAGCCGCTGGGCTTGCCGGGCGGACAGGGCGTTGAAGGCGCCGGGGATCATGATGGGCTGGTCGGTCCAGGCGGCACGGAGGCGGGCGCCGGGGGTGGGCATCGATGGGAATCTCCGGCGAAGCTGGGGTGTCCGTGAGGCGAGCCTTCATCGTCGCAAATCGGCCGGGGGGCGTCTTCGGGTTCGCGTTGACGTCACGGGCGACGGGGATTACGTTGCCCCGCCCGTCCCCTTTCGCGAATTCGAGAAGGGGGTGCGCGTCCTGAGCCGGGGAGTCCTCGAACCGATGGCCGCGAACCACGACCGACCCACCCCCGGCCCGCCGCGACCGCACTTCCACGCCAACCCTTCCGGCGGCCAGGTCGTCCTGGATTTTCCCTGGGCCTATCCCGACGTCCCACCCGGCACCGGCGAGGGCGTGGACCTGATCCGTACCTCCAGCGAGTTCGCCGCCGAGGCGTTACGGAGGGCAGGGGTTCTCGCCGAGATCGTCGTGGTTCCCCCCGCGGTGACCCCGGCGGACTTCGCTCGGCCCGGTTGGGACCCCTATGCCCGGACGCGGATCGACTGCCGACACGTCGTTTGGGGCGGCCCGGTGGTCCTGGCGACTCCCCAACCGTTGCCGAAACGGCGCAAGGGACTGTTGAGCCGGGTCTATCGGAAGGTTTTCCCTCGCCTCAGCCCCGAGACAATCGACCGGATCGTGCGGGCCAAGGCGGTCGCGGTCTACTTCGCCGCTCGCCCCTCGCCGAAGGCCGTGGCGTTGAAGATCGCGCGGGCGTTCTACTGGCGGTTCATCCGCCGATGGTTGAACCCCGAGGCGATCGCCCGGATCGGCCAGGCCAAGCGAGCCGCCCGGGAACGCGCCGCGTCTCAGGAACCCCCGCCGCCTTCGTCGGTTTTGGAACTGGAGGGGGTGGTTTATGGAGCGGCGGTCGACCCGCTCGACCCGGCTTACAATCACCGAGACCTGCTGACGGCGTTCCTGCTGGCGTTCCGTGACCGCGACGACGTGACCTTGGTCGTCGAACTGGTTGGCGATGCCGACCAACGGCCCAAGGCGTTGGCCGCCCTTCGCGACGAATACCGAAGCTGGCGGATCGAGCCGCACTGCTGCCGGGTCGCCGTGATCGCCGAGGACCTGGACCCCAACCGGGCCGAATTGCTCCGTCGGGCGTTGACGTTTGGGGTGTCCGCCAGCCGCGCCGAAAACGGTTCCCTACCTTATAGTATTAGGGCGCTGGCGGGAGGTCGGCCGCTACTGGCCCCGGATCACACCGCGCTGGGCGACTGGATGGACGGCGAAGTCGGGTTCGTCCTCGGCTCAACACCCGAGCCCGCCCCCTGGCCCAATGATCCGGCCGGTCCCCTCGCGACGAGTTGGAACCGGCTGATCTGGTCGGAGTTGCGCGAAGCGTTCCGGGAGAGCGCGGCGGGGGCGACCGAGGATCTGGCGCGGTATCGGGCGATGTCCGAGGCGGCCCGGTCGCGGGCCGCCAACGGTTCCCGCAGGGTGGTGGAGACGTTGCGGGCCTGAACCGTCAACGAGCCTGCTTCTTGGCCTCAATGTTGCGGCGAGCGCGTTCGCCTTCCTCGGGAGTGAATCGTCCCGCCTTGACCAGAATCTCCAGCCGCTCCTCATCCGTCATGGCCACGATCCTATCGACGGCCCGGCGAATTCGAGCGCCGTTGGACAGTTCATCTCGTCGATTTTCTGCGATGCCCATGAGCTTGCTCCTGATCGGGCCGAATGAGCCAGGTGCCGAGAATACACGCCCGATTGCGGACGTTGACCTGGATGTGGGCGTGCGCGTTAATGCCACTGCCTCTCCACAAACGATCGGATGATCCGCTTGGAACGAAGACGGCTCGGACGGTGTCGACCTCCTGATCGGTTCTTGCAAGGAGATCGAAACTCTCCTCGAACACGGCGCAATTCAACCGTTTACTCGAACGGACGTTGGTCGGCGGAGGAATGTCTGAGTCCGCGTAAAATTGTATGAAACTTTGGTAGAGCCGGCCCAAGTCTTTCACATTTTCGGGATCGAGCAAATCGAAGCAGTTCCCGAGCCGGATCATCGAAGCCACGACCGCGATTTCCTCGTCCCAGCCGTTTTTCCGGGACCGATCCTGGGCCCAGAGCCACGCCTGTTGAGGCGCGTATTCCCAGAAGTAGATCCCGTGGCCCAGCCAGTCATCGTCATTTTGGCTGGCGTCGAACGACCCCTCGCCCAGGACGAGCCTCCGGGCCGTTGAAAGGCGAGTCCCATGATAACCGATGACCGTCCGGTGATAATCCTCGTAACGGGGCATGGGCCGGCTCACTCCCTGCTCGGGTCAACCCAGGCCCGCCAACCCCCAGGCCCGGGTCCGCCTTCGCCTCAGAACTGGAAGTAGATGAACTGTCCGCCGCCGAAGTTGCCCGCCAGGATGAACGCGTAAAAGCACGCCGTGTAGAAGACGCTGCGGACGTACCAGGGGGCGCGGAAGATGACGTTGAGGTCGTCGTGGGCGTACTGGAAGAACTCCACGACCATCAGCGGCACGATGGCCAGGGCGATGGGCAGGATGTAGGCCGAAGCGGGAATCGCCGGGTGGTGGATGATCGCCGAGAGCATCCCCGAAACCTGGGCGACCGAGGAGGATCGAAAGATTAGCCAACCCAGGCAAACCAGGTGGAAGGTGACAAAGATCCTCAGGCCCGTCCAGCAGGCCCGGTCCACCGGGTCGGTCGGCTGGATGCGGTCGAGGTAGGGCTTGGCCAGTCTGTGGGCGATCAGGAGGATTCCCTGATAAAAACCCCACAGGATGAACGTCCCCGCGGCACCGTGCCATAACCCGCCGATGACCATCGTCAGCATCAGGTTGCGATACACGGCCGCCCGATCGCGCATCGGCAGGACCACGAACAGTCCGCTGGCGACCAGCGCCAGGATCGCCATCGCCTTGCCCGGGTCGGCCACGGGCAGGCGCCTCGCCGGCCCGAAGATGTACCAGGCTGAGATGAGAGTCACCGGCAGCAGCAGCAGGCGGAAGGCGATGCGGCCGTTGGCCCGGCGGTTGCCGCCCAGGGGGATATAGAGGTAGTCGCGCAGCCAGGACGAGAGGCTGATGTGCCAGCGAGACCAGAAATCTTGAGGGCTGGTGGCGAAATAAGGCAGGTTGAAGTTCAGGGCCAGCTCGAAGCCGAGCATCTTGGCGATGCCCCGGGCCGCGTCGGTGTAGCCCGAGAAGTCGCAGTAGATCTGGAAGGCGAAGGCGTAGATCGCCAGCAGGGCAAGCCCACCGTCGATCGTTTGCCAGCGGCCGAACAGGTCGTTGACGAACGTCGCCAGGTTGTCGGCCACCACCACCTTCTTGGTCAGGCCCCAGAAGACCAGGTACACCCCCTGGTAGAACTGTTCGAGGCGGAACCTTCGCGGATTTTCGATCTGGGGCAGCAGGGTCGTCGGCCTCATGATCGGCCCGGCGACCAGGTGCGGGAAGAACGAGACGAACGCCGCGAACTGAAGGAAGTTGCGGGTCGGCTTGATCTCCCGTCGGTAGACGTCGATGACGTAACTCATTGACTGGAAGGTGTAGAACGAGATGCCGATAGGCAGCGCCACCTGCAAATGCCACATCGGGACGTTCACGCCGCCCCTCTGAAGCATCACCTGAAGGCTGTCCGCGAAGAAGTTGTAATACTTGAAGAATCCGAGCATCCCCAGGTTCAGCGCCATGCTCAGGGCCACGAACCACTTGCGCCCGGTCGGCGCCTCGATCCGGTCGACCGCCAGACCGCAAGCGTAATCCATCGCCGTCGAGATCAGTAAGAGCGAGAGGAAACGGTAATCCCAGCAGGCATAGAAGTAATACGCCGCCGCCAGCAGCAGGACATTTTGGGCGCGATGGAACCTGGACAGGGCCCAGTAGGTGGGGAACAAGATCGCGAAAAAGTAGGCGAATTGGAACGAGTTGAACAGCATGGGCGGTCTCCCTCCGTGGAGACGAACGGTCGGGCCGGTTGCGAAGAGGCCGTGGGCCGGTTGCCGGCGTTCCTATCAGCGCCGGGGATGGGCGTCAATCGCAAGTCAGCAGCGACAGGGATTCGTAAGGACGGGGGTCGGCGTCGAGGCGGTTGACACGGTCCCAGAGTGCCTGGGAGCGGTCGGGGCCGAGGGGTTCGAGCGTCAAGCCGTTGAACTTGGCCCGCAGTTGCTCGGTGGTCAGGGGGTTCTGGTCGTGCCCGGGGGGGAAGTCGACCCGACGTTCCAGGGTCGAACCGTCGACCAGCGTGACCCGGACGTGGTTGGGGATGCCGTGGGGGTAGCCGTTGGTGAGTTCGGGGTCCTCGACGACCGTGGTGCGGGCGACCAGGTCGAGCAAGGCTGGGTCGGCCAGCCGCTCGGCGGTGAACTGGGCGGCCGAGACCTCGCCGTCGACCAGGGCGACCGCCGTGCAATAGGGAAGGCTGTGGTCGGCGGTTTCTCGGGTCCGGGGCCGCCACTTCTCGGGGTCCTGGCCGATAATCTCGACGGCCGTGCGGAAGGTGGCGATCTCGATTGAGCGGATGCGGGATGGGTCGCCGACACGTGGGCGAAGGTCGAAGGCCGCGGCGATGGCGGACTGGCTGTGATATTCGGCCGGGACGAACTTGATCGAGGTTTTCGGCAGCATCCAGTCGCCCGCGTCGGGCCCGCCCAGTTGGGTCAGGTTGAACGGGCCGGAAACCTGCTGCCAGAAGCCCATGTCCCCCTCGAACAGCGGAGACGGTCCGGTCAGGCCCTCGGCGGCCAGGGTCGCGGCGAGGATCGCGTTGCGAGCGGCGTGGGCGAAGGCGCACCCCTTCCACATCGAGAGTTCGCCGGCGCGGGTGAGTCGCAAGGCGGCGGCGGTGGTGCCGGCGATTCCCAGGGCGTGACGGGTTCGCTCGTGGTCGAGCCCCAGCAGTTTCGCCGCGGCCAGGGTCGCCGAGAGGTGGCCATAGGTGGTGTGGTCCCAGCCGCGGGCACGGATGCTGTTGGCGTCGCAGAGGCGGCACTGGACCTCGTAGGCGACTGCCGCGGCGGCGATGGCGGCTGGGCCGTCGGCGCTGGCCAACTCGGCGACGGCCAGGATCGCGGCCCAGTTGTCGCTGGGGTGGGCCGGCTCCTTCGCCAGATAGGTGTCGTTGCAGTCGAGGTAGCGGATGTGGACGCCGTTGGCGAAGGCCGACCAGTCGGCCGCCGCCCGCCCCCCGCCGATCAAGGTCGTCCCACCCCCTCCCGAAGCCCCCGCCAACTTCAGGGCCGTGCGACGGGCGATCGCCGGCGCCGGTTCAGCCAGGGCCCCGGCGGCGCAGGCCAGGGCATCGAGCAGCCTGCGCTTGGCCTCGGCCACCACCGGCGTCGGCAGGTCCTCGAATCGGGTCGTCAAGGCGAATTCGACCAGGCGGTCGGCCAGCGTCGGGGGCATGGGCACCTCTCGAAAATGGACCTCGGCCGCATGATACCAGGCCCCGCGACGACCGTCGCCACTTCGTTGACACCTCGACACGACCCCACAACGTGGAGTTTTCGCAACCCCTCACCGTGAAACCGGGTCGTTTTGGGGAACACCCGACGCAACCCGATCCTCTTGCGGGCAATCATGTAAGATCGGGCGATGGGTCGCGGTATGGGTTGAGGAGGATGGATGGCCGACGCATGGCCGCAAACATCCTTCCCACGACGAGAGGAATTCGTGTAGACTTCAGAACCCGCCTTTCGACCGAACGCCGCCGTTCCTCCGCGTGACGCACCCACGGGACCGCACCATGAGCTTTCGTCATCGACGACGCGATGTCGACCTGCGCCCGGAGCGCCTGGACGATCGCTGCCTGCCCACGTTCCTGTGGCCGGGGATGGTCAACCTGGTCTATGGGATCGATTCGTCCATCGCCAACGGGGCTGGACAGACCGTGGCGATCGTCGACGCCTATCACGACCCGTATCTGGCCCAATCCCTGGCGACTTATGACAAGGCTCTAAATCTTCCGGCGATCTCCCTTAGCCAGGTCAGCTTGGGGTCGCAGCCCGACGACGGCTGGGCGTTGGAAACGACCCTGGACGTCGAGTGGGTCCACGCGGTGGCGCCCTCGGCCAACATCGTGGTCTACGAGGCAGCGACGGCGGCGCCTGGCGACCTCCTGGCGGCCGTCGCCGCGGCCCGCGCCAATCCGGCCGTCTCGGTCATTTCGATGAGCTGGGGCACTCAGGAATTCCCGATCGAGTCGTACTACGATAACTACTTCACCACTCCGGCCAACCACATCCCGATCACGTTCGTGGCGGCCTCGGGTGATGATGGTGCCGCCTATGGCGCCAGTTGGCCCGCCATTTCCCCCAATGTTGTCTCGATCGGCGCCACCGCGTTCTACCTGAACCCCTCGGCGACGGTCATCACTGAGTCGGCCTGGTATGGGAGCGGGGGCGGGGTCAGCGCGTATTACTCCGAGCCGTCCTATCAGCGGACGGCCCAGATGAGCGGGTTTCGCACCAACCCCGACGTCTCGATCGATGGCTACCCGCAAACCGGCGAGCTGATCTACGCGGTCCTGCCCTCCACGGGCGTCGGGCAATGGTTGGTTGTCGGTGGCACCAGCGCCTCGGCGCAGTTGTGGGCGGGCCTGTTCGCCGACGTCAACCAGTTGCGCGTCGCCGCCGGTAAGACGACGCTGAGCAGCCTGACGGCCCTGACGGCGATGTACCAGAACCCGAGCGTCTTCCGCGACATTACCTCGGGATCCAACGGCTACAACGCGACGGCCGGCTACGACCTGGTGACAGGGCTGGGCTCGGTGGGCAACGCCAACAACCTCTGGACGGTGCTCTGGCTCGCGCCAAATTCCAGCGGTGCCGTCACCTCTCGCGGGGGCCCGACGGGACGGTCCGGGGGCGTGGTTTCGTCGCTGTACCTCCCCGACGTTTCCCATGGTTCGCTGAGTTTCACCGTGGCGTCGGCCCCGGCCTCGTCGTCGTCCTCGGCGGCGGCGGCGGCGGATGCGAACCCAGCGGCGGCGACTGTGGTCAACATCGCGATTCCTCCGACGACGCTGGCGACGGTGGCGGTGACCGGGACGGCGGCCTCGACAGCCGCCGGGGCGACGCCGATCGTGGCGGCCCCGGCCGCGCCAGCGTCGGCGTCGCTGGCCAACGCCATTCCCCAGCCGATTCTGGCGTCTCCGTTGTCCCCAGGTCGAGCGGCCCCCTCGGCCCGCCCCGCTCCCAAGGTCGAGCCGAAGTCTCCCGAGCGGTCCGAGTCGAAGTCATCGAAGCCGGCGGCCGGTTCGAGCGCAACCGAGACGCCCGCCGACCTGGACCCCGCGACGGACGAGGCCCCGGCGGCTCCTCCGGCACCCTCGCCGGCTCTCCCGCCGCAACCCGTTCCGGGCGATGAGGAAATGGCCGACCCCGTCGCCGCCGCCATTGCCGGGTGGCCGTGGACGCCGGCCCTCACCGCCAGCCCGACGTTGGGCGAAACCGAGGAAAGCGCGAACCCGGCCCCGGGCTCGACCTGGGAAGCGACCGCGCCGAGTCTCGGAGGGGCGGCGCTGGTGGCCCTGGTCGCCTTCGAAGGCAAGCGTCGGCCGAGGTTCCGCTCGAACCGCGGCGCCGGCGCGGTCGGTCAGGGGACAAAGCGGGCCATCGGCTAATCGGTGGAACCGGCTTCCGGAGCCGGCCGAACCCCGCCCCGGACCCGGTTATCGTCGAGTGGCGGCCGGGGCTGGCGTTGGGGCCGAGGCCGTGACTGGTGATGGCGCGGCGGCGGGGGGGGCGGCCTCGGCTTGCAGGTGTTCCAGGAGGATGCGGCGGACTTCCCGGATCGCTTCCGGAACTCGCTGGACGCCGTGGTCGCCGCGGATGACCAGTTCGGATTCCGCCCCGTCGAAGTGGGCGCAGGGGTAGGCCACGACGCCGTCGGTGGTCGATTCCGCCGGGCCAGGTCGGAGGGCGCCGATGATCGAGTGGAAGCGGACGCCGGTGTCGCCGGGCTTCATCGTGCGCAGGGCCTTGAGCTCGGGCGAGTCGGTGCGGAGGTTCTCGATCGAGGTTGGCAGGTGGCGGAACCGGCGGGGGTCGAGGTTGTCGCCTTCGCGGTTGGCGCGGACCAGTTGGGTGAGGAGGTCGGCCATGTGGTCGGGCTCGGCGATCAGGCCAGCGCTGATGCGGCCGACGGGCCTGCGGCTGTACTCCGAGCCGCCGTGGGGCGTGGCCAGGAACACCACCCGACGGACGAACGGTAACGCCTCGAAGAACAGGTAGTGACGCAACTCGGACAGGACCTCGGGCGGGCCGAGGATGGTATCAAAGGGCCGTTCGGAACTCAGGGCCCAGAGGCGGTTGCCGCTATCGACGGCCATCGCGTGGCTTAACAGTCCGCCCATGCTGTGACCCAGCAAGACCATCCGGCCGAAGGCGGGGTCGGAGCGGTCGGGGCTGAAGGTGCGCTCGGCGCGGAGCATGGCGTCGCGCAGGCCGGCGGCGGCGATCGGGATCGGCGCCCCGGTGGGGTACAGGTAGAGGAAGAACTGGTAGCGGGCCCGGATTGTCGGGGTACGCCGCAACTCGTCGACCATGGGAATCCAGGCCAACGGGGAGGAGATCAGGCCGTGGACCATCACCACGGGGATTTTGCCCGGCTCGTAGGGTTGCAGCAGCATCAGGCCGGCGCGGTCTCCGGCGTCGCCGGGGTGGAGCAGGCCCTTCCATCGGTAGCGGTCGAGGTCGGTGCGCGACCACATGTAGGCCAGAGGGGTGGTGAGGTCGGCCTCCACCGCCATCGACGTGGCGCCTCGGGAGGCGACGGGGGTTCGCAGGGGGTCGACCAGGTTCAGAGTGCATTCTCGGTGGCCGTCGGCGGGGTCCTCGCGCAGTCGGGAGTTGGGCGTGAGGAAGGCGGTCAGGGGGAAGGCCATCTCGGGCGGGTAGAACGCCTCGGCCGGCGAGGCGTGGTCGGAGGCGGGGGCCTTCTCGGCCTCCTTGCCCTTCTCTCGGCGGCGGACGGCGATCAAGGGGACGCCCAGGCCGTACTGGAAGTTCCGGCCGTTGGTGCCGGTGACGACGTAGTCGGAGGCGGGCATGAGTTCATCGATATCGGCGGCGGCCCAGGACGACTGGCCCAGGACGACTCGGAGCGCCTGTTCCTGCCCGTGGATCTTGAGGCGGATGGTCGACTCGGGGCGGATCGACCCGCCAGCGCCGGCCCGAGCGGCGCGGACGAGTCGGTCGATTCCGCCGTTGTAGAAGTGGCAGGCCATCAGGAAGCGCGGGTCCGACGGCTGGCGGCCAGCGGCCAGGGCCGGGTCGGGGTCCATCAGGAAGTCGAAGGCATAGGCGGCGGCGTCGAGGTAACGGTCCAGGGCCCGGGGGTCTCGGTGACGCTCCAGCCGCCGGCCCTCGATCCACGAGAGTTCGGCCAGGGCGAAAACGAGTTCGGGCTCGGGCGACTTACGGGCGGCGCGCTCCAGGGCGTCAAGCGCTTTTTCGGGGTCGCGACGATACCCCCACGCGACGTCGTATCGCTTGAGGGTTTCGGCGGTGCGCTCGCCGGGGCGGTCCATCCCACCGATGCTGGCCTGCCAGGGGGCCGAGGCGTGGTCGGCCCGGCTGGGCGAGACCGCGATCTCGGGAGTTGACGCCAGCAGGGCGGCCACCAACGCAAGGCTCGGTGAGAACATGGCGGGCCACTCCCTCGACCCGGTGACGCAACGCAAGCCCCGCCGACACCCGGGGCACCGGGCGGTCATCATACGGAGGAAGCCGCACCGTGCAAGACCGACCGAACACGCGGGAATTTTGCGTAAACTTTTCGCCTACGTCACCATTACGCAGGCGAGTACGTTCTATCCGGCGAATTTTCGAGCCCGGACGCCGGCATTCGCTCGAGCATCCTCACCCAGTGGGCGAGAGGTTGCTTCGATGGTCTCCTGGAGGGCTTCCACCTGCATCTGGAGCCGGGCGACCTCGCGAATCATGCCGTTGAGGACCAGGTCGAGGTCGGCCGAGGTCGAGCGGGCGGTCTCGGCGGCCTGTTCGATGTGGCGGTGGATGGGGGGGAGAAACTGGTCGCGAGAGGCGGCGGCGTCGGTGCGGATCTCAGCGGCCAGGGGGGACCGGGCGAGGGCCTCGGCGCTGGCCTGGACCATCAGGGCGTGGGCCTTGCGGAGCAATGGGCGGCGGATCGGGCCGGTGGCTCTCCAGGCGGCTCGCAGGATGGCTTTGACGAACCGTTTCATCAGAAAACCTCGAAGGCGGTGGTGGAAAGTGGAGACCCGATCAGGCAGCCAAGACGCGGCGACGTTCGGCGAAGGCCGACTCGATGACGGCCACGTATTCCGACGCCGCCCGCTCCCAGGAATGCTCGACGGCCACGTAATCTTGAGCCGCGCGACCCAGGGCTTCACGGGCCGAGGGGTCGAGGGCCAGGTCGCGGACCGCCCCGACCAGTCCGGCGAGCCCCTCGGCTTGCCAGCGGACCTTGCGGACGACCCCGTCGGGGTAGTCGGCGAAGGTGCCGGTGTCGGTCACGATGGTCGGGATTCCGGTCCGCAGCAGGTCCAGCAACGCCGCGGAGGTTTCGCCGTAAGTTGGGGGGCGTCGCAGGGCCAGGCCGAGGTCGGTGGCGGCGACCAGGTCGTCAAAGTCGCCGTCGGGCCGATGGCCGAGGAACCGGACGCGGTTGGCCACGCCCAGGGACTCCGCCAACTGGCGGGCCTCGCCCCCTTCCAGGTCTTGCCCGACGAAGACGAGCAAGGCGCTGGGCTCATCTCGGGCGAGGTTGGCGAAGGCGACGACCGACTCGTTGTTCATCTTGTCCTTGGTCAGGAACCCGAAGCTGGCCAGGACCAGGGCGTCTTGGGGGATGCCGAAACGGGCGCGAGTGGCGGCGACGCGGCTGGGGTCGCGGCGGGCGAGGGCCGAACCGAGGGGGACGCGGACGGCTCGGTGGACGAGGTCGGGGTAAAGCCGGCGGGCCTGGTCAACACACCAGGGGGAGTGGACGATCACTCTTTGGGACGCCTCGAACACCCGCCGGTTCAGGGGGAGCCCGCGCTTGGCGTAGGCCACCTGGACTCCGCCGGGCTCGCGATCCCAGTCGGGCAGCAGGGCCAGGTAACGCTCGGCGCGGGCGGGGTGGGAGTGGCGGACCTCGTTGGCGAACAACTCGCGGACCTCGGCCACCCCCGAACCCCGGTCGTGGGCGTCCCACCACTGGTAACCAGCCAGGCAGAAGTCGTGCAGGGTCGTGACGCCGGGGTGGCGCTTCATGACCTCGAGGAGGTAGCGGTGATAGCCGGAGTTGCCCATCTGGTAGAGGATGCCGCGATAGCCCAGCACCGGGGCGAGTCGGTCGAACAGTCGGTAGTCGTGGGCGGCGAATTCTTTCGAGGCCAGGGCCGGGTCGGGGGTGTAGCCGGCGTCATGGAACAGGTCGATGGTGTAGGTCGAGGCCAGGTGGCGGATCAGGCGGGTGGTGTAGGTGGCGATACCGGACTTCTTGGGCCCGAAGGGGGAAAAGACCGCCAGCCTCGGCCGGTCGGGTCGGCCCCGGGTCAGCCGAGACGGCCGGCGGGCGACGGCGGCCAGAGCGTCGAGGGCCCGACGTCCGGGTTCGTCCCAGGAGACGCCGCGGACGCGAGCCAGGGCCTTGCGGCGTAGTTCGGCCGATCGCAAGGGGTCGGTCAGCAGGCGGGCGAAGGCGGCGGCGAGTGCCGCGGGTTCATCGCTGGGAACCAGGAGTCCGGCCGTCCCGAGGGCGCGGACGGTCCCCGGGTTGCGGACCGCGACGACGGGCGCTCCGCCGGCCAATGTTTCCAACGGAATGGCCATCGAGCCCGTGCCATCCGCAGCGAAGGCGGCCAGGGCGCTGCGGGCGGCCAGGGCGCGGACCGCCAACGAGGGCAGGGGGCCGGTCAGGACGATGCGATCATCGAGCCCCAGCGATTGGGCGTAATCCTGAGCGGAATCCGAGGCCGAGGCGTCCGGGCCGAGGGTCAAAACGAACTGGAGGGACCGGCGGAGCGAATCGGGCAGGAGGGCATAGGCATCCATGAGCCGGCGGATTTCCCGAGGGCAAACCTCGTTGGCCGCGTGATAGAGAAAGGTCCCCGAAAGGCCCGACGCGTTGAGCCGCCGGCGCAGCGAGGAACTCAACGTGGGCGTCGGCGAGTCGTCGGACATCACTCCGACCCCAATCGCCGAGATTCTTGAAACGGCGATGCGGGCCTGGAGGCGGAGGCGGTCGCCATCGGCCTCGGAGTTGACCAGCAGCAGGTCATACTGTCGCAGGCGGTCGAGGGGATTCGGGTCGTGGGTCGAGACCTGGTAGGGATCGGGAACCCGCCCAGAAAGCAGGGCCGCGACCGGCAGGCCGTGGAGGGGCCGGGGCGGCAGCGCGTAACCTTTCAGGCGGCTTGACGGGTCGGCGACCAGCAGGAGGTCGAGGCCGTCCGGATTGTCCTGAACCATTTGTTCCAGGGAGGCCGCGGCGCTCAATGTCCGTCCCTGGGGGCGACGAACCTGAACGCGAGGGAGCGAGGCAATCGTGTCGGCGGAGGCGTCGTCGCGGGCGTACACCACGAACCGAGTGTCCTGCCCAGCGGCGAGGATGAGCGACCGCGCGAGGGCGGCGCCTGGAGCTTCGGCGGTGGGGGGGACCCCGAGGAAGTCGATCCCGATCAGCACGGCAGGGCTCCCAGGGAGGTTGAGCGTGGAGGGGCCGGTTGCCTCGGCCTCGGGTCATGCGTGTCGCTGACGATCGGGTCGTCCAGTTCGGCGACGGCCGTAACCGCTTGCGTGGGAGAGTTCGCCTGGAAACCGGTCGGTCCGGCCACGTCAACCCGGGAGGCGGTCGCCCGCCGCGAGTCGTGTCCCGTTCCCAGGCCGAGGGGCTGGAGTCGAGTCGCTTCCTGAATGCGGAACACCAGCGGCCGGCGGGGCGGAGCGTTCGCGAGGGTCGACGTCGAGGTCGAATTCAATCTCGCAAGGTCTCGCCAGTGGGACGGCAGGTGCTTCGCGCCCTTGCGCGGGGGAACGCGGCCGGGCAGGGTGGCCAGCGCGGCGGCGGTGGCCTTGGCCATGCCCGAGAGAGTGAAGGTCGAGGCGCGGGCTGGACCCTTCGCCCGCAGCAAGGCGGCCAGGGGGGCGTCGCTCAGGAGCCGGGCGAGCCCCGAGGCGATCTCCGTCGTGCTGTTCACGTTCACGAGCAATCCAGAGTCGCCGATGACATCCGGTTGCGACGAATTCGCCCCCGCAAGCACCGGGGCTCCGCAGTGCAGCGCCTCCAGCAACGGCAGGCCGAACCCCTCGTAGCGAGAAGGAAAGGCAAAGGCCGAGCAATGCTGATAGAGGAGCCGCAAGGTCGAGTCCGGGACGGCCCCCGGCAGGAGGAGGCGGTTGCCGATCCCCTGGGCGAAGGCCCGCTCGTGGACGAGGCGGCGGTCGTCGTCGGTCATCGCGCAGGCCAGAACCAGTTGGTGGGCGTCGATCAACTCCGGGGGAAGGAGTGAAAACCCCTCGACCAGCCCCGCCCAGTTTTTGCGGTCGGCGCAGTCGATCCCGCCCAGGCAGAAGACGAACGGGCGGTTGATGCCCAGGGCTTCGAGGACGGCGCGGTCGACGTCGCCGATCGGCCCTGGGGTTCTGGGCGTCAGTCCCTCGGGCTCGCAGGCGGCGCCGACGGTGATGACACGGTCGGCGGGAAGGCCCAGCAGGTCGAGGACGTCGAGCCGGGTCGCCTCGGAGTTGGCCAGCAGGAGGTCGTATCGTCGCAGGCGTTCCAGGTGCCGGTACATCCGTCGCCCGTAGGCTTCGGGCTTGAGGTAATGCTCCTGAAAGCGGAACGGGATGACGTCGTGCATCAGGGCCACCAGCCTGGGCCCATGCAGCGGGCGGGCCGGTGGACCATACGCCTCGTCGAGTTCGAAGGGGTTCAGCAGCAGCAGGATGTCGAGTTCGTCGGGGTCTTCGCGCGCCAGGCGCTCCATGACGTGGGCGAGCTGCGTCTCGTTGCGGGCGGGGTCTCGGCGGAGGGTGCGGACCTCGGCGTGGGGAGCGGTCGGGAAGGTGTCGGTGGAGAACCCTTCATGGGCGTACAGGAGGTATTGATGAGAGGGTTCCGCCGCGAGCAGGTGCTTGACCAGGCCCCGGCCCAACCGCCCGACGCCTCGGTCGCGGCTTCCGGGGGACTGAACGCCGAACATATCAATGCCGATGCGCACGGTCGGAAACTCCTCGTCAGTTCCGGGAGCCTCGGGGTCGTTCGGCCTGATCGGCCGAAGGGGCGGCGTGGGACGACTCGCGAGCGGCGGGGTTCGCGCCCAGGCGGAAATGCGGCTTGGGTGGGGAGTCGGCGGGACGGGGCTCGCGGACGAGGTAAGCGGGCCGGTCCTTCACCTGTTCATAGATCCGCCCGACGTATTCGCCCAGCAGCCAGATCCCCAGAAGCTGAAATCCGCCGATCAGGCCGACCATGCCCACGATGCTGGCGTAACCAAACTCGGCGCCGGCGAGGTCGGGGCGGACGACGCGGAGGATGGCGACGAAGGTCAGGTAGGCAAAACTCAAAAGACTGAGGACGCCGCCGGCCAGGCCGACCAGTCGCAGGGGGCGGACGCTGAACGAGAGGATGCCGTCCATCGCGTAGACGGCCAGGCGTCGCCAGTTCCAGTGGGAGCGGCCGGCGTGGCGGTCGGCGGCGACGTAGCGGATCGAGGCGTGGCGGAACCCGGCCCAGGCCACCAGGGCGCGGTTGAAGCGGTGGCCTTCCCGGCAGGAGCGGACGGCCTCGACCACGGCGCGGTCCATCAGTCGAAAGTCGGCGGTTTGCGCGGGGATGTGGACGCCGGTGAGACGGTCGTTGAGCCAGTAGAACGCCGTCGAGGCGAACTTGCGCAAGGGGGTGATTCCCTCGGTGCGCTCGCGGACGGCGTTGACCACGTCGAACCCCTGCCGCCAGAGTTCCAGCATCGGCAGGAACAGTTCGGGCGGTTGCTGGAGGTCGGCGTCGACGACGATCGCGGCTCGGCCTCGGGCGCGGTCGTAGCCCGCGAGCATCGCCGCTTCCTTGCCGAAGTTGCGGGCCAGGGCCACGACCTGGACGCGAGGGTCGAACTCGGCCAGGTCGCGAGCCTCGGCCACCGAGGCGTCGGCCGATCCGTCGTCGACGAACAGGATTTCAAACGACGGGCAGGGGCCGGCGAGGACCGCGGCAATTCGCGAGGTCAGGGCGCGGACGTTCCCTTCCTCGTTGAACATCGGAACGATGACACTCAGCTCGACCGACTCGTCGGGATTGTCGCGCCTCATGGGAGGACGGCCTTCCGTTGGCGGGGTCGGGCTCGGTCAGGGGCGACGGCGGGGCGATCGCCACCGGGAGACTCGACGAGGTGGGCGAGAATCGTGCCGAAGGGCAGACGCGCCTCGACCGGGCGGATCGCCTCGGCCAAAGGCCAGCTCGCGGCGGCGGCCCAGGGGGCGACGGTGCAGCAGGTGTGTTCGCTCAACGAGCGCCAGCCACTTTCCGAGCAGAGCCTTCGCAGCCGACCCGGGGTAAAGAAGGTGACGTGCTGGTCGCCAACGAGTTTGGGAACCTTGCCCGATCGGTCGAGGGCCCACTCAATCAACGGCCAGGCGCTGCGGTAATTCGGCGTGGTGATGAGCAGCCGGCCGCCAGGTCTCAGCAGCCGGCGGAGGCTGTCGAGCAAGGCCTTTCCCTGATCGAGATGGATATGCTCGAGCAATTCCATGCAGACGCAGGCATCGAAAGCGCCTTCGGGCAGGTCGAGTTCGTCGACCAGTCCCCGACGGAAGCTCAGGTTTGGCCGGCGAAATTGCTTGGAGGCGAAGGCGATGGCCTCGGGGTTGCCGTCGATTCCGAGGACCGAGCCGGCGCATTCGGCCAGGGCGTCGGCCACCACGCCCGAGCCGCAGCCGACATCCAGCACGCGGTCAAGGACCGTCGGACGCAGGTAGCGGCGAACGAGCCAACGCTTCGTGTCATGCCAGAACCGCTGGGGGGGCGGGCCGACGGTCAGGGCGCGGTGCTGGTAGTCGCCGCCGATGGCGACGGTGTCGCCCACCCGGCGGCGCGGTGAGACAGTGGCCGGAGGGTCCTGGTTCATTCCGGCTCCTCGGGGATCGGAATCCTGACTGTCGAAAAGTCGTGAGTTGTCCGAATTTTCGGAGAAGACGCAAACCGGACCGGGCGAGGCGATGGCCCGACCTCAAGGCGGTTTGGTCTGACCACGGACCACGGACGACTCAACGCCCTCAGGCCGCCTGGGGCTCGACCTTGGTGGTGGCAAGGTAGCGGTCGACCATCTCGTCGATCGGACCATCGCCCGCGACCTGACCCTTGTGCATCCAGATCCCCCGAACGCAAAGCTCCTTCAGGGAGGCCAGGTCGTGGGAGACGATGACAACAAGGTTGGAACGGTTGAGCAGGTCGTGGACGCGCCCCTTGGCCTTGCTGAGGAAGGCGGCGTCGCCGGCGCTCAGAGCCTCGTCGACCAGGAGGATGTCGGGCTCGATTTCCGTGGCGATCGCGAAGGCCAGCCTCGCCTGCATGCCGGTGGAGTAATACTTCAGCGGCAATTCGGCGAACTCGCGGAGGCCGGTGAACTCGTAGATGCCGTCGACCTTTTCGAGCATCTCCTTGCGGGGGATACCCAGCATCGCGCCGTTGAGCAGGATGTTGTCGCCGCCGGAAAGCTCAAGGTTGAACCCGGCGCCCATTTCGATCAAAGGCGCAATGTTGCCACGCACCTTCATGAAGCCGGAGGTCGGGGGGTAGATCCTCGCCAGGAGGCGCAGCAAAGTGCTTTTGCCGGCGCCGTTGTGGCCGACGATGCCGATGCGTTCGCCCTTGCTCATGCGGAGGCAAACATCGCGCAGGGCCCAGAACTCCGAGGCCTGCGTAGGCTGCTCTCGACGGAGCAACAGGTCAACGGCGGCGCGCTTCAGCGAGCGGTTCTTGTCGTAATAGCTGACGAACTTGAGCGACACCCGATCCAGTTCCACCAGGGCCTCGGCGGCGCGGGGTGGGACTTGGTGCGGGGCGTCGGCCCGGGCGTCAGAGGCGGAAGACGAATTTGTCTTCAAAGGACTTGAAGGCGGCATAGCCAACTCCCAGGGTCGCCGTCGCGACGGCGGTGGCCACCAAGAACAAGGACAGGTCCGGGCAAACGCCGTCGTGGATGATGGCCTGGAAGATCCGGATGAACGGATACGCCGGGTTCAGGGCGAACAGCAGCCGCAGCCGGCCCGAGACCGGACCGCCCGTTTCCAGCTTCCACATGATCGGCGTGACGAAGTACCACGCCTGTAGCACCACGCCGATGATGTGGCCGCAATCCCGGTAAAACGTGTTCATCGTCGCCACGATCAGCCCCAAACCGAAGGAGAACGCCGCGAACAGGACGATCGCCACCGGCAAGAGCAGGAACGAGGCGTGGAACCGCGCCCCCAGGGGCATCAGCAGCACGAACAGCGAGCCCATCGACAACACCAGCGTCGTCAGGTTGATGAGCGACCGCGTCAGGGGGAAGATCAGCTTCGGCAGGAAGATTTTGCGGATCAGCCCCTCGTTCTGAATGATGCAGAATGCGCACTCGCTGACCGTCCCGGAAAGGAAGTTCCAGGGAAGCATGCCCGCGAACAGGTAGACGGCGTAGTCCAGCGGACTGGAGCCCCTCGCGAAAAATTGCGCGAAGACCGCCGTCATGGTCAGCATCATCAGAATCGGGTTGATCAGGGTCCAGAAGAACCCGAGGATGGATCGGTGGTAGCGAACGCGAAGCTCCTGCACCACCATGTTCTGGACGACCGGCCAGTACCTCGGCAGGTGATGGCGGTCGTCTCGCAGACGTTCCCGCCATACCGATGGGGCCTTGGGGGCTCGGGGCGGCGGAAAGACGTCGGCGACGGCGGGGCCGTTCGCGTGAGTCGTGAATTCGGTGGTCGGCGCGGCGCTGGTCCGGGTCGTCATGGGTCTGGCTTCGTCCTTGAAGTCCCTTGGCGGCCCCCCCCGGACGCCTCGGCGGGGCCCGGTCGGCGAGGGAATCTTACCAATCGGTCCGATTCCGAAAAGTCCAACCAGTCGGATTCGTCCGGGACCCGCCTGACGACTCCGCTGCAAGGTATCGACCGGATCGACCCCTCGCGGCCAGTTCCGTCAGTCGTTGACCGGATGACGATCCAGCGAGCGGGCCACGACCCGCGTCCCCATCCGAACCTTCTGACCGGTGGAAAGGTGGTCGATGTAGGTGGTCTTCAAGGCGCTGAGCCAGCGGATCTCACGCCCCTCGTAGGAAACGATCACGCGGGTCAGCAGGGGCCCAGGGCAGGCCAGGGCTCGGCCTAGCCCCGCGGCGACGTCGGCGTTCTGGGCGATCACGTTGTAGCCCAGGCCCAGCCCGGCGGCCATCGCGCCGAAGTCGATCCGGGCGATCTCGGTGGCGGTGGTGCGGCGGAAGGTTGGCTCCTGGAGCATCTGCATGTAGTGATAGCCGCCGTCGTCCAGGACGAAGAATTTGACGGGCAACCCGGCCCTCGCGGCGGTCGAGCACTCCAGGGCCGACATCAGGAAGCAGCCGTCGCCAGTGACCGCCACCACCCGCCGGTCGGGGCGCACCCTCTGGGCGCCGATGGAGGCGGGAATCGCCCAGCCCATGCTCTGGTTGTTGGCCGGAGTGAAATACCGACGAGGGCCCGGAACTTCCAGCGCCTCGGCGGCCCAGTGGGTCGAGGCCGTCACGTCGACGAAGATCAGTTCCTCGGGGCCGAGGATCTGGCGCAGTTGCGTGAGGAAGTACATCGGGTCGACCCCCGGGCCCGTCACCTGGGGCGTCCGGTTGTAGCATCGCTCCAGGTCGCGGTCGTGCTTGATCTTCCGAGCCAGGGCCGGGCAGGGGGCTCGGCGGATCGCCGGGGCGTCGGCCAGCAGGCGGTCGAGGAACACTTTCGCGTCGGAGTGGACCGCCACGCAGGTCGGCACGTTGCGGCCCAGGTTGTTGGGGTTGGCGTCAACGTGGATGACGTGCTCGTGGTGGGGGATCGAGTAATTCGCCGTCGAAACCTCGCTGTACTTCACCCCGACGGCCAGAACCAGGTCGACCTCCTTGAACGCCCGCTCGGCGGCGCGAGTCCCCTGCGCGCCATAACCCCAGCCAACCGCCAGCGGATGAGCGTCGGGTATCGCCCCCTTGCCGCTCACCGACGTCGCCACCGGAGCTTGCAAGGTCTCGGCCACGGCGACCAGGCTCGGGGTCGCCGAAGCGCAGCCGAGTCCCGCGTAAATGCCGACCCGTTTGGAACGATCCGACAGCAAGGCGAGGGCCCGCCGGTAGGCCGCCTCGTCGAACGGCGGGGGCGGGGGCAGGGGGACCGGCTCGTTGTAGTCCCACGCCTCGTTGAGCAAGTTGTAGGGCAGAACCACGGCGGTCGGGCCGGGCTCTCCACAGCGAGCCACCTGAAACGCCCGGTGGATGGCGCCCGGGATTTGCCCCTGGTGCTGGACCTCGATGACCGTCTTGCAGATCGGCCGCAGCAACGCCGCGTTGGGCAGGGAATGGACCTGGCCGACGCGGGCCTGGGGGCCTCTCAGGACGTCGGTGACGATTCCGACGATCGGCACGCTATCCAGCAGCGCCTCGCCGATACCCGACATGGCGTTGGTCAGTCCCGGACCGGGGACGACGCTGAAGACCCCCACGCCGCCGGTGACCCTCGCCGCCGCGTCGGCCATGACGCTGGCCGACGCCTCGTTGGTCACCAACAGGTACGGCAATCCCCAGGTCTTCATGGCGTCCCAGAACTCATTGTTCTGAGCGCCCGGAACGCCAAAGACGCAGGAGGCTCGCTCGCACAACAACGCCTTCACCGCCGCGGCCGCGCCGGTCATCCGGCCGTGGACCCCCGGCTGAAACTCCGAGGGCGGCAGGATTTCCGTCCCCTGAGCCCTCGCTGCCTCGGGATTGGCCGAGGCCAGGGCCGCGCTCCCCAGCGCCCCGAGGACGCCCAGCGCCGTCCGCCGGTTCACCTCCATGCCAATCGCTCCGTTCGGCCCATCCTGGGCCCCTGGCGGCTCATAATCTGTCCGGATCACCGTTCCTATCGTCGCCGGCCGCGCCGTCGGTCCAACCCTCAGCATGGTCAGGAGCCGTCCCCGGTCCGGTTGCGACGGTCAGGCAAAAGGGGACGCCTCGTGCGTCTGCCTGGAGTTTTTGCGATGATGCCCACCGAGCCGTCGCCCTTGACGATCCTGGCCAACACGCATGGCCCGCGTCGGTTTCCCCAAGTCGTTGGGGGATCATGAGTACGCGATCCGGTCCTCATGCCACGGACCGGGGCCTTGCATTTGCCTGTAGGGAAGATTCCCTCGTTCGATGGACCTCGCAACCGCGGATTCTCGATCAAGGGTCACCGATGCGCCGGATCTTGACGGGGGCGGTCTTCTTCGGACTGACCTGCACGATCGCGATTATTGGCTACATGGTGGCCGGATGGTCGATGCTCGACGCCGTTTACATGGTGGTCATCACGGTCTTCGGTGTCGGTTACGGCGAGGCGAAACCGCTGAGCGACCCCGCTCTCAAGATTTTCACGATGGGGGTCATCATCGCCGGCTGCTCGTCGGGGATTTACACCGTCGGGGGGTTCGTGCAGATGCTGGCCGAGGGGGAGATCAACCGGGCCTTGGGGACTCGAAGAATGTCCAGGGGCATCGAGAAGCTCAGGGGTCATGCCTTGATCTGCGGCTTCGGCCGGGTCGGGCAGATGCTCGCCTCGGACCTGGCGGCGGCCGGCCATCCGTTCGTGGTCATCGACAACAACGAGTCTCGCGTCGGCGAGGCCCAGCGCGCCGGCTACCTGGCGATTTTGGGAAGCGCCTCGGAGGAGCCAACCCTCCAGGCCGCCGGCATCGAGCGGGCCGGGGTGCTGGCCACGGTCCTGCCCGACGACTCGGCCAACGTCTTCATCACCCTCACGGCCCGGGAACTCAACCCGACCATCGAGATCATCGCCCGAGCCGAGGCCCCGGCCACCGAAAAGAAGCTCCGTCGCTCCGGAGCGACCAAGGTTGTCCTGCCGGCCCTGATCGGCGCGACCAAGATCGCCCAGATGATTACCCGCCCCTCGGCCGAGGAGCTGATGAAGGAGGCCGACGAACTGGCCCGCCTCGCCGAGGAGTTCCGCCGCGTCGGCCTGGAGCTGACGGAAATCCGTCTGGACACGGACTCACCGCTGGTGGGCCAGCCGATCGGGCGGGTCGAGTTCGAGGGCTGCGGGGGCTACGTCATCCTGGCCTTGAAGCGAGACGACGGCTCGTTCCTGCTGAACCCCGCGCCTGACGTGCTCCTGGCCCCTTCCGACGTGTTCATCATGCTCGGCCACCGGGGAGCCCTGCCCAAATTCCCTAGTCCCGCGCGAGCCCAAGTCCTGGCGAATCGGGAACCCGACCACGCGGCGACCTGGGACGCCCCGCAAGCCCTCGACGACCTCGGCGCCGCCGTGCGACCCTGACGATCCACGAAGCCCGGGGACGATTCTCCAATCCGCCGACGTGGCCGGCGAATCCACCCTTGCCGACGTTTCTTCCACGTCCCCCGAGGGCGTGGCGCTCGGCGGGACGGTAGGGCTTCGCCCGATGACCGAATTCACCAAGCTCAAGATCGGTTTCGCTCTCGCATTGCTGGGAACCCTGTTTACCCTGCATCCGTTCCTGGACCGCTCGCCGGACCTGGGGTTTGTCTACCTGGGCGCCCGCTTGAAGGTCTTCCACGCTTACGCGCTGACCTCGGCCCTGCTGGGACTTTGCGTCTACCTGTACGCCGTCGCCCTGCTGAACGACCGCCCGCATTCGTGGTTTGAACGGACGGGCAACTCGTCGTATGCCCTGGCGGTGATGGTCCTGCCGATCTACGGAGGGCTGTTCCTGTCGGCAGCGCTGGCTCGTCGGGTGGCGGTGTCTCATGTGGCGTGGGCCGCTCCGACGGTCGCCGTTGGGCTGGGTGTGGGCTGGATTTTGCTGTCGCAGGTCGTCGCCTGGCGGATCAAGCACCGGCTCAACGAACGGGACCGGCTCTCGAAGATGGACCAACTGGCGGCGCAGGAGGCCCGTTCGCTCGACCAGGCCGCGACCTTGCTGGCCGGCGAGCATTACGACCTTTGCGTCGTCGAGGCCTGGCGGGCCCTGGAAGCTCGTCTGCGACAAGCCTTGCTCAGTCGACGGATCGCGGCCCGATCCGACGACCCCCACGCGGTCCTCAAGGTCGCCACCCGGCATGGTCTGCTTAAGGAACCGTCGCTGGGCCTGGTCGCCGAGTTGAAGCGACACTGGGTCATCGCCGTCAGCTCCGAACCGCTCCGCCGGGAGGCCGCCATCGAGGCGTTTGGCGCTGTCCGCTACCTCCTGACGATTCTGCCGGCCCGGGTCGACCCCCACTTCGACCACCCCTACGACCTCGGGTCCACCGCCGACACGATGGCCGTCGCGGCGGCCTGAGACGCTTCAACCCGGCCGGGATCTCCCGCGAGAAACCCCGGCCGCCGTTTGGCGTTCACTTCGACGTGGAGCCCGGCTTCAGGTGAGCGTCCAGGAACGCGAACATCGCCTCGTCGGCCTTGCGGGCGTCGTCCCCCTGAAACCCGTGACCGGCGCCCGGCAGGGTCAGCAATTCGGCCTCGACCTCGTGGGCCTTCAGGGCGTCGACCATCCAGACCGCCTGTTCGTGGGCGACGTACTTGTCCTCGGTGCCGTGGATGTCCAACGTCGGCGCGTCCCCCTTCGACGCCCAGGTCAAGGGGCTGGCCAGGACGTGGGCCATCCTCGCCGTCGACAGGTCTCCTCCCAAAAACAGTGGCAAGACCTCCGCCGCGTCGACACTCTTGCCGTAGGAGCGGGTCAGGTCGCTCGGCCCGTAGACGTTGACGACGCAGGCGACCCGGCTCGACTGGTCGGGGTTCCCGCCGTCCCCTTCAAACCTCGGCTCGTCGGCCGTCACCCCCAGGAACTGCGCGAGGTGCCCGCCGGCCGAGCCGCCCATCACGCCAATGCGGTCGGGGTCGACGTGATACTTCTCCGCGTTGGCCTTCAACCAGCGGACCGCCGCCTTGACGTCGTGAACCGCCGCCGGAAATTTGTCCTGGGGCGCCAAGCGGTACGACACCGTCAATGCCACATACCCCCGCTTGGCCAGACGGACGACCAGCTCGTCATACCCGTCGCGAGTTCCCGCGCGGAAGCCTCCGCCGTGGATGCAGATCACCGCCGGGAACGGACCCTGGCCATGAAGGGGCTGGGCCAGGTCGAGTTTCAACTCCTTTCCACCGGGCTGGGCGAAGGCGATCCCCGCCTTGAAGAATACCGAGTCGGGAACCCGCGGCTCGTCGGCCAGGGCTGGGGACGAGGCGGCGAGACAGAAACTGGCCAGGACGGGAAACGCGAGGGTGAGACGCATCGGGCGTCGGCTCCGTCGGGGAAGCAAATTCGGAGGGACCGGGCCGTCCGGGATAGTCGATCCCCCTGGGCGAATCAAGTCAACGGCGGCGAGGTCGAGCCCCCCCCCTCGAACCAACGGGTCCGTCGTGCTATCCTCCGACGCATGAATCAGGTGGCGGTTTTGGGATCGGGCGGGTTTGGCACGGCGCTGGCGATGCTGTTCGCGACCGTTGCGCCCCGGGTGACCTTGTGGGCCCGCGACCCCCGTCACGCCGAGGAACTGGCCACCCGCCGGGAGAATTTACGGCACCTGCCCGGCGTGGCGCTGCCGCCCGAAGTTCGCCCGACCGCCGACGCCGGCCTCGCCACCCGGGGGGCCGACCTGCTGGTCGTGGCCATCCCCACCGCCTTCCTCCGCAACACCCTGACAGCGATTGCCGGACAGATTCCCGCCGGCGTCCCCGCTCTCAGCGTGGTCAAGGGGATCGAGGACGGCACCTTCGCCCGTCCCAGCCAGATCATCGTCGAGGCGCTGGGCCCCCGGCCGGTCGCCGTGCTCAGCGGACCGAGCCACGCCGAGGAGGTCGCCCGCAACCTGCCCGCCTCGCTGGTCGTTGCGGGTGCCGATTCGCGGTTGAACGAGCGAGTCCAGGAAGCATTAAATCGCGAAACCCTCAGACTTTACACCAACACGGATGCCCTGGGCGTGGAACTGGCGGGGGCGTTGAAAAACATCCTGGGAATCGCCGCTGGCGTTTGCGATGGCCTGGGTTTTGGGGATAATGCCAAGGCCGCGCTGTTGACCCGTGGCCTGGCCGAGATCGCCCGGTTCGCCATCGACCTGGGGGCCCGACCCGAGACCTTTGCCGGGTTGGCGGGGGTGGGCGACGTGGTGACGACCTGCTACAGCCCCTTCGGACGCAACCGCGCCGTTGGCCTGGCCATCGGAAGGGGCGCCACCCCCGCCGAGGCTTTGGCCGGACTTCCCCACGTCGCCGAAGGGGTGACCACGGCCAAAAGCGTCTACCACCAGGCCCTCGCCCGAGGCGTCGAGATGCCGATCACCCGGGAAGTTTACCGGGTCCTCCACGAAGGGAAGGACCCCCGGGCTGCCGTCGCTGAGTTGACCCTCCGTCCCCCCAGGGAAGAATCGTGCTGACGAGCAGCGAGTCGCTTGGGAACCTCCCCCCCGCCTGTCCGGTCGCCTTCAAGGAGTGGGCCGGAGTCGTCGCCGCCCTGGCCGACGGCCGCCAGAGCCTGATTCTGCGCAAGGGGGGAATCGACGAGGCCGAGGGCCCCGGTCGCTTCCGCGCCGAACATGACGCCTTCTGGCTCTATCCGACGTGGGTCCACCAGGCCCAGCAAGGCTTGAGGGTGGACGCCCCCGAGCCTCCAGACGACCTTGAGGCGTTTGTCCCCCTTACGTCGCTGGCCCGAGTGGTCGACGTCGCCCGACTGGACGACCCGGACCTTTTGCCGAAGCTGGAGCCATTCCACGTCTGGACCGAGGAGACCGTCGCCAGGCGGTTTCGCTACCGACAACCGGGCCTTTGGGTCCTGACGGTCCGCGTCTTCCAACGCCCCAAACCCCTGCGATGGCCGGTCACGCCGGCCCAGGCTGGCTGCAAGACCTGGGTGGACCTGGAAGGGGAACCGCCGTCCCAGGACGGTTTGACCCCAGCGCTGGGCGACGCCGAATTCGACCGCCGCCGGGAGGCGATCCGCGAGACCCTGGCCTCTCGGGGCGTCAGCGCATGAAGTTCCGCCGGGTTCTTCGGGAGTTCACCACCTTTCCCGCCACCACGGCCATCGGCCTGCTGTGGATTGTCGTCTACGTGGCGATGTCCGCCGTTCAGGTGGTCCCACCGGTCCAGGAGAGTTGGCTGGGGGGTGGAATCTCGTCGACGACCGCCCACTTTTTCGGTGATTTGACCTCGGCCGAATTGTACCGGGGGCAGGTCTGGCGGGTCGTCACCGCCACCTTCGTCCATTACGGCCTGCTGCATTTGGTTGTGAACCTCGTCAGCCTTTTCCTTCTGGGGCGCTGGGTCGAGGACTGGTATGGCACCGGCCGATTCGTGGCCCTGTACGTGGTTCTGGGCGGGCTGGGCAACACCCTAGCGGGGCTGAGCCGCCCGTTCCTGCCGACGATCGCTGGGCGAGACCCCTGGCTCAACCATAGCGGGGGCGGTTCCACGGCCATCTTCGGGCTGGTGACGCTGCTGGGCGTCGGCGCCTGGCGGTCGAAGACCCGCTTTGGCGACTACGCCAAGGGGATCATCCTGTTCCAACTGGTTGTCAACGGGGCGCTCGCCTGGTTCCTTCGCAAGTCGCTGGATCACTACGGCCATGCTGGGGGAGCGATCGTCGGGGCCCTGGTCGGCCTGGCCGACCATGTCCTGAGCCAAAACCCCGAGGGCCCCGGCTCTCGACTGGCCGGCCGCGTCGGCGCGTTGATCCTCCTGTGCTGCGCGCTGGCCCAGGGCGCCGCCGACCTGCGAGAGCCCTGGCCCCGGCCCATCACGCCCGTCCGGATGGTCCCCGCTCCGCCTCCACCGCCGCCAATCCCCCCGCTGCCCGAGGCCCAGCGCCGCCTGCGGGTCGTTCTGGAGTTGGAGTTGATCGCCCAGGCCGTGTTCCAACGCAGCACTCTGGACCGTCCCTTCCCCCCCGTCACGCTGCCGGTCCAACCCTCGCTGGGACGGCTCCGCTCGGCCATTCATCATGGTCAAAGGCCGATCGCTTCGCTGCCGCCGACCCAGATCCTGACGCTGATCCTCCCGGACCTCGACGCCCACCGAGGCGACCTGGGATCCGGGGCCACCGCCGAGCCCTACCGGCAGATGGTGCGCCTGGCCCGCGAGGCCGCTCGCCGCCGCCCCTCAACCGGCCAGGTCCGCGCCTTCGGTCTGGCCTGGGAAGCAGTCTTCCGAAGAGCGACCGAGGAAGCCGCCCAGGTCGCCCCAACCCTCAACCTCGCGCCCAAGGTCGTCGCGCCGGCCCCGCAGCCTCGCATGGAATCCAGGCAAAAATAACCCGATAAAAGGACCGGTGGGAATCGTCGATCACGCGCCAATCACGGCCTCGGACCTCCCGGCCGGCGAGCGAACCAATCCAGCCAGGCCAGCACCACCACGTCGACCATCGACGACGACCGCCGCAACTCTTCCGGCGGCGTCCCCCAGTAGAAGCCAATCCAGCCGCACGCCCGTCGCCGAGAGCCGTCCAGGAACCGGTCGAGTTCGTCCATCGAGCACTTCAGAGGGAAGGTTTCCTCGATCACCAACGGCTTCCCCAGCGCGAAGGCGTCCAGCGTCTCCAGCGCCGAGTCCACCCGGCCGCGTTCGGGGTAGATGTGAAGGCTGACGAAATCCAGCTCTTTCGCGACCACCTCCGGGGGAATCCCCGAGTACAGCCGTTGGGGCCGGTCCAGGCTCCAGTCCACCAGGCCGACGGTGATGAGGGTTTGGGGGTCTCGACGGCGGATCGCGTCCCGAAGCGTCACCATCCAGCGGCGGCCGACCTCCTCTCGGGGGCGGTCGCCCATGTCGAGGGTGATCTTCTGGACGAAGAATTTCCCGTCCAGCCCTGGCCCCTTGCCCAGCCAGTCGCCGGGGTCCTGCTTGCCGACCGGCACGAACGGCTCGTTCATCAGGTCATAGCAGAACAGCGAGGGACTCCCCGCGCACCGAGCGGCCACCGCCTCCCAGAACTCGACCTGCGCCGCCCACCGACCCTCCTCCTCCAGCGAGTCGTACCAGGCCGGGTTTTCCGCCTTGTGGTAACAGCCCAGCCCGGTCAGGTCGAGACGCAGCCCCGTCCGCCCGGCCAACTCCAGCAAGCGACCCAGGCGTTCCAGCTGGGCCCGGTCGGGGCGACCCGGCTCGGGCAAGAACCGCCCCAGTTGGAGGTGGACGCGGACCACCGTCGCCCCCAGGGCCTTCATCTCGCGGAAGTCGGCCTCAACGGTGGGCCACTCTTGATCCCAGTATCCTTCGAGGAGCCGCCCCTTGGAGTCATGGTCATAGTTGAACCCCCAGGGGACAAACGGCCGGCCCGAGCCCGCCTCCACGAACGAGACGCCATCCCCGGCCACCCGGATCGGCCCCGGCGCCGG
This sequence comes from Isosphaeraceae bacterium, assembly GCA_965201075.1. Classification (GTDB taxonomy): domain Bacteria; phylum Planctomycetota; class Planctomycetia; order Isosphaerales; family Isosphaeraceae; genus CBDAVP01. Next base: position 45,686 of record CBDAVP010000010.1, on the reverse strand, counting down.
ACCGTCCGCCAGCGAGGGCCGAAGGACGAGCCCGGTCCAGATCAACGCCAAGCCGAGCGTCGCGGGCCGAATCGCGGTCAATGAGCGTCCTCGGCGACCTTGGCCTTATAGGTTTCGTAGTCGAGGAGCCCGACCAGCCCCGCGGCGGGGTTGGCCAGTCGCACCTTGACCAGCCATCCCGCGCCATAAGGGTCGCCCGCCAGAACCTGGACGTCCTTGGCCACCGCGTCGTTGACCTCGACCACCTCGCCGGCCACCGGCGCGTACAGGTCGCTGACGGCCTTGACACTCTCGACCTCGCCGAAGCTCTTGCCCGGCGTCAGGGTTCCCCCCACCGGCGGCAGGTCGATCATCAACAGGTCGGTCAACTGGTCGACGGCGAATTGCGAGATCCCCACGGTCGCGACCTCGCCATCCAGCGAAGCCCACTCATGGCTGGTCAGGAAGAACAGCGATTGCGGGTCCATCGGCGTTCAGCCTCCTTTGGTCGTCGTCAACGGTCCTCGGGGCGTCGGTAGAACGGCAAGGGGACGACCCTCGCCGGCTCCTCTCGCCCCCGAATGTCCACCGCCAGGGTCGCCCCCGTGCCGGCCACGCCCGGCTCAACCCGGGCCATCGCCAGGCTTTTGTCCAACGTCGGCGCGAAGGTCCCGGAGGTCACCGCCCCGATCACGCGCCCATCCTTCAACACCGGGCAACCCTGGCGGGCGATCCGCTTGCCGCCCAGTTCCAGGCCAACCCGCGTCCCCCCGGGCTCGTCTCGGCAGCGCTTCAGCGCCTCTCGGCCGGTGAACTCTCCCTTGTCCAGCTTCACCGCCCAGCCGAGCCCGGCGGCGAACGGGTTCACCGTCCGGTCCATCTCGTGGCCATGCAAGGGCATCGCGGCCTCGAACCGCAGGGTATCCCGCGCCGCCAGCCCGATCGGCATGACGTCGAACTCGCGACCGGCGGACAGCAGCGCTTCCCAGGTCCGAATCGCCAGTCCCTCGGGGACGATCAGTTCCACCCCATCCTCGCCGGTATATCCGGTCCGGCTGACCAGCACCCTTTCGCCGAACGCCGTCCCCTCGGCGTAACGGTAATAGCCTAACTCCGGCAGCGGCGACCCGGTCGAAACCACCCGCCCGGCCGTCTCCAGGGCCCGCGGACCTTGCACCGCGATCATGGCCGTCTCCACCGTCCGGTCATCGAACGAGGCCTGGAAGTGCAGCCCGAGGCGACCGAACTGCCCCACCACCGCCGAGCGGTTCGAAGCGTTGCAGACCACCAGATACTCATCCCCCCCGGCCGGCGATCGGTAGACCAGCAGGTCGTCAATCACCCCGCCGGTCTCATCCACCATCAAGCCATACTGGACCCGCCCCGGCGTGAGCTTCCGCACGGCGTTGGTCGTGGCGTGGTCGATCCAGGACGCGGCATCGGTCCCCCAGAATCGCAAACGCCCCATGTGGCTGACGTCGAACAGTCCGGCGCGCTCGCGGACCGCCCGATGCTCCTCGACAATCGAGCCATACTGGACCGGCATCTCCCAACCGCCGAACTCGACGAGCCGGCCGCCATGCTCGCGGTGCCAGTCGTGCAGGGGGGTTTTCAGCAGGGCCGGTTCGGACATCGCGGACCTCGGAAGGAGCCGGGACGGGGGCCGATCGACAAATCGCCGACCTCGGGCGGGACGGTCGCGCGATTTTAGCCCGTGACGCCCCGACCCGACAACCGCCGCCCCGCCGATTCGGATCGCCCGTGCGGCCCGCCTTGCGACCTGCTACGATAACCCACCGCCCCACGATCGCCCGGGGGCCACCCCCCCCCCCCGCCCGGACCGACCGGCCCACGCATGAGCCTGATCGACCTGCTGATCATCGCCGGCCTGGTCTTCGTCAACGGCTTCTTCGTCGCCGCCGAATTCGCCCTGGTCAAGGTCCGCGCCAGCCAGATCGACCAGCTGGCCGAGGCCGGCAACTGGGCCGCCCGCCTCACCAGCCGAGCCCTCGACCGCCTCGACGCCTATCTTTCCGCCTCGCAACTGGGCATCACCGTCGCCAGCCTCGCCCTGGGCAAGGCGATCGAGACCTCGGTCGAGCCGGCCGTCGTCGACCTGCTGGCCTGGTTGGGGCTCAAAGGGCTGCACTGGACCGCCGGCCCCCTGGCCATCTCGGTCGTGCCGGTCATCGCCATCGGCCTGGTCACGTTTATTCACATGGCCCTGGGAGAGCAGGCCCCCAAGAGCCTGGCCATCCGCTCGGCCCGCGTCGTCGCCCTGGCCACCGCCCCGGTTTTGGTCGCCCTCTACTACGTCTTTTTCCCCTTCATCTGGCTCTTGAACGCCGCCAGTAACCTCGTTTTGATGGTCATCGGCCTGGGCAAGACCGACCACGCCGAGGTCGCCCATACCGAGGAAGAACTGCGCCACATGGTCGCCGAGAGTGTCGCCGGGGGGCACCTCTCACGCAACGAACGGGTGATGATCGAGAACGTCCTGAACCTTGAGGAAAAGACGGCCCGGCGGATCATGGTCCCCCGGCCCGACATTGTTTACCTCAGCCTCGCCCGCCCGATCGAGGACAACCTCCGCGTCGCCCGCCAGGCCGGCCACACCCGCTTCCCGATCTGCGAGGACGACCTGACCACCGTCGTCGGCATGATCCACGTCAAGGACCTCTTCCGAGCCGGTCCCTCGACCAACGGCCGGCTCGACCTCCGCCAGTTCGCCCGCAAGGTCCCTTTTCTGCCCGAATCGCTCCGCCTCGACCAACTGCTCGTCGAATTTCAGCGCAACCGGGTCCACCTGGCGATGCTGCTGGACGAATACGGCGACGTCGTCGGCATGGTCGGCCTGGAAAACGTCCTGGAAGAACTGGTCGGCCCGATCCAGGACGAGTTCGACCGCGAAACCCCCCAGGTCACCGCCCGAGGCGACGGCGCCTACGAGGTCGACGCCGCCTGCCCGCTGGACGTCCTCTCCGAAACCTGCGGGGTGACGATTCCCGAAACCGAGGCCGAAACCGCCGGGGGCTTGATCCTCGACCTCCTGGGACGCCTCGCCCACGCCAACGACGCGGTGATCGTCGGCCAGCACCGCTTGACGGTCCTCCAGGCCGACCCGACAAGAATCCGCCGAATCCTCGTCGAGCCCGTCGCCCCCCCGGCCGCCCACTCGGGGTAGATCCACCGCCCGCCCCTCAGGAATCGAACCGATGCCCGGCTACTACCGCACCGAAGACCTCGCCACGTTCTCCAGGGTCGCCGAGGGTGCCCCCGCCCCCTTCCAGGCGTTCCTGGCCTGGAACCAATCGATCTTCCAGGACGGGGCCCTCTCTTCTCGCGACAAGGAACTGATCGCCATCGCGGTCGCCCACGCCCTGCAATGCCCCTACTGCATCGACGTCCACACCCACGCCGGAATGAAAGCCGGGGCCACCGTCGAGCAGATGACCGAAGCCGTCCAGGTCGCCGCCGTCATCCGCGCCGGGGCGACGCTCACCCATGCCATGCAGATGAGAGAGATCGTCCAACCGACCCAACCCGATCAAATTTAAGCCTCCGTGGACCAAGCTCAGGGACCGGTCATTGACGGGGTTGACCGGTTCCTGACCCTTCACTGGGCCGATAGGGGCTGAGGTCGGCACGAGATCCAGGCGCATGAGACCGAGTCGGTCGGCGTTTTTTCTCACGCAACGGCCCTTGTCCAACGGAGAGCCTTGCCTCCCTCGCCGACCCGGGCTACCCTCGAAAGCCTCCCCCGACAAGAATCCGAGACTCTCGCGATGACCAGCGTCCTCCGCCTCGCCGCGACCCTCGTCGCGCTCACCCTGGCCACCGAGTGCCGGGCCCAGTTGCTTGACCACAACAAGTATCGCGTCAAAACCACGCTCTGGGACGGCGACGACCTGCCCGACCTGGTGCTGGTCAAGAAAACCCATCCCCTGCGGCATCCCAGCGAGATCCACATCTTCAGCGGCGCCTCGCATTTCCGAAAGCCGCTGGTCGAGGTGGGCCTGCCCGCGGCTTACGCGGACCGAGGTTGGGAATTCGTCGTCGCCGACTGGGACCTGGACGGCCACCCCGACCTCTGGGCGATCCAGCGCGACGGCAAGGGACACCGGGTGGAAATTCACATCCTCGCCGGCGCCCTGTTCTTCCAGGATTTCCTCCTCCACGTCGTGACCGACATTCCCGCCGCCGGGCCCGGCGTCGAGTTCCTGGCGATCCCCCCGATCCGCGACGCCCCGACGCGGCCCAACCTCATGATGGTCGACCGCGAGGGGACCACCTCGCACCACACCGAGGTCCGCATCCTCGACGGCGGGACGAAATTCCAGGATGTGGTCCTGCGGGCCGTCACCCCATTCCCGGAGACCGGCACCGGCCCGTCCTGGCAATTCCAGGCGGGCGACTTCAACGAAGACCGCGTGCTCGATCTGATCGCCATCACCGACCACTGGGGCGGGGCGGCCTACGTCGTCGACGGAAGATCCGACCTGAAGAAACTCGCCTTCAGCCAACAACTGACCAATGACGGGGCGAACCTCAAGGGCCGCTTCCCCGCCCTGGAGAACTGCGAGGAAGGCCTCTACGAACGGCTGGAGCGCACGGCCGCCGACCCGCTCGACCCCTCGGACCGGGGGACCCGAACGCCCCTGATGAGCGGCACAACCACCGCCCCCGCTCTCGCCGATTTCTACAGCGGAGTCAGTGTCTCCCAGGCGATCCGTCGGTTCCAGATCGCCCCCGCCGACACCGAGCACCTCCGGCTCGAACCTCACGACCGCCGCATCTCGACCCGCCTGGAACTGGTGGACGAAATCCGTGAGTGAATCGGGCTGGACCTGACCCGCCGAGAAAACCATTGGGACTGCTGCGAACTCGCCCAGCGTTACCGGAACGCGACCGGAATCCAGCATTCACTCATCTTAATCGCTCGCCGTTCGTAGTGATGTCCGCCGATCGAACTCCGGTCCACGACGATGAACGCTCCGCTACGCCTTGCGACCACGTGCTTCGTCCCGTGAGGTTCGCGTTGGAAGGACGTATCCCCGTCGATCCAAACCCGACCTTCCTCATCCGCGGCGATGGCCCAGGGGACTACATACCCCACTTCGTCCTCGTCGAGGTTGGAAATCCGCAGGGGTTCCCAGTTCTCGGAAAGAATGCTCTGCGCCAAGGGCAATGACGCGTCGGGAAGCTCCGACGCCCCTGACTCCACTCCCTTGAGGGCGCGTCGTTGAGCGAGCCAATCTCCCAGGGATCGTTGGCTCTCACGGGACTTCCGCCCCTCAATCATGTCTTCGATCCGGAGGTCCTCGTCGAGTTCGGGCCAATGAACGCCGACGCCCTGGCCAATGAATTGCCAGTGGTCCCGCTCCGCGACCGTGGCGTGAAGCAACCGCGGATACCAGGCCAGCGGGACCGAGATCGTACGGCCATCGGACAATCCCACCGTGAGCACATCGGGTGTCAGGGAGACCGACGTGCCGACGATGCCACCGGCCTCAATCGTGGAAGAACTCATTCCAGCGATCCAGCAGATCTTGCTGGCTCCTCTCGATGATTGCCTGGACCTGGTTGATGTCCTTTCCCGACATTCCACCACTCCGCTCCAAACGCACTGGGTCGATCCAAAATTTCGCCACCGTGGAATCGCGTTCGACGTGGACGTGTGGGGGTTCGGCACGGTCGCCCGAGTAAAAGAAGAATCGATATGGTCCATCTTTGAGGACGGTTGGCATATCGACCCATGAGAACGAAGGTTCAACCCACAAAGGGCTCCTCGATCCAAACACCGCGAACGAATCTCCGCGAGGCCAGGACGCTCAAGTCGCCGCCTTCTCCGGCCGCAGGCAACGCCCGATCTGCCGAACGGCCTGGCGTAACCGCTGGTCATTTTCGACCAGTGCCAGCCGCAAGTACCCCTCGCCGAACTCGCCGAAGCCTCGACCGGGGCTGACGGCGACCTCCGCCTCCTCCAGCAGCTTCACGCCGAAGTCGATCGATCCCATCCGCGACCGCCAGGGCTCGGGGATCGGCGCCCAGACGAACATCCCCCCCTTGGGCTTCTCCACATTCCACCCCAGCCGATTCAAACCGTCGACCAGCACGTCCCGGCGCATCTGATACTCGGCCACCTGCGCCTGCCTCGCCTCCTCGCCGTGCCGCAAGGCCACAATCGCCGCCACCTGCACCGCCTGGAACAGCCCGTAGTCGTAATACCCCTTGATCGACTTCAACGCGCGGATCATGTGCCGATGCCCGGCGGCGAACCCCACCCGCCAGCCGGCCATGTTGTAGCCCTTCGACATCGTCGTGAACTCGCAGCCCACATCCTTTGCCCCCGGCACCGACAGGAAGCTCGGCTGCTGAAATCCGTCGAAGCAGACGTCTCCATAGGCGAAGTCGTGGATCACCAGGAACCCATACCGTTTCGCCAGCGCCACCACCTCGGCGAAGAACGGCTTCTCGGCCACCTCGCCCGTCGGGTTATGTGGGTAGTTCAGGATCAACACCTTCGGCTTCGGCTGCAACGCCTGGCACATCGCCGCCACGTTGCTCAGAAACGCCGACGGGTCGCGAATATCCAGCGCCACCGAGTTCGCATCGGCCAGGGCCACAGCGTGAGAGTGGATCGGGAACGTCGGCGCGGGGGAGATCGCCGTATCGCCAGGACCCAGCAGGGCCAGGCACATGTGGCTGAACCCCTCCTTCGACCCGATCGTCGCCACCACTTCATGATCCGGGTCCAGCTTCACGCCGAATCGCGACTCGTACCGCTTGGCGACCTCCCGTCGCAGGTTGTACACCCCGGCCGCCACGCTGTACCGATGGTTCTTGGCGTCCCTGGCCGCCTCGCACAGCTTCTCGACGATGTAATCCGGCGTCGGGTCGGTGGGGTTGCCCATCCCCAGGTCGATCACGTCGATCCCGGCGACCCGTTTGCGATACTTCAGGTCGTTGATCTTGCCGAACAGGTACGGCGGCAGGTTCCTCACTCGCGAGGCCACCTCGATCTCGGCCGGCTCCTGCCCCTCGGACTCAGATTCGAGGGCCGTTTCGGGAACTTCCACCAGTTCCGGGTCGATCGTCGGGTCGAGCATCGCGCCACCGCTTTCCAGGTCAAGGCGAAGGTAAAGGGCCCGCCTCACGCCCGTCCCGCGAGCGAAAGCGCGACGACCGGCCCCCTCGTTGATTGTAACGATCCTCTGGGGCCGACTCCAGGCGAGCCCACGACCCCGCGTAGACCCATCCCGCACCCAAAATGTTCGCCGTTGCTTGTCTTTTCCCGGACCCCGGACCAAACTGGAAAGGTCGGACGGGCCCGCGCGCTGCCGTCCGACCACGCCTGATCCTCGAAGGGAACCCACCTTGCCGAGTCGGCGGCTCCTCTCCACCCTCCTCCTGGTCGGCTCCATCGCACCCGCTGGGATCCGCGCGGCCCTCGCCGACGACCGCCAGTTCGACGAAACCGCCCGGCCGGTCCTCCAGACATTCTGCCTCGGCTGCCACGGACCCGAGAAGCCCAAGGGGGGCCTCGACCTTTCCGGCCCGATCCGCAGCGCATCCACCCACCCCGACCTCAAGGTCTGGACCAAGGTTCTGGACGCCATCGAGGCCGGCGACATGCCCCCGGCCGACCGGCCCCAACCCGATGCCGCCGAGGCCGAGGCTCTGAGCCAATGGCTCCAGGCCACCGTCACCTCGGGCCGCTGCACCACCCCGCCCGACCCCGGCCTCGTGACCATGAGGCGCCTCAACCGCGACGAGTACGCCCGCACGATTCGCGACCTATTGGGCGTCCCCTTTCGCGCTTCCGAGGACTTCCCCGCCGACGACCTCGGCCACGGCTTCGACACCAATGGCGACGTCCTGTCCCTCTCGCCGATCCTGATGGAGCGTTACCTCTCGGCCGCCGAAGACGTCACCCGCGCCACTCTCGCCCGAGACCTCGCCCCGCCCTCCGATCGCCACCGAGAGGCCGAAGCCCTCGAAGGCGACGGCTCCCACCAGTGGGACGCCCACCTCCTGGCCACCAACGGCACCATCAAAGTCCCCTTCGACGCCCCCGAAGCCGGAACCTACCGCATCCGCGTCCGGGCCTCGGCGCAACAGGCCGGGCCCGACCCCGCCCGCATCGGCATCCGGGTCGACGGCCGAGAGGTCGCCACCCTCGACGTCCCCGCCCTCCCATCCCACCCCGAAATCTACGAGGCCGCCGCCGACCTCGACGCCGGCCGACGAGAGATTGGCATCGCCTTCCTCAACGACTGGTACAAGGGGGACGAGCCCGACCCCTCCCGTCGAGACCGCAACCTCCTGGTCGACTACGTTGAGATCGTCGGCCACGAGCCCCCCCGAGACATCCACCCCCAAACCCTGCTGGCCCGAGTCCCCGCCAATCGCGACGACTGGGCCGAGACCGCCCGCTTCAACCTCGACCGCCTCGCCTCCCGGGCCTACCGACGCCCCGCCACCTCTGACGAGGTCGCCCGCCTCGTCCGGCTGGTCGAGGATGCCGGCCTTGAGGGCGACCCCTTCGAAAACGCCCTCGCCCTCGCCGCCGAGGCGGTCCTGATCTCCCCCAACTTCCTCTACCGGGCCGAGATCCGCCCCAAACCCGGCGACGCCCCCCAGCCCCTCGACCCCTACGCCCTGGCTTCCCGCCTCTCTTACTTCCTGTGGGGCAGCATGCCCGACCAGGAACTTTTCGACCTGGCCCAACGTGGAGTCTTGGCCGACCCGGCGACCCTGGAAGCCCAGGCCCGCCGGATGCTCGCCGACCCCAAAAGCACCGCCCTGGCCGACGGGTTCGCCGACCAGTGGTTGCAGGTCCGCCGCCTCGCCACGATCCGCCCGCACCCCTGGAAATTCCCCAAGTTCAACGACCGCCTCCGCCGGGACATGCTCACCGAGACCGAGCAGTTTTTCGAGGCGATCGTCCGAGAGGATCGCGGCATCCTCGACTTCCTCGACGCTGATTTCACCTTTCTCAACGGCCGGCTCGCCCGTCACTACGGAATCGACGGCATCAAGGGGGACGAGTTCCGCCGCGTGACCCTCAATGACCGGCGACGAGGGGGCATTTTGACCCAGGCCAGCGTCCTGACGGTCACCTCCAACCCTACCCGCACCTCGCCAGTCAAGCGCGGCAAGTGGGTCCTCGAACAGGTTCTGGGAGCCCCGCCACCCCCGCCGCCCCCCGAGGCCGGCGAGTTGAAGGACGAGTCTCAGACGGGTTGGACCTCCCTCCGCAAACGCATGGAAGCCCACCGCTCCCGCGCCGAATGCGCCTCCTGCCATCAGAAGATGGACCCCCTGGGCTTCGGCCTCGAAAACTACGACGCCATCGGCGCCTGGCGGGAAAAGGACGGCGACTACCCGATTGACTCGTCGGGGACATTGCCCAACGGCCAGACCTTCTCCGGGCCCGAGCAGCTCAAAACCTTGCTGGCTGCCCGCTCCGAGGAGTTCGCCCGCTGCCTGACCACCAAGATGATGACCTACGCCCTAGGCCGGGGCCTGGGCTTTGACGACCGCTGCCACGTCGACCGCATCGTCGAGGGCCTGGCCCACGACGGCCAACGCTTCTCCCGCCTGGTCGTCGGCATCGTCACCAGCGACGCCTTCCGGCTCACCGGCCACACTGCGGACGAAGGGCAGACCCCGCCATGAGCAAGTCCTGGGAAATCTCTCGACGCCACGCCCTCAAAGGTCTGGGAGTCAGCCTCGCCCTCCCCTGGCTGGAAGCGATGCGACCCGCCGCCGCCGCGATCGCCGGCCCCGATGGCGGATTCCCCCGACGCATGGCCTTCCTGTACGTCCCCAATGGCGTCCACATGCCCGCCTGGACGCCCGAGGCCGACGGAACGCTCGCCAACCTTCCCTCCAGCCTCGAACCGCTGGCTTCTCTGAAGGACGACGTTCTGGTCTTCACCGGCCTGGCCCAGGATGGTGGATTCGCCCACGGCGACGGCGCAGGCGACCATGCCCGAGCGATGGCCTCGTTCCTGACCGGAACCCATCCGTTCAAGACCGAAGGGGCCAACCTCCGCGCCGGCATCTCGGTGGATCAGGTCGCCGCCCACCGGGTCGGCCTCGCCACTCGCCTGCCGTCGCTGGAAATCGGCTGCGACCCTGGCGCCCAGGCCGGCGCCTGCGACAGCGGCTACAGCTGCGCCTACTCCTCGAACCTCTCCTGGCGATCGGCCTCGATGCCAATGCCCAAGGAGGTCAACCCCCGCCTCGTCTTCGAGCGCCTCTTCGCCCCCACCGGCCCCGGACGCGCCCGCCGCAAGCACCTGCTCGACTTCGTTCAGGACGACGCCCGAGCCCTCTCCGGACGCCTCGGAGCCGCCGACCGCCGCAAGGTCGACGAGTATCTCACCTCCGTCCGGGAGATCGAGCAACGGATCGCCCGAGCTGGCCAGGACGCCCCGCCGCCCGAGGGTTACCCCGTCCCCGAAGGCATTCCCGCCGAGTACCCCGAGCACGCCCGGCTCCTCTACGACATGCTCTTCCTCGCCTTCCGCGCCGACGTCACCCGGGTCGCCACCTTCGTCCTGGCCAACGAGGTCAGCGGCCGAAGCTACCCGTTCCTGGGCATCCCCGAGGGACACCACGAATTGTCCCACCACGGCAAGAAGCCCGAAAATCTCGAAAAGCTCGCCAAGATCAACCGCTTCCACGTCGGCCTCTACGCCGACTTCCTCCAAAAGTTGAAGGGGGCCCAGGAGGGCGAGGGCTCGCTCCTGGACCACTCGATGATCCTGATGGGTAGCAGCCTCAGCGACGGCGACCGCCACGACCACGCCGACCTACCCATCGTCCTGGCCGGAAGCGCCGGCGGCACGATCAAAGGCGGGCGGCACCTCCGGTTCCCCGAAAAGACTCCGCTGAACAACCTCTTCCTGGCCATGCTCGACCGGATGAACACCCCCACCGACGCCCTGGGCGACAGCAACGGCCGTCTCCCGGGTCTCGACGGCTGAACGCCTGACCCATCCGCCCGCGTCACGCCTTGGGGACCGTCCCTCCGGTTACCGTCGGAGCCTCCGAGGCCGCAACCTCCTCGGCCCTCGGCCCGGCACGTCGGGCTGGGCGGACCCCGCGCAGTAGCCAGGTGTCCGACTGCCCCGGCCGCTCCCGCAGTGTCGGCATGTAAAACCGCAAAAGCCGCTCGCAGGCGGCGGGGTGCCACCGACGATCCTTTACCTCGGCCTCGGGCAACGGGTCACCCAGCAAGAGCGTCGCCAACCCCCCACGCCCCGCCGAGAAGACGCAGGGGATCACGTCCGCGTCGACGATCGTCGCCAACCGCAAGGCGCCGGGGGCCAGTGGTAGGATCATTCCATCGGCCTCGACCTCGACGCTCTGGCCGCTGCCGCCGGTCACGAAGATCAGCAACACGCGACGGGCCAGCAGGAACTCGGCCGCCTCCCGGAGGTCTTCGGGGGCGAAGCGATGGGGCACCCCCTCAAGGTCGTTTGCCCGGTCGACCGCCGCGCCCAGCCGCCCGACGACGGGGTTGGGCGCCCTGACGGCCAGGACGGCGATCGGGATGCCGCTCGCCCGCAGGCCGTGGAACCCCGCCAGCCCCGGCCCAAAGTGGAACGTCGCCAGGATCACCGGACGGGCCCGCGTTTCGAGCAGTCCCCGGGCCGGGGGCGATCCCTCGACCCGTCGTAGCGCCGCCCAGCCGGGCCGATTCAGCCGATCCGCCCAGTAGATGGCCAGGTTCGCCAGGTTCAAGCGAGACCGCTGTCGCCAAAGGGCGAGCCACCACCCGGCTCCTCGCCCCGTCGCCCCCAACGCCGAGCGCAGGTGGGTGAACTCCGCCAGCCTCGGGCCCGTGTAACTCAGTTCCAGGGCGGTGCTCGCCGCCACGAAGGGCGAGACCAGGGCTAGGAGCACCCTTGGCGGCAGCACCCGATCCAGCGGCCGGACCCCGTGGACGAGAGCCGCCCTCGCCGCCCTCCTCGCCAACCAGAGGATGCCGGTCATCGGTCAGAATCCCCTTGAGCAATCCCCAGCACATCAATCCTAAGGGCACACCCCGATACAGGCTAGGTCACGGCCCGCCAGATTCCGCTGCGTGCGATCTCGGCCGTCGGCCGTCGTCCTCCCGACGTCTCGGTAGGCACGGGCCGAGGCTGGCGGGCCCGCTCCGATCCCGTAGAATGGACGGTCGGGACGCCCGGGTGAGGACCCTCGGCCCCCGCCTCCCCTCGACATCCATCCCCGCGCGGACGCCCACGACCATGCCGTTCGACCCCCGACACCGCAGCCGCATCCTCCTCGACGGCCGAGACCGCGCCCCGGCCCGCTCCTACCTCAAGGCCGTCGGCTTCGACGATGAGGCGCTTTCCAGGCCAATCATCGGCGTCGCCAACACCTGGACCGAGACGATGACCTGCAACTTCCACCTCCGGGAGTTGGCCGAGCACGTCAAGGCCGGGGTCCGCGAAGCGGGCGCCACCCCCATGGAGTTCAACACCGTCGCCATCTCCGACGGCATCACCATGGGCACCGAGGGGATGAAGGCCAGCCTTGTCAGTCGGGAAGTCATCGCCGACAGCATTGAACTGATGGGCCGCGGCCACTACTTCGACGCGGTCATCTGCCTGGTCGCCTGCGACAAGACCATCCCGGGCGCCGCGATGGGCTTGATCCGCCTGGACGTCCCCGGCTTCGTCCTTTACGGAGGCTCAATCGCCCCGGGACGCTTCCAGGGGCGAGACGTCACGATTCAGGACCTCTTCGAGGCCGTCGGAGCCAACGCCCGCGGCCTGATGTCCGACGCCGACCTTCGCGACCTGGAAGACCACGCCTGCCCCGGAGCCGGCGCCTGCGGTGGCCAGTTCACCGCCAACACGATGGCCCTGGCCCTGGAGTTCCTCGGCCTCTCCCCCGTCGGCACCGCCAGTCCGCCCGCCCTGGACGATCGCAAGAAGGCCGTCGCTCGCAAGGCCGGCCACCAGGTCGTTGACCAGCTCAAGCGCGGCCTGACCCCCAAGACCATCCTCACCCGCCTGGCCTTCGAGAACGCCATCGCCGGGGTCGCCGCCACCGGAGGCTCGACCAACGCGGTCCTCCACCTGCTGGCCCTCGCCCGGGAAGTCGGCGTCCCCCTGACCATCGACGACTTCGACACCGTCAGCGCCCGCACCCCCACCCTGGCCGACCTCAAGCCCGGCGGTCGGTTCGTTGCCGTCGACCTCGACAAGGCGGGCGGCACGGCCCTGGTCGCCAGCCGCCTGCTCGCCGGGAACAAGCTCGACGGATCCCAACTGACGCCCACCGGCCAGACCCTCGCCGAGGCCTCGGCCGACGCCCGCGAAACCCCCGGGCAAGAGGTCGTCGCGACCCTGGAGAAACCGCTCAAGCCGACCGGCGGCCTGGTGATCCTCAAGGGGAACCTCGCCCCCGATGGCTGCGTGGTCAAGGTCGCCGGCCACGAACGGGCCTACCACCAGGGGCCCGCCCGCGTCTTCGACCGCGAGGAAGAGGCGATGGCGGCCGTCCAGGCTGGCAAGATCGCCGCTGGGGACGTGGTGGTCATCCGCTACGAAGGTCCCAAGGGCGGACCCGGCATGCGCGAGATGCTGGGAGTCACCAGCGCTTTGGTCGGTCAGGGGCTCGGCGAATCGGTCGCCCTGATGACCGACGGCCGCTTCTCCGGAGCCACCCGGGGTCTCATGGCCGGCCACGTCGCCCCCGAGGCCGCCCACCGAGGGCCGATCGCCGCTTTGAAGGAAGGCGACACGATCACCTTCGACATCAAGGGCCGCACCCTCAACGTCGAACTCAGTGACGCCGAGATTGCCCACCGCCTGCAAGGCTGGACCGCCCCGCCGCCTCGCTACACCGAGGGCGTCTTCGCCAAGTACGCCGCGCTGGTTTCCTCGGCCAGCGAAGGGGCCATCACCCGTCCGGTTGGCCTCTGACCCTCGCCACTCAGAAACCCTCCGAAGGGGATGGGGACTGGTTTCAGCGTCTGTCCCCATTCCCTCGGCCTGGGCGCGTCAGTGCGCCAGGGGCAACCGTCGAACTCCGCTCACCAGCCGATCCATCGTCATCGGCTCTCGGGCGTTGAATAGGCAGTAGGTGGGGTAGGGGTCCGTCCCGTCGACGATCAGTTGGCGGGGGTTGGCCCGACGGAACCCCTCGTCGCTGGGCTGATGGCCGCAGACGAAAAGGTCGGCGTCGACGATTTGGGCGAAGCGGTCAGCCGTCTCGTCGCTGGTGTCGCGGCCCCAGGTCATCGCGTAGATGGTGCCGCCTCTCGCGGTGGATTCCGCGGGCCAGGTGTCGGCGGCGAGCAAGCCCGGGTCGAAGGTGTCGAGCATGGGGCCATCCGGGACGGTATGACACATCAGCACCCGATTCGACGACCGCACCGCCAGCGGCAGCGACGCGAACAGGTTCAGGTAGGACCGGTACATCTCGTCGGCCATGCCCTGGTAGGCCGTGGCGATTCCCCTTCGGAACGGCTCGTTCAGCGGCACGCCCGCCTTGATGATCGGTCGACCCGTCAGTTCCGACAGCTCGTGATTCCCCAGGATGAGGTGAACCCGTTCGGGGTACTGGCACTTCAGCGCTGCGACCACATCAACCAGTTGATGGGATCGATCGCCGCCGTCGTCGGGATACTCGGCGGGGCCGTGGATCAGTTCCTGGAGGACCAGGTGCCGCGCGGGGCGATTCGCCAGGTCGGCCACGGTCAGCAGCGATCGGAACGCCGAGAGGTGACCGTGGAGGTCACCCATCACCAGGAATTCCTCTGGCCCTGGAGGGGTGACGATCCCTCCCGACCGCCCCGGAGTGCGGCGGAACAGGTCGGCGGCTCGGTCGATCGTGGCCATCACCTTGAGGGCGTTGGGCATCGTGAAGTCCGGTCGGATCGGGATCGATGGGGACAAAGCACGTTTAACCGTTGATCTCCAAAGCCTCTTCCCATGCTTCGTAGAGCGTCGCGATCGCGGTTTTGCCGTCGTCGTAGCGGGTCTGGGCCGACCGCGCGGTGGCGGCGTCCTTCCAGGTCTCGGGCAGGGCTAGCAGGCGCTCGACCTCGGCGAGTTCAGCCTCTCGCTGGCCGATCTCCCGCTCCACGTCGTCGGCCTTACGATAGGGGAACTTCCGCTTGCGCTTGCCCGACTTGCCGGGGGCCTCGGCTTTCGGAGGGGCGGTGGCGACGGCCCTGGCCGATGCGTCGTCGGCCTCCTGCTTGGCGATTCGTTGATACGTCTCATAGTCGCCGTCGAAGACTCGCGCTCGGCCGTCGGCGACCACGATGATCCGGTCGGCGACCTGGTTGAGGAAGTAGCGGTCGTGACTGACGACCAGCACGGTTCCCTCGAATTCGCGAATCGAGCGTTCCAGCGCCTCGCACGACCAGATATCCAGGTGGTTGGTCGGCTCGTCCATCACCAGGAGGTTCGCGCCGGTGGCCGCCAGCCTCGCCAGCGCCGCTTTCCCCTTCTCTCCTCCGGAAAGCTTGCCCACGGGCTGTGATCCCAGGTCGCCCGAGAGGCCGAACCGCCCGAGAATGGCGCGGACCTCGCTTTCGGCCCAGTCGACCTCGTCGTCGGGCCAGACGGCGCGGACGACGGTGGTTTCGGGCGGCAGGGCTTCGAGGCCCTGGTCGTAGTAGCCAACCTGAACCTTGTGACCCAGCCGCACCTGGCCGGCGTCAGCCTTCTCTCGACCGATCAGGATCTTCAAGAGCGTGGATTTGCCCGCTCCGTTGGGGCCCATCACGCCGACGCACTGGCCCCTCTGGATTTCCAGATTCAGCTTCTGGAAGAGCGGCCTGGCGTATGCCTTGGCGACCTCCTTCGCCTCGATCACGACGTCACCGGCGCGTTCGACCTCGCCGAAGCCCATGCGGGGACCGACGATCTCGGCCATGGTCTCAACCTTTTCGATCCTCGCCAGCTTCTTTTCGCGGTCCTTGGCCTGCTTGGCCTTCTGACCGGCTCCCCAGCGGTCGACGAACTGCTGGAGGTCGGCGATCTGGTCGGCCTGCTTCTCCGATTGCCTTCGCAAAACCTTGGCCCGCTCCTCCCTCAGCTTCATGTACTGGGTGTAGTTGCCCGGGTAGACCGCCACGGCGCCGAAGTGCAACTCCCAGATCTTGGTCACGACCTTGTCGAGGAAGTAGCGGTCGTGACTGACGACGACCATCGCCACCCCTTGCCTCGACAGGTAGTTTTCGAGCCAGGCGGTGGTCTCGACGTCGAGGTGATTCGACGGCTCGTCCAGCAACATCAGGTCGGGGCTTTCCAGCAAAAGCTTGGCCAGCATCAAGCGCGACTGCTGGCCGCCGGAGAAGGTCTTGGCTGGGCGGTTGGCCTCCTCGGGACCGAAGCCAAGGCCGCCCAGAACCTCGCCGACCCGGTGGTCGACCGAGTAGGCATCCTGATGCTCGATGCGTTCGTGGATCTCGGCGTAGCGTCGGCTGGCCCGCTCTCGATCGTCGTCGTCCTCGGCCTCGGCGAGTTCGGCGGCGGCTTCCTCCAACTGCTGGCGGAGGTTCAAGACCGAGCCCAGGCCCAATCGCGCCACCTCCATCGCCGTGAGGGATGGGTCGAAATCCGGCTGCTGGCGGAGCAACCCGACGCGGACGCCCGAGCGGACGTGGATGGTGCCGTAGTCGGGGACGTCGAGCCTGGCGATCAGTCGCATCAACGACGTCTTGCCCGCTCCGTTGGGTCCGACCAGGCCGACGCGCTCACCGGCGCGGATGTCGAAGGCCAGACCTTGAAAGATCGGGTCGCCGGAATACTGGCGGGCCAGGTCGTGGGCGGAGGCGAGAATCATCGGCTCATCGGAGACGTCGCGACTCCGCTCTCAAGGCTCGAAAGGTCCAGGACAACTTAGATGGCAGAATTCCGGACACTCCTCGCGGGGTCGACTCGATGCAATACCCTCGGACCGGGGTCGGGGGAACACCAACTGCCGGGATCGGTTTCGGGCATGGACATCGATCGTTTCGCCCCGGCTTGCGAGAAGGTCTCGAGACATTCCTTGGGCCCGCCGACCTTCCCGCGGATTCAAAACACCGCTTGGACGATCCGGCCCACCCCTTCACGATACCCGAGTTGGGCATACCAGACCAGGACGCCGGCCACCGCCGAGGCGACCGGCGTGATCAGGTCGGTCCGACGCCCGTGGAGGGCGTAACACCACAAGAGGAAGGCGGGAATCGCCATGTGGACCCGGCCGTAGGACCAGTAGTCGTACCAGATGTAGTCCGCCGACAGGACCGAAAGCAGGGCCATCGGCACCAAGGCGATTCGCCAGACGTCCCAGGAGCGAGGCGGGGCCAGCACGACGCAGACCAGGCCGACCACGCTGGACCACAGGGCCACGGCCTCGCAAATGCCGCGGCCCAGAGGCGGGGCCAGCAGCCGCGCGCCCAGGGCGGCGAAGGGGACGCCCAGGTTGTGAGAATCCACCGTGCCGCCGGGCAGACGCGACGCCAGCGACGCCCACCAGAGCCCCATCACCAACGGCGCCAACAGAAGCCACGACGCCCGCCGCCATTGACGGGACGCCAGAGACCATGCGCCCAGGACCGCCGGCAGCAGGATCGACGTTTCCTTGGACAGGCATGCCGCCGCGAAGGCCGTCGCGGCGAGGGCGTCCCGCCGCCGGAGCCAGGCCCACGAGCCCAGCAGCAGGAAGTTCGTGGCGAACAGGTCGGACAGGGGGCGGATCACGCAGATCGACGTTCCCAGGCTCATGGCGTGCAACAACGCCCACGACGGATGTCGGCCGTGGTCGATCAGCACCCGCGCCATCGCCCACAACCCCGCCCCCATTGCCAGGAACTGCGCGAGGGGCAGGCCGTAGGGAATCCAATCGGGTCGCCCGAGCCCGAGCGCCCAGGCCGCCCAGGGAAACAGGATGCGGCGGCCCCGGTAGAAGACCCATTCGGAGGCGTTGGGTTGCAAGACGTGCCGACGCAAGGACGGGTCGACGGCCAGGGCCAGGAAGTAGTACGGGTCATAGGGGTTGTCGACGAACCGGATCGCCGACGGGGGGTAAACCCGCGGCAGGATCGAGTCGGCGTAGCGTTCCCGGGAGATCATATAAATCCCGGTGATGTTGCCGAGGTTGACGACGCGGACGTTGGCCCAGGTCGGCAGAATCTGGATCGCCAGGCCCAGGACGACCCAGGGCCAGGGGGTTTTTGAGAGTCGCGGGCGGGTCATCAGTCGCGGCCGTCCCCAAAGGTCCGCTTCTTGCGCAACATGTGGTGGTAGTGCTGGGCGAAGCGGTGGGCCTCGTCGCGGACGTATTGCAGCAGTCGCAGGGCGAAGGAGCGACGGGGCAGGACGATGGGGTCGGGCCGGCCGGGGATGAAGATTTGTTCTTCCTGCTTGGCCAGCGAGATCAATGTCGGCGGATCGACGCCCAGCACTCGGAAGGCATCGAGCGCCGCGCTGAGCTGCCCCTTGCCGCCGTCGATCATGAAGATGTCGGGGAACGGCTCGTCGCGCTCGGCGAGCCCCTGGATGCGCCGGGAGACGACTTCACGGATCGACGCGTAATCGTCAATGCCCGCGACGCTTTTGATCTTGTAGCGGCGGTATCCCGGCTTGAACGGGAGGCCGTCGATGAACGTGACCAGGGAGCCGACGGTTTCGGTGCCGCCGAGGTGGGCGATGTCGACGCCGTGGATCGTGCGGGGGACAGCGGACAGGCCGAGAGCCTTTTGCAAGCCTTTCAGCCCTTTCCGCGGGTCGACGTAGAAGACTTCCGGCTGGGCGTGCTTGGCGAGATCCCCGCGCAGGTTGAGCGTGTTGAGGGCCTTCAACTCGTCGCGGAGGCGCCCGGCCTTCTCGAACTGGAGAGCCTTGCTGGCCTCGCGCATCTCGGCCTCGATCTCGGCGAGGACAACATCCTTTTTGCCATCGAGAAAGAGCATCAGGCGGCGGATGTCCTTGCGATAGGTCTCGCGGTCGATGCGGAGGTTGCAGGGAGCGGTACACTGATTGATCGAGTGCAGCAGGCAGGGACGGAACCATCGCCAGCGGGGGTCGTCCTCGTCGATGTCGAGCGAGCAGGTGCGGAACTTGAAGATGCGCTGAAGGACCTGGATGGCGCCTCGGAGGCTCTTGGCGCGGGGGAAGGGGCCGTAGAGCTTGACGCCTCGGTCGGCCGGCTGGCGGGTGAAGTTGACCCGGGGGAAGTCTTCGTTCGTGGTGATTTGGAGATATGGGAAGGACTTGTCATCCTTCAGGTCGGCGTTGTGGCGGGGCTGGATGTCCTTGATGAGGCGGGCTTCCATCAGGAGGGCGTCGACCTCGCTCTCGGCCTCCAGGCATTCGACGTCGACGACCTCGCCAATCCAGTCGCGGATGCGGGGGTCGTCGGCGGCGGTCTTGTGGAAGTAGGAGCCGGCGCGGGCTCGGAGGTTCTTGGCCTTGCCGATGTAGACGACCCGGCCCTGGGCGTCCTTCATCAGGTAAACGCCGGGGGAGGTGGGGAACTTGCGAGTCTGAGCGCCGGGGGTGCTGGTTCCCTCGGTCGTGTCGGTGTCGGGCGTGGGTGTTTCGGCCATGTGGTTGTGGCCCTCGTCTCTTCGGTGTTTTGGGCGGATGGCCAGGTGCGTTTGGGTCAGGCTGTCGGCGGTCTTTGGGGACGGGCCGCGGAGCGGCCGGAACGGCGTCCCCCCCGGAGGACCAGGGGGGGGACGCGGATTACGGGAGTTGTTTAGTTCTTGAGGACTTCGGCGATGTAGATTTCCAGGTCCCTGGCGATGTGGTCGAGTCGGGCGTCGGTTTGCGTCTTGACCTCGGCGAGCTTTCGCGGGTCGGAGATTCCATCGGTCGAGGTTCGGGCGTAGAGGTAGAACTTGATCTTGGGCTCGGTGCCGGACGGGCGGACGGCGAAACGGGTTCCGGGGGCGTTGAGGTGGAAGATCAGCAGATCGCCGGAGGGCTGGGGTAGAGGTTTCGCGGCGGCTCCGGGGGTGCGGATCTCGTGGGTTTTGTAGTCGCGTATCTCGGCCACGTCCAGGCCGGCGACCGACTTCGGGGGGTGGTCCCGGAAGGCGGCCATCAGCTTCTTGATCTCGGTGGCGCCCTCTCGGCCTTCGAGGGTCTTGTTGATGAGACGCTCAGCGTAATGGCCTACGTCGATGTACAGGTCGTCGAGGTATTCCAGGACGGTTTGCTTGCGGTCCTTGACCGTGGCGGCAAGTTCGGCGAACAGCAGGGAGGCGACGGCGGCGTCCTTGTCCCGAGCGTAGGTGCCCTTGAGGTAGCCGTGGGATTCCTCGAAGCCGAAGAGGAAGCCGGCGGGACTGGCCTGGTCGATCCGTTGGCCGATCCACTTGAAGCCGACGAGAAGGTCGTCCTCGGTGGTGACGCCCTCCCGGGCGGCCAGGGCCCTGGCCATCTGGGTCGAGACGAGCGTGGTGATGATGTAGTGGTGAGGCAGGAGGCGGCCGTTGGCCTTGGCCTGCTTGATGATGAAGGCCGTCAGCAAGGAGCCGATCTGGTTGCCGTCGAGGGTGGTCCATTCCCCTTTGGGATCGCCATTGACGGGGATGCCGACGCCGATGCGGTCGGCGTCGGGGTCGCTGCCCAGGACGAGGTCGGCGCCGATCTCCTTGGCCCGGGCGATCGAGGCGGCGAGCGTCTTGGGGTATTCGGGGTTGGAGACGTGGTCGGGGATGTTGGGGAAGTCGCCGTCGGGGGTCCGCTGATAGGCGAGGATCTCGGTCTTGAAACCGGCCTTGATGAGCGTCGCGGCGACCGAGGTTTCGCCGACGCCGTGCATGGGGGTGTAGACAATCGAGAGGTCTCGGGCGGGGCTGACGGACTCGGCGAGGGCGGCGTTGATGTAGGCGTCGTCGACCTCCTTGCCCACCAGGACGATGGTTCCGTCCTTGAGGGCCTGGTCGTAGTCGGCCTCGGGGATCTCGCGGTCGGCGGCGGCCTTGACGCAGTCGATGATGCCGGTGTCGTCGGGGGGGACGACCTGGCCCCCGGTGGCGGCGTAGCACTTGAAGCCGTTGTCGGCGGGGGCGTTATGCGAGGCGGTGATCATGATGCCGGCGTCGCATTTGAGGTGACGCGTGGCGAAGGAGAGCAGGGGGGTCGAGCGGAAGTCGGGGAAGAGGTAGACGCGGAAGCCGGCGGCGACCAGGACCGTGGCGCAGCGCTGGGCGAACTCGGGGGAGTTGTGGCGGGTGTCTCGGGCGATGACGCAGGATTTGGGGGCGTCGGCCCCTTTCTGGCGGGTGATGTAGTCGGCCAGGCCGCGGGCGCTTTCGCCGATGGTGCGGGCGTTGAGGACGTTGGTGCCGACGGGGTCCATCTTGCCGCGGCGTCCGCCGGTGCCGAACTCCAGGACGGCGTAGAAGTCGTCGTCGAGGCGTTTCCACTCCTGGGCCTGAATCTCCCGGGCGAGTTCGTCCCGGTAGGCGGCGTAGGGGGGCTCGGTCAGCCAGCGGCGGATGTTGGCCGCGGCGGGGGCGGAGAGCTTGCCGGATTGCTCGGCGTCCGCGACGCGCTGGGTGAGGTCGGGGGCCGGGGGCATCGCTCGCCATCTCCAGGGGACCGGGGTGCGGGGTCGGGGTAGGACCCTCAGCCTATCTCGTGGCCCCGGTCGCCGCAAGGTACGCCGGTTGGGTGCCGTTGGGAGGGGCAGGAGCACCCTGGATTGCGGATTCGGGATAACCGTTTCGACCGCCATGAACCGGAACTTTAGCCTATTTTTCGCCAGTTTTTCGGCCCCCAGGTGGCTTGTAAGAACGGCCAATTTGTAAGTCTGCAAGTCGCGCCGGGCGAATTCCCCTTGACAAAGGGTGAATGCCGCGAGCAGTGGGGACGAGCCCGGGGTGTCCTGGAGAATTTTAAGTCCAGGTGGCACAGACGTTTTGCGTTGATTCCGCGCATGGCGTTTTGGGTTCTGGCACGGGGGCTGCATTCTGCTGTCTCTCGCCCCGCCGGACACGCTGAGTTGCCCTCCTGAGATTTCCTCAAGTTGGTTGGGCACTGCGTGATCGGCCCCGCCCACGTTGGCCGGGGTGCCTTCCACCGAACGATCCGCCGGACTGGCGGTTTCGATAAGTCTGGAGACGCCAAGATGGCCCTCACCGCCCGCCGACGGACGCTGATTCAGATGGACTCGCTGGAAGGCCGCTCGCTGATGGCGACCGGGTTTCTGACTCCGCAGGCGGCCGAGGTGATCGCCCTGACCAACGCCGCGAGGGCCAACCCCAGCAAGGCGGCCGCCTGGGCCCTGGCGGATACGTCGCTGGCCCCGACGTTGCAGCATTATGGCGTGAACACCGACACGTTCCAGCAGCAGATGGCCGCGATTCCGGCGCGGCCGCCGCTGGCGTTTCAGCCGGCCTTGACGAATGCCGCCCAGGGGCAGAGCGACTACCAGGCTCAGGTTGGCCAGCAGACCCACCAGGGCCCCAACGGGATGGATCTGGGGGCTCGGGTCAACGCGGCGGGATATACCGGTGCGTCGCAGGCTGGGGAGAATGCCTTCGCTTATGCCACGAGCCCGGCGAACTCGGTGCGGGCGTTCCTGATCGACTGGGGCGTTTCGGATCTGGGCCACCGGATCAACATGCTTCAGCCCGACCCGTCGGCCCAGTCGTTCAACGAGGTCGGAGTGGGGATTGCTGATGGGTCGAACAACGGCCTGAGCAATGACGTGGTGACGATGGACTTCGGCACGCGGTCGACCCAGCCGTACCTGCTGGGCTTCGCCTATGCCCCGGGTTCGGACGGGGTTTACCAGGCGGGCGAGGGGCGTGGGGGCGTGACGGTTTCGGCGACGGCGCTGGATGCGAGTGGCCAGCCGACCGGGGCGACCTCGACGCAACAGACGTGGGATGCCAGCGGGGCTTATGAGATGCAACTGGCCCCCGGGAAGTACGCGGTGACGGCCTCGGTGAATGGTCAGACGCTGCAGACGGCGACGGTGACGATTGGGAACAGCAACGTGGAGTACGACGTCTTGCTGAACGCCCAGGGCAATGGGCTCGCTCCGGGGACCTCGCCGTCGACCACCACGAGCGCGGTGTCGGTCGGCCCCATCGCCCCGCCGGCCCCGGTGGTGATCGCGGCTCCGGTTCCGCTGGTGATCGCGGCTCCGACCCCCGCCCCGACCCCGACCCCCACGCCGATCCCGATCCCGACGTTGACGTTGACGGCCACTCCGAACCTGGCGGTGTCAAAGGCCTCGGCGGCTCCGGCGCAGAGCCAGCAGGACGCGGCGATCGCCCAGATTCTGGACGCCTACGACATTGACGACGTGCTGTCGTTCGGCGGGTTCAACATCAAGCTCAACTCGCTGAAGGCTTATAACGCGGCCTGAGGTTGAGACAGTTTGTGAACGCTCAGAGGGATGGGTGAGTTGGTTGTCTCGCACCTCGGCCCCGCCCGCGGCACCCGCCCGCGGTCGGGGCCGGGGCGTTGGACGTGGTGGATCAGAGGGATTTGAGGTAGGCGACGAGGTCGTCGAGCTCGGCGTCGTCGAGGGTACCCAGGCCGGTGATGTCGTCGGCGGCGTGAGGGCCGGCGAGGGCGTCTCGGAGGGATTTGGCTCGGCCGTCGTGGAGGTAGGGGTCCTTGTCGTGGACGCCTCGGAGGGATGGGGGGTTGAAGCCGTGGTAGCGTTCGCCGCGCTCGCCTAGGCCGGTTTCGTGAGTGCGACCGTCGGTGAGCTCGGGGCCGCCGTGGCAGGAGTTGCAGGCGGCCTTGGGGGAGTGGAAGACCTCGCGACCCCGGAGGGCTTCGGGGCTGAGCTCGCTGTTGGGGCCGAGGTTCGGGTTGGGCGGGTAGTCGAGGGTCTGGAGGAAGGCGACCACGGCTTCGACCTCGTCGGGGTTGGGTCGGGGGCCTTGCATGCTTTTGGTGAAGGACTCGACGACGGCGTCTTGCAGGGAGGTTTGCCAGCCGTGCCAGGTCCAGGGGCCGGTGTGAGCGACCCGTCGGAGGGTGGGGACCTTCTTGCGACTGCGTTCGTGGGCGGTGCTGAGGTCTTGCCAACCGTCGTTGAGGGTGTCGAAGTCGAGTCCGTTGGTGTGGCCGTCGCTGTGGCAGGTGTTGCAGCTATACCACTGGTTCGAGGAGCGGGTGGCGTCGTGGAAGAGGGCCTCGCCTCGGCGGGCGAGCGAGGGGGTTTCGGGACCGCCGAGGGGGATGGTGGCGACCAGGGTTCCGACTTCGGCGTCGACGACCTGGACGGCGTTGTTCAGGGTGTTGGCGACGTAAAGCGTGTGGGCGTCGGGGGCGAAGGCGAGCTCGGTCGGGCGACCGCCGAGGGGGACGCGGCGGAAGCGGCCGTCTCCCGAGAGGAGTTCTCCGGCGATGAGGTCTCGGGAGCCGTTGGAGCGCCAGGGGAGACGGCGGGCGTCGGCCCGGAGGAGGAGGACTTCGTGGGTGCCTCCGCAGGAGACGGCGAGGAAACGACCGTCGGCGGCGATGGCGAGGCCGTGGACATCGGCGACGGCGTGGCCGGAGGGGTCGAGGGAGAGGGTCTCGAAGCCGGGCGGGCCGGTGGGGTCGATGCGAGTGAGGCGCTGGCCGAGGACCCAGCCGAGGTCGATGTTGTTGGCGGTGGTGGCGAAGCCCCGGTTCTTCATGTTGACGACGTAGCCCTTGCCGTCGGGGCCGAAGGCGACCTGGCGGAGGTTGTCGCCGTCGATGGTTTGCGAGCGCTCGACCTTCCAGTTGGGAACGTCAATGAGGCTGAGGGATTGGGAGCGGGCGTTGCCGACGAGCAGGTGGGAGGCGTCGGGGGAGAGGGCGACGCCTCGGGGTTCTCGTCCCACGGCGAGGCGGCCGTTGACGGTGAGGGTGTCGAGGTCGACGCGGGCGATCTCGTTGGCGGCGCCGAGGGCGACGTAGGCGGTTTTGCCGTCCGGAGCGAGGACGACGCCTCGGGGTTCGGGACCGACCGCGACCCGCCCCTTGAGGGTGAGGTGGTCGTTGTTGAGGTCCAGGACGGCGAGGTCGGCGCCGTACCAGTGCGTAACCACGGCCTGTTTGCCATCGCGGGTGAGCGCGATGCTGGAGGGTTTGGGGCCGGTGGAGAGTTCGTGGAGGACCTTGCGTGCCGTCGTGTCGAGGAGGGAGACGGAGTCGGAGCCCTGGTTGGCGGTGAGGAGGCGGGTTCCGTCGCGAGAGAGAGCGAGGGCGATGGGCGAGCGATCGGGCTCGGGGGCCGTCTGGGCAGTCGCCGTCGCGAGGGTGGCGAGGAGGAGGAGGAGGGCGGCGGTCGGTAGGGGCTTCGTCATGGGCGATCCCGGTGGGGTCCGATCGTCGCCAAGAGGGCGAGGGCGGGTGCGGGGGCGGTGGTTTCCAGGATAGCTGCGGGGGGGGCGATCCCGCAACCGAGGGCAAGGGCCGCCTCGGGTTCGGTCGGCGCGCGGGGGTCCGGTTCTCGACGCGGGCTCGCGGCCGAGTTCCTTTTGGGTGCGAATTGTCAAGGAGCGAGGCGAGGCGGCGTTTGTTGGTTCAGGCTCGTCGGCGTTTGGGGTCGCGCTTTGGGGGAACGTCGGATGGCTGCTGGGGGCTGGGCTTGGGTTGGGGATTCGACGCGGTGGGCGAGGAGTGGGTCGTGGACCAGGAAGGGGAGGCCGCCACGGCCGGGGGCTGGGGTTCGCGAGGCGTCAGCGGTTCGGCCGAACTGGTTCGGTTGGGTTCGTACGGAATGTTGTTCTTCCACTCGCCCGGGATGTAGGCGGGTAGCTCGTTTCGGTCGATGGGGCGGGGATCGGGGCGGGAGGTTTTGAACTGAGAGCGGGTCCAGGCGAGGCGGCGCTCGGCCTGTCGCTGGACCTCGCGGATGGCGGCGACTTCGGGAGGCTCGGGGCCGAGGCCCAGGGATTGCGCGTGACGCATGCGCTCGTCGAGGGGTTGCAGGAGGGCGGCGAGGTCCTTGTGGCGCTGAAGCTCGGTTTCGGCGAGTTGCCGGAGGTGTTCCAGGAGCGTTTCGGGGTCATCATCGGGCGGATCGAGGGGCGTTACGCCGTCCCGGAGGTCGGGCGGGACGTTGAGGAGGTTCATGGCCTGGAGGCGTTGGGACTCGGTCCAGCCCCCTCGTTTTTCGAGGGTGGCCAGAAGCCATTCCCAGCGGCGGGCGATGACCAGGCAACCCTGGGCGAATTTGCGGAGGGAGGCCAGAGCGCGCGCCGGGTGGCGGGAGAGGGTGGAGGCGAGGAGTTCGGCGTGGTCTCGCTGTTGTTGTTCAAAGACGATTGCGATGCGCTGGGCGTGGTCGTGACGCAGGACGATCTGGGTTTGGTGGAGGCGTTCGATTTCCAATGTGTTGCGTGCGACTTCGTGAACGAGCCAGGTTTCATAGATGTCGAAAGGTTTGAGAGAGGAGGTCCAGAAGTCGATGCGATCGTTGAGGGCGTCGGCCTCGTTTTCGGGCGTGATGATGGTCAGACCGTGGAGGAGGGGGCGGGGGGTGGTGTGGATTTCGGGCTGGTTTTGCGGTTGAGACATGGGAGTTGGCTCTTTGGTGCGGTTTCCCAGTTCGTTGGGGATCGAGTTCTCCCCACGTAGGTTACTATCGTGACCGAAATTGGGATTGATGACGGCCAAATTTGGATTTTGGCGAATTTTTGCCGAGGTCGTCGATTTTTCTATAATTTTGTCCACTCGGGTTTGCGGCTTTGCCTATTTATTGTCCTCTGCCGGCTTTGCCTATAAATCCGTCCACCGACTCCAATTTCCGTGACAGACGGGGGAATTTATGGGCAGAGGCCGTTTCGGGCAACGGATTGCGTAATAGTCCCTCCAGTACGCAATGATTTTTTCTGGACCAATGTCCAGTGTTGGTGGTAATCTCGAAATCGGAAGCCGTCAGAACGAACCCTTGATTTCCATCCACCCACCTAAGACGATTGGCAGGGGTAATGAGGGGAGTCATTCTCGGACTAAACACCAGCTTCTAATCTGCGATGACACAATGAATTATGAACGGATGTACAATGCATTTGTATTTAAGTACGACAAGGAAGCAAGGACACATATTCTTCGAGCATCTCTGGATTCCGAAATCGGGTTATACCTGAAATGGATGGGAGCCTCTGGCTCGACGGACATGGATGAAGATGGGTCTATTTATATTAAACTAGACGATACTGTGCCGGTCGACAAATCTACGTGGTTAGAGGAACTGGCTCATGTCCTTCAATTTTTCCGAGACGGTCATATCAGTCTTTCTTGCGACCACCAAGAAAGAGCCACTCGCGAGGTGGAGGTAAACAAATGCCTGCTTTCCAGATCGGATAAACTGAAACTCTCAGGACCAGAAATTTCGAGATGCAATAAACAAATAGAAGTATACAAAAATTATTTATGAACATTATTAATGGAGGAATTGTATACGACTCAATCCCATTCCCAAGGGGCGATGGGCATGTTGCCGTTCGTGGCTGTTGGACAGGGGGGGAATGGAAACCCGGCTCCGACTTTATACTGAATCACTTCAAGGATGGTTCGTTCTCTGGAACTTGGAAGGTTGTCGGCATTGATCTATTGCCAGGGACGCCCCTAAACACAGCCCTTATTTTAAGACCTGAATCAAGCCCCATCGAGATCGAATCCGGCGACATTTTCGTGTTCGGCGTAGGTGCCTATTCGGTGCTTGTGGTCGAATCCAGCGAGCCAGAATTGAAAGACGGGGTCATTATACATCTCGGAAAAAAAGGTTACCGTGCGTTGCTTTTGCCCAGAGAAACGAATCATGGGCGAATGATAGTTTTCCATGAACTCGGACTAGATTTTTCGTCCCCTTCTTTTTCATCTGCCGCAACTCGACTGACAGCGCACGAAATTAGGCTGTCGTTTGAGTACACCGCATACCCCACCTATAGCTTAGAATTCAACCTTTCAAATCCTAGAATTCGTGCTGGTAAGGCAATTGAAACACTGCTGCATGCTAGAGCATTCGTATTAAATGCCGGAATGGACAAAATGAATATTCCTTATCCTAAAAAGAAAGATCATAAAACAGCGAACAATTATTTTGAGCCCGAATTGACTGCTCAGACGGGAAGCGTAAAGCTTTTTCTTCACTCCCCACCCCCGACTAAAGTTCTGAGTTTCGACAGGTCTGACCCCCTCAAGCTGATGTTCGACGCTCTGAAGTTTGCCTCGGAAGGCGATTCAGAAAAGATCATCATGCTCTTGAGGGAAAATCTGCGTACGATAGAGCCAGCACTGACCCATCTGGAAGGCATAGTTAGGGTTGCAACTTCTGGAGATGTAAGCCTGTTCATAAATTCGTCTGGCTCCAGCAAGCCGATTCCCTTAGGCTTGAGAGCACATTCTGCAATTGCCGCGTGTCGCAGTAGTTTAGAACAAAAGACTTTGGTTCGGGAGGGGATTCTTTATGCACTCGAATCAAAGCGATTATGGTGCCGATTTTCCTCGACCGATAACGATATGGAAGAAGATTGGACGCTACGATTTCCCAAAAAAATAACTCCTACTATAGAGGGCAAAATTTTGCCTCGTGGTGCTCGGGTTGAATTCCAAACTACGACCCCCCCCGGCTCAAAAAGGGGCAAGGGAATCTTGCTCTCGATCGAGGATTCATCGGCCTTTTGATCAGCGTTTCTACTCACACCCATCCCCACGCTTCCACTTCATCCATCGTCATCGGCGATCCGATCACATCCTCCCCCACCGCCGCCTGATTCTCCCCCCAGAACGTCGCCACGATCCCCAACTCGTGCATGCTCTGGATCAGGCAGCAGAGGTTGTGGCAGAGGATCTTGCAGAGGGCCTCATTCACCATCGCCGTATCCGACTTCGACCGGATCGCGTCCCCGAACTTCGCCTTCATCATGGAGAAGGTCGACTCCACGTTGCTCCGCTTGTGGTAGTGCTGGAGGAAGTCGTCCCGGAAGGCGTTGTAGTAGTGGAACGCCTTGGCGAAGACGCCACCGATGCCCCCGGTGGCGTTCTCCTTGAAGGCCATGTAGGGCGTCCCGCCCGCGTCAATCACCGTCTGGAGGTTCTCCGTGGACATGTAGGCGGCGTCGGCCGACACTTCCCGGATGGCGAACGCCTTGCCCGTCTGCTTGACCAGCGGGGGCAACATTGGGGCGTCGTGGGCGTTCTTGTCGGCGATCTCCACGGCCGTCACCACGTTCGTCTTGACCCCGCAGGCGATGTGGACCTTAACCCACTCCCGCTCCTCCATCGTCTTGCCGTACTTCATGTCGAACCACCGGACGAAGCGGCAGGTGGAGAACCCGGAGGAGTCCACGGCGAAGTCGGTCTCGACCGCCGCCAGCGGCTTGCTCGACTCGACAATGAGCCCCTTCAAGATCGGCGTGAGGGCGGGGTCTTCCAAGGCGTTGCAAACCGAGTTGTAGTGCGGGGCCTTGCGGATCATCCCCTTGGCGGCGTCCTCAAGGTCGCACGTAAATCGCCGGGTGGAGACGGTGGAGTAGACCTTGAAGGCGACGGAGAAGACCTGATCCCGCAAGGGGACCGGGGGTCGGCCGGGGCCGGGCGAGTCTCATGGGCGGGGGCTCCGGTCAGTTGAGTTGGGTCGGCTCGGCGGGGTCCGATGCGAGCGGGAGCCAAGGGTGATCCGCTGCCCAGAGATATCGCTTATGCATCGCAACACGCCACTCGTGATGCCGGTGCTTGACCGCGATCTGTTCCCGCGAGCCCATGAATACAGCAAAAGCCCCACCCCGATAGGGATCGTACCCTTCGGCAAGTCGCAAGAATCGGCGGCGACGTTCGACGACCCCCAACCCCACCGCCACGACGGCCACCACGATCATCAGCCGGTGGAGGGTCAGGCGGGGGCGGGGCATTCGCATGGCTTGATGGCCCGTCAGTCTGTAGGAGACCATTCGGCGAAGACCTATCACCCTTATCGTCGCAAGATCCAATCCAATCCTTTCAATAGTCCCCATGCGAGCAACGACACGATCCCGATTACCGCAGCCATAATCGCCGCGAGTGAGAGCGGGGATTCGGACTTGAGAATCACCGGGATTGATGACGCAGCAAAAATCGACGAGACGACGATCAAGACCGTCTTGCCCGAAAGTTTTTCCATCGGTCAGCCCTGAGCAAGCGGAGTGGATCGGTGGCCTTTGTGAATCGGCGGTCGATTGCTGACTAGAGCGGAATGCGAATCGGTGTAGCATGCGGATAGCCGCAATGCCGGATGTAGTTGAGGCACTCCTCCGGCCGGAAGTGATCCAGGGCGTCCTTCATCGCCCCATAGACCCCTTCGACTGTCCGCGCCGCCGCCGTGCGCAGCCGCCGCTTGAACTTGCTGAAGGCCTGCTCGATCGGGTTAAAGTCCGGGCTGTACGGCGGCAGGTACTCCAGCCGGCAGCCGGCCCGTTCCAACGCCTCACGCACCCCGCCGACCTTGTGGCTGGAGAGGTTGTCCATCACCACCACCATCCCCGGCCGTAACCGCGGCACCAGGAACTGCTCGATATAGGCCAGGAACACCTCGCCGGTCATCGCCTCGGCCTGGGCCCACGGCGCGACCAGGCCCCCGGCGGTCAACGCCCCGACGAAGGTCACCACCTTCCAGTGGTCGTGCGGGGCTTGGGCCACCAGGCGTTGCCCCCTGGGGGCGTAGCCGTGGGTGCGGTGCATCGCGGTGCTGGCACCGGTCTCGTCCAGGAACACCAGGTCCTCGACGGCCACCCCCGCCAGCGTCGCGGGCCAGGCGTCGCGGGCCGCCTTCACGTCGGGCCGGTCTCGCTCGCTGGCGTGGACCGACTTTTTTTATGCGTCAGGCCCAGCCGGAGCATCGCCCGCCACACGGTGGTGCGGACGACGCCCAGGCCCAGCCGCCGGCCATGCTCCTCGGGGGTATCGTCGGGATGGTCGCGGACCGACTGGCGAAGTTCCTCGACGCGGCCCTCGATCTTGGAGGTACGCCCGCGTCCGCCGGGCTTGGGGGCGAGGGAGCCGGTCTCGCGGAAGCGTTGCTTGAGTCGTCGGACGAAGGCGGGGGAGACATCGAATCGCTGGGCAACCTCGGCGGTCGAGTCGCCGTCCTGGCAAGCGTCATGAATCCTGAGCCGCAGGTCGTCGCTCAAAGCACGCATCGTTGCCCCTCCCGGGTTTGGGAAGGTAGTGTAGTCGAAATCCAAGAAATCCGCTACGACAAAACGCACTTCGCTCTAATGGCGGGGTGGAACGAAGCGAGTTGCCGACGTATGACTCGCTCCTGTTCCGCTCATCATAACGGCGGGATTGGGACGTAGCGACGCCGGGCCCGAAATACTCAAGGCCGGTATACGAAACACCGACCAAGTCGATGGCGTGTATCTTGACCCCTCCCAACGCGGCGGCGGGACGAAGTCCACGGTGGACCCGGTGAAGCGGCATTGCACCTGTCGGGACCAGGAGGACTGGGCCATCGAGTGCAAGCCCATGTTCGCCGTGGAGTTCGTCCAGACCCGGGAAAACGCCCCGGGCGGGGCCGCGACGGTCACGCGGACATTCGCCGTCAGCGAGAGCGAGTCTGGAATGGTCCCTGGCAGAGGGAGCAAGGCGGTCCTCGCGCGAAAGGCTGTGGGCTCTGGTTATGGGGTGGGGCGCGAGGTTGGTGGGGCCAAGGTGTAGGGGCGGGCGGCTTCGGCGAGGGCCTGGGTGGCGGATTCGGCGGCGGAGTTGGGGGCGAGGGCCTGGGCGGCCTCGGCTTGCTTGAGGGCTTCGGGGGCGTTTCCGGCGTCGGTTTCGAGGAGGGCGAGGCCGTAGCGGGCCTCGAAGAGGTTGGGGGCCAGGGCGAGGGCTTCCTGGTAAGAGGCTCGGGCGGCGGGGAGGTTTCCCTCGACCAGGTGAGTGAGGGCGACCCGGGCGGGGCGGAGGGCGGGTTGCGGGGGGGTGGCGGCGGTTTGCCAGGTGGTGCGGGCCTCGGCCGGTTGGCCCAGGTGGAGGCGCAGGGTGGCCAGGCGGTCGGCCTCGGGCCAGGGACGCGGGCCGGTGGGTCCGGCCTGTTCGAGCAGGTCGGCGGCGCGTTGGGGACGGCCTCCGGCCAGGAGGGTGGAGGCCGCGGCGTCGAGGTCTCCGGCGTTGGGGTGGGCGGGAAGTTGAGGGATGGGGCCCAGACGGTTGCGGAGGGTTGTGGCGAGGTCGGCGGCGAGCTTGGCCGTGGTTCGCTGGGACGGGTTGGTCGGGACTCGGTGGGCCAGACCGTCGAGCAGGGGGAGGGCGGGTTCGAGCATCTCGCGGGAACGGTAGGAGTCGGCCAGGGTCAGGGCGGCGGCGGGTGCGTCGGGGTCAAGGTCGAGCGATTGTTTCAAGGCGTGGGTGGCTCGGAGGGCGGGGAGGTCGAGGATTGGGTTCAACGGCAGGCGAAAGCGGGGGGAAGGGGGACGGTTGGTGAGGGGGTCGCGGATGGCTTCGAGCTGGCCGATGAGCTTCCAGGAGAGGGGGGAGTCGGGGTCGGTTTCCAGGGCGCGGCGGGCGTGGCCGAGGCCGAGGGGGACGAGGGGGCGGGTGGCGGCGATGTGGTTGGTGGCTCGGAGGGTGTTGGCCAGGGACCAGAGGGCCTGCGCCGAGGTGTTGAGGGCTCGGGGGCCGCTGGGGGTAGTGGCGGGGTCGGGACGGAAGTGGCGGGCGAGGAAGTCGACGGCCGGGGGTTTGGCGACGGCCTCGGGGACGAAGACCGCGGCGATCGGGTCAAAGTAGACGCAGCGCATGCGGGGGCTGCCGAGGAGGGTGCCGCCGACCTGGAAGCTTCCGACGTTGTCGACCAGGATCGTGGGGTTGCCGATGGCTTCAATCTGGGCTTCCCAGTTGGGTCGGTTGGCGGAGAGGTCGTGGGTCAGTTCCATGTAACGTTCGTAGAGGTCGACACCCATGACTTCGAGGCGGGGGTCGGCGTAGACCTTGCGTTTGGGTCCGTGGTAGTACTCGTAGAGGGCGGGCAGGCCGATGTGGATGCCGAGGAGCTTGTCGGGGAGGTCGTCGCGGCCCGCGAATTTGGCGGCCTCGTGGGGGTACCAGAGGGGTTCCTCGCCGAGCCCGAGGGTTCGTCCTTCCCCGGCGAGCTGGTAGAAGGTTCCCGTGCCGACGAAGACGTAGGCGAGGACCAGGGTCGCGAAGGTGAGGAGGCGTGGTGGCCAT
Source organism: Isosphaeraceae bacterium (assembly GCA_965201075.1). GTDB lineage: Bacteria > Planctomycetota > Planctomycetia > Isosphaerales > Isosphaeraceae > CBDAVP01. The sequence goes on along the minus strand of CBDAVP010000010.1, from coordinate 12,582 downwards.
GGGTTCGAGCTTCGGTCGGGGCGTTTGCGGAGGGCTCGGCGGTTGGGGATCGCGCCGGCCCATTCGGCGAAGTTCCAGGCGGTGACGGTTCCGGCGACGGCGGCGAACTGGTGGCTGTTGCGGGTGGCCTGGAGGCTGAGGTAACTGAAGGCGCCGAACAGGAGCAGGCGGAAAGGGCTGAGCTGCCAGGTGGCCTCTCGGGGCGGGGGCTTGGGGGCACGGGGTTTGGGTTTGGACTTGCCGTTGGTGTCGGGTTTGGGCTCTCGGGGTTTGGAGGGGGGAGCGGTGGGGGTGAGGAGGTTCCAGACCCAGGGGAGGAGGAAGCTGAGGGTTCCGAGGGCGAGGACGGCCAGGTGGATCTGGAGGGGCAGGGCGCTCAGGCCGTGGCGGTGGATGAACTCGGGGATGGGGGTGAGTTCGGCGATGGTGTCGTGGAAGATCGGGTCGGACATGGTGCTGGCCAGTTGGATTGGGAAGAAGGTTCCCTGGAGTCCGTAGGGGTTGGCCAGGCAGGCGGCGAAGGTGAGGACCGCGGCCGGGGCGGTGATGCGCCACCAACGACGACGTTCGGGGGGGAGTTTGCGGCGCTCTCGGAAGGTTTGGAGGGCGGCGTCGGCGAGGGCGAAGGTCAGGAGGATTGGGCCGAGGATGAACAGGCCCTGGATGTTGGTCCAGAGGGCCTGGATGGGGATGAGGAGGTACGTGAGGGCGGGGAATCGGTCCCAACGGGAGAGGATGGCCAGGAAGGCGGCGAGACAGACGAAGGTGAGGGTTTCGGGGCGGACGTACATCCGGCCGCCGAGGAGAAACAGCGCCGGGAGCCAGGCGAGGATGGCGGACCAGAGGGGCCATTGGCGGCGACGGGCGGTGATGAGGAGGAAGAGGCCGAGGGTGGTCACGACGCACTTGGCGAGGTTGAGCGTGACCATGCCGCCGCGCTCGAAGAGCCAACTGGCGCCGACCTCGAAGGCCCAGTGGAGGTCGATGTAGGGGCGGTCGGGGACGGTGTAGGTGTAGATGTCGTGCTGGGGGAGTTGCCAGGTTTCGCGGACGATCTGGCCGGTTCGGAGGTGGAACCAGAGGTCGGTGTCTTTCTGGGGGAAGGCGCCCAGAAGGAAGCCCAGGCCGAGGAAGGCGACGAGCAAGGCGGCGTCGGCCAGGGCGGGGCCGAAGGGCTTACGCGTTGGGGAGAGCGAAATCCTGGCCGGAGTGGGGGCTTCGGGGCGGACGATCGAGGGCATGGGTGGTTCCGGCGAGTTGTTCGCCGAAGAGGCCGAGGAGGCCGGCGAGGTCGGCGTTCTGAGTGAGGGACTCTCTTCCGCCGGATTGCTAGAGTTCCGCGGCCGGACGTTGACGACTCGGGCCTCCAGAGATGCGAAGGTCCACGCAGGTCATCTGATAGCTGGCTTCCAGGTCAAGGGGTACGGAGAAGTCGGGGGTGATCCATAAGGGGAGGGTCGGGAGTGCCAGGCCCAGGGCCAGGGGGGTCGGCCATACTTCAAGTTGCCGCGACTCTTCTTCACTTCCCACGGCCCGGTAGGAGACGGCCGAGAGGCTGGGCAGCGGCAGCACTGCCGCGTTGAGATCGACCCCGAGGAGGGAAAGGATGGTGCCGTTGAGGTCCGCTCGTCGCGTGGTGACGGTGTCGACGACCACGACGCCGCTGCCCAGTTGCAGGTAGCCGACACACTTGACCGCGAACGCCCGCCGGGCCGCGGGGCGGTCCTTGTTTCGAGGGCTGAGTAATTCGACGGCGGCGGCGAGGCGCGGGTCTCCGTCATCGGCAAAGACCTGGACCTCGACCCCATCGACGGCGGTCAGGTCGACCGAGACGGCGAAGGCGGGGGCCGGAGCCGTCCACGTCTGGGGTCCGCCCCCGACCGACGAGGGCCCGGGGGCCTCCTGATCTCGCAGCGTGGCCACGTCGATCTCGATGGGACCGTCGCGGTCTACAAGAGGGACGGCGTAGTAGCCCGCCGGCAAGACATCCTGGTTGAGCAGCCGAGCCATGGCCGCGGCCCAGGCGCCATGGAAACCACGCCAAGGGTGGGATCGGTTTAGGGGTGGGTTGAAGTGGTCCAGCAGCGGCATTCGAGTTCCTTCGCGGGAGCATCGGCCATCCGCCTGAAGACCCAGTCTATCCCGAGATGGCGCCACGAGGAACAGAAACTTCAAACCCCAATCCCCCCTTCCAAAACTCCAATCTCCCTCTTACAAGTTTATGGGTATTACAATATTTTCCAAGTATCCTTTCACCAAAGATATAAGAAATGTCTTCCGATCGAGCTGGGGTTAATGCGATGCCGCGACCAGGTCTCGGCCGCGGCTGTACTGTCTCGGGGAGCAGCCCACCACCCTCTTGAAGGCGGTGCTGAAGGCACTCTCGGACACATAGCCGAGGGACTGGGAAATCGCCGAGATGGAGTCGCGGGAGTTCTTTAGCCGTTCTCCGGCCAGGAGCATCCGCCAGCGCGTCAGGTAAACGATTGGCGTTGAGCCGACCGTCTCCTTGAATTTGGCGGCGAAGCCCGACCTCGACATCCCGAGACGATCGGCCAGTTCCTGGAGTGTCCAGGGATAGGCGGGATCGCTGTGCATGGCGTTGATCGCCGGGCCAATCTGCTCGTCGGCCAGGGCGAAGAGCCAGCCGACACCTCCTCTCAACCCTTCGGTCAGGTGCGTGCGCAGGGCCTGGACCAGCATCATGTGGGCAAGGTTCCGCAGGACCAGGAAGCTTCCCGGCCGGGGCTCGCGGAGTTCCGCCATCATGCGTTCGATGGACCATCGGAGCGCCAGTTTGTCGGACTCTTTTTTGATGTGGACGATGGGCGGGAGCATTCCAAGGAGGATGCCGGCGTGGTTGCCCTCAAGACCGAAGAAGCCGCCAACCCCCGAGACGTCGCCTCCGCCATTCCAGGTGGCGATACCGCCGTTGAGCGGATTGGTGTACATCGAGCGGAAGTCGACGGGCGTCAAGGCGAGGTCGCTGGCCAGGCGGAACGGCCGTCCCAGCGGTAGGAGGAAGCAATCTCCCGCCTTCAGGAGCACTGCCTCGGGTACGCCTTCCACGGCCAGCCAGCACTGGCCAGAGACCACCGCGTAGCACTTGATGCCGTCATGCTCGGGGAACTGGAGCGACCAGTCTCCGCCCACGTCGAAGCCGCCACACATGGTGTTGCGCGATTTCAAAAGCGACAGCACGTCGGAGAGGGGGTCCATGAGCACTCCTGGACGATCTCGAAGAAACTTTGGACTTCCAAATATAGATCGTATCAGGTCGAGCGCCTACCCTGTGAACCATTGGGCCGACTTTCGGCCTGGTCGAACTCGGGGAGTCTTGCCGATGCGTGTCTTCGTCACTGGTGCCACCGGTTTTGTGGGCTCGGCCGTGGTTCAGGATCTCATCAAGGCGGGGCACACGGTGCTGGGCCTCACCCGTTCGGACAAAGGGGCCGCGGCACTCTTGGCCGCCGGGGCCGTGGCGCACCGGGGGGATCTTGAGGATCTGGACAGTTTGCGGAGTGGGGCGGCGGCATCGGACGGGGTAATCCACACGGCCTTCAACCACGACTTCTCGAAATTCGTGGAGAACTGCGAGTGGGACCGGCGGGTCATTGAGGCACTCGGCGACGCGCTTACCGGCTCGGACCGTCCCTTGGTGATCACTTCCGGTACGGGGATGGGGACCAAGGTGCCGGGTCAGCCGTCGACCGAAGACCACTTCGATCCCAATCACCCGAACCCTCGGGTCGCCTCGGAGTTCGCGGCGGAGGCGGTCGCGGGGAGGGGGATTCGCGTGTCGGTGGTCCGCCTGCCGCAGGTGCATAACACCGTGAAGCAAGGCCTTGTCACCCCTGTGATCGAGGTCGCCCGCCAGAAGGGCGTTTCGGGTTACGTGGGCGACGGGCTCAACCGCTGGCCCGCGGTCCACCTGCTCGACGCCGCGCCCGTCTACCGGCTGGCGATTGAGAAGGGAGTGGCCGGAGCGAGGTATCACGCGGTCGCCGAGGAGGGCGTGACGGCCAGGGCGATCGCCGAGGCGATCGGGCGGGGGCTGAAGATCCCGGCGGTTTCGATGTCCCCCGAGGAGGCCGCCGGATATTTCGGCTGGCTGGGGATGTTCGCCGGAATGGACATGCCGGCGTCGAGCACGCTCACGCAAGAGCGGTTGGGATGGCACCCGACGCAAACGGTCGGGATGATCGAGGATCTTGACCACATGAACTGGTCCGCGGTTTGACGTCGCCCGACCGGGAATGAGCTGGAGACGTTCTACTTGTCTCGGACAAGCTCGTTCGGCGTGTCCCTAGCCGACTTCCCAACGATCGCGGGGTTATCGCACCGGTTTCCGTGTCGGTCGCCCTTGCGCCGACTTGCGACCGGGACGATAGCCCGTGTTGATTGGACTGGGCGCGTCATCTCCGTCGATCTGGTGAACGTAACGGCCTTCGGTGACCGATCGGTTGGCTTTGGCCATCCGGGCTTGCTGGGCGACTCTTGGTGGGTTGGCGGGGATGAGGCAGTCGCAGCCGGAGCCGATCAGGTCTTGTCGCCCGGCCTTGAGGAGGGCTTCTCGGACCTCGAAGTAGTTTTCGGGCTTGAAGAACTGGAGGAGGGCGCGTTGGAGGCGGCGGTCGCGGAGGTGCTTGGCGGTGTAGACCTCTTCTCCCGTGAAGGGGTCGAGGCCGGTGTGGTACATGCAGGTGGCGATGTCGAAGGGGGCGGGGATGAAGTCTTGGACCTGGTCGGGTCGGTAGCCGTTGCGCTTCAGGAACAGCGCTAGGCCGATCATCGCGTCGAGGTCGCTACCCGGGTGCGAGGCGATGAAGTAGGGGACCGTGTACTGGGCCTTGCCCGCCCTCTGGCTGGCGGCCTTGAAGGCGTCGTCGAAGCCCTGGTAGTCGTTGATCTCGGGCTTTTTCATCCGTTTCAGGACGTCGGGGTCGGTGTGCTCGGGGGCGACCTTGAGGTGGCCTCCGACGTGGTGGGCGGCGAGTTCTTCCAGGTATTCGGGGGATTTTTGGGCCAGGTCCATCCTCACCCCGGAGGCGACGTGCAGCTTGCGGACGCCTTCGACCTGCCGGCCTTCCTTCATCAGTTCAATTAATGGGCCGTGGTCGGTTCCCAGGAGCTTGCAGACCTTGGGGTGGACGCAGGAGAGGCGCTTGCACTTGGCCTCGACCTCGGGGCGGGTGCAGCGCATCTGGTACATGTTGGCCGTGGGGCCGCCGATGTCGGAGACGATCCCGGAGAATTTGGGGTCCTGGCCCATCGCTCGCAACTCGGTCAGGACCGATTCCTTGGATCGGGACTGGATGATGCGTCCCTGGTGGGCGGTGATTGAGCAGAAGGTGCAGCCTCCGAAACAGCCTCTCATGATCGTGACCGAATCCTTGACGGTCTCGAAGGCGGGGATGGCCTCGCCCCGGTACATCGGGTGGGGCTTTCGGGTGTAGGGGAGGCCGTAGATGCGGTCCATGTCCTCCTGGCTGATCGGCAGGGGGGGCGGGTTGCAGACGATCGCCTGGCGGTCGTGGAACTGGGCCAGGCGGCGGGCGTTGAGGGGGTTGGTTTCCTGGTGGATGGTCTTGGTGGCCTTGGCGAAGGCGAAGCGGTCGGTTTTGATCTCCTCGAAGGAGGGGAGCAGCAGGGCGTCGGGCGGGACCGTTTCGCGGGCTCCGAGGGCGTAGGCGACGCCACGCATGTCGCGGAGATCCTTGACGGTTTCTCCATGGGCGAGGCGGTGGGCGATCTCGATGATGGGTTGTTCGCCCATGCCGAAGGCGACGAGGTCGGCCTTGCTGTCGAGGAGGATCGAGCGGCGGACGGTGTCGCTCCAGTAGTCGTAGTGGGCCAGGCGGCGGAGGCTGGCCTCGACGCCTCCGGCGATGACCGGGACGCCGGGGAAGGCTTCTCGGGCCCGCTGGCAGTAGGGGAGGGTGGCTCGGTCGGGTCTCAGGCCGATGCGTCCGCCGGGGCTGTAGGCGTCGTCGTTGCGGACCTTTTTGTTGGCGGTGTAGTGGTTGATCATGCTGTCCATGTTCCCCGCGCTGATGGCGAAGAACAGGCGGGGGCGGCCGAACTGTCGCCAGGGGTCGGCGGTTTTCCAGTCGGGCTGGCTGAGGATGGCCACGCGGAAGCCGGCGGCCTCAAGCACCCGCCCGAGGATGCCCATCGCGAAGGCGGGGTGGTCGACGTAGGCGTCGCCGGTGACGAAGACGACGTCGACGGCGTCCCAGCCTCGTCGGTCCATCTCGGCCCGGGAGGCGGGCAGGTGCGGGCGGGGGATGGTGACCAGGGGGAGCGCAGGCAGTTGGGTGGGGGCGACGTTGGCCTCGGTCGCGGCCTCGGCGGGGTTCCCGGACCGTCGCGTCGAGCAGGGAGGGGCGGCGGTGGGGGTGAGGCTCATGGGTGGGGTGCCGGGGGCGACGAATCGGGCCGAAACGGGTATTATCGCGGTATCTTACGACCCGAGACAAGAGGAGTCCCTGGGCATGTCAACCGTCGCCCCGCCTCGCCACACTCCCGAGGAGCTGCTGGAGATCACCGATCGGCCGATGCCCGAGTTGGTCGATGGGGAAATTTTGGAGCGAATGCCGATGGGGTTCGAGTCGGACGTGGTGGGGGCCCGGTTGATCTTCTTCCTTGGCATTTATGGTCAAACGGTGTTGCCGGGGGTGGTCAGTGGGGCGGGGGGAGGATTTCAGATCTTTCCCGATGACCCGAACAAGGTCCGCATCCCCGACGTGTCGTTTACCCGCCAGGAGCGCATTCCCGGGGGACGGATCGCCAGGGGGCACTGCCGAGTCGTCCCGGACCTGGTTGCCGAGGTGATCTCGCCCCACGACTCGGCCTCGACCGTCTTCGGCAAGGTCCAGGACTATGCGAATGCTGGGATTCCGATGATCCTGGTCATCGACCCGGACGTTCAGTCGGTCCAGGTCATCCGCGGCGATAAGACCGCACGATTCCTCTACGTCGGCGATACGATCGACGGGGGCGAGGTTTTGCCCGGGTTCACCTGCCCGGTGGCCTCGCTGTTCGGTTGAATCGCGTGCTGGTCCAGGGATTTGGGTTCACTCAGGGATCGGTGGACTTCTTCAAGTTTGACAGTCTGGAGAGTTCTCACACATGGCCACTGTCGCCCCGCCTCGCCACACTCCCGAGGAGTTGCTGGAGATCACCGATCGGCCGATGCCCGAGTTGGTCGACGGGGAGATTTTGGAGCGAATGCCGATGGGTCAGGAGTCGGACGCGGTGGGATGTCGGTTGATCGCCTTTCTGGGGATTTACGCTCAGACGATTTTGCCGGGGATTGTGAATGGGGCTCAGGGGAGTTTCCAGATCTTTCCCGATGACCCGAACAAGGTCCGCATCCCCGACGTCTCCTTTACTCGTCGGGAGCGGATGGCTGGGGGCCGGGCCGCCAGGGGACATGCCCGGATCGTGCCGGATCTGGTGGCCGAGGTGATCTCGCCCAATGACTCGGCCTCGAAGGTGGCTCGCAAGATTCGCGACTTCCTGAATGCGGGCGTCCCGATGATTTTGGTCATCGACCCGGACGGGCCCTCGGTGCAGGTGATTCGCGGCGATGGAACGGCGCGATTCCTCTACGTTGGCGACATGATCGACGGTGGAGATGTGCTGCCTGGGTTCACCTGCCCGGTGGCCTCGCTGTTTGGTTGAGGATCGTCCCGACCGCCAGCCGGGCCGCGAGCCTGGGGTTGGTGGCGAGGGTCGCCAGGAGTTTCGGGCTGAGCGTCATGGCCCTGGCCAGGCAGTGCCTTGCCAGACGGGGGTTTCCGCCCTTGGCGGCGTCGAAGGCTCGATTCAGATAGGCTCGGGCGAGTCTTCGGTTGGCTTCGGGTTGAGACTTCGGCCGGAGCGGAGGATCGTCGGCGAAGAGCTGGGCCTGGAGTTGGGCGATCTCTTCGAGGTCGGCGGAACCGGCCTTGAATCGGTGGGTTTCGCTGGCGGGGTGCCAGCGGATCGCCACGGTTGGGGCCGCGAGCCAGGTGATCGGGTGGCGGCGGGCGATGCGGATCCAGGCGTCCCAGTCGACGGCGTATCGGTAAGCGGGGTCGAATCCGCCCGCCTCTTCCAGGGCCGGTTTGGTGAGCGTCACCGTCGAGCAGCGGACCGGGTTGCGCGCGGCCAGTTCGTTGAGGAAGGCTCCGGGGGGGAAGGCGCGATCGTTGGGGCCGAGGAGGTCGTGGCCGACGACCGATTCGGGGACCGGGCGGCCCTGGTCGTCGATCACGTCGGCCGCTCCGCAGACGAAGCCGAGGTCGGGATTGCGGGCGAAGGCGGCGTGGTGGGCGCTGAGGTGACCAGGACGCATGAGGTCGTCCTGGTGGAAGAGGGCGATCTGGGGTGTGTGGGCCAGCGAAACGCAGCGGTTCCAGTTTCCGGCGAGGCCCAGGCGCTCGGGGTTGATGATGAGTCGGGCTCGATCGGCGGCTTCGCGAGCGACGATGGCCGGGGTGTCGTCGTCGGAGCGATCGTCGCAGACCAGGAGGTCGAACGGGGGACCGTCTTGCGAGAGAATCCCTCGCAGGGCTTCGGCCAGGTGGGCGGCCCCGTTGTAGGTGGGCAAGGCGACGGTCAGCGAGGGCGGCATGCGGATCGAATCCCCGGGACTGGGTTCGACGATAACGATGGTCGACGCGGATGTCGCCGGGGGGATGGCGGTGGGGTGTGGTCCGGGATAGGCTCGGGGGTGGAAAGCTCACGGCGTTTCCCCACTTCGAGGTCCGCGCCTGGGAGGTCTGGCGATGCTCGCGACTAGCTGGCGGTCGGTCCCGGTCCTGCGTCTGGGTTTGGTTTCGCTGTTGCTGGCGATCCCCGCCACTTCCCAAGCCCAGGGGCTCGCGGCCGCGGCGAATGAGGGGGTGTTCCCGAAGGTGGTGCCGCCGGCGGTGGCGCGGACCTGGCTGGCGCTTCATCGGGTTGTGGATCTGGAGTTCGCGGAGGAGACCTCGCTCGGTGACGCCTTGAAGCGGGTGCAGGAGCTGACCAAGGGGCCCGGGCTGCCCGATGGGGTGGCGTTTTACGTGGCGGCGGGACGGCCCGGTCGTGGAGGGATGGATCCCTCGCAGGGGGGCTCCGCCGAGCGAATGGTGAAGTTGTCGTTGAAGGGCCAGCCACTGTTCGCGGGCCTGGGGCTGGTCGCCGACCAGTCAGGGATGGGTTACTCGGTGGACAAGGACGGGGTGGTGGTCCTGGAGCCGACGCCGATGTTGGTCCGTCCCGGCGAGTTCGTCGTTGGGGGGGAGTTCATGACCGAGGCTCAGGCTCGGACGTGGCTGCGGCTGTCGAGGGCCGAGGGAGTGGCGTTCTCCGAGGAAACGCCTTTGAAAGCCGTGCTGGCGTTCGTCCGCGAGCATTCCCAAGAGCCCGGCCTGGCCGCCGACCAGCCGTCGCCGGTTCTGCCGATCTACCTGGACCCGCGGGGCCTGGAGAAGGCGGAAAAGACTGAAGACGCGGCAGTCGTCCTGGATGTTGCCAACCTCCCCCTGAGCACGACGCTGGCCCTGATGCTGGATCAGGTGGGCCTGACCTATCGGGTTCAGGAGGACGGGCTGTTGGTGGTCACCTCGCCGGGACGGGCCTCACTGTTCGAACCGGTCCCGGCTCCCATCTTCCGAGGGATGAGTCGATCAATGGGCGTGGGCATGGGAGGGGCCGTGGGCATGGGCGGGGGCGGGGGCGGGTTTCGTTGAAAGCCTAACCCGGTGATTCGGCCAGGCGACGGAGGGCTTCCCAGGTGTAGAGGCCCGAGGCGTGGCCGTCGTTCCAGGAGAGACGGACGGCGTAGGTGCCGACCGGCTCCAATCCTTCCAGCGAGAGGTCGGGACGTAGCGAGGCCGGGTCGAGGATGCGGGCTCCGGTCCACTCGTCGATGCAGGTGGCGCAGGGGCAGTTGGCCCGCAGGTGGAGGTAACCGGGGCGGTCGATTCGACCGTCGGGCCAGGTCAGTTCCAGAACCTGCGTTTTCTGGAGGGCTCGAATATTGGTGGGAGGGTCGAGCATCGTGGGCGAACTCGGGGGCGACGGAGGGTGTCCGGGACTTCGCGCGTCCACGGCGTCGAGCCTAGCATGGTGGGGAGACGCGGGGTAGTTCGGGCCGAGGGATGCGGGAAAGGGGGAACCTTGAGGAATCGCTTTTACGTCAAGGCGGCCACGGTCAACACGGTGAGGCGGGCGCTGGAACGGGCTCCGGGGGGCGTGAAGGTCGTGGGGCGGGAGGATCGGGAGTCGATCCTTTGCACGCACACGATGGATGCTCATAGCCTGGACCGTCACTGGCCGATCATCCTCAGCCGACTGTCGAAGGCGGGGCTGTCGCTGGTGGATCGGCCCGACACGTTCTCGGCGAATGAGGGCGAGGGCGAGGGTGGATCGCCCTCGCCCGCGTCCTCGCCTCTCAACGACGGACCCGAATGAACCGGGGCAGGGGCAGGGGAATGGGAGGCGTGGCGAAGCGCCGGAAGGCGATGAAGCGGGCCACGAAGTCGCCGCCGGGGTGGCCGTCGCCATGGTGGAGGAAACGGGTGAACTCGCCGTCGAGTGCGTTGCCGGCGCGGTCCTGGATGGCCGAGGCGCGGAGCCTGAGGGTGTACAGGCCCGGCGCGAGGCGTCCAGCGGCGACTCGGGCCGAGAGCTGCACGGTGCCGGCGATTGGAACGCCAGGGGAAACGGTGACGGCGGCGACCGGGAAGACCCGGCCGCGGGCGTTGGTCAGGACGAAGGCCGAGGGGTCGAGTAGGGTCGAGGTTTGGAAGCCCGCGACCCCCGCCCTCAAGGTGACGCGGACGGAGCCCGAGGCGGGGTCGAGGCTGGCGGCGTTGACGACTGGCGGAGTCGTGTCGATGACCAGGGCGTTGTCGCCCGAGGCCAGGACCACCTTCACGATGTCGTCGATGGGTCTCGTCTGAGTGGCGGTGACGGTGTAGGTGCCGTCGGCCAGGGGGGTTGTGGTGATGCTCCACGAGCCGTCGGCGCCGACGGTGGTCGACCCCACGCGAAGGAAGCCCGGCGAGCCCTGGAGTTGGGCAAAGAGGATGACGGTAGCGCCGGGGGTGGCCTGGCCGTTGAAGGTGGGAGTGGTGTCGGCGGTGACGTTGTCTTGGGACGAAATCCCGGTGTCACTGTCGGGGTCGAGGGCTCCGGAGATTGGCGGGGTTATGTTCAGGCGGACGTCGAGGAACAGGGGGGTGATGGTGGCCGAGTCGTCGAAGGTGACGTAATAGGGCATGCTGAGGGAGACGAGGTCGGGCTTGCCGTCGCCGTTGAAGTCGCCTTCGATCAGGGTGCCGACTCCGACCGGATCGGGCTCGTTGGCGATCAAGGCCGGTTTGGCGAATGTCCCGTCGCCGTTGCCCTTGAGGAAGTAGAGTTGCGGATGTAGGCCGAGGAGGCGCCCTCCGGAGGCGATCAGGTCGGGCCTGCCGTCGCCGTCGAAGTCGGCCGCGACGGCGTGGTCGAAGCCCGTGCCGACGAACGGGAGTTGCGAAGGTTCGAGGGGCGTCAGCGGCAGCGGGGCGCGGAAGGTGCCGTCGCCGACGTTGAGGCTGACGCCCCCCGGGCCGACCAGGATCGGAACGGCTTGCGAGCCGGCCCCCCGGGCCCGGGCCAGGGTCATCAGGTCGAGGTGGCCGTCGCCGTTGAAATCGGCGGCGAGGCCGGGTTCGACCGTGGCGGAGGGGTTGCTCGGGAACGTCGGGACCGGGTCGGTGAACGCCCCGCCGCCCCCAGGCGTACTGGATTGAGCCGTAGTCCAGGGGGCCCAGGGTCGTGGAGTTACCGGGCAAGGGCAGGGGTACGCCGGAGGAGGTGTCATCGTCGTAAGCCTGAGCGATGTCGGCCTTGCCGTCGCCGTTGAAGTCGGCCAGGACCGTGTTTTTGGCGCCGAAGACGAAGTTGGGCACCGGGACGTTGGTGAAGGTGCCGTCGCCGTGGGATAGGCTGACCGAGGCGGTGTACGTCGTCGAGGTGGTGGCGGGGGGGGAGGTGACGGACTCGGTGAGGACATCGAGTCGGCCGTCGCCGTCGAAGTCGGCGGTGCCCAGGACGGTGATGGAGAATCCGACCTGGACGGACTGCGGGGTGGCCGGCTGGACGAACGTCCCGTCTCCCAGCCCGGCATAGAGGCTCAGGCCCTGGCCCGGGGGCGCGACGAGGAGATCGGGCTTGCCGTCGCCGTTGAAGTCGGCCAGGGCGAAGCTGCCCGAGGGGGCGACCTTGATGGGCGTGCCAAAGGTCCCGTCGGGGTTGGCCAGAGCGGCGTAGATTCCGGCGGTGCCGCTGAACTGATCGTAGACCAGGTCGTCCCGGCCGTCGCGGTTCAGGTCGGCGACGTGGACATTGTCGAGGGGGCCGGTGGCGATCGTCTGAGGCGAGCCAAGGGTCACGGTCGGGACCCGACGCGTTTCGAGGCGTTCGATCGCCGAGCCTTGGGGGACGCACTGACGTCGCGGACGCTGGGGTCTCGGCATGGGCGGACTCGCTCCGGGGGCCGGGGTCATCCCGGCGAGGTCGGCTGTCGAGCCATCCTGGGCACGACAAGGAAGCGAGAACCGT
>CBDAVP010000009.1:0-14820 GCA_965201075.1 Isosphaeraceae bacterium | reverse complement strand
ACGACCCGCACACCCTGGCCCGTTTCTATTGCGACGCCTTTGGCCTGCGAGTCGTCCGCGACAACGGCCAGGGCAACCCCCCGGGCTACTTCCTGGCCGACGACCGCGGCACCTGCCTCGAACTCATCGGCCGACCCTCTGGAACCTCGGAGCCCCCCAGCGCTACGTTTGCCACCTGGCCATCCTGGTCGACGACTTCGACGCCGCCCGCCAGGCTTTGAAGCAGGGCGGCGCCGTGTTCGAGACCGATACCGAGGTCGACAATGCCTCGATGCGCACCGTTTTCTTCGACGACCCCGAGGGCAACCGCGTCCAGATCGTCTGGAGAGACCAACCCCTGGTCGGCTGAACCCGCGGATCAGCCTCGCGACTTGACGCTCAGATACAGCGGCCATAGCTCCGTCGAGGCACCAAGATCCTCAGGGGGCGGGTCGTCGGGGTGGTCGGCCAACCAGGCATCCCAATGTCCCTGCGCCTCGGGAGCCAGGAATGAGGAAAGGGGAATGGATCGACCTTCGCGAGACATCCAGAGCGCATGCCGCAACACCGCCGACCGCTCCAGGCCGCGAATCGCCGCCGCCTCGTCCAGGCTGAATCCCTTCTCCAGCAGCCTCCACGTCCATTCCTCGGTGGAGACATACGCCCCCGACGGGACGGCGACCGGCCTCGAAACCGGCGCGGACTTGACCTCCCGGGACGTCGCCGGCGCGGTCACCCTCGGCGCCGCTCTTGGCAGCTCCGCGCGAGGGCCTGGCGGCTCGGACTCGTCCTCCAGAAGCGTCGCCGTGACCGACTCGCGAATCGCGCCTCTCAGCACCGCAAGCAGCGCGTTGCCGTGGCGTTCGAGGGTCGACGGGCCTATGCCTCGGATCGCGGCCAGCGCGTGCGGGGTCTGGGGACGCTCGGCGATCAAGGCATCCAGAGTCTTATCCGTGAAGATATGAAATGCCTTGCATCCAGCCACGCGGGCCAGTTCCAGCCTCGTCGACTTCAAACGCTCGCGCAACCCGTCGCCATCGACGATCGGTCCAGCCTCATCGTCGTCAGCGGCGGCGGCGGGGGAAAACTCCCGGACGCTGGGGCCGACCTCCCGGGGAGTCGTCGCGGCCGGGACCTGTCGGGAACGGCGTTCGAGGCCGCCATTGCGGACCTTGGCGCCCAGATCCGGTGGCAGGTCGAGGATCAGCGGTTCCGGGGCCTCGGCCTTGAGCCAGGCGCGGCCGGCTTCGCCCAGCGCGATCACCGGCTTGAAGCGGTCGATCTCCTGAGTCTCGACCAGCCCCGCTTCCGTCAACGCATCCAGGAGTTGGATGACCTCGGCCTGGCGGAAGTCCTTGAGAATCCCGAAGGTGCTCAGCTTCGCCAGGCCGAACCGGACGATCCGCTCCGAGCCCGAGCCGTGGAGCATCTGCGCCACCAGGGTCTTGCCGAACCGCCCCCTGGCCCGAGCGACCCCGGAAAGCACTTTCTGGATGACTTCGCGGCCGGCGCTGGTGTCAATCGCCACGGGCTCGGCGGCCGGCGGTTTCGGGTCGGCGTTGGGGTCGCAATTGTCGCAACGCCCGCAGTTGGCCGAGCCCGCCTCGGTGTCGCCGAAGTAGGAGAGAATGTACCCCCGTCGGCAGCCGGGAGCCTTGGCGTAGCGGACCATCCGGTCGAGCTTCTCATACTCCTGACGCTTGCGGACGTCCAGCGCCGAGAAGTCAATCATCAGGTCACGGGCCTTCTTCGTCCGGTCGGCGATCCGCAGCGCATTCCCGCGGAACGGAGGGATGTAGTCGACCGGCAGTTCCGACGCCAGATGCCGCAGAGCGCGACCCAGGGCCACGCGGTCCAATCCCAGCCGGGCGGCGAAGTCATCGGGCTGGAAGTAAATCGGCTCCCCCAGGCGGTTTTGCACCAACCCCTCGACGCCCAGCAAGACCGTCCGCTGAACGTGGGCCTGCGGGGAGAGGCGTTCCACCAGGCTCCCCTCATCGGCATCGGCGTTGATTCGCACGATCGCCATGTTCTCGCGAGGTCGGAACCGCTCCAGGGCCCCCGCGCCTTCCAGGATTTTCAACACCGTGCCCACCGCCGACTCGTTGACCTCGACCCGGGCCGACTCGCGGATCTCGGCCTGGGTCAACTCGATCGGGTCGGCATCAAGGCCACGGAGATATTCGTAGACGCGGAAGACGACCTCGGGGGCGGGTACTCGTTCTCGATGAACATTTCCTGGAGGAACCGATCCCCCTGGGCGAACAGCAAGGCGCAGCGGGCGGGCAATCCATCTCGGCCGGCTCGACCGGCTTCCTGGTAATAGGCTTCCAGCGTTCCGGGCAGGTTGTAGTGGATGACCGAGCGGACGTCGGCCTTGTCCACGCCCATGCCGAACGCGTTGGTGGCGACCACGACCTCAACGTCGCCATCCATGAACCGGTCCTGGGCCTCGGTCCGTTCCTGGCGGTCAAGCCCCGCGTGGTAGACCACCGCCGGGCGCTTCAGCTCATCGCGCAGGTACTGGCCGATCGCCTCGCAGCGGGCCCGACTGGACGCGTAAATGATCGCCGGGCCGGGAGAGCTTCGCAGCACGCTGGCCAGGGCCTTGAGCTTCTCCGGGTCTCGGCGGGTGGGAACGACCTGATACGAGAGGTTGGGTCGGTCGAACCCGGTGACGAACTGGGCGGGCTCTCGCAGGTCAAGCTGATCGGCGATGTCCCGGCGCACCAGGTCCGTCGCGGTGGCCGTCAGGGCGATGCACGGCGGCATCCCCAGTCGCTTGCGGGCCAAACCGATCCGGGCGTAATCGGGGCGGAAGTCGTGGCCCCACTCGCTGATGCAATGCGCCTCGTCGACGGCCAGCAGCGACGGTCCCAGGCGGGCCATCGCCTCGACGAACCGGCCGCTACGGAACCGCTCGGGGGCAACATACACCAGGTCGTACCGCCCCGCCTCGATCTCGGCCAGCCGCACCCGCTGCTCGGCCGGGTCGAGAGTGCTGTTGAGCATCGTGGCGCGGACACCCCGGGCGGTCAGGGCGTCGACCTGGTCCTTCATCAAGGCGATCAACGGGCTGACCACCAGCGTCAGGCCCTCCAGCAGCAGGGCGGGCAACTGGTAGCAGAGGCTTTTGCCGCCGCCGGTGGGCATCACGCACAGGACGTCGCGACGGGCCAGGACCTGGTCGATCACCTCCCGCTGGCCGGGGCGGAAGTCCCGCAGCCCGAACCGTTCGTGAAGGGTGCGAACCGGGTCGATCGACGTACCCGCGACGCTCATCGGCACAACTCTCCAGGACGGGCAGAAGCGTTTCCCGCTGCGATTGGGGCCATCAGGTTCAGACGGCGACCCAGACCGACCCGTTTCGCAGTTCGCAGGGGAAGCGGTGGAGCGACTCGCCGCGGACGGTCGTGCAGCGGCCGTTGGTCAGGCGGAACCGCCAGCGGTGGAGCGGACAAACGGCCTCGCCGTCCTCGACCCAGCCCCGATCCATCGGTCCAGCCGCGTGTGGACAGCGCGCCGAGAGGGCATGAAACCGTCCCCCCTGTTCATGATAGATCGCCAACCGGAGCCCGCCGACCTCCACCCCCAGGGCTCGCCCCTCGGCGACGTCGCCGCCCTGGCAAACCTGGACGAACTCGGCCACGCCCCGGGGCTCCTTCGACAAATGTCTGGCGGACCGACCCGCCAACTTGCCCCGGCGGTGTCCGGGCCGTTACAGTCTACAAGGCCGGACTCTTCCAGGCCACGCCCCCCGCCGGAGCTTCCCCGTGTTGGCGGCCTTGCGACACCTGGCCTGGCTGGCCCCCCTGGCCGTCGCCGCCTGGCTGGCGACTCGCGGCGGCGCCTCGGGCTCGACCCCCGAACGCACCTGGGGCATCCACGGCACTCGCGACGGCTGGTTGCACAAGCCCCGAGCCGCCGCCTTCGACGCCGACGACCACCTGTACCTTTGCGACCTCACCGACCGCATCCAGGTCTTCGACCGAGACGGCCGATACCTGCGAGGCTGGGCAACCCCTGCGCTCAACGTCGACGGACCCAGCGGCCTGACGATCGACCGCGACGGGCGCCTCCTGGTGGCCGATACCCACTTCTATCGGGTCCTGGTGTACGACCGCCAGGGGAAACTGCTCCAGCAGGTCGGTGACGGCATCCAGGGAACCACTCCCGGCCGGTTCGGCTACCCGACCGACGTGGTGGCCGACCGATTGGGGAATCTGTATGTCTCGGAATATGGCGAGAACGACCGAATCCAGGTCTTCTCGCCCGAGGGGAAATGGCTGAGGCAGTGGGGCGGGTACGGGACCGAGCCGGGCCAGTTCATCAAACCCCGGGCCCTGGCGATCGACGACCAGGACCGCCTGTACGTGGCCGACAGTTGCAACCATCGCATCCAGGTGTTCAACACCGACGGCAAGTTGCTGAGGGTTTGGGGATCGAGGGGTAGCGGCCCAGGGGAGATGTCGTATCCGAGCGACCTGGCGATCGGTCCCGACGGCTGCCTGTACGTATGCGAATACGCCAACGATCGGGTGCAGAAATTCACCCTTGATGGCCGCCCGCTGGGGACCTGGGGAACGCGCGGACGGGGCCTCGGCCAGTTGAACAACCCCTACGCCCTGGCCGTCGACAGCAAGGGGGCGGTCTCGGTGATCGACTCCAACAACCACCGAGTCCACCGGTTCCGGCTTTGACGGCATCAAGCTCCGGAGAACTTCCGCCATGGCCACCGTCCCGACGACCCGAAACCGCGTCACCCCTTACCGGTTGACCGTCGCCCAGTACGAGGCGATGTCTCGTCTGGACCTATTTGGCGACGACCGCGTGGAACTCCTGGGGGGCCGTTTGGTCATGATGACGCAGTATCCGCCGCACATCCTCGGCGTCATCAAAACGGCCGAGGCACTGGATCAGCTCTTTTCCAAGGATCACTGGAGCGTTCGCGAGGATAAGCCTTTGCGTCTAGGCCGTCGCTGGCTCCCCCTGCCGGATATCGCCGTGGTCCGAGGTTCAGCCTCCAGTTACGGCTCGCGGCTTCCTGAAGCCTCCGACATCGTTTTGCTGGCCGAGGTGACGGATACGACTTACGCGAAGGACCGAGGACCGAAGTGGCGGCATTATGCCTCTGTCGGCATCGCGACCTACTGGATCGTGAACCTCAACGCCCGTCGCCTGGAGGTTTACACCAATCCCGTCGGTCAGGGCGCGCAGGCCGCCTATCAGACCGAGCGACTGCACGACGAGAAGGACGAGGTTTCGGTGGACGTTGACGGTCTGGCGTTGGGTCGGGTCGCCGTGCGCGACCTCCTGCCTTAAATTTGGTTCGGGTCTTTGCGTTCCTGGAGCCTTCCGCCTGATGCTCGATGCCCTGGGCCGCCTGTCGATCACCGCGAACGAGCCGTTCTGGCTGATCCTCATCCCATTGCTGCTGCCGCCGCTGGTCTGGATCAGCGCGCGGAGCCTCTCGGGGCTGGGGAAGGCTCGGCGAGCCCTGGCGATCGCGCTGAGGGCCGGGGTGGTCATCCTGATCGTGGCGGCGCTGGCGGAGGTGCAGTCGGTTCGGCGGGATGACCGGATGACGACGTTGTTCCTGCTGGACGTTTCGCAAAGCATCCCCCGAGACCGCCTGGCGCCAATGCTCCAGTTCGTCAACGAGGCAGTGCGCCTTCACCAGCGACAGGGCGACCTCGCCGGGGTGGTCGTTTTCGGCAAGGGGGCCAAGGTCGAAAGCCCACCGACCCCGTTTTTCAGCGACTTGCCCACGATCGAAAGCACCATCGATGGCGAGTACACCGACCTGGCCGGCGCCCTGAAACTGGCCCTGGCGACCTTCCCCGAGGACACCGCCCGGCGCATCGTCCTGCTCTCCGACGGCAACGAGAACCGCGGCCACGCCCTGGAACAGGCCCTGGCGGCCAAGCAACTGGACGTGGCGGTCGACGTCCTGCCGATTGAGTATCGCTACGACCGCGAAGTTCTGGTGGAGCGCGTCTCGGTCCCGCCGGATGTGAAGAAGGGGGAGACCGTCAACATCAGCGTGGTGGTCCGGGCCAGCGAGCCGACCACGGGGACTCTCCAGATCGAGCAGACCTCCGACAACCAGACGACGCCCGCCGTCGGCCATGAAAAACCCTTGCCGGTGGAGTTGAAGCGAGGGATCAACGTCTTCACGGTCAAGCAAACGATCAACGAGCCAAACTTCTACACCTACACGGCTCGGTACGTCCCCGACACGAGGCCCGGAGAGGCGCCGGGGACCTCGGGGGACCGGGCGGTCAACAACGAGGCCGGGGCGTTCACCCACGCGAGGGGCGAGGCGAACGTCCTGTTGATCGAGGGGACGGCCGGCGAACATGCCGAACTCGTCCAGGCGCTGCGGGCCAAGAAGATCGAGGTGAAAACCCTGACGGCGCCGAAACTCGACGGCGGCGGGGCGGCCGGCGGCGACCCCTTGCCCGACGACCCGGCCGAGTTGCAGCCCTTCGACGCGGTGATTCTGGGAGACGTCCCCAAGGAAGCATTCACCGAGCGTCAGCAGCAATTGCTGGAAAACAACGTCCACGACGGCGGCGCGGGTCTCATCATGCTGGGAGGTCCCGACAGCTTCGGCGCGGGGGGCTGGACCGGCTCTCCGGTGGAGAAGGCGTTGCCGGTGGACATGCAGATCGAGGCGCTGAAAGTCCAGGGCAAGAGTGCCCTGGTGATGGTGATGCATGCCACCGAGATTCCCGAGGGAAACCACTGGATGAAGGTCATCGCGCAGGAGGCGCTGAAGACCCTTTCCCCCTTCGACTATGTGGGCGTGCTGTACTGGAATGGGCAAGAGTCGTGGCTGTTCACCTTGAAGGCGATCGGCGAGAACAAGCCGGGGATGCTGCGGGCGATCGACCGGATGCAGCCCAGCGACATGCTCGACTTTGGCCCATCGTTGCAAATGGCGCTGACGAGTCTGCGAGGGGTCAAGGACGCGATGACCCGGCATATCATCGTCATCAGCGACGGCGACCCGGCGAAACCGACCAACTCGCTGCTGGGCCAACTCGCCTCGAACAAGATCACCGTGACCACCGTCTTGACGGCGGCCCACGGCAACGACCCGAACTCGCAGGCGACGATGAAGGACATGGCCCGGCTCACCAAGGGCCGGTTCTACAATGTCACCACGCCCAAGACGCTGCCCAGGATCTACCAGCAGGAAATCCGCCTGATCGCCCGCCCGTTGATCTTCGAGAAGCCCGCGGCCTGGCCGATCACCCTGGACCACAACAGCGAGCCGATCGCCGGAGTCGCCGAGGGTATGCCGCCGATCAACGGGTTGGTGCTGACGCAGGTCAAGCCCAGCGAGTTGGTGGACGTGCCGCTGCGGTCGCCATTGCCCTCGGGTCAGATGAACCCGGTGCTGGCCCACTGGACCTATGGATTGGGACGGTCGGTAGCGTTCACCTCGGACGCGGGACGTCGCTGGGCCTCCGCGTGGCCGACCTGGGAAGGGTACGCGGCGTTCTGGTCTCAGGTGGTGCGGTGGTCACTGCGACCGGTCGACAAGGGGAACCTGTCGTTGACCCTGCGACGGGAGGATGGGCAGATCAAGGTTGTCGTGGATGCGTTGGACAAGGATGACCGATTCCTCAACTTCCTCCAGGTGCGCGGCAATGTCGTGACGCCGGATTTGAAGAGGGCGCCGGTCGAACTCGCGCAGGTGGCCCCGGGACGCTATGAGGGCACGATCCCCGACGCCGAGGCCCGAGGCAATTACTTCGTCAACCTCGGCTACACGGCGCCCGACGGAGCGGCGGGCCTGGTGTCCTCCGGGGTGTCGGTGCCATACTCCGACGAGTACCGAGAGTTGCAGTGGAACCCCTCGACCCTGGAGGCGATCGCCACGGCCACCGACGGCAAGGTGCTGGCGTGGCGGTCCCGGCGGGACGGGCCGATCGACCCGAGGTTGACCGCCGAGGACTCCGACGTCTTCCGCCGAGACCCCTCACTGCCACCCCCTCGGCACTTCCGCGACCTTTGGCCGAACCTGTTGTGGCTGGCGTCGCTGGTGTTCCTGGCCGACGTGGCGGTGAGGCGCGTCGCCCCCGACTTCGCCCGGATGCGGCGGTTCCTGGTGACGCTGCTGGGCAAACTGCGTGGTCGCGAAGTCGCCGCTCCGGTCGATTACATGCAGAAGTTGAAGGGGCGCAAGGCCGAGGTCGCCGAGCAACTCGACCGCTCCCGGAGCGCCACGAGGTTCGAGGCCCCTCCCCTGCCCCAGGCTTCCAGGCCGATCGGCGAGCCGCTGCTGGATCCCACCGGCGAGGCGTCTCGACCGGCCACGCCGCCCCCTGCCCCATCCGGTCCGAAACTGGCGCCCGGGGAAAAGCCGGCCGAGCCGGAGAGTTATACCAACCGACTGCTCAAGGCCAAGCAGAAGGTTTGGGAGGATCGCGAGAAAGAGAAGGACAAGGATCGCGGGGAACCGAAGTCATGAACCTCTGGGAAAATCACCCGCGACTGGTCAAGTCGGCCGCAACGATCCTCCTGTTCGGGGTTTCGGCGTGGATCAGCGCCCTCACGATCTTCATCTTCTTCGGTTTCAACCCCGGGCGTTCCGCCGCCAAGGATTCTTCTTGGATCATCGGCCTTGCGGCCTGGGCCGTGGCGATGCCCGGCCTACTCGTCGTCGGACTGATCCGGGCGTTCCGGCCGGGCCGAGATCGGACCTGGGGCGCGACACTGATGGCGATGGCGACGGCCCCGGTGTGGCTGCCCACGGGCGTTACCCTGGTTACATCCCTTTGACGGACACCGAAATTTCGCCTCACGGGAGACCTTCCACCGATGACGACCGCCGCCACCGACACCGCCTCGATCGAGGCCCGCGCCCAGGAGTTCCGCGACGCCTATTCGCGGGTCAAGACCGAGATTGGCAAGGTGATCGTCGGCCATGACGAGATCGTCCACGGCGTCCTGACCTGCCTGTTCGTCGGCGGCCACGCGTTGCTGGAGGGCGTGCCGGGCCTGGGAAAAACCTTGCTGGTGAGAACCCTGGCCGATGCCTTGTCACTGGACTTCAACCGCATCCAGTTCACCCCCGACCTGATGCCGGCCGACATCCTGGGCACCAACGTGGTGATGGAGTCGCCCGACGGCCGCCGTCACTTCGAGTTCCAGCGAGGACCGATCTTCTCGCAGATCGTCCTGGCCGACGAGATCAACCGCGCCACGCCCAAGACCCAGTCCGCCCTGCTGGAAGCGATGCAAGAGCATTCGGTCACCGTCGGCGGCACCATCCACATCCTGAAAGAGCCGTTCTTCGTCATGGCGACGCAGAACCCGATCGAACAGGAAGGGACGTATCCCCTGCCCGAGGCCCAGCTCGACCGCTTCATGTTCAAGCTGGTCGTGGGCTACTCGACCCGAGAAGAGCTGACGATCATCCTCGACCGCACCACTCGCGGTGAACGGCCCAAGGCCGAACGGGTGATCGACGGAGAGACGCTGATTCGCCTGCAAAATCTGGTGAGGGAGGTACTCGTGGCGCCTCACGTGCAGGATTACGGCATCCGCCTGGCCCTGGCGACTCATCCCGAGGGGCCGTTCGCCGCTCCGGCGACCAACCAGTATGTGCGCTGGGGGTCGAGCCCCCGGGGAGCGCAAACCCTGGTGCTGGCGGCCAAGGTGCGTGCGTTGCTGGAAGGTCGTTATAATGTCAGTTACGAGGACCTGCGGCGGGTCTATCTACCGGCGCTTCGGCATCGGGTCTTGCTGAACTTCGAAGCGCAGGCCGAGGGGATCGCGGCCGACTCGGTGTTGTTGAAAATTTTGGATTCGGTTCCCGAGAAACTGGAAGACCGCAAGGCCGGTTGATTGGGCTTTGGGGAAACACCTGAGATGTCCACCTCGTCGCTGCACGACATTTACAACCCACCCCCCGCCCCCCTGGCGTGGACCCCTCCACCGGCCGAGCCGATGCGCTGGTCTCGGGGAGATCTTTCCTGCCTGGCGGTGTTGTGCCTGCCACTGTCGCTGGCGATCGGCCTGGCGTGGTCGTATGACCCGACGCTGGGGGTGTGCGTCACCATCGGCGGGGCGTTCGTGGTGCTGGAAAGTTGGTTTTCGGGGCTGACCTTCCTGCAACGTCATCCCAACGCCCGGCCGCTGGGCCGCGGGGTGATCTTCCTGGCGGCGTTGCTGCCCTGGCTGGTCGGCCTGGGGCTGGCGGTCTTGCTGATGCTGGGGCTGTTCACGGCGTCGGACTGGGCGGGGTGACTCATGGCGGATCGGCCGGGGAGGCGCTGGTTCAACTCGATCCCCGGGCTTTGCGGCTTGGTCGTGGGGGCCGGGCTGATTTTCCAGGCGTTGCGGTTGTCCTCGGAATCGTGGGCAATCCTCATCACGGCGGGGGCGTTGGGAACCTGGTGCTATGCCGCGTTGGGTGCGCCGGGCTCCGCCGAGGCTCGTCGCGCCGAATGGCAAGTCTTCGGCTTCTCGGGGATATCGTTCCTGTTGGTAAGCCTCGGTGCCCTGTGTCTTGACGAGCGAGGGGCGCCACTCACCGTTGGTCTGGATTCTCTGTTTCCCCACGTGGTCCAATTCGACCAATCCGATGAGGAGTTGCTCAGCGACGATCTGTACGATTACCAGCGTGAGACTTTCCTGGCGGATCAACGGTCCGTCCGTCGCTGGCACTCAGGCCAGCATCAACGGTTCCTGGCGATTGGCTACACCCTCGCTTCATTGGGGTTTGGCGTGTTGACGGTCCTCGTCGCCCGGGCTCTCAAGGCTCGACGGGTTGCAGCGATCGAAGGCCAAGACTCTCGCGAAGGTCAATGATGCCCACCGCTCCACCGGTCCCCCTGCTCGACCCCGAATTTCTCCGCAAGCTGGAGCAACTCGAACTGGTCAGCCGCAAGATTTTCGTCGGGCGAATGAAGGGGGAACGCAAGAGCAAGCGGCGGGGGTCATCGGTTGAGTTCGCCGACCACCGCAATTATTCCGTCGGCGATGACCTCCGCCATATCGACTGGAATGTTTATGGGCGGCTCGACAAGCTGTTCCTGAAACTGTTCCTGGAAGAAGAGGACCTGCACGTCTACACGCTGCTGGACACAAGCCGCTCGATGGACTTCGGCGAGCCGACCAAGCTGCACTATGGCAAGCAGGTCGCCGCGGCGTTGGCGTTCATCGGCCTGGTGAACCATGACCGGGTGGTTTTGGAAACCCTGGGCGCCTCGGGCGGTGGACTGGCGGGGATTCGGGGTCGTTCGCAGATGTATCGGGTGGTCCAGTACCTCGACGGGTTGCAGGCCGACGGCGCTGGCGATTTGACCGCCGCGGCCAAGGCGTTCGCCATCAAGCATACCGGCAAGGGGATTGTCGTGGTCGTCAGCGACTTCCTCGACAAGCGTGGCTATCAGGACGCCTTGCGCTACTTGCTGGCTCGGAACCTGGACATTTACGTCGTCCATGTGCTGGCCCGCGAGGAGGTGGAACCGGAGTTGGCCGGGGATCTCAAGCTCGTTGACGCCGAGGATGACGATGTCGCCGAGATTTCCGTCAGCGCTCCGCTCCTGAAGCGGTACAAGGAGAACCTCAACGCCTTTGTCGGCGGCCTCAAGGAGTGGTGTACCCGTCGGGGGATCACTTACATTTTCACGACCAATCATAACCCGTTCGATAAACTGATCTTGAACTACCTTCGGGAGCGAGGCTTGGTCAAATGAAACTTCCCGAGATCCACAACTGGGCCGTTTTCTACGCGATCTCCTCATTGCTGGTGGGCTACCTCTTGTACACGATGATCCGCCGTCGCAAGGGGCTGCGCCCCGGTTACGAGGACCGCGAACCGGAGTTGTGAACGGTCTGTCAGCGTCTCCCCTGACTCCCGCCGGAGTTTCGCGCCGATGTTCAACGTGTCCACATGGCCGATCCAGTTCGCCAGCCCCTTGGGTGCGTCGGCGTGGGCGGCCCTGTTGGCGGTTCCGGCGGGGATCGTCGCGCTGTACTTCCTGAAACTGCGTCGGCGGCCGGTGCAGGTCTCCAGTACCTTACTCTGGCGGCGGAGCCTGGAAGACCTCCACGTCAACAGCCTGTTCCAGCGGTTGCGCAAGAATCTGTTGCTGGCGTTGCAACTGCTGGCGGTGATCCTGGCGATGCTGGCGCTCTTGGGTCCGCGGATGAAGGGCTCGGCGGGGCGGGGCCAACGGACGATCCTGGCGATTGATAACTCGGCGAGCATGTCGGCCACCGATGTCGACCCCAGCCGCCTCGACCGGGCCAAGCGCGAGGCGATCCGCGCTGTCGATGCGATGAAACCTGACGACCTGGCGATGGTCCTGAGCTTCGCCGACCGCGCCCGGGTCGTCGCCAGCTACTCGGGCAACCGCCGACAGTTACGCGACCGGATCAACGCCATTCGTCCCACGCAGGCGACCACTTCGCTCCGGGATGCGCTGGTGGTAGCGGCGGGGCTGGCGGACCCGGCCAAGGATTTCGCTTCCGTGGCCCGCGAGAACTCAGGCGCCACCGGGCCGATTCCCACCGAGTACGAGGCTCCCAAGCTGCTCATCTTCACCGACGGCGGCTTCCCCGACGTCTCGGGGGTGAGCCTCGGGCATCTCGACCCCGAGGTCGTCGTCATCGGCCCGCCCGTCGAGGCATCACCCAAACCGCCGGCGCCGAGCGACAACCTGGCGGTCCTGGCGCTCCAGGCGGGTCGCAACGACGACCGACCCGATCTCTATCAGGTGTACGGCCGGGCGCACAACTATCGTGGGGAGGACGTCGCGACCGAGGCCCGGCTGTTCCGTCGAGACCCCGCCCATCCCGAGGCGCCGGGCACCTTGATCGACGCGGTGTCGTTGACAATCTCGGCGAAATCCGACCAGGCCTTCAAGTTCGACGTGGCCGATCCCGGGCCCACCGGCGCCGACCTGGAAGTGCGGTTGGACGTGCGCGACGCCCTCCCCCTGGACGACCATGCCTACGTTGCGATCGCCCCGCCGCGCAAGGCTCAGGTGCTGGTCGTCAGCGAGGGAGACAAGTATCTGCTCGATGCGCTCCAGACCCCGGCGCTGGCCCCTTTGGCCGACGTCACGGTGGTCGCGCCCGAGGCGTCAAAGGCCGAGGCGGTCACTCGCGAGGTTGCGGCGGGGCGCTACGACCTGGTGATCTACGATCGCCACCGGCCCGAAGCCGCTCCAGCGGCCACGGCGCTGTACCTGGGCGTCTTGCCGCCGGGCAAGGCGTATGACGAGCCGAAGGAGTATCAAGGGCCGATCGTGCTGGACTGGAACGTCTCGCACCCGTTGATGCAGTACATCCGCGACCTGGGACAGGTGCGCATCCTCAAGGCGGTGAGCGTCGACCCGCCGCCCGGTTCGACGCGGCTGATCGACAGCGACCGCGGCCCCTTGGCGTTCGTGGCCCCTCGCGAGGGGTATTCCGACGTGGTGGTCGGGTTCGCCCTGGTGGACGGGACGGCCCTCAACACCGACTGGGTGCGCTACTACAGCTTCCCCCTCTTCCTGTACAACGCGGTCAGGGTGCTGGGCAACGCGAGGGATTCGGCCGGCGGCGACCTCCACGCCCCCGGCCAGTCGGTGACGCTGCGGGCCGACTCGGGCCAGTCGACGCTGACGGTCACCCCGCCCCCCGGCGCCGGAAGCCCCGCGAAGCTGAACCGCGCGCCTCAGGGGACGTTCGTCTTCAACGACGCCACGACCACGGGGTTCTACCAGGCTCGCTGGGGAGAAAGCTCGGGAACGACCTTCGCCGTCAACCTGTTCGACCCCAGGGAAAGCGACCTCGCCTCCCGAGGTCTGGACAACAACGAGGGGGCGGGGCTGGGAAATTCCGCGAAGATTCAGCTCGGCGTCGCGAGCGTCACCGCCAGCAGGCGGACAGTGCCGGCCCGCCGGGAACTCTGGAAGCCGCTGGCCCTGGTCGCGCTGGGCGTGGTTCTGCTGGAGTGGTATATCTACAATCGACGGGTTTATCTGTGAGGCGTCCCGGGCGCCGCGATTAGCCGATCCACTCCGCCAGCCAGGCTCTCGCGTCTTCGGATTGGCTGGCCCTCAGCCGGGTTTGGACGTGGATCAACGCATCAACGTGCGACTGGCGGAATGGAACGCCGGCCCCTGGACTTGGCGGATCGGGGACGAGGCGGTGGGCGATGGCGGCGATGAGGGCCTCGATCCCTGCGCCCGTCTCGGCCGAGATCGCTGGCCAGCCTCGGGCGGCGGAGTCCCAGGCTTGCGGGAGGTCGGCCTTGCTGGCGAGGATCAGGGCTTGAGGGAATTGTTCGATCAACCGTTGGTCCTCACCGCCCAGAGGTTCGGAGCCGTCGAGGATCAGTAGAATCAGGTCGGCCTCGGCGTGCTGGGCTCGGGCCCTGGCCACTCCGGCGGCCTCGATCGCGTCATCGGCATCGCGGAGGCCGGCGGTGTCGGCCAGTTCGATGGGCCAGCCTTGGAAGGCGACCCGAGCGGTGACGACGTCGCGGGTCGTGCCGGGAGTTGGGTCGACGATGGCGCGGTCGAATCCCACCAAAGCGTTGAGCAAGCGACTTTTGCCCACGTTGGGACGGCCGGCGAAGGCGACCCTCCAGCCCTCGACAAGCCGCCGGCCGAGGGTCGAGCGGGCGAGCAGCACGTCGAGGCTCGCCAGGGCTTTATCGGGGTGATTGTCCAGCAGGGCGGCCAGGTCGGCGAGTTCCCGGTCGAGGGCTCCTGCGGCCTGGTCCAGCAGGATTTCGGCCGTGAGGACGGTGGGAGTTCGGGCCAGGTCGATGGTGGCCTCGGCCTGGATTCGAGAGGCGGCGGACTGGGTCACCCAGTCGTCGGCATT
>CBDAVP010000008.1:0-156167 GCA_965201075.1 Isosphaeraceae bacterium | reverse complement strand
ACTTCAGAGCGACTGGGTTCCACGCTGGCGGGACTGCATTACGTCGCCTTTAGTGTGCTGATGTTGCGGAAAGCGGTCCCGCTGTTTGACTGGAGTTCATAACATGCTCTAGGTTCGTCCTCAGCACGTGTGAACGCGATTTGACGCTCCCTCTTTGGTACCCTGACCGGGCTTTAGCCGGAAGTTGTGGATGAGGAGTTGAGGAGGCCGCCGTTCCCTCGGTGAGTCGCCAGACCACCAGCCGGCCGAAGTGGCCGAGGAGTAGGCCGCCGAGCGTGCGTTTGACCTGTTCGTGGCGACCTACAAGGCCGAACACCCCGAATGCCTGCCCAAGGACCGGGAGCGTTGCTGCCCTCCTACGGCTTCCCGGCCGAGCACTGGCAACACATCCGCACCAAGAACCCGCTCGAGTCGACGTTTGCCACGGTGCGGCTCCTTCACGGTCGGACCAAGGGCAACGGCAGCCGGGCTGCCTGCCTGAGGATGGTCTTCAAGTTGATAGAGTTCGCATCCAGGAAGTGGCGGATGTTGAACGGTTCAGGACGCCTCAAGGACGGGATCTGGGGCGTATAGTTCGTCGATGGGATCGAGATGAACGACGCCGCCTGAACCAACTCCCGGCCACAACATTCGACAATAGCCCGGCCGATGAACACAATCGATTGCCACTTATTAATCTGGTCGCTTCTCGTTTGCCCCCGAGCGTGACGATGTAGACCACGAGGTGCGCGCACGCCCGGATGAGCCGCTCGTAAAAGGCGCCGTTCTCCACGAGGACATCGTCCGGCTTGAGGTGGATTTCCCTCAACAAGGCTTCTTCGCCGGGGTATCGCGCTTGACAGCGAAACCAATCTCTTTTGTCCCAACTTATGTACTTGCGTCCATTGCTCAGCGGTACGTGCCGCTGAGCCTCGCGAAAAACGCCTGGCTCCTGTTCAGTCACGCACTCGAATGCGAATGCTATTCTCGCCGGGCCGGACGACGAACGAGACCGCCTTCCATGTCGGGGCCTTGGGAATCGGGAGAACTTGAGGCCGGACATCGTTGGAAAAGCCGAATCCCTCCGTGGGCACGCCCACGAGATTCGAGTCTACTTTGCCGTTTCCATTTCCATCGTGAAAGGCAACCGCGGCGTATTCGCCCGGCTGCAGCTTCCCGATTTTGCACTGCGCCGACGAAGTATCCCCCGCGACCTGAATTGGCACCTCCACCAGAGACCGGAAGTACTTCTCCACTTCCTTGCGGTCCTTCCGCATGTCGGCCGACTTGAACGAATTCTCATTGTCGAAGAGGTAGATGATCGCCTTGCCGGACGTGCCCTTGAAGCCAACCAGATCGATGGTCAACGAGGCACGGCCAGCGCCCTCCTGAGCAACGGCAGTCGGGTACGGCGCGGTGAGGAGAAGCGAGACGACCACGCCAAGGCCCGTGACTGCGAAAAACCCGTAAGACCTCATCTTCGAGACTCCGTTTCGATGGAAGCGCAGCCAACCAACGCCGCGAATCTCCAAGATCCACGGCAGACTTGCTGTGTGTGACGATTCCCACTAGGGTTCGCATCTGCATCCATGAACGAATCCATTGGGTGCCGCATTCGCAGACCTGAATCGCGAAGTGGGACGATGGCCCGGGTTGGGGAGATCGCTGGCGATTAAGATCGCCTCACGACGAGCGCTTATGCGCAGAGCGCTGGCTTGATCAAACGAATGCGTCCGCCGCGACCGCGAGCGGACGCATTCGCCGGGAAAGAGCCCCGAGGTCGATCACGTCACTCCTCGACTCTCGTCCAGCTCGATTCAACCTTCTGACGGTGGTCCTTCATCTTGAAGGTCGTGTCGCTGATCTCGCTGATGCCCAATTCTTTCGTCTTGGGGCTGCCGGCAGGTGGATTCTTGGGCGCCAGGACGAGATCGTTTTCATCCACCTTCCATGTACCAGCTTCGTCGATCGGGACCTCCTTCTCCCCCATCTTGAGCTTCCCCTTCAGGGTGTAGTTGCCGTCCTTGTCGAACGCGGATTCGAGTTCGCCCGTGACCTTGGCCGTGTTCACCTTGCCGACCCACTTCCCTGGGAGCAGCTTGGCGATCTCGGCTTCGCCGGGCTTCTTCTCCTGCCCGAAGGCGTGTGAGGCCCCGGACAGTGCGACCGTGCACACCAACGCCAGCGTGACGAAACGGTTCATCGAAACGCCCTCCTTAACGGGATGAAAAACCAGACTTGGGCGAACCAAGCCTCCCTGCTGAAACCCGTTACCACTTCAGCAAGGCCAGCCCCTACTTAGGGGAGTTCTGAACCAAGCGGTTCGAAAGATACGCGGTCGAGATCCGCACGTCAAGAGGATATCGTACCGATTGGTACGGTAATCCGTAGGAGTAGGAATGGAGCGGAAGACCGGCGTAAGGCTTGTTATTGACCCTCAGACAGCTAACTTCCGGTCAAGGGAGGGGAGTTTCGACCCCTTCCACAGCGACCGGATCAATCCCGGATCCGAGCGGACCTCGGCCAGGTTCGCCAGCACCACTCGCTCCAGATCCTTCACGTCCTTGGGCACGAAGTTGGCCATGAGCCCGTACTTCAGGTGTGACCACAGCATCTCCACCGGGTTGAGGTCCGGGGCGTAGGCGGGCAGCCGCTCCAAGCTCAGGCGGGGGTACTGCTCCAGCAACGCCCGGATCGCCGGCCCCTTGTGATTGCTCCCCCCGTCCCAGATCACGATCACCTTGCCTCGCAGGTGTCGCAGCAAGTCCCGCAGGAACGACACCACCGCCGGGGCGTCGATGTAGTTGCGGGCGTCGGTCTTCCAGTACAGCCCGACCCGACGCCGGCCCGGCGTCACGCTGATGGCGGCGATCGTCGAGACCTTGTCCCGGTGCCGTCCGAAGCCCGTCAATACCGGCGTGCGGCCCCTGGGGGCCCAGGTGCGGCGGACCACCGGGTTGAGGAAAAAGCCGCTCTCGTCGATCAGGACGACATGCCCCCCATCTTCCGAGGTTTTTTTTGGATCCGGGGCCAATCCTCCGCGACCCAGCGACGGATCGCCGGCTCGTCCCGCTCCACCGCCCGGACCTCGGGCTTCTGGGGGGAATAGTTGCGTCGGGAAAGCCACTGCGACAGGTAGTTGGCGTTGAAGCGGACGCCGAACTTCTTGTCGATCACCTCGGCCAGGCGTCGGGTGGTCCACAGGTCGGTCTTGTAGCCGAAGGCCAGGGGGCTCTTGGCCAGCCAGGACAGGACGGCCTTCTCCCGGCGGGGGCTGAGCTTGGGGGCCGAGCCGGGATGGGGGTTGGCCCTCAGTCCCTGGTCACCCGCCTTGCGGTGGGCGGCGACCCATCCGCAGACGGCCCGGACGGAAACGCCGAGGAAGGCGGCGACATCCTTTTGGGTCCAGCCCTGGGCGACCCGCTGCACGGCAAGGCGTCGCCTGGCTTCGAGTTCAGTCGATGTTCCGGTGGGTCTCATCCCCCGAATGTAAGCAGGATGGGAGCTTCGAGACAAGAAGTTGGCAGGCTGAGGGTCAATAGGCCGAAACCTTAGGAATTGGGATGAGATAAGTGCTTCAGCCCGCTCATGACTCGAGCCTGTAATGGGGTATTCGGGCAAGCAACTTGGAAAGGTTATTTCGTCCCAGTTCCTTAGCCTTGATGAAGCGTGTGGGGTGCAGTGCATTTCAGAGCTGCGACCAACCCCCCGTCAACGGGTAGCTCGACGCCGGTCGTGAAGGTCGCGTCGAACGCGAGGAAGAGGACGGCCCTGGCGATCTCCTCCGACGTTCCCCAGCGCTTCATCGGGACCATACCAATCATCTCCTCCCTGATCTGCGCGGCCTCGACTTTATCGGTGAACACTTTGCCGAGGATCGGCGTGTCGATGGGACCGGGCGTCACCGCGTTGACGCGAATCTCGCGAGGGAGCAGCTCGACGGCGAGCGTCCGAGCGAAGGATCGCACCGAGGCCTTGGCGGCTCTGTATGCGGCCTAGCCGGGCATTCCCTTGACGTTGGCGATCGAGGTCGTGAAGACGACGGAGCCTCCCCGGTTGATCAGCGGCGCGAGCTTCTGCACCGTGAAAAGCGGCCCCTTGGCGTTCAGGTTAAACATATCGTCGTAGATGGCCTCGGTGATGCTCTCGAGCGGCGCTCGGATGCTGAACCCGGCGTTGACGAAGAGCAGGTCGATGGTGACGAATTCGGCCTTCACCCGGGAGGCGAGGCCGTCGAGGTCCGCCAACGAACGCGCGTCGCTCGAAACCACGACGGCGCCCTCCCCGAGCTCTTTCTGGGCCGAATCCAGTCTGGCCTGCGAGCGACTCGCGACCAGGACACGCACGCTCCCATAGAGGAGCATCTTCGCCGTCGCGAGCCCCATGCCGCTCGTGCCGCCGATGATCACCACCTGTTTACCTTGGTACCGTTCCAGGTGAAGTTTCTCGAGAGAGGTTTGGGTTGCGGTCAAGGTAGTTGTGAACTATTGATTGTAAAATCCGGCAACTCCGCGGACGAGCTTGAAGCTCCGCCATCGCCTGAAACTGCACTTTCCGGGAGACCATGCGTGTCACGCGGCCAGGCTGAGCAGCCTATCGGCCGCGGCCTGAATCTCCGGCTCGGTCACCCCGGGGCGTAGAGTCGCACGGATTTCCTCTCCCAGCAGCACCCGCCGCCATGCACGCCGCTTGTCCGCGTGGCTCGGCCGGCGGGTCGCACTGTCCCATGGCGAGGCGGAGCGGTCCACCAGGTCCTCCGACTTGCGGTCCCACGCCCACGCCTCGGTCAGCGTGAACGTCCACAGGCAGACGTGGAACGCCCCGACGTTCGCCCAGATGAACCGTACCTGCTGCTGGCCCGCCCCGACGATCTCCTTGCAATCTCGAAAGGTGATCTCCAGGCTGAAGCGGTCGGCGATCGTCGTCAGGATGTCGGCGACGCTCGCCGAGGTGTCGGTGCAGAAGAACGCCCTCCAGCCGGTCGGCTCGTCCACCAGCACCACCCGGATCGCCCCGCCGGCGGGCTGCCAGGTCGCCAGGAAGGTCTTGTATCGCTTGACTGCCTTCTCCCCGTACAGCTCGAACGTGTCGGAGGACCAGCCGCGCCGCTGGCCGGCCCGCTTGGCCAGGTCGATCACATCCGCGCCGTAGGTCGGGGCCGGGCCACGCCGACCCGCCGGCTTCGGCGCGGGCAAGCTTCTCAGGGCCGCGTCCTTGCGGAGTCGGCTGATGACCGTCATCCCCAGCGACTTGGCCGGCTTGAGGACTTCCTTCTTGGCATAGGCGCCGTCGGCCACCACCCAGATCGGCAATTTCAGCAATCCCAGCCAGGGCTTCGCCCACCGCAGCAACTCGACGGCCAGTTCCAGCTTGGTGCGGAAGGCCGGCCGGTGCTTCGGGTCGATGCCCGGCAGGTCCTTCTTGCGGACGTAGAGCCGGGACAGCAGCGGCAGGGCGACTGTGCCCCACGCCTTGTGGGTGACGAGCAGCCCGAGGACGACGAAGACATGGCCATAGACATAGGGGGACCCGGCCGGCCCGGGGGTCGGGTTGTGATGGACGCCGGCACCCTGGACGTGCGGCCCGTACCGCTTCGTCGGCGTGTCGTCCAGGGCCAGGGTCAGCCGCGTGGCACCCTTGAGTAACGGGAAGACGACTTCGATCAGGAGTCGTCGGGCGATGCGGTCGGCCCTCTTGCCGGCGGCCGCGACGGTGATGTAGCAGGACTGGTAGCGGTCGCTGAGCCTTGCCGCCCTGATCCAGGTGGTGACGGTCCGGCGCCCCCGGGCCAGGACGGCGCCGAGGAGCAGCAGGGCGAGCCTCGGTGCGGAGCGACGGTCAAGGGCGGATGCGAGTCTGGAGAACCACTGGCACGGGGCGGGTGTCAGATGCGAGGATGTCATCGGGGGGCCGCTCCGCACGGGTGTCTGGCAGGTGTGGTAACCGCCATCGTCCCGGTCGGGCTGGCCCCCGTCTACTCGACATCCCCCGGGCGGACCATGTGGATTCCGTTCCGAATCGACGGGCGTGACATGGAATGGCATCTCAGCGAGGGGCCGGCGCGACACCTCTACGTCCGCTCCCACTGCGGAGACTACCACGTCCAGTCCGCCATCCGCGACGACGCCTTCGCGCGGGCCAACGGCCGGATCATCGCCTCCCTCGTGGGCGCCCCGCTCGTCATCGGGCCGGAATTCCCCCTCGGATCGCGCAGCGCCCACACGCCATTCCAGATGGAGGGGGGCTTCGAGTTGGCTCCGTACGGCATAATCCATACGGAGCTGGTACGGTCACTCGTCGGTCGTTGGAGTTTCAGAAGACGGTACCGGAGGCCGCGGGACGAGATGCCAGGGTGAGGATGAAGCGGATCGACAAATCGAATCAATTAAGTCCCGGAAAGTACAGCTGAAAGTGAGCGGCTGTATTTTTTGGACCAAGCCGCAGGCTCAAGTTCCTTCGCATCGGAGCACGATGAGATCCGATCGGCGTAAAGCCCTCGCGTGCAGGTTTTCTGCGCGAGGAAGACAGCGAGTTGATCTCGCAAAGCGCGAGCGCGCGTAACGATTTTCGCGCGACGCCCGGCCCCCCTCCTCACCGCTAGTCCCCGTGGACCATCGTGTATCTCCGCAATCGTCTGCTGATCCGGCTCGCCGTGACCAGCCCAGCCGCGATGGGGATCTCCTCCGGGACAGGGCTCAAGCTGCTGCGGAAGAGAAATCGACGCCGGAGACCTTGACGACGGCCTGCCACGCGGCTTCCTGGCTGGCGCGATCGTGGAGGTGTGGCTGGCGCTGCACCTCAATCGGGCCTGAGAGCTTCCCCTGAGCCGAGGCGAAGAATTGCCCCGAGACGTCGGTTCCGAGCTCCGACGCCTGGAGGTACCGGCGGGCCGCGGCCTCCGGCGTCTGATTCATCCCGGGAATGAGGTTCGCGATCGGGATGAACAGATACTTCACGGCCAGGCCAGCTTGTCGCGAAACCTTGGTAGCGGTCGCGGCACCGGGCGATACGGCGTACACGGCCATGCCGGAGGGCAGCCGGCGCGCCAGCGCCGCGACCCACCAAGCGACGATGAGCTTCGCGTCGGCATACGCGTTGTTGGGCACGTACTTCACGTTTGGCCCGTTGCTCAGCAGGGCTTCCACAGCGGCGGTTCGGTCACCGTGGTGGTATTTGGCCGCGAAGGCCGGCATGTCGGTGTACTTGAACATGGGTACGCCCCCTCGGGCAGGTTCCGCTCCGGCAATCACGATCCGCGCGTTGGGGCTCAGCAGGCCGGCGCTGAGCAACCCGACGGTCAGTTGATGATGGCCGATCAGCGGAGCCTGAGAAGCCTCGACGCCCGCCTCCGTGATCACCCTCTGCTTACCTGGGACCATCCCTGCATTGAGCAGAAGGAAATCGATCGGAAGACCTCGCTTGACCAGCTCGGCGAGGGCGGACTGGACGCTGGACGGGGTGTCCAGCTCCAGCTCCAGCGGCGTGAAGACATGGGTCTTGGTCTCAGCCGCGAGCTGAGCGGCCGTTTCCTGGACCCGGGCCAGGCTGCGGCCGGTGACGATGAGCTGGCGGCAACCCTCGGCGGCGAGCATGCTGGCTGCCGCATAACCGAGCCCGGAGGTGGCGCCGGTGACGAGAGTGATCGAATGTTCCATGGCGTCTCCGTGGGGAAGGGTGAAGTTCGAGTCTTGAGGCCCCGCGCGGCCAGCGGCGGCTTGCTAATTCCGAACGGTCCGGTATGATATTAGACAAGATGGTCATTGTCAAGGAGTTCTGAAACACATGGTTCACAATAACGCTAGGCCTCGTGGACGTCCGCGCAGCTTCGACGAGAGGGAGGCGCTGGAAAAAGCGACTCGAGTGTTCCGGTCGAAGGGCTTCGACGGTGCGACGATCGACGATCTCGTCGCCGGGATGGGCGTGGGACGGCCGAGCCTTTATTCCGTCTTCGGCGACAAGCGGACGCTGTTCTTGCGCGTCCTCAAGGATTATGCGGAGAGGAAAGGCGCCCTCGCCGCCAAGGCGCTGCTGTCGCCGCGGACGCTTCGCGCCTCGCTCGTCCGCTTCCTCAGGCACGCCGTAGAAAGCGCGACCGAGGAAGGAAGCGCCCCGGGATGTCTCCTCGTGTGCGTCGCGCCGCTCGTGGACGACGCCGAGGTCCGGCAGTTCCTGCAGTACGCCGCCGCCGGCGGGGCGGCGCTGGTGGAAGGTCGTTTCCGGGACGGGATCACCGCCGGAGAAATCCCGCCCGACTTTCCCGTGACCGTCCGCGCAAGCCAGCTCACCGATTTTGCTCGTGGCCTTACCATGCGTGCGCAGATGGGCACGCCGCGCAAGACGCTCCTCAGGGATGCCGAGGAGGCGGCCGACTTGGTGCTCCTGCCACGCCCGAAGGCCATCGGCAAACCGAAGCGATAAGCTCCTCCCGGCGCCGATGGGTACAAGTCCCACTCGGCGAACTCGGTCGCTCCAGGCGGCAGCTATCGGAGCGGTGGCGAAGGTAACGGGGGTAATAACCGACCATATTTGATCGATTGACTCACAAAGACATATGCGTGTTGATCAAAGAAATGGCATTGCTTTGCCATAACTTGACTCGGCTGCTGGACCGATCGGCGCGGAAAGGTACGTCCGCTCTCCCTTTTGGATCAAGCGTCCTCTTCAGGCCGGTGGACCGTCTCCGCCCGTTTTTCTAGGACAGTAAAGTCTCATTGATCGAGGGGCGTGAGGTTGTTACTCCTTGAGCCAGTCCAGCTCCGAGGAGTCACCCCATGCCGCGACGGAGTGCCCGCCCCCGACCCGACCGGACCCTGGAATTGCCCTGCCTGAGGCGGGCCTGCCCCTCATGCGGCGGGCCGCTCTGGGCGGCCAACATCGCCAGGCGGACCGTCGCCACGCTGGAGGGCCTGGTCCTCCTGAGGCTCCAGGTCCGCAATTGCCGGAACCCCGCCTGCCCGCGCCGCGGCGTCGGCCTCCGCCCCGAGCAGGAGGGGCGTCTCGCACTCCCGCAGCACGAGTTCGGCCTCGACGTCATCGCCGCGGTCGGCCGGCTCCGCCACGCCGAGCATCGCAGCGTCCCGGAGATCCACGCCGAGCTGGCCCGACGCGGCGTCGCCATCCGCGTGCGCAGCGTCGGCAACCTGCTGGACCGCTACGACGAGCTGCTGGCCCTCTCGTGCTCGGATGCGGGCCGCCTGAGGGCGATCACCGCCAAGGCCGGGCGGGTGATCCTGGCCCTCGACGGCCTCCAGCCGGACGTCGGCCACGAGGTCCTCTGGGTCCTCCGCGACGTCCTCTCGGGCGAGGTGCTCCTGGCCCGGAGCCTCCTCTGGTCGTGCCGGGATGACCTGGCCAAGCTCCTGCGTGAGGTGAAGGAGGCCTTGGCGGTGCCGATCGTCGGGGTGGTCTCCGACGGCCAGACCTCGATCCGCAAGGCGGTCGCCCTGGCCCTGGAGGGCGTGCCGCACCAGCTCTGCCAGTTCCACTACCTCCGCGAGGCGGCGATGCCGATCTACGAGGCCGACCGCCATGCCAAGGTCCGGCTCAAGAAGGAGGTCCGGGGCATTTGCCCGATCGAGAGGTAGGTCGAGGGCCGTGATGATCCCGAGGCCCGAGCGGTCCGGGGCTACTGCGCCGCAGTGCGATCGGCGTTGACCGACGACGGCCGGCCGCCGCTGGAGGCCTCGGGGTTGAAGCTGCGGGACCGGCTGGGCGAGGTCGCCGAGAGCCTGGACCGCGTCGGCGGGAAAAGGGGCTCCCGAAGGAGCTGACGCGGCTGCGGGCGATCCTGGCCAAGGGCCTGGACGCGACCAAGGCGTCGTGGCCCGAGATCCGGGCGGCCTTCGGCTGGGTCCGGCGGCTGGCCGCAGTCCTGGCCAACAAGCCGGCCCTGGCCGCGGCGGGGGTGCGTCGCCGCTACCGGGGCCTGATCGCCTCGCTGGCCCGGCATCGGGGGAAGTTGGGCTCGCTGGCCGGTGCGCTCGATCGATTCCGCAAGGTGACGCGGAGCGATTGGGCGGGCCTGTTCCGCTGCTACGAGGTGGCCGACCTGCCGCGGACCAACAACGATCTGGAGCAATTCTTCGGCTCGTATCGGTATCACGAGCGGCGATGCAGCGGGCGGAAGGTGGCCAGCCCCGGGACGGTGGTACGCGGCTCGGTGCGGCTGGTGGCGGCGGCCGCGACGCGGTTACGGCCGATCGCGGTGGCGGACTTGGTGCCTTCGGACTTGCCGGCCTGGCGGGAGCTGCGCGGCCGTTTGGAGGGGCGGCAGGCGGTGCGGACGCTGGGCCGCCGCTTCCGCCAGGACCCAGTGGCCTACCTCGAATCGCTTGAGGCCTCGTTCATCAATCAGACTTTGCCGACCTAGCCTTTTTTAAAATCTCCCGCTCCATGCGGAGTTTCTGGTTCTCGGCGAGGAGGCGTCGCAAGTCTTCCTGGACGGCCGGGAGGTGGCCCTTGCCGGGGAAGGCCTGCTCGCCCTCGGCGGCCAAGGCGGTCTTCCAACTCCTCAGCAGGCTCTCGCCGAGGCCGAGTTCGCGGGCGATCTCGGCGAGGCTCTTGCCCTCAGCGGCGATAGGCCGGACCGCCTCGACCTTGAACTCGCGGGTGTAATTGCGTCTCTGCTTCGCCATCGCTGACCTCCTCGCGTTGAGCTTACGCTCTTATCGGAGCGCTCGCCATTCGTGGGGAAGTCCACCTGCGCAAGTCGGCACGCGACCCGCTCGGCCGGTCCCGCCAGCGGCGGGTCCTGCTGCACCGAGCGGTGATGAGCGTCGTCCTGGGCCGGGAGCTGGCCCCCGGCGAGATGGTCTGTCACAAGGACGACGACAAGCGGAACAACTGGCCGGAGAACCTCTACCTCGGCGACGCGCGGAGCAACGCGGCCGACTCGGTCCGCAACGGTCGGCGCCCGATGGGGGAGCGGTACCCCGCCGCGAAGTTGTCGGACGAGCAGGTGCGGCAGGTCCGGCTCGCCCTGTACCGGGGGTACCGGGGTCGGGAGCTGGCGCGGGCCTACGGCGTGCACAAGAGCACGATCAGCCGGATCAAGCACGGCGTACGGAGAAGGGCCTGCTGAACGCGGGACGACGGAAATCGCCGGACGGAGGACAGCCTCCGCATCCCGCCCGCCCTGATCCAACCGGACGCGGACGGGCCTGGAGGGGTGGCCGCACGGGTCGGCAAGGAGACCCTGGAAAAGAGAGTCTTCTTCCTAGTGCCGCTTGCCGCCCCCCGGAGTCGCTCGCGGCCCGGAGGGGCCGCGCGGCCCGCGGACGGGGGCCGCCTTCGCGGGGCCGCCACGAGGCCCGGGTCGGTCGCGAGGGCCTCCCCCACGGCCCGGGGCCGGTCGGTGCCGAGGAGGCGTAGCCGGAGCCCAGGGAGCGGGCGGCCGCCGTACCGCGAGCCCTTCCGAGAACCTTCTTTCAAGAAGGGCCCGCGGTACCCCGCCCTGCGGGGGCCGGCAGGGTCGTCCAACTCGCTTGGACCCTTACGAACAACAAGTTCTTTGCTCGCCCGCCCGGTAGGCCGGAGGAAGTCCGACCGACCCTTCCGAGCGAGGGCGACCGGGGTCGGAGCCTCGCCGCCGAGGGGCTCCCCGCCGGCCCCCTTGGTGACGGCGCTCCGCCGGATTTCGGTCGCTCCACGGCCCGCCGGCGCATATGCCTCCCCTTACGCCTAGCTAGCAGCCGATATGCGTCCGCTTGCGGCGCCATGCGACAAGCGAGGGGTTATATGGGCCTGTTCCCAGAAGGATACGAAAACGCCGCGAGCCGCGTCGGGGACGCGGCTCGCGGCTCAAGCGGTGTCCCTCGCGGGACTTATGCAGCGGAGGAGGTGGGATTCGAACCCACGGTACCCTTTCGGGCACACCGGTTTTCGAGACCGGCCCTTTCAACCACTCAGGCACCCCTCCGGGGGTTTCGAGGACCGAGGTCGTCGGCCCTGGAAAAACTCAGAAAGCAGTCGGCCGCAATCCTCCGCCAGAATTCCGCCGGTCACGGCGATTTGATGCGAGAAACGTGGATCTTCGGCCAATCGGTAGAGACTTCCGCAGGTTCCGGCTTTTGGGTCGGAGGCCCCGAAGATGATCCGCTCGACTCGGGCTTGCAGGGCCGCCCCCGTACACATGGGACAGGGTTCGAGGGTCGCCACCAGCGAGCAGCCAGTCAGTCTCCAGGTTCCCAAGGCCCGCCCGGCCAGGCTCAACGCGAGGCATTCGGCGTGGGCGGTTGGGTCGGCCAGGGCTTCGCGGAGGTTGAACGCCTGGGCGATCACCTGGCCTTCGCGAACCACCAAGGCCCCGACCGGGACCTCGCCAACCCGGAAGGCCTCGGCGGCCAGCGCCAGGGCCTTTCGCATCAGAGATTCGTCCCCGGACGGAGGTTCGGACGATTTTAGCCGAGGCCCTTGGCTTTGCAAGAGGTTGGCCCCGCCGCTCAGGCCCGGTGAAAGAGGTTTCCGGGTGCCCGCCGGATCAGGCGGCGCATTTCCAGGATACTCAGGGTCGCCATGACTTGCGAGGCGCCCAGCCCGGTCAAGGCAATCAGGGCGTCGACCGGCTTGGGCAGATCATCCAGGTGCCCCAGGATCGCCCGTTCCTGGTCGTTGAGCCGCAGCCCCGCCGAAGTCGCCGGGCCGTCATCCGACCCCGGGAGTGAAACCTCCGCGGGCGCCTGGAGGGCTCCTAGCCTGGATTTGAGCTCTTCGAGAATGTCGTCAGCGGTCTCGACGAGTCGGGCGCCGTCGCGGATCAGGGCGTGGCAGCCTCGGCTGGCCAGGCTGTCGACCGGCCCGGGGACGGCGAAGACCTCTCGGCCTTGCTCTGTTGCGTGGTGGGCGGTCGACAGCGAGCCGCTGCGGGGCGTTGCCTCGATGACCAGAACTCCCAGGCTTAAGCCCGAGATCAAACGATTGCGTTGGGGAAAGAGGCCGGGAAGCGGCTGTTGACGCATGGGGAACTCGCTGAACAATGTGCCGGACGCCGCCACCTCGTCGGCCAGCGCCGCGTGCTCCGGGGGATAGATGGCGTTCAGGCCATTGCCCAGCACCGCGATCGTACGGCCCCCGGCTCGCAGGGCCCCCCGGTGGGCCGCCGCGTCGATCCCCCGGGCCAGGCCCGAGACGATAGTCAACCCGACCCTCGCCAGCGAGCCCGCCAGCCGTTCGGCCATCCGCAGCCCGTAGGGTGTACACTTGCGCGAACCCACTACCGCCACCGCCAGCGAATCCACCGGCTCGACGGTTCCGCGCACGTAGAGCAAAGGGGGCGGGTCGTGGATGTTATCCAGTGCCTGAGGATAGCCTTCGCGTCCCGGCGCGGTTGGTTGCACGCTCCGCTGTTGGCAAAGAGCCAGTTCCACCTCGGGATCGTGCTCTCGACGAGCGCGAGCGATAGCGGAGGCCAGCTTCGGCCCGACTCCGGGGACTTCCCGGAGCGATTTCTCGGGAGCGTCGAGTATGCGGCCCGCCCCGCCGAATTGGTCCAGCAAGGCCCGGCTTGTCAGGGGACCCACCCCCGGGACCATCGTCAGGCAAAGGAGGTCTCGCAATTCAGGGTCGACGTCGGGCCCACTCAAAGGATCGACCCCAGGCAGGCGGAAAGGTCTTCGGAACGGGCCGCGTCGGTCAGTTCCACTCTTCCCAGTTCCCTGGGCAGGACGAATCGAACTGATCCCCCCTGGTTTTTCTTGTCGCGACCCATCGCCGCCAGTAGGGCGTCTCGGTCCAGACCAGGCGACCGGGTCGGCAGTCCCAACCGCTTCAGCAGGGCGAGCAGTCGCTCCGTCACGTCCGGGCCGATCCAGCCGAGGCGTTCGGCCAAGCGGCATTCGGCGACCATGCCGACGGCCACCGCCTCGCCGTGACGATACGGCCCGTCGTAGCCGGCGACGGCTTCGATCGCGTGGCCGACGGTGTGACCGAAGTTCAAGGCCGCCCGTTCACCGGTCTCCTCGCGCTCGTCGAGGGCCACCACCCCGGCCTTCAGTTCGCAACTGCGGAGAATCGTCCTCCGCAACGCCGTGGCCTCCAGCGTCAGCAAGGGCTCGGCCTGTCGTTCCAATTCGGCGAAGAAGGGGGCGTCGAGGATCATCCCGTACTTCACGACCTCGGCCATTCCGCTGCGCAACTCCCGGGTGGGTAGGCTCGCCAGCGACCCGGTGTCGACCCAGACCGCCGACGGCTGGTGGAAGGCGCCGATGATGTTCTTGACCCGAGGATGGTTCACCCCGACCTTGCCCCCGACCGAACTGTCCACCTGAGCCAGCAAGGTCGTCGGCACCATCACCAGGGGAAGTCCTCGGGCATACGTCGCGGCCACGAAGCCGGCAAGATCGCCCACGACGCCGCCCCCCAGGGCGACGACGCAGTTGTGGCGGTCGGCCCGCAGGTCCACCAGCCGGTCGTAAAGCTCCGAGGCCCTCGCCAGGGTCTTGCTTGCCTCTCCAGGGGGAACCTCGGCCACCTCGGCGGTAATCCCCTGCGACCCCAGGCTGTCGACCAACGCAACGGCCAGTCGCCGGACGTTGGCGTCGACGACGACCAGGGCCGACCGACATCCACGGCCCGCCCATGAACCTTCCAGAGCCCCGCGGACGAACGGTCCGAACCCGTCGAGTCCCTCGCCGACCCGAATGGGGTAACTCCTGGCCCCGAGTTCGACCACCAGGGTCTCGGCCTCCCCACGATCTCGCATTGCCGTCGCGACTCCACTGGGCGGGCGGCCTGGGGGTCTTCCGCCTCTGGGCCCGAGCCGACTTTAGCGGGGACGGGAGCGACGGGCAAGCCGCGGGGTGCGTTGCGGGGCCTTGCCGCGACTGATAAACTGACAGGGCCCGGGGCGGCCCGTCGACGCGGGGCCGCGGTCCGGCGGGTGAGCCCTCATGAGCGATCCCCTGACGTGGTCGTTGAGCCTGGGGCGGTGGTCGGGGATCCAGGTTCGGATCCACGTCCTCCTGCTGTTCTTCGCCGCCAACCGGCTGCTCGACGACGCGATCCTCTACTACAAACACGCCCCCGGCGCCACGCCCCCGCAAGAGGCGTTGGCCTGGCTGGGCCTATTGCTGCTGGCCCTGGCGATTCACGAGCTAGGTCACGCGGCCATCGCCTCCTGGCTGGGCTATGAGGTCGAGGACATCCGGCTCTGGCCGCTGGGCAACCTCGTCGGCCCGGCGCCGGCCTACGGGATGCGCCCGGCCGACAGCTTCAAGGTCGCCGCGGCCGGACCGGCGATCAGTCTGGTCATGACCGTCGTCTCCTGGATGGGCCTTCGTCTGGCCGGGGCCTACCCGGTGCTCAACCCCTTCGGCAACGCCCTGGGCACCGGCGGGGCTCCGATCCTCGAGGGGAACGTCTCGGCGGCGCCATTCACCGAGCTTTGGCTGGTCGGCTGGTTTGGCTACCTCAACTGGGTGCTGGTCCTGGCGAACCTCATCCCCGCCCTGCCACTGGACATGGGTCGGATGTTCCGGGCGGCGCTGGCCTCGCCCACGTTCGGCCAACCCCGAGACGGCGCCGCCGGCCCCCTGATGGCCCGTGCCTTCGTCTTTATTCTCGTCGGCGCTGGCCTCTACCGCCTGGTGGTGGCCAACGTCACCGGCACGCCGCTGCCCAACGGCGTCCCCCGCCATTCCTTCGCCCTGACTCTCTTTGGGCTGGCTGTGCTCATCGAGTTGATGGTTCGCCAGGAGACTCGCTCTTTCCGAGGAAGGATTCTTTGACGATGGCGTTTTCGGTTACGACTTCTCCGAAGGGTACACTAGCCTGGAGGGAAACTTCGCCAAGGTCCGTCCCCGCCGAGAAGGGACGCTCAAGCGCTGGAGGCGACGACGCTCCGAGCAACGGCGGCTCCGGCGCCGTGCCCGAGAGGCCGCCGAGGAGCGCCGAATGGACGAGATCCTCGCCAAACTGCACAGCCAGGGGCGGTCGTCCTTGAGCGACGAGGAACATCGCTTCCTGATCCGCGTCAGCGCCAAATACAAGAACCGCACCAAGCCGGCGTGAACTCGTCCCCGGTCGCGGAGGTCCCGTCCTTTGCCTTCCGTGCCCAAACCGCGCAAGAACGTCCTGCCCCGCTCGGCCATCCCGCCGGGTGAGTCGCTTTGCGACCATTGCGCGGGGAAGTGCTGTCGGTACTTCTCACTGCCGATCGAAACGCCCAAGGGTTGGGACGACTACGACGCGGTCCGCTGGTATCTGGCACACGGCCGGACCCTGGTCTATGTCGAGAAGGGGACGTGGTATTTGGTCGTCATGACCCGTTGCCGCTACCTGACCCGCGAAGACCGTTGCGCGATTTATCACGACCGTCCCAAGATTTGCCGAGAATACACCACCGCCGAATGCGAATACGACGACGATTGGTTGTTCGAGCAGGTCTTTGAGACTCCCGAGCAACTCTGGGAATACGCCCACGCAATCTTGCCGCCCCGACGGCC
This sequence comes from Isosphaeraceae bacterium, assembly GCA_965201075.1. GTDB lineage: Bacteria > Planctomycetota > Planctomycetia > Isosphaerales > Isosphaeraceae > CBDAVP01. Next base: position 139,749 of record CBDAVP010000008.1, on the reverse strand, counting down.
CTCCCGCAGCCCCAGCCAGCCGAGCGGAGCCCTGGTTCAGATTGGCCTGGCCAAGACTCCCGCCTCGGACCTGGCCCGGTAAGACGTTCACGGATCACCATCGCCAACGGCTGGCGCGGCCGTTTGAGTTTCTGGAACCCTTCCTGATTCACCTCAAGCGATCGCGACTCGGAAGGGTTCGAGTCGGCCTCACGATTCCGATCCTCGCCCATCCGTCACGACCGCTGGTCATCGGGTAAACTTCAACCGGCCAGGGATTCGTGGCCGCTCGCCCCCCGCCTCGACTGGACCCTCGGAATGGTTCGCTCGAAGGCTGGGATCGCCACCGATGGCGCCTCAACGACGGAATCGTCCCGCCGAGACGACCTCGGCGGCCCTATTTTCGCTCGTCCTAACGACGGCTTTGGCCCACGAGGCCGGCGCCCAGGTCATTGGCGACCGCGTCATCCCCCGATCCCCCCAGACCACCCTGAGCGTCGATGGCCGAGTCGTCGCTAACTGCGACACGCTCCACTTCTATCGAGTCAAGGACGTTCGAGGTGATTGGCTTTGGCTGACCCGCGGCCCTCACTCGGGATGGGCCCGTCGAAACACCGTGCAGACCCCCACTCAGGCCATTGACCGCCTCACCGATCTACTCCGCCCACAACCTCGGGTCGCGGCGGCCTACCTCGCCCGGGCCTCGGCGTGGACTCTCGCCGGTGAACCGGACATCGCTCGGCTCGACCTTGACGATGCCCTTCGCCTCGATCCTCAATCCGCCACCGCCCACATCCACCGAGGCGCCGCCCGGCTCAAGCACGGCGACCCCGTCGGCGCCCTCGACGACCTCAACGACGCCCTTCACCTCGACCCCGCCTCGGGTCCGGCCCGAATCCTTCGAGCCGAAGCTCAACTCGTCCACGACCAACCCGCCCGGGCTCTCGACGATCTCGACGAGGCCCTTCGTCTCGACCCCACCTCCGTCCCGGCCCTTAGCCTTCGTGGTGAGGCCAACCGCACCCTCGGTCGGACCGTTCAAGCCACGGCCGACTTCCTGGAAGCCCTCCGTCTCGACCCGTCGCAGGTCACCGCCAACGATTGCCTCCCGACCCCGCCAGACCCCACCGACCCCGGCCCATCCACCTTGGCCATCGCATCCGATCCGCGAAGTCTTTCCGAGCCGGTCCCAGTCGCCTCCCGGGTTGTTACTCCTCCCGTCGCCGAATTCCTCTCCTTGACGATCCACACCTTCCAGCAACGACCGGGCCTTCCCGACGCCGCCCGGTCGGCGAATAATGCCGCCGCCTCTTTCCTCGCCGCGGGCAACCCTCGGGCGGCCCTGGCCTCGGCCGACGAGGCGATCCGTCTGGCCCCCGACGACTTCATGCCCTTCGCCAACCGTGCCGCGGCCTGGAGACAGCTCGAGCAGCCCGATCGCGCCCTGGCCGATTACGAGGAGGCGATCCGCCGCGAGTCCTCTCAGGCCTGGCGATGGCACAACGCCCGGGGGATGGTTCACTTCCGACGCAAGGACTGGGGCCGGGCCGTGGCCGAGTTCACCCTCTCGGCCCAGTCTCGCCCCGCCTCCGCCACCACCCTGGTTAATCGCGCCGCCGCCCGCCTCCGCCTTCGAGACGACCTCGCCGCCCGCGACGACCTCGACCAAGCGCTGGCTCTGGACCCCCGCCACCCTCTGGCCCTGGCCACCCGAGCCGCCCTGGCCCTCGCGCGCCACCGACCGCTCGACGCCCTCGTCGACGCCGAGGCGGCCGTCGCCCTTGCCCCCGACGAGCCCGAGGCCCTCCTTCAACGGGGCCGGACCCTCCTGATCCTCCACCGCCGAGACGCCGCCCTCGCCGATCTTGACCATAGCCTCCGCATCGAGCCCCACGGCATTCGCTCTCGCATCACCAAGGGCCAGATCCTCCAATCCCTCGGTCGCCACGAGTCCGCCCGGCCCGACCTGGACGAAGCCCTCCGTCTCGATCCCACCTCCGCCGAGGCCCTTACTGCCCGAGGCTCGGTCCAGTCCGACCTCGGCGACCTCGACGGCGCGATGGCCGACCTCGACGCATCTCTGAGGATCGACGCCGCCGAGCCCTCGACCTACCTCGCCCGCGCCCAGACTCTTCGCATCCGGGGCGAACTCGACGCCGCTGAGGCCGACGCCCGGACCGCCCTGCGCCTCGATCCCCGCTCCGCCGAGGCTCACGTCCGCCGAACCGCCATTCGCCTCGATCGCGGGGCCCTTGACCTCGCCGAATCGGATGCCGTCGCCGCCCTCGCCCTCGACCCTGATTCACCTGAGGCTTACCTCGCCCGTGCGGAAACGCGCCTTCACGCGGGGGATCGTCCCGGCGCCCTGGCCGACATTGCCCGGGCGATCGCGCTGGACCCCCGATCGGCCTCCGCCTTCGCCGCCCGCGCATTGGCCCGCAACGACCTCGTCGGGGCCCTGGCCGACACCGATCATGCGCTTCGCCTCGATCCCCACTGCGTGGCTGCCCTACAGCGTAAGGCTCTAATCCTCTCCGGGTCGTCTGACCCCGCCCTGCGCAACGCCTCCGAGGCTCTCAACGCCGCCCGCCTCGCTTGCGATCTGACTGGTCGTCGCCAACCATCGCCGCTCGCCGCCCTTGCCGCGGCCGAGTCCGAGGCTGGCCACTTCCCCGAGGCCGCCGCTACCCAGCGAATCGCCTTTGACCGTACTCCCAGTGACCTTCCCGAACGAATCGCCCTGAGGGCCCAGGTGAACTTGTACCTCGCCGGCAACCCTTTCCGCCTGGTTTCGCCAGTTCCCACCTCCTTCCAACTCCCTCACGAGCCCACGGATGGGATGGGCGCGAGGGGGGCCTCTCGCTAGGATGACCCCCGCCTGATCCCTTGGCGGCCGACGGCTTCGGCAGTTGACCGCACCCCCCTGCACAGCCCCGGACGAGCGTGGAGGTTCGCCGATGGAACGGCGCGGTACCCTTTTGCTGGTCGAGGATGAGTCGAACCTGCGTCGCCTCGTCGCCCAGTTCCTCCGAGGCGCCGGCTTCCATGTGGTCGAGGCGTGCGACGGGCAGGAAGGCGTCGACCGCTTCGGCGACTCTGGCCCGTTCGACCTCGCTCTGGTCGACCTGAACCTTCCGGTCTTCTCCGGAGTCGAGGTTTGTCGACAGGTCCGCCATGCCCGCCCCGACCAGCCCATCATCATCTGTAGCGCGGCGATTGTTCCCGACCACGCCCGGGCCCTCGGCTCCTTCGGCGTCGACCATTTCCTGACCAAGCCCTATCACCCCGAAGTCCTGCTTCACCACATCGACGACGAGATTGCCGCGGCCCCCGCTGGCCGCTTAACCACTGGCGCCCGCCTGGCGATCCACCGCCCCCACTGAGACTGAGCCCTCGCACCCCTTCGTCCTGTGGCCAAAGTCTTCCCGACGCATTAGAATCGTGCCGAGGCCCCCGGGCGTCTCGTCGAGCCCCATGCGACGCGACGCGTCGGGCGGTCACGACACGGCCGATTCCAAACGCAAGCGCGAGGGTGCGGGCATGGCAGGGAAACCCCGGAACCGGCTAGAGTTGCGCCGACAGTACGACGCCGCCGAACCGATCGACCCGATGGAGGATGAGGCCGACGACGTCGCGGAAGACGCCGAGGACTCCGAAGAATCCGAAAAGAAACCCAAGAAGAAGAAAGCCCCGGCCAAGCCCAAGGTCAAGGCGGTCAAGGCTCCCAAGCCCGCCGCCCGGATGCGTATCGTCTGGGCCGTGGTGAACGACGCCTTCAAGACCGTCGGCACCTTCCCCTTCGCCGACAAGGCCGCCGCCGAGGCCCGCGCCGCCGAACTGACGGCCAAGGGCAAGGGCACCCACTTCCTCCAGAAGGTCAAGGAGCCCATGCCCGACAATGCTCCGGGCATCGGCGCCGAGATTCCCCGACCCATACCCGAACCGACCCCCGTCGTCGTCAAGGCGGCCGAGGATGACGAGGAGGCCGAGGCCGAGGTCGAGGAGGAAGCCGAGGAGGAGGAGGAGGCCGACGAGGAGCCTGAGCGCGACGACGACGACGAATGACCTACCGTTTGCCCCGCCGCCACCGGTCCGGCCTCCAATCGGTTGGCCTGCTGGTCCTCGCCCTCGGGTTGTTCCTTGTAGGCCACGAGACCACCCGAGCCGAGGAGGGCGAGGACTGGGCCTTTCTCGACAACGGCACGCTCCGCCTGGGGGTCCTCAAATCCTCCGGCGGGGCGATCGCCTATCTGTCTCCCAGTGTCTCGAAGCGTAATCTGCTGAACCACTTCGATCGCGGTCGACTCATCCAGCAGTCGTATTACGGCGATCCCGACGGCTCCCTCTGGGTGCAGCAGCCCTGGCGCTGGAATCCGGTCCAGGGGGGCGATTACAAGGGCACGGCCTCGACCCTTCTGGAATTTCACGCCGAGCCCAACCGCCTTCACGCCCGTGCCCGGCCCCGCAATTGGGCCGCCTGCTCCGATGTGCCCGAAGTCGTCATGGAGACCGACGTAACCCTCGATGGCAACATCGTCCATGTCCATTTCCGCATGACCTATGACGGTAAGACCCATCACGCCCCCGCCGACCAGGAAGTCCCCGCCCTCTTTGTCGAGCCCGAACTCGACACCCTCGTCCTCTACGACGGCGACGCTCCCTGGACTAAAGCCTCCCCCAGCCGTTCCCGACCCGGCTGGCCCAACGAGTCCCGACGCATGACCGAACACTGGGCGGCCTACGTGAACAAGGACGACCAGGGCCTCGGGATTTTTGTCCCAATGGCCAACCGCCTCACCTGCTACCGGTATGCCGATCGGCACTCCTCGAAGGAAGGGGCCTGTTCCTACCTCGCCCCGCTCACCCATTTCGCCATAGTGCCCGGGCTTGACTTCGCCTACGACCTCGACCTGACCGTTGGTTCGGTGGACCAGATCCGGGGAACCTTCGCCCGAATCCACGAAAGCGCAGCTCGGAATCACCCCTGAAACTTGAGGAAATCCTCGGGTTCGCTCAGGAATGACTGGCCAGACTTGGAGAAGCTGGCGCTCATGGGGATGAGTCGAACTCACGGCCCGTCCCCCCTCCCTCGGGATCGCCACATCCGAGGGGCGCCTTGCCGTAACGGGAGCCTGACATGGAACGCCTCGCCGCTCGTGGCCCCATCCTGGGCCTGGCCCTTTTCGTGATCCTGCTCCTCGGCGGCAACCAAGCCCACGCCCAGGGTCCGGGAGGCGGGCGGGGGGGGCCCGGCGGCGGTCCCGGCGGACCAGGTTTCGGCACCGACCCCTTGAGCCTGATCCAGATCGCCGCGGTTCAGGACGAGCTAAAGCTCAACGATAAGCAAAAGGCCAAGCTCACCGAATTCCGCCAGTCCGTCGACCAGCAGCGTCGCCAGGTTTTCGAGCAACTGCGCAACCGTCCCGCCAACCCGGATCAGGGCAACGGCAATGGCGAGGACGGGGGGTTCGGCAACGGGGGAGGCGGTGGAAACAACGGGAATGGCGGCGATAATGGTGGCGGAGGAGGCCAGGGGCGAGGTCGAGGCGGATTCGACCGCGAGGCGATGCGGGCCGCGATGGAAGAGTTCCAGCAGACGGCCCTGCAGTCGCTGGCGAAAATCCTTGATAAAACTCAACGCATTCGCCTCGACCAGATCGCCCTCCAGGCGCAAGGCGTCCTGGCCGTCGCCCGCGACGACATCGCCCAGAAACTTAACATGAGCGAGGAGCAACAGGAGATGGTCCATGAGGTGGTCGCCCAACGCGACCAATCTCGTCGCGACCTGTTCCGAGCCCAATGGGCCAATCGTCCCAGAGGCGACGACGCCGGAGGCCCGCCTGCGGGCAACGGCGGACGCAGGCGCAACGGGAACAACGGCGACAATCCAGGCGCCGCACCCGACAACGCCGGAACCGGTGGCAACGGCGGACCCGGCGGCAACAACGGACCCGGTGGGAACGGCGGCAACAATGGTCCCGGCGGCAACGGGGGCCGAGGGGGCCGAGGGGGTGGCTTCCCCGACCTCAACGATCCGGCCGTCCGCGCCCGGTTCGACGAGATGCGTACCAAGATGGAAGCCCTGGACAGCACCGCCGAGAAGCAGGTCGGGAAAATTCTGCGGAAGAATCAGAAGCTGGCGTTCAACAAGATGCTCGGCAAGGAGTTCGACGTCTCGGTCCTCCGCCCCCAATGGCCGGGAGGTCCAGGATCCAACCCCAACCCCAATGCGACCCCGACCACCACGACACCCGCCGTTGGAACCCCCAAGTCCCAGGCCGCCAAGCCAGCAACGGGCCGAGGCTCCAGGGTCGTCCAGGACTGACGGCGGGCCACGCCGAATCTCCGCTTAACGTCCGGGCTCGCCAAGGTGATGCCGGCGGGCAATCTCCAGCATCGGGTCGTGAAGCGTCCCATTGGTCGCCAGGATGCTCGACTTGGCCGTCAGTGGCAGGGGCTCTCCCAAACAATTGGTGACACGCCCCCCCGCTTCCTCGACAAACAATCGCCCGGCGGCGAAGTCCCACGGCGAAAGCTCGTACTCGAAATAGGCCCCCAGCAACCCGGTCCCCACCATGACAAGGTCGAGCGCCGCGGTGCCGAACCGGCGGATACCATGGCTCTCGGCGCGAATGACGTCGCCGATCGCCCCGAGGGTCGCTTCCATCATCGCGCCACGGTCGTAGTAAAATCCGACTCCCACGATCGTTTCCGACAGACTCGCGTGATCGGCCACGCGGGCGACCTGTCCGTCCTGCTCGGCCCCCTGTCCCCTCACGGTCCGCGACCACTCGTTGCGGATCGGGTTGTAAATCACCCCGCACTCGACCCGACCGGCTCGGCAATACGCGATCGACACGGCCAGATGGGGAATTTTATGGGCAAAGTTGTTCGTCCCGTCCAGCGGGTCGACGATCCAAAGATGCTCAGCCCCCGCATCCCCTTGGTGTGCCTCCTCGGCGATGATCGCGTGGCCGGGGTGGTGCCGGCGGATGACCTCGACGACGACGCGCTCGGCTTCGACGTCGGCGTCGGTGACGAGGTTGGCCACGTCCTTGGACCGGATCGCCGCCCCTTCACGGAAATAGCGGGCGACGACCTCGCCGCCGGCCCTGGCGGCGGCCTCGGCGATTCTCAACTCAGGCGAATCCATGCGGTTGGACCTCGATCGGCGGCGGCGGACGTCAAGGTGCGTCGAGCGAGCGATCAGGCGTCGTCGCGCCCTTGCAAGCGGCGAATCTCCGCCCCCAGCATCTTCTGGACCCGGTGCTTGGAAACGAACACCGAGGCCACCGTGATGCGCAACCGCTGGGCGGCCTCCGCCCCGCTCAGCCCGTCCACGGCCGTCAGACGGAAGGCTTCCCAGGTCGAAGCGGCGACCCGGGCCTTGACCCGCAACATCGCCACGTCGACCAGTTCCAGGTCGAAGCTACCGTCAGTGTCTCGGGGCTGAGCCTGGGACGCCAGGGCCTCGGGGTCCTGGCCCACGGGCATCCGGCGTCGGGTGGCCAGCACGTCGCACAGCGTCCGGCGAGTGACCGTCTTGAGCCAGGCGCGGAAGCAGCGGCTCGGGTCGTACTCGAATCGATTCATCTTGGCCGTCAGTTTCGCCAGGACGTCCTGCGAAACGTCCTCAGCGTCGGCCCCCTGAAGCCCCCACTCCCGACACCACCCGTAAATCTTGGGCCGATAGCGGCCGACGAAGCGCTGCCAGGCCTGCGCGTTTCGAGGGTCCTCGCGCAAGGTCTCCAGCAGGGAGATCGAGGTTTGCGTGTCCGACGATCCGAGCATCGTCCTGCCCTCCCCGGTGTGAGCCCTGGGCGAATCCATTCGCCGTGGCTACCACGGATCTATCAGCGTCAACGGGCCCGCCCCCGTCCCGGTTCGGATCGAGAGACTTTGGCCACGCTCTCCAACCGATTGTAGAACCCGAAGCCCGCGGGCGGTATTCCCCCCGGCCCGCCGCTCCCTGGTCAACACGGCGTCGCGGTTACCAGAGGTCACTGCCGGGGACGGGGTCGGGGGCCTTTTCGCCGCTCTTGAGTTCGGAAAGGTCAGTCCCCAGGGTCGACGAAAGTCCGTGGGCCCGGTCGCTTTCGGTGCCGAACGGCTTGATGGCGCGGCCGTCTCGGTGGACGAACGTGTCATGCAGGCCGCAGCCGGTCCCGCCCAGCCCCAGTGCCGCGGCCAGGAGCAGCCGGGTCATCCTCGTCGTCAACGAAGTGCTTGCAGGCGTCAAATGGTCCATCGACGAACACTCCTGCCGGCTGTGTGTGGCGAAAAGGGCCTGGGGCCATCGACGCCGCTTCGCGTCGACGGCCCCATTCGTGTGTTTGCGAAGTCAGGCCACCTCGATCAGAAGAACAATTGCCAGCGGACCAGGAACAGGTCGCTGGTCACTTGCTCGCGACCCGGAGCAAAGACGACCGGGTTATTGAACATGGCGTGCTGCCAGGTAAAGTACATCTTCACATACTGGTTCCAGGTCCAGTTAAGCCCGACATCGACCGTCTGCACGCGGTTGGCGTTGAGATTCGGGTCGGCCAGCCCGCTGGTGAAAACCTGGTTGTTGATGGACAGCACGTTGTATCGGGTCGTGGCTTCCCAAGCCCCGATGCCTCGCTTGCCGGGCCGAAGGTCGAAGTCGTGTAGAGGCTTGACAACGCCCCGCTGCGAGACCGTCTCGCCCGTCAGGAAGTAACCGCCCTGCAGGTAAAAGCTGTCGATCGGCAGGTGGGTCTTGTTGTTGAGGCTGGTGGACAGGGCGTAGTCCTGGAACCCGCTCTGCCACTCGCCGATAAGGGACAGTTGCTTGTAGTAGTACGCCGCGTGCAGGTCCCAGAAGGCATGCCAGCCGGCCTGGCGGACGTTGCTGTTGTAGGTCAGGAACGGCACGCCGATGATCGAGTTGCCGGTCGTGGCGATCGCCGTGCGCAGAGACGTGGGCACCGGGCCGCCGGGTGTCGAGTACTGGTTGCCCGTGTCCACAGAGCCGCCGAAGTTCAGGTTTTCGAGCCACGAGCCCTGGTTGTTGATGAACGGTTTGAAGTTCAGGTAAGACAGCACCGCCTTACCGTCGCTGGTGTCGAGGTTGCCGTTCTGAGTTTGGTTGAAGACGCCCACGGCATAGTCGGTCGTCTTGTCGAAGAGTCGGCCCCAAACGGTGGCCCCGACTTCACGGTTGAGGGCGAAGTTGTTGAAGAACAGCGACCGTTCGGGGTTGATGAGCCCCTGAATCGGCAGGCTGTAAAATTCATACGTGAAGGGCGTTTTGTAGCGGCCGACCTTGAACTGGACACGGTCGTCGTAGTGGACGTTAAAGAAGATGTCCAGGGGCAGGATCGTGTCAAAGGCATCCTGGATCGAGACGAAATATTCGTAGGGCTTGCCCAGTCGACCACTGAACATGAACCATTGGCGGGGGATGGCGAACGTGTCGTGAACCGGGGTCTGGCCACCCTGTTCGTAACCACGGAAGTCGATTTGCGTCAAGTTGTGGAACTGGAGGACGTATTCCTCGTCCTCGGTCTTGAACTCGAAGCCGGGCCCGAACTTGCCGGTGATGGCCTTGTTCAGGTTTTTGGCCGGCATGCGGAAGCGGTCCGACGGCGCCGGGTTGGGCGGAGTGCCCTGACCGGGCGCGAGGGCGCCGCCGGAGGCGCTCTGGTTCGTGCGGGCGCTGACGCCGGAGTTTGGCCCACCGGCCGTCGCCCCGATGTCGGACCGGCCCGCCGGGCCGCCCAGGGCCCCGCCCGGCCCGCCGAGGTCAACGCTGGCGGCGGCGCCATCGGCCCCTCCACCGATGTTGGGTCCCTCGACCGCGCCGTCAGGGGCTCCTTGAATCGACTGGACTTGCCCGGACAGGGTGTTGACCATCGTCTCCAACTGGCGGATGCGTTCCTCCAGTTGGGCCTCGCGGGTGGCCGGGTCGACTGCGGTGGGGATATCGGCGGGGTTGACTGGGGCAGCATCCTCGGGTGCCGGGGGGGGCGGCACGTTGGCGCTGGGCGTCGGCGGCGCGGCGTCGGGCGGTTGTTCGGGTGTGATTTGAGCCAGGGCCGGCGAGGCGATGCCGATCCCGACCGCGAGGGCCAGGCCAAGACCGGCCGTCCTGGCCGCTCGGAACCCTTTCGGAGACCTCATGTCTGTCACTCCCCCTGGGAATCCGGGGTCACGAGCGGTCGCCATCCTGCGACCCCCCCTCCTACGCATCGGTCACCCAGCGAACGGTCTGGAACCTCCGAGTCGGTCACGCCGGTCTTCCTCAGGGCGAAGACCGCGGGAGAGACATGACGGGTCTGGCTCAAGCACCAGCGCGCCGGGAAGTTTCCGGTATTCGATCGCGAGTTTGTCTCCTTATCCATCGGAACAGGCGAATCTCAACTGTAGGGATTGTCGGGATTTCATCGAAAACTCGGATTGAAGGGGTCATTCCCGACCCGCCTCCCGAGCGTTAGGATGAGCTACCCGGGCGAAATCCTAGGCGTGAATCCGTTTTTTTCGATTCGGCGATCGAGGTGATCCGTGGCGGCCCAAATCCTGGACGGTAAACGCCTTGCGAGGACGATCCGGGAAGATATCGCTCGCGAGGTCGAGGTCCTTCGACAGCAAACGGGTCGAGTTCCCGGGCTGACCGCGGTGCTGGTGGGCGACGTCGCGGCCAGCCAGGTTTACGTCCGCAACAAGGAGGCAGCCTGCTTGGCCTCTGGGATGCGCGGCGACATCATCCGACTGCCGCAAGATGTTTCTCAAGAACAGCTTTTGGCCAGAATTGATCGTCTCAACGCGGACCCCTCGGTCGACGGCATCCTGGTCCAACTCCCCCTCCCCCCGCAAATTTCGGACGCGGCGGTAATCGAAAGAATTGACCCTTGCAAGGACGTCGACGGCTTCCACCCCGAGAACGCTGGGCGGTTGGCGATCGGGTCGCCCCGATTCGTCCCTTGCACGCCCTTGGGGGTACGGGGGTTGCTGATCGCGTCGGGGATCACCACGCGAGGAGCTAGAGCCGTGGTGCTGGGGCGATCCAACATTGTCGGCAAGCCCATGGCCTTACTCCTGATGCAGAAAGGGCCGGGGGGGGATGCGACGGTGACGGTTTGCCACACCGGCACGCCTAATCCCACGGCGATCGCCCGAGAGGCCGACATCCTGATCGTCGCGATGGGTCAGGCCCGAGCCGTTTCGGCCGAGTGGGTCAAGCCGGGAGCGGTGGTCATCGACGTGGGCATCCACCGTGGCGACGACGGCAAACTATGCGGAGACGTCAACCCGAACGTCGCCGAGGTCGCCGGCTGGCTGACCCCGGTGCCTGGCGGAGTCGGCCCTTTGACGATCGCCATGCTCCTGCGAAACACCCTCCAAGCCGCCCGCGGCGTGGACTGAGCGGAGGTATTATCGATGCGCCTGGCGATCTGCAACGAGATGTTCGAGGGACGTGATCTGCGGCGCATCTGTCGAGACGTCAAGGCGTTGGGTTACGACGGGATTGAGCTCGCTCCCTTTACCCTGGCGAGTCGGATCACCGATCTTTCGGCCAGCGACCTGCGTGCCGTCAGGTCGACCGTCGAGGGGGAAGGGCTGGCGGTCGTCGGTCTTCACTGGCTACTGGCGAAAACCGAAGGATTCCATCTCACGCACCCCGATCGAGAGGTCCGCCAACGCACGGCCGACTATCTCCGGGCGCTGGGCGAAGCCTGTGCGGAGCTGGGCGGGTCCGTCATGGTCCTGGGCTCACCCAAGCAGCGTAACCTCCTGCCGGGGGTGGCGTTGGACGATGGGTACGGGTACGCGGCCGAAGTGCTGGGGAGGGCCCTGCCGACGATCGGCGCGGCCGGGGTTGACCTTTGCCTGGAACCTCTGGGGCCAGCGGAAACCGATTTTCTGAACACGATCGGCCAGGCCAACACGCTGATTGACTCCTTGAATCACCCGTCGCTGCTCCTCCAGTTGGACGTGAAGGCCCAGACGACCGACCCCGAGGGGTCCGTCCCCGGGTTATTTCGCCACTATGGGGCGGTGGCCGGACACGTCCACATTCAAGAACCCGACGGCCGAGGGCCCGGATTCGGCCCGACGGATTGGCCCATGGTTCTCGGCGGATTGAGCGAATCCTCCTACGAGCGTTGGATTTCCGTCGAGGTCTTCGACTCCTCGCCGGGCATTGACGAGGTAGCTCGACAGGCGATCGCCCGCCTCGATCCCACCAGGAACGGCGACCGAGCCACTTGATTCGGAACACCCTCCCGACCGATCCCCAGGGATGAGACCCGACGCGTATCGGAAGATTTGTACAGTATTCGCTCTTGCCAGCGGTCGCGGGCCGCGGGTAGACTCTCGCGAAGGATGCGAGGGCGGAGGGCGGAGGGCGTGAGGATGGGGTGGGCGGATCGATGGCGAAAGCTCGACGGGGAGCCCTGGGCGACGCCGGGGCGCGGAAAGCGGGGATTATCGAGGACGTGTCGCTGGCCGAGGCGACCCGCTCTCGGTATCTGAATTATGCCGTCAGTGTCATTACATCGAGGGCCTTGCCGGACGTTCGCGACGGCCTTAAACCCGTGCAACGTCGTATCTTGTATGCGATGGCCACGGACCTGAGAGTCACCGCCGAGGGTCGATACATCAAGAGCGCCGCGGTTGTCGGCGAGGTGATGAAGAGTTATCACCCCCACGGCGACCAGTCGATCTATGACGCCCTGGTGAGGATGGCCCAGCCATTCAGTCTGCGGTCTCCATTGATCGAGGGATATGGCAACTTCGGCTCGATCGACGGCGACCCGCCCGCGGCGATGCGGTACACCGAGTGTCGTCTGACTCCGATCGCGATGGAGTTGCTGGGGGAGTTGCGCGAGGCCACCGTCGACTTCCGCCCTAATTACGCCTCCACGACCGAGGAGCCGGTGGTCTTGCCCGCGGCGTTCCCCAATCTTCTGGTCAACGGGACGACCGGGATCGCCGTGGGGATGGCCACCAACATCCCGCCACACAACTTGAAGGAAGTATGCGCGGCGCTGGTGACCCTACTCGACGACCGGGACGCTACCCTGGAGAAGCTGCACAAGTCCATACAGGGACCCGACTTCCCCACGGGCGGGGTGATCCTCAATAGCTCCGACGAGATTCGCCAGATCTATGCGACGGGACAGGGTTCCATCAAATTACGAGGAACTTACCGCAGCGACCCTGACCGTCCGAACATGGCGTATATCACGTCGATCCCTTTCGATGTTGAGAAGGATGCCCTGGTTCTGCGAATTGGCGAGTTGATCGGCAAGGGACAGGTTCCCCAGCTGGTCAATGTCAAGGATCTGAGCACCGACGAGATTCGCATCGCCCTGGAACTACGGCCCGGGGCGAACCTGGACGCGGCCCTGGCTTACCTGTTCAAGAATACGCCGCTGCAAACCAACTTCAACGTCAACCTGACCTGCCTGCTGCCGGCCGAGGGAGCCGATGTTGCTGTCCCCAGCCGCCTCGACCTCCGCAGCATGCTCCAGTACTTCCTCGACTTTCGCCTGGAGGTCGTCACTCGGAGGCTGAACCACGAACTCGCGGCACTGTTGCGGCGAATCCACATCCTGGAAGGGTTCGCGATCGTCTTCGACAACCTCGACGAGGCGATTCGGATCATCCGAGCCAGCGACGGCAAGGCGGACGCGGCTCCCAAACTCATCGCCCGGTTCGCCCTCTCGGAGATCCAGGCCGACGCCGTCTTGGAAACGAAGCTGTATCGGTTGGGAAAGCTGGAGATTGACGAGATTCGCGCGGAACTGGCGGAGCGACGGACGCGGGCGATGGAAATTGAGGCATTGCTGGCCGATGAGCCGGAGCGCTGGAAGATAGTCCGGGGCGAATTGAAGGGGATCTCCAAAACCTATGGAGACGAGCGACGAACGCAGGTGGCCGGTCCTCCAGTGCCAGTGGAGTACCGCGAGGAAGACTACATCGTGGACGAGGACGCCTGGGTCATCGTGACCCGGGACGGCTGGATCAAGCGGCAGAAGTCGTTCGCCGACGTGGCGGGGATTCGCCTGAGAGATGACGACCAGGTGGGGTGGGTCTTCCGCTGCCGGGCCCGTCATTCACTGACTTTCTGCACCGACCGGGGCGTGGGCTACACCCTGAGGGCGAACGACATCCCGCTGACGACCGGCCACGGCGAGGCGATCCAGACGCACTTCGCCTTCGAGGACCGCGAGCACGTCGTCGGAGTTTTGTGCCACGACCCTCGCTGTTTGCCGGCGGTGGTCGCCCCCCCCCCGCACCTGGCCCCGGCGGTGCAGTCGCTGCTGCCTGGGAGCGTCGAATCGTCCCCCGAGACCAACGGAACCGGCAACGGGCATTTGGCGACCTCAAGCGTGCCGTCGCCGCCGTATGCGGTTGCCTTGACGGCCGGAGGGAAGGTTTTGCGGTTCGCGATGGCCTCGGTGGCGGGGGTCTCGACCAAGAAGGGGCGGGTGCTCGTGAGGTTGGACCCGGTAGTGACCGACGACCGGGTCGTGGGGGTCGAGGCGACCGATGGCTCTGAGAACGTTTGCCTGGCCACGAGGTCGGCCCGGGTCTTGATCTTCCCCGTCGCCGAGGCCAACGTCGTCTCGGGAGCGGCCAAGGGGGTCACGGCGATCAAGCTCGACCCCAAGGATCGCGTGCTGGGATTCACCCTGGCCAACCGGATGCGCGAGGGCCTGACCGTCAAAACCAACCGGGGCTCGACTCAGGTCGTCAGGGCGACCAAGTATCCAGTCACGTCGAGGGGCGGCCGAGGCCACGGCATTTTGCAAAGGGGCTCGTTGGAGGCGATCCTCCACGAAGAAGCCCGCCCAGTGCCGCCGGTCGACCAGGTGGACCTTTAATCTCGGGGCCGACTCGATCCGGAGGACTCGTCCATGAACCCGTCCGCCATCGCCGAGGCGATCGAATATCCCCATTCCGACGGTGCACCCTTGGGCGAAACCGACTGGCATATCACGTCGATGTTCGCCCTGCTGGGAGGCCTTCGTGAACATTTCGCCCGTCGCAACGACGTGTACGTGGCTTCCAATATGTTTCTCTACTACGCCGAGGGAGAGCCGAGGAAGAACCGGGCGCCCGACATCATGGTGATCTTCGGCGTGCCTAAGCACACACGGAATATTTTCAAGACGTGGGAGGAGGGGGCCGTCCCCTCGGTGATCGTCGAGCTGTCGTCGCCCCAGACCGTGCGGGAAGATCTGGGGCCGAAGCGCGAATTGTACGCGCGATTGGGTGTCTCGGAATATTACCTGTTCGACCCGCTGGGAGAGATCCTGAATCCGCCGTTCCTGGGGTTTCGGCTGCATGATGGAGCTTACCAACTTCTGCTGACCGACGCGGATGGTGGCCTGACCAGCCCGTTGCTGGGGCTTAGAATGATCCCCGAAGGGACGATGATCCGCCTGGTGGATCCCGCGACCGGTCGTCCGATCCTCACGAACGAGGAGAAGTTCGACGCTCTCGCCGAAGAGCAGGAGCGGGCCGATGCCGAACGCGAGCGGGCCGATGCCGAACGCGAGCGGGCCGATGCCGAACGCGAGCGGGCCAAGCTTCTGGCCGATGAGGTCATTCGGCTGCGCGCCTTGCTGGGCCACCACCCGTCGGCGGAACCCTCTGATGGGGGCGGCGGCCCACCGGTCTCGGAGACGTCCTGAAGGATGGACTGGGGGTGGAGAGTGGACTCGACTCGCGGCCTCCGGTGCGAGAGGGGGAATCTGATGGCTGTTGGGGTCTATAATGCCGAGTCGATCACGGTCCTGGAGGGCCTGGAGGCGGTCCGCCGCCGACCGGGCATGTACATCGGCGGCGTGGATAAGGCAGGGCTGCATCACCTGCTCTGGGAGATCGTCGATAACTCGGTCGACGAGGTGATGAATGGCCATGCTACGAGGATCGTGGTGACTCTGGGGAAGGACGGCCGGACGGTTTCGGTGGCCGACAACGGTCGGGGCATCCCGGTCGACCGGCATTCCAAGACTGGCCAGAGTGCATTGGAGACGATCCTGACGACGCTGCATGCGGGGGGGAAGTTTGATAACGACGCCTACAAGGTGGCCGGCGGCCTGCACGGGGTGGGCGCCAGTGTCGTCAATGCCCTGAGTAAGAGCCTGGATGTGCAGGTGCGCCGCGAAGGGTTCGTCCATCATCAGCAGTATCGGCGGGGCAAGTCGCTGGGACCGGTTGAGCGTGGCGAGCCGGCGAGGGGGACCGGGACGACGTTGACGTTCACCCCCGACCCGGACATCTTCGGCGAGGTTCAGTATGACCCGGAATTAATCGCGGAGCGGCTGGAAGTTAAAACATACCTGAATAAAGGGTTGATGATCCAGTTCGTGGACGACAAAGCCGGGACGAACCTCGAATTTCGCCACGACGGCGGTGTGGTTGACTTTCTGGACGCCGTCAACGCCCGCCGCCAGGACCAACGGGTCGCCACTCTGCCGTTTACCCTGGAGCGTGACTCAACCGATGACGGGTTGCGCATCGACCTGGCGCTGGCGTGGACGGAGTCAACGGATGAGGATATTCGGTCGTATGTGAACACCATCCCGACTCGCGATGGGGGCACCCACGAGCAGGGGTTGCGCGAGGCGGTGCGGTCGGCCGTGCGGAAATTCATGGAGGCTCAGGACCTGATCAAGAAGGGGCTGGACCTCAAGCCGGAGGACATTCGCGAGGGTCTCACGGGCATCCTCTCGATCTGCGTCCACGAGCCCCAGTTCCAGGGCCAGACCAAGGACCGGCTGAATAATCCCGAGGTCCGCTCGCTGGTTGACTCGCTGGTCCGCCCCCGTCTGGAAGACTTTCTGCTGAAGAACCGCAGCGTGGGCGAGGCAATCGCGTCGAGGGTCATCCAGTCGGCCCGAGCTCGGGAGGCCAGCCGCGCCGCGGCCTCACAGGTGCGTCGCAAGACAGCCATCAGCAACCGCCTGACGTTGCCGGGCAAGCTGCACGACTGCGACAGCACCGTGGCCGAGGAGTCGGAACTATTCATCGTCGAGGGAGACAGCGCCGGGGGATCGGCCAAGCAGGGGCGTGACCGCGATACCCAGGCGATTTTGCCCTTGAAGGGGAAGGTGCTCAACGCCGAGCAGGCGGGCAAGGCCAAGGTCCTGGACAACAAGGAACTGACCGACATTGTCAGCGCCCTGGGCTGCGGTATGGACGACACCTACGATCCGGCCCGGCTGAGATATGGCAAGGTGATCCTTCTGACCGACGCCGACAGCGACGGCCACCACATCGCGACCCTGCTGTTGACCTTCTTCTACCGGCACCTACGCTCCCTGCTGACCGAGGGTCGCGTCTACCTGGCCTGCCCGCCGCTCTACAAGGTCAGCCACGGGCAGGAGACCTACTGGGCCGCCGACGACGCCGGACGGGATCGCATCCTGAACAAGTTGCCCAAGAACGCCAAGCCGACGATCACCCGATTCAAGGGGCTGGGGGAGATGCCGGCCAAGCTCTTGTACGAGACGACCCTCGACCCCGAGCGGAGACGGCTACTTCGGGTCCTGATCCCCGAGGACGACCAGCAATACATCGCCAACACGGTCTCGGAGCTAATGGGCAAGGAGCCCGAGGCGCGTTACAAGTTCATCATGGCCGAGGCATACACGGCCCGGGACCTGGACATTTGAGAAGGGGCGACAGTCCGCCCCCGAATGGCCCGTCGCACATCGACTGGAGTCGATCGCATGCGCTGGATTTCGGGCTACCCTCTGCGGCTCGGACATGCCGGTGATCTTCGCGATGTCCCCGCCTTGCTGGCGGCCGGGGTTGGGGCGGTCGTCGACCTGGCGATGGAAGAGCCTCCCGCGTTGCTGGGTCGAACGGTGGTGTACTGCCGCTTCCCGCTGGTGGATGGCACGGGGAACCCTCCCTGGATGCTACGCTCGGCGGTCGAGATCGTGGAGATCCTCTTGCGGGTGGGGGTTTCGTCACTGGTGTCTTGCGGGGCGGGGTTGAGTCGGTCCCCGGCGGTGGCCGGCGTCGCACTCGCCCGGGTCCGAGGGTTTTCGGCCGAGCAGGGCCTGAAGTTGGCCGTGAAGTCGGGGGTTTCCGACGTGTCCCCAGTGCTTTGGGCGGAGATCCTGGCGGCGACGGCCTGACCAGGCGCCACGGCTGGGTCTCAGCCGATTTTGCCGGTGCCCACCCGGATCAGGATCTTGCGGGCGCCGGGGGCCGCGGCGGCCAGGAAGGCGGCGTCAGCGTCTTTCAGCGGGAATTCCTGACCGATGAGGGGCCGGACGTCGATCTCTCGACGTTCGAGGGCGGCGATGGCGCGAGGGAAGGGGCCGCAGCGGGAGCCGATTACCCGGATTTCGTCGATGACCACCGGGGCGAGGGCGATGGCGTGAGTTCCGGCGATGGTGGTCTTCAGAATGATGGTCCCCTCGGGTCGGACCAGGCCCAGCGCGGTGGGAAATCCCGAGTGGGAGCCGGTGCAGTCGGCCACCACGTCAAACGATCGGGCTAGGCCTTCGGTTTCGTCAACCGTGTGGGTGGCGATCCCCTGGCCCGCGATGGCCAGCTTTTCGGGATGCTTGCCGATGAGCGTCACGTTGGCCCCCGACAGGCGGCAGGCCCAGGCGCAGAGGATGCCGAGTTTGCCGTCTCCCAGGATCGCCAGGTTCGTTTCCTGGCCGAGAGCGATTTGCTCGGCGATCCGGAAGGCGGCGGCCAGGGGCTCGATGAAGACGGCGGAGTGATCGTCCACCGTGTCGGGGATGGCGTGAAGGTTCCTTCGGGGGACGCAGACCTCCTCGGCCATGGCCCCATCATGGTTGAGAATCCCCAGGACGGTTCGATGCGGACAGTGGCCCGGGCGACCGGCCTGACAGGTTGGGCAATGGTGGCAGGCGTTATTGATTTCCGCGGTATAGCGCTGCCCATCCGCATCGTGACCGACGAATTCGTGGCCCAGAATTCCTCGAAAGCCCATGTAGCCCCGGGCCAGTTGTAGGTCGGTGTCACAGATGCCGGCCAGGCGAACGGTCAGCCGAGTTTCTGAAGACCCGGTTGTGGGTCTGGGGAGGTTGTCCCGCAGGTGAGCAATCGCCCCGTCACAGTAAACAGCTCTCAAGGGATGTCTCCAAAAGTAGACGCAGTCGGTTCTGTGCAAGGATCAACAGTCTGGGATGCTTGGGGGTTCTGGGCTAGGCCGAATTCGAGCGTTCTCCCGTGGGGGAGAAATAGGAATCCCTGGAAAATTTTGGTGGAATGGGTTGGCCGCGGGGCATGCGGCCACTACACTCTTAGCGTCCTCCGCCCACCTTCCTCTTGCTCCCGCCTCCGAGTGTGATCTTTGACGGGTCCCGGGGTCCAGAGCGAGCGAGCGAGCCGCCGTGACCCGTCCATTGACGGCGGGGCCGAGTGGTTTTGCCCCGATGCGGCCCTTTTGCTCCAGTCAATCGGCCCTTGCCCTCGCTTGGGGTGCGGTCGGGACTTGGGTTCCCGCCGCGGTCCCGGGCGGTAGATTGCCTGACTCCCCCCTTTGTACGACCGAATCAAGGACTAGCATGAGCACAGCGACAACAACTCGCCCCGAATCGGCTGGGATCGCCTGGCCGGCGTTGCTCTGGATTGGGGCGCTCCACCTCGGGGCCCTGCTCGCCTTCGTGCCTGGCTACTTCACTTGGGGTGCCCTGGCTGCCTGCGTGGTCAGTCACTGGATCACTGGCGGGCTGGGGATCACCCTGACCTATCACCGACTTCTGACCCACCGCAGTTTCGCGTTCCGTTGGAAGTGGTTGGAATATTTCTTCACCGCCCTGGGCGCCGCGGCCTCCGAGGGGGGGGCGATTGGCTGGGTCGCCGACCATCGTAAGCATCATGCTCACTCCGACCAGGAGGACGACGTTCATAGCCCCAATCGTGGGTTTGGTTGGGCTCACATGTTTTGGTGGATGACTCCCGACATCACCGCCGTCCATACTTCCGATTACTATGAGAGGTGGGCGCCGGATCTGGCCCGTGACCCCGTCCATCGCGTGATGGATAAGTTTTTCCCGGTGTTCCCTCTCCTTTCAGCGGCCTTGGTTTACGCGATTGGTGGGATGCCCTGGCTGGTTTGGGCCTTTTTCGTGCGGTCGGTGACGGTTTTGCACGCGACCTGGCTGGTGAACTCGGCCACCCACATCTGGGGTTATCGGTCTCATGAAACTCGCGATAAGTCGACGAATCTTTGGTGGGTAGCTCTGCTGACGTTCGGAGAAGGGTGGCACAACAACCATCACGCCTTCCAGACCTCGGTCCGCCATGGGATGCGTTGGTGGGAAATCGACATGACCTACATGACCATCCGCGTACTGGAGTGGCTGGGGCTGGCCCACTCGTTGAAGTTGCCCAAGGTGACGCGGGCCTCGTATGCTCGGGTCGTCGACCCTTCGCCGGTGAGAAAAATGAAGCCGATGCAAGCCGCTCGCGATGGTGACGAAGAGCTCGAGTTGGTGGGCGCTGCCAACTGAGTTTGGTTTGGCTCGACGCTTTGGTGGATCGTTCCTGATCACTATGGGTCGCCGATCTCTTCCCGGTGGGAAGAATCGGCGGCCGTTTTGTTGCGCGGACGGGTGAAGGGCTTGCCGTCCTTGATTCTCTCACGCATGATGGGAGGACAGGCGGCCCTAGCTCAACGGCAGAGCAGGGGACTCATCAAGAACATGGTGGCGCCGGGGGGTAACCTCCGGATGCGATCCGGGTGAATTGCGGGGAACCTAAACCGGGGGGCTTGTTGGTGCCCCGACATGGCAATCCGCAGCCAAGCCCGGCCGGGCCTGGGTGGCCGGGAAGGTTCAGAGACTAGCGGGGTGAGTCCCAACAATACTCCCCGCCGACGAGCGCCCGGCCTCCCCCTCATTGGGGATTTCCTCGACGGTGGGGGAGGGTGAGATAGTCCGAGCCTCGGGGAAACCCGGGGGCGTCTCGAATCCCTTGGTTGCAGGTTCGAATCCTGCGGGCCGCATCGCCTGAATGCTCGACCGGCCTCCTCCCTCGGGAGGGGTTGCCGGTCTTGCGCTCCGGGCGGTCTCTCCGGTTTAAGTCGAGTCGCGGAACGTCCGAGACGGTGTTTTCCCGCAGGGGTGGGGTCCCGCGAGATTCACAAAACAAGGGAGCCTTGGAAGCGGTCTAACTTCGCGGAGAAATCGGGAAAGAACATGCCTGCTAGGAACGTAAGACAAGGTGGGAACGTAAGATAAGAGGATGCCTGGGACCATGCGAAACGTAACGCCCCGCGAAGGCCGGGTTCGGACTCGCGGGGCGGGGTTGATCGGTGCTGGGATCGATCTGAGGGCGGTGGTCTTTTTTTAGGAGGCCGAGCACTCGTCGCAGCACTTTTCCATCGCTCGGCAGGACGCTTCGCACGCCTTGAGATGGCGGATGGCCATCATCATCACCTCGCCCGAGGCGTCGAGCTTCTCAACTTCAGCCAAAGTATCCTTGCAGGCCTCGGCGCAGGCAGCGCAGGAGTGGCCCATCAAGGGGCTGTGGCGGGACATCATACAGGCGGAAAGACCGCAGAAACCGGCGCAGTCCGACAGAAGCTGAACGGCCTTGGCGTGCTCCTTTTTCCCCTTGCCCACTTCCATGACGCAGTGGTGGAAGGCCATGTCGCAAGCCTTGGCGCATTCTCCGCAGTTCTTGATGCACTCCTCCATCGTCATCGTCGCCTGGGAGTGATCCTTATGGGAGGGCTTGTCATCGGCTCGGACGATACCGGTGACGGAGAGGGCGGTGAGGCCGGCGGCGGCGGTACCCAGGGAGCCGAGAAGATCGCGACGGTTCATGGTCATTCCCCGTGAGGTTGGCCTCGGTGTTCGCGGGGGAACCCAGAAGGAACCCGACCGAGGTTAGGCGGCGGCCACAGAGGGCTGCAAACCTTGGGCCTTCCGATCGGAATTCCGAGAAACTCGCATGTTTTACTTGGAGATGCAGCCGCCTAGCAGGTTCGGGGATTCAGGAAAGCTGGGAAACCCAGGATTGAACGCCAGAATCGGCCTTGAGGTTGGCGAGCGTGACGGTACGCCCCAGGTCGGTCTGGTACCAGCGGGCCACTTCAGTCTGGAGGGCCTCGGTAGTGGATTCCAGGGCAATGGCGACCTGCTGACGGGTGGCGCCCTTCTGGAGTTGCGTGACCCAACCGTTGAGTCCGGCGAGTTCGGCGTCGCGTCCCAGGAGGGATTGGTAGAGGCGGTTGACGAAGCCGGCGTCGGTGTCTCCGGCCTGATCGTAAAACTCAGGGACGGACAGGAGTTGGGCGTGGACGATCGTGACGGACATGCCTTGCTGAAGACGGGCGACCCAGGATTGGACGCCAGAATCGGTCTTGAGGTTGGCGAGCGTGGCGGTACGCCCCAGGTCGGTCTGGTACCAGCGGGCCACTTCGGTCTGGAGGGCCTCGGTAGTGGATTCCAGGGCAGTGGCGACCTGCTCACGGGTGGCGCCCTTCTGGAGTTGCGTGACCCAACCGTTGAGTCCGGCGGGTTCGGCGTCGCGTCCCAGGAGGGATTGGTAGAGGCGGTTGACGAAGCCGGCGTCGGTGTCTCCGGCCTGATCGTAAAACTCAGGGACGGACAGGAGTTGGGCGTGGACGGCGTCGGTCGTGGGCCTCGCGGAAGGGGTGGGGACCGAGGCGATGGTGGTGGTTCCATAATTCACGGCGGCAGCGGCGTCGACAATCCCGCCAGAGGAGATCAGGCCGGCGAGGTAGGGGTCGGGACGGGCGGTGGCGGTGACGGCCTGGACGAGTTGGGAGGCGGTGTCGTTGGGGTGGAGGCCGGCGACGAGGGCGACGACCCCGGCGACCAAAGGTGTCGACATCGAGGTTCCGTCGAGGTAGGTGTAGCCGTTGCCCAGGTAGGTGGAGAGGATTCCCACGCCCGGGGCGGCTATGGCGACGGTGCCGACGCCGTAGTTGGAGAAGCTGGCGAGGCGGCCCTGCTGGTCGACGGCGGCCACGGAGAGGACATTGGGGGAGCGGAGCGAGGCAGGGAAGGTACGGGTGGTGTCGTCATTGGCCGACTCGTTGCCGGCGGCGACCACGACGACGACGTTGTGCTGGGCGGCGTAGTTGATGGCGTCGGCGAGGGCGGGGTCGTACTGGTCGATGTCCCAACTGGCGTTGATGACCTTGGCCCCGTGGTCGACGGCGTAGTGGATGGCGGCAACGACGCTGGGAATGGTCCCCTCACCGCTGTTATCCAGAGCCTTGAGAATCATCAGTTGAGCGGACCAGTTGACCCCGGCGATGCCGGCTCCGTTGTTGGCCGAGGCGCCGAGGAGCCCTGCGACATGAGTACCGTGGCCGTTGGAGTCCTGGAGGTTGGCGGTGTTGTTCAGGAAGTTCCAGCCGTGGATGCCTTTCGGCCCGGTCCAAAGGCGGCCGGCGAACTCAGGGTGGCTGAGGACGATCCCCGTGTCGATCACCGCGACGATGGTCGACGAACTGCCGGTGGTGGTCCCCCAGGCGGCGGGGGCGTCGATATCGACCCCGTCGGGGTTGTTCAGATACCACTGCTGATTGAAGAGCGGATCACTCGGGGTGACGGACGAGGCGTGAACGGTGGTATCCGCGCGCTCGGCGTAGCGGACGCCTCGGCTGGTGTCGAGCTGGGCGAGAGCGTGGTCGGGCGTGATCCCGCGGCCGAGAGCGACGAGGGAAGGGCCGTCGCCGAAGGACTGGACCACGGTTCCCCGAATTGCGTGGAGGAGGGCGGCTTGCCGCGCGGCGGGAAGGGCCTCGTCGAAGCGTACGATAATCTCCCGAGACGGATCGGCGACACTGAGCAGGGTTCGGGATTCGAGCGCGTCGAATCCGATCCAGAGACGCGCGAGACGGGGACGGGCGGGGCGAGTCATGGTCGTCTCGTCGAGTTGTGCCGTGGGCCGCTTCGCTCGGGGGGTGCGTCGCGCGGATCTGATCCAACTTTACTCGATGGAAACAGGGCGGGGCTACGCGGTTTAGTAAAACCTTGAGGCCGTTATCCAACCCCACCGTCGCGGAGGGTTAGGTCCTCGAAATCCAGGCGGTGGACATTGGGCCGCTTTGAACGCTCTGGCCGTGAACCCCACTGGGAGAGGCCGCCAGAGCCGCTGTCCTCCGAAGTGGCGAAGAGCGACTCAACCTCCGGCTGGCGAAATCTCGCTAGGGGGGAGGTGAGACGATTCCGGGGTTGGTTGTTGCGAGGAAGGGGGCGATTCCGCAGCGGAAATCTCTGGACCGCAGGAACTTGAAGCGTGACGGATCTGGTGGAGAGATTGATAGAAGTGGATCTCAAGGTTGTTGGTACGGAGGGCGGCGGTGGCTTCTCGGACGAGGTTGATACTGGCTCCCAGCAAGAGGCTCACACCGGCAACGGCGAGAAGAGTGGGAAGGCTGAGGAGGCGGTTTTTCATCCACGCGTCGATGGCCAAGGCGAGACTGGTGCCGACAAAGCTGCCGAAGGCCAAATAGAGCATCGTCAGGGCGTGGCGGATGCGGTCGCTACGGAAGCCGAGCCAGTGGATCTGGTCGGCGACGTGCGCCAGGCGTAGCTCGGGGAAATCGAGCCCTGACGTTCCCCGGCAGAGAGTGTCTCCGAGGTCATTTAGCACCCGGATCCGGTCAACGATGCGCGACATCCGGTTAGAGGTGGAGATGATGAGCGAGCCGTTGGCGGTCATAAAGATCGCCGGTGTCAGCATCAACGACAGTGTCGCGTAGTTGGGAGCGTCGGCGATCAGCGGCACGGGGCGACTCCGCGAGGCATGGTCGGGATCGACAATGGTCGGACAGGCGCGGGGGTGCGTCAACCAGGTCGCGCTTCCACGCCTTCCGCTGGTAGATTTCCCCGGTACGCGGGCAAGGCTTGACGGGCTGAGATGGGGTCGGATATTGTCTCGATCGTGAGACTGAGTCTCAGTTTCAATGAATTCGTTCGACTGCCTCTTTTGATTAAGTGGGATGGAAGCTTGAGTCGGTTCGGGACGGGGCCGGCGTGCGGGCGATCCGCGATGGGTACGCCTTGGGACGGTTTGGCGGTTGATCGTAAATTCGACAAGGCCCGAGGGGCGAGGGGATGATTGCGATGAGTGATGGCGTTCGCGGAGCGTTGATGCTGGGGACGTTGTTGCTGTCTCAGGGGCGAGCCTCGGCCCATTTTCTCTGGGTTGACGGGGAGCCGGTCGCCGGGGGTGCGACGACGATACGGGTGTTCCTGAATGAAACGCCGGAGCCGGGCGGGCCGGAGTTTTTGCGGTTTGTTCGCGAGTTGAGGCCGACCGTGGAGGGGCGTCCGTTGGCGGTGAGGATGGCGTCGGAGGCGGTGGAGGCGAGTTGGGTGGGTCTCTTGCCGCCGAGGATTGACGCGGAGCGGGACCTGGGTGTCAGGGCGAAGGAGGGACACTCCACTCGACTGGTCTACTCGGCGAGGCTCCAGTCGTCGGCGGCGAAGGTCGGCGATCCGGAGGCGGGGGCTAGCTTGCGAGTCCGTTGGGTTCAGGGGGATGCGGCCGGCGATGGGGCCTTGCAGGTCCTGTTTGACGGCAAGCCGCTGGCAAAAGCCCGCATCAAGCTTTATCCGGAGAATGGAGAGGCGGCGGAATCGGCGACCGATGAGACCGGATTGGCGAAAGTCGCCGGGTTGGCCGAAGGGAAAGCCCCGTTGTGGGCAAACTGGGTAGATGGGGTCGCCGGGGAAGTGGGGGGAAAGGCGTTCGAGGAGACCCGGTATTACGCCACCCTGACGGTTTGCCAGGTCAGGACGGGAGGGAAGACGGCGTTCGCGGCGATGCCGACGCCCGCCGTGAATAGCTTTGGCGGGGCGGTTCTGGAGGGTTGGCTGTATGTCTACGGGGGGCATGTCGGCAAGACCCACGAGTACAGCGTGGAGACGACCTCTCGGCATTTCCGCCGGTTGAACCTGGGGGACCGGCGGACCTGGGAAGACTTGCCGATGGGCCCCGACGTTCAGGGGGTGGCCTTGGTGACGGATGGCCGATTCCTGTACCGACTGGGAGGGATGGCGGCGAGGAATGCGTCTGGCGAGGAACACGACCTACATTCGGTGGCGGACTTTGCCCGGTATGACCCGGAGGCGAAGACCTGGATCGACCTGACGCCGTTGCCGGTTCCTCGATCGACTCATGACGCGATCGTGATGGGCCGGACGATTTATGCCGTGGGGGGTTGGCGGATGAAGGGGGCGACGGAGGACGCGGAGTATTTGCCGGACACGGTGGCGTTCGATCTGGACCGGCCGGAAGCGGGTTGGCGGTCGATCCCTCAGCCGTTCCGCCGTCGGGCGCTTTCGGTGGCCGAGGCGGGGGGGAAGTTGTATGTGCTGGGTGGCTTGACCGACAAGATGGATGTCCGCCGAGGGGTGGATGTGTATGACCCGGCGACAGGGGCGTGGTCGGCCGGGCCCGAGATTCCGGCGGGACATCGTCAGGAGGGATTCGGGACCTCGGCTTTCTCGGTGGAGGGACGTCCGTATTTCAGTGGGGCCAGCGGCTGGATTTACCGGCTGGACGACCTGGGGACAGGGTGGGAGGCGGTCGGGGCGTGGTCGATGCCTCGGATCACTCACCGGCTGCTGGCGGGCCCGGGTCGCTCGTTGCTGGCGGTCGGGGGGAACTCAGGGGGCAAGCAGGTGCCGTTGATCGAGTCGGTGACCTTGCCCGGCGTTGCTGGGGAGACGTCGGCGACCGGTGATGCGGGTCGTTGATTCGGAGGGTCGGGCCGCAACCGGGAGAGCCGTCCGTTTGGTCGCGGAGGGTGTCCCGGTGGCGGGTGTCGTCAGGAGTTGCCCGCGGGGTAGGATGAGGCTCGGGCTCCCGGTCGTCGGTGAGCCGGTAATTGGTTTGCGTCTCGGCGATTGTGGGGGTGGGGATGTTGGCGGGGACCTTCCCGTGGGTCGTGACGGCTTGCACACTGGTCGATGGGGTCGCGGGGGCCTGGGGTTTATTGGGAGGGTGGGGGACGGCGAAAACGCAAGGCTCTCGGCGGGTTGGGGCTGGGCGGGTGCTGATGGCCGCGGTTCTGGCTGGGATGAGTTTTGGGTTCAAGTTGCCGTTTTTGGCGGGGGCGGGCGTAGGGGCGTTTGGACTGATGCGACTGGCGTTTGTCGATGGGGTGTTTCTGATCCCACTGGCGTCGCTGGCCGTGCTGGTGATGGGGGCTCGCGGTCGGGCCTCGCTGTTGGCTTGCGGGTTGGCGTGCCTGGGTCTGTTGGCGGGGGGAGTGGGGGTTTATGCGAATCAGGTGGAGCCGTTCCGGCTGCGAGTGGAGACGGCTCGGGTCCCTTTGGCGGCGGAACGGGCGGGTCGGGGGACGATCACGGTCGGGGTTCTGACCGATTTCCAAACCGAGGGGGTGGAAGACTATGAGCGGGGGGCGATCGCCCGGTTGATGGCGGGGAAGCCGGACCTCATCCTGATGCCGGGGGACGTGTTTCAGGGGAGCGAGTCGGACTTCGAGCGGGAACTCCCGGCGCTTCGAGAGGCCTTGCGAGTCCTGGAGGCTCCTGGAGGCGTCTTTTTGGTTCCGGGAGATGTCGACCCGGGGGATCGGGTGGAGCGGCTGGCGGAGGGGACCCGGATGCAGACGCTGGTCAACCGCGTGGCGAGGGTGGAGGTGGGGGGGCGTCGGCTGGCGATTGGTGGCGTCGAGCTGCATTACGACAGTGGGGCGGCTCGGGAAGTTGTTCGGGAGCTGGAAGACGCGGGTGGGGACGCGGGGGAGATTCGGATCTTGCTGGGGCACCGGCCGGACGTGGCGTTGTTGCTGAAATCGGGGTCGAGAGTCGACCTGGTCGTGGCGGGGCATACTCATGGGGGACAGGTGGTCATTCCCGGGTTCGGGCCTCCGATGACGCTCTCCAAGGTGCCTCGGGTCGTGGCGGCCGGGGGGTTGCACAAGCTGAACGGGAATCCGATCTATGTCAGCCGGGGGGTGGGGTGCGAGCGAGGCCAGGCTCCGAGGATTCGATTCTGGTGCCCTCCGGAGGTTTCCTTGTTGAGTTTGGGGCCGTCGCTTTGATCGTGCCCGGATAACCTGTTGGTGGTCTTCCAGAAGAGTGGTCGATGGGCAAGGAGTTGCCAGTGCGTGTCCCGTTCAAACCTGAGGGATATCCCCGAGTTTCGCCCTACCCGATCGTCGATGGGGCGGCCCGCACGATCGAATTTCTGGTGAGGGTGTTCGACGCGGTCGAGCTTCGGCGGATCGTGGAACCAGGGGGGAGAGTGGTCCATGCGGAGGTTCGGATCGGCGACTCGGTGGTGATGCTTGGGGAGGGCGGCGAGGGCTGGCCGCCGATGCCGTCTCACGTCCATGTTTATGTCGAGGATGTGGACGCGACCCATGCCCTGGCCCTGGAAGCGGGGGCGGTGTCGGTCCAGGAGCCGATCCAGCAGGGGGATGAGGACCGTCGCGGGGGCGTGCGAGATCCGGCTGGGACGACCTGGTGGATTGCCACGAGGGTCGAGCCGTAGCGTGGGAGGAGGCTCACTCGGCGGAGTCGGCCGGATACGGAATTGGGTTCAGCGGCGAGGGGCGAAGGTCGGTTGGCCGGCCAGGATTTCGAGGAGCAGCGACGCGGCGGCGGTGGCGAAGCGGGGGTCGTTGATGTGCTCGTCTCGTTCGATGAGGCGGATGTGCGAGGGGGCGCCTGCGAGGCCGTGGCGGATCGCCGCGAAGAGGGCGGCGTCGGCTTGCGGGTCGTGGAACGGTTGGTTGGGAGCGTCGAGGGCGGACACTCCCTGGAGGGGCAGGAGGACGACCGTTGGCCCCTGGGATTGGCGGACCATGCGGGCGAGGTGTTCGCCGAGGTCGCGGTTTTCCTCGGGAGTGGTCCTCATCAAAGTGACGTTGGGGTTGTGGCCGTGGAAGAGGCGGTTGGCGAATCGCGGTGGGATGGTGGACGGGGGGCCGAAGTTCACCATGTCGAGGGCTCCGACGCTGACGACCTGGGGGATGCCGGCTCGGGCGGCGGCTCCGAGCCGGTCGGGGCCGGCGGAGAGGGTTCCTCCGACCCGCTCGTCGGCGAGTTCGGTGGTGGTCAGGTCGAGGAGGCCGGCGAAGGCTCCGTCTCGGGTGAGGCCTTCGAGGGATTGGCCGCCGACGCCCGTGGCGTGAAAGACGATGACCTCCTTGCCGGCGACTTCCAGCAGGCGGCGGGCTCGGTCGACGCAGGGGGTCGTCACCCCGAACATGCTGGCGCCGACGAGGGGACGGGCTTCCGCGGGTTCGCTTCGAGAGGGGGTGGACTGGCCGTGGACCATTCCCGCGAAGGCGGCGGCGGCGTTGGCCAGGGCGGTGCGGGTGAGGCGGTTCAGGCCGGCGAGGTCGGCGACGGGGTGGACCGTGGTGATGTCGCTGCCGCCGACGTAGGGACGCATCTGGCCACTGGCCAGGGTGCTGACGAGGAGCTTGGGGCGGCCGAAAGGAAGAATGCGCATCGCGGCGGTGGCGATGGTGGTTCCGGCCGAACCTCCCAGGCCGAAGATGCCGTCCACGTGGCCAAGGGCGTCCCAGTCGGCGACGAGGCCGGTGACCCCTTCGGCGGCAAGGGCGACGGCGTGTCCTCGGTCGCCCTGGGCGTTGATGGCCTCGAAGGTGGTGCCGGCGCGGCGGAAGACAACTTCTCGGGGGACGTCAGGGGCGAAGGACGGCGGGCCGGACGAGCCAGCGTCAACCACCCGGACCGTCAGGCCCGAGGCGCTGAGGAGATCGCGGACGAAGGCGACCTCCTCTCCTTTGGTATCCAACGTCCCGACCAGGATTACGGGCATCTCGGGTCGGGCCTCGTTGACGTTGGCGTTGGCTCGTCGAGGGTCGGTCGGTCGTCGGGCGAGGGTTCCGTCTGGATCCGCAACTTCGGGAAACCCGTCGGGAGAACAGATGGGTTCGACGACCGACCGACTTTTGAATCCTGAACCGTGTGGACGTGGTCGTTCAGCGGGTCTCGGACTTTTCCTTGTCCTTGGGTTCGTCCGTCTTCTTTTCGTCACCGGTCTTGGCCTTTTCCATGGCGGCGTGAATCCGTCGGAGCATCAGGCTGGCTTGCTCCTTGGTCTCCTCTGGGGCGCCGGGAATCTTGTCAACGGCTTCGAGTTCGGGGATGGCTTCCTTGAGTTTGTCCTGCGAGAGGAAGCACATCGCGACGCTGGACTGGGCGTAGGAGGCATCGTCGGGGGTTTTGGCGGACTTGGCGGCCTTGCGGAAAAGCGGGATCGCCTCATCGAACTTCTGGGTTTCCTGGTAACGGTCCCCGACGGCATTGAGAGCCTTGGTAAGCTGGCCCTGGGCATTATCAGGATCGATCTTCAGGCCGCGGTCGAGTAGCTCGTGGGCGGCGTCATCTTCCTGGCGGCTCGAGCGGATGGCGGCGAGCTTACCCAGGGCTTCGAGGTCTTCGGGCTTTTCGACCAGCCGCTTCTCCATCACAGGAAGCTCTCGGTAGGCGGCGAGGATCGTGCCGAGCTTCTCGGCGAAGGGGGCGGGCGGGAGGAAACCCATCACCGTGGCGACGACCTTGGCGTCGTCGTCGGCTCCGGCGGGGTCGAGGAAGAGGATCGTGGGGAAGGCCTGGACCTTGTACTTGGCGGCGAAGGCTTCGCCCTCGCCCTTGGCCTCGGCGTCGAGCTTGACGCCGACGAAGGGCTCGGCGGCCTTGACAACCTTGGCGTCGGGGTAGGTCTCCTTGTCGAGAACCTTGCACCAGGAACACCACTCGGTGTAAACGTCGACCATGACCAGCTTCTTGTCCTGGCGGGCCTGCTTGAGGGCGTCGGCGTAGGTCTTGGCCCAGGGGATGCCCGCCGGAGTGGACTCGTCGGCGAGCGTCGGCGATACGGCGAGGGTTGTGGTCGCGAGTGCGACGGCCAGCAGGATTCGGGGAGTCATGGTGCGCCTCCAAAAGGGTGGCGGGGTCGCCGATTTGGCCGGGATTCCCCTCTTGTGGTTTTACCCGAACTCGGTGAGGGTCGCCAACTCTCGGCGATGAGGCCCAGGCGGATTGACCGGGTTTCGTTCGCTACCAGCGGGTGTAGCTGGTGTGGGGGAACGGGACGAGTTGCTGGAGAACCTGGAGGAGGGGCTCGGGGCGGGGGATGCGCTGACCCTTGGCGTTTCGGGTTCCATCGGCACGCGTCCAGGGCTCATGCATGCCAACCCAGGCGTAGGCGGCGCCGATGGCCAAAAGCAGGAGGAAGACGGCGGCGAGTGTGCGGTTTTTTGCCCCGTCGACCGCCGAGACGGCGAAGAGTGCGGCCAGGGGGGTGACGGCCAGGAGGTGACGGACCCCGAAGGAGAGGCCCGCGTAGTCGGTGCGGGCGACTCCCCAGATGTAGAACGTGAGGAGCACGACTAGCAACGCGGTGGTGGCTCGGGCGAGGGGGGCGCAAGAACCATTGCGGAGGTTCCTCGCCAGGCCGATCGGGGTGAGTAGGAGGATGGGGGTGATCGTCAACCAGCCTTGAGGGCCGAGGAGGAGTTCGAGGCCGAATCTCCATCGGGGTCCGGATTCGTGGAACTGACCGGCGGGGGTGGTCCAGTAGGCCCCGGGGTATTCCATCGCTCGCCGGTCGAGCTCGAAGGGGAGCGGGGAGCCGGACATCGACAGCTGCGAGACGATGTGGAGGAGGGCGGGGCCGGCGCCTCCGAGGGCATAGGCCCAGGGAATCGAGCGGTTGCGGAGGATGAGCCAACCGGCCAGGATCGCGAAGGTGGCTCCTCCGGCGGGGAGGTCGATGGTCGCGGCCAGCCCGGCGCAAACTCCGGCCCAGCCTTGCTTGGGAAATTGCGGATTTTCGAGGGCGATGGCGGCCATTGCGGCGGTGATGAGTCCGGCGGCGATTGTGTGGTTGTTGAGGGTGACGGCGTAGGTCAAGAGCGGGGTGCTGAAGCCAAGGGCCAGCGTGAGGGCGTCGGCGGTCAGGGGGCGGAAGGTTGTGAGTTGCAGAAGCCTTCGAGTGGAAGCGAGGGCCCAGGCGGCGCCTCCGGCGGAGAGGAGGCTGGTCAAGACCCAGGTGATCGGGACGAACTGGCGGAGCCCTCGGCCGGGGGCAAGGAAGGACCAACCGAGGCCAAGGTGCAGGGGAGCGTAAACCAGGGCGACGAGGATGGAGAGGACCGGGGGTTTGTCGGCGTAGGTGTGTCCGTGAATCTTGGCCAGGTCGGGAGTGCCGCTGGGCCCCAGCATTGGCGAGCCCTCGATGGCGAAGGTGCCGCGCTCGACGAGGGACTCGGCGGTCATCAGGCGGGGCCAGACGTTGCCGCTGACACGGGGCCGGGCCGAGAGCGGAATCAGGGCGGTCCAGAAGATTAGGGCGAGGAGCCAGGGCCGGAGGGGGTGTATGGGCGTGGGGATCTTGGGTTCGGCTTGCCCCCTAGGCGGTTTGTCGCCTGGCGGGATAGACTCCATCGCCATCCCCCGGTTCACGACCCATTAGGTGTGCCTGGTTCCCGATGCCTCATCCTGCCAAAGACCTTTCGCCCGGACCAGACTCCGCCGCTCGCGTGCCGGTTTGGGCCTGGTTGATGCTGCTGTTGGTGATCGCTCTTGACGTTTGGTTGCGGGGGCATACGTTCGCGCCGGAGGTCCGACGGGCTTGCGGGCTCGACCCTTATCTGGTCGCCAGCGCTGAGGGGGAGCCGATCGACTGCGATGAGGCGATCTATGCCTACTATGGTCGGCGGATCGTCGGAGGGGCGGTGTTGTATCGGGACCTGGCCGAGCCGAAGCCGCCGGGGGGTTACTGGCTGTACGCGGGGGCGGTGCGACTGGGCCGGGCCGACGAGGCGACGGTCCGCTGGCTGGCGGTGCCGATCGTGGCGGGGACGTTGTTGGGGGTGTGGGGGGTCGCGTTGCGGCTGGCGGGACCGCTGGCGGCGACACTGGCGGCGCTGGGGTTTGCCCTGGCGAGCACGGACCCTTACCTTCATGGAAATGGGTCAAACCTGGAACATCCGATCAACCTACTGGCGACGACGGCCCTGGCAATCCTGGTGTGGAATTGGAGTCGCCGGGGGCGGTGGGCGATTGTGGGGGCGGGGATCTTTCTGGGAATGGCTTGCCTGTTCAAGCAGGTGGCGGTGACGCATCTGTTGGTGGCGGGGGGGGGATTGCTGTTGAGGAGGGGGGTGGGGTCACGCCGATGGGGGGACATGGTTGCCTTGGGTCTGGGGTTTGGTTTGCCCTTGGCCCTGGCGATGGGGGTGCTGGTGGTTCAGGGGGCGGGGCGAGCGGCCTATGAGCAGGTGGTGGTTTATGGGTCGGCGATGGCCGCGAGGACACCGGCGCCTCCGCATTCGCCTCCGGGCTGGTTCCGGTTGTTGGTGGGAAACACCGACCCTCGGTCCGGAGCCTTGCCCTGGCCGTTTGGGGAAACGGATTGGCTGAGGTGGTGGGGGTCGGGAATCTGGCCGTTCTGGTTGTTGGGGGTTCCTTGCTGGGCCTGGCTAGGGTTGGGCCGGGGGGACGAGCGTCGGCGGCTGGTCGCGGCCTGGGGGGTCTCGGCGGTGGCCCAGGTGGCTCTTCCGGGGTTATATTGGGCCCATTATTACTTGCTGCCGCTGCCGGGACTGGCGATCGCGCTGGGGGTGGCGGGCGGGGATCTGGTTCGCGGCGGGCGCTGGCGGTTTTTGCGTTGGCTAGGGTTTTTGGGCGTGCTGGCGGCTTTGGCAGGGACGGCGGGGATCGAGGTTCGCGACTACCTGTGGGTTCCCGCCGACCAGTTGGGCACTCGTTACAAGGGGGGTCGTCAGTGGGGAGGACAACGGGCGCTGGGCCGCGAACTGAAGCGGTTGATGGCGGGCGTTCCGGGGGCCCGTTTGTTCGTTTGGGGGACTTCGAGCCCTTTGTATGTCCACTCGGGGATGGACGGCGTGACCCCGTTTAGTTTCGCTGACCCCTTGATGCAGGCCGAAGCGCTTTCCCACCCGGATGACCCGTTGATCCGGCCGAGGCTGGATCGGATCTTGCGGGACCTGCGCAGCCGGCCCCCTGAGGTGGTCTTCGTGGCCGATCCGCCGTTTCCGGGCTTGGCGATGTTGCTAAACGAGCAGTATCGACGGGTTCCGCGGCTGGGGCCGGTCTGGATTCGGAAGAATGTGCCGCTGCCGACGTTTCGACCGAGGTGAGGGGCAAAGGCGTTACCCGTCGATCACCCGTTGGTAGTGGTCGCGGAGTACTCCCATGATGGCGTCCCAGGTTTGGGAGCGAGCGTAGTCTCGGGCGGCGTTGGCCATGCGTTGGCGGCGACTTGAGTCGTTGGTCAGGGCGAGGATCGCGTCGGCGAAGGATTGCGGAGGGGCGCCGGGCTCGATGAGGAGGCCGGTCTGGTCGGGGCGTACGGTGTCGCCAGGGCCTCCGGCACGGACCGCGACGACCGGGAGGGCCGAGGCCATCGCTTCGAGGATGACGTTGCCGAAGGTCTCGGTGAGGCTGGCGAAGGCGAAGACGTCGGCCGCGGCGTAGTGGTCGGCCAGGTCGGTTCCGGATCGGTAGCCGACGAACCGGGCCGCCTGTCCGAGAGCGGCTTCGAGTTCGGGTCGGGCCGGGCCGTCGCCCACGATCAGCAGTTTCGTGGCGGGGCGGGCCTGGATGACGAGGCGGAGGGCTTCGGCCAGGTACGTCACGTTCTTCTCGGCGGCGATGCGGCTGACGTGGCCGATGACCACGTCGTTGGGGGCGAAACCGAGGGATTGGCGGATGGACTCGCGGTTGGGGCGGTCGGGGCGGAAGAGGCTGGCGTCGACTCCTCGGGGCCAGAGGACCAGACGCTCGAAGCCGTGGCCTTGCAGTTCAGTGATCGTGGCGAGGGAGGGTACGTAGGTTTCCCGGGTTCGGTTGTGGAACCAGCGGAGGTAACGCCAGATGACGCGGCGGGACCAGCCGACCCCGTAGTGGTGGGTGTACTGGTCGAAATTCGTATGGAAGCTGGAGACGACCGGGAGCTTGCGGCGTCCGGCGTGGCGGAGGATGTCGAGGCCGAGGAACGCTTCGGTGGCGATATGGATCAGGTCGGGAGCGAAGGCGTCGAGGGCTCGTCGGGCGGCGGGGAATGGTGGGCGGGGCAGGTAAAGTTCTCGGTAGAACGGCGGGTTGATGGCTTGAACTCGGTGATGATGCGGAGGGGTGAGGCCCTCGACCCGGTAGTCGGGGTGGATGAGCTGGACGGTGTCTCCCGAGGCTTCCAGAACCCGGACGAGCTGGCCGAGGGTCCGGGAGACGCCGTTGACCTGGGGGAAGTAAGTTTCGGTGACGAGCGTGATTCGCAAGGGATTCTCAGTGAGCGGGTCCGACTGGTCGCGGGGGGTTAGGCCGTGGTGGTGAGGCCGGGGGACCTGGAGCTCTCGGTTGAATCATCCCGCCTCCCCGTCGGATTCGGGCACGCCGTCGGCGGTTGGTTCTCGGTCCGCCCTGGGGCCTCGAATCGGCAACGCCAGGATCGTCGCCTTGCAAAGGGGGCATAGAGAAGAGGAATCGACGGAGGGTCACCACGGTTCGGATCGGCTTGACGGGCGGCTCGGAGCCGACGGATGTTTCAGGGGGACGGGTCACCCGGGCCGATGGACTCGAGTTTCGTGAGGAGTTCGGCCCGCAGGATATCGGCGATCGCGAGGTCGATCCAGTTGTTTCGTGGTGAGCCGGAGGGGGCGACGGAAGCGTCGGCGAGTTTTCCCTTACTCAGGGCCTCGTCGAGTCGCATTTTCGAGGTCTGTCGGTGGCCGAGTTGACACTCGGCCAGGGCTTGGATGAGCAGGCAGACGGCATCGTGGCTGGCCCGTTCGGGAGAAGACTTATTGTCGGCCAGGGCCACGCCGGCAAGGTCGAGGGCCTCACGATCCCGGCCGGCCCGCAGGGCGGCCAGGGCGGCGATACCGCGAACCTGATTGTCTTCGGTGAGGCCCTGGAAGGCGAGCCGGGCGAGCCCATCGGCGCGTGCCAGGACGTCCGGAGGAGCGGGACCGACCAGGCAGGCCAGAGCGACGGAGGTGACAATGCCAGGCTCGACCCGGGAGCCATATCGGTTCAGCAGGACTTGGCAGGTCGCCCTGTAGGCATCGGGTTGGCCGAGGCGGAGGTCGATGACCGCGGCAAACGCTAACGGCCGGGGATCGTCGTGGATGGCCCGGTCCTGTTCGAGGAGGGTGTCGCGGGCCTTGTCCCATTGGCCGAAGCCGACCTGGGCGGCCGTCCGGGCGAAGGTAAGGTTGCTGATGGCGGCACGCACCGCCCAGGTCTCCACGCTCGGCCGTTGCCAGGCTTCGAGGCGACGTACGAGGTCGACCAGTCGAAGTAAATCCGAGCCCGGGTCGAGCCCTTCTCGGTCCCGACAAATGACTCGGAAGCCCAGAAATGGACCGCGGAGGCCGGGATACTGAGGGATGTGTCGGGCGGAGCGGCAATCGGCGGACCCGGAGTCATAAGCCCCGCCGCAGAAAACCGATTGGCTTGCGGGCCGATCGGGATCGGCGTCGCAGAATTCCCATAAGTTGCCTGCCAGATCGAAGAAACCCCAGGAGTTGGGGGGAAGGCTGGCGGTGTCTCGGGCGCCGGTCCTGGCGACCACGGCGAACTCGGGCAGGTATGGGGCGTCCTGGCCGGTGGGGTAGAGGGTCAGGGCACCACCAAGGAAGGCGTATTCCCATTCCGGGACGCTCGGGATGCGGTACCCGTCGGAGTTGGGCCGGGCCTCCCAGCGGGCCCCGTCGGCGGCCCGGGCATAGGCGGGCCCGCGGCCGTCCCTCCGACTCAACCAGTTGCAGTAGTGGATCGCGTCCTCGTGGCTGACGCCGGAAGCTGGACGGCTGGCGTTGGCCCGGGAACGGTCGAGGTTCGGGGAATTTCGGGGCTTGTCGGCGTCAGGGTCGTCAAGGAACCTGAGGAACTGGGCAACCGTGACCTCCCGGTCGGAGAGGAAGGATCCGGGGGCAAAGGGGGTGGGCTGGCCCGGGGAAGATTCGCCTCGGCCCAGGAAGTAGGCCCCCGCGGGCAGTGACAGCATTGTCAGGCCGCCGCGATTGACGAACCAACGGTTCATTGCAATCGGGCGGTTTGCTTCCGGCGTCGCAGCCGGCTCGATCCCC
Organism: Isosphaeraceae bacterium; assembly: GCA_965201075.1. GTDB lineage: Bacteria > Planctomycetota > Planctomycetia > Isosphaerales > Isosphaeraceae > CBDAVP01. Next base: position 102,689 of record CBDAVP010000008.1, on the reverse strand, counting down.
CAGCGGCGCAGAGCGTAGACCGCGGCCGAGTGGGTCGCGGGGTCCGTCCCCTCGCGTGCGAAAACGCGAAGCTCAACAGTCAACGCATCGCGAGTGGCGGCTTCGAGCGGGCGAGGATCGATTTGACCCAGGGCCGAGAGGAGGCCGCTGCGGACGTCGGGCTCGATCACGGCTCGGAGGATCGCCGGCAGGGCGTGGAGGTCGCCGTGCCAGAGGGGGAAGGTGTGGAGGAAGGTATAGCGATCCAATGGGTCGGGGCCGGCGGCCAGCATTCGCCCCGCGGCCGAAGGGTCGCCCAACTCAAGGAGGATGATGGCCAGGCGAGCCCGGAAGGGGGGCCTGATCCCGGGAGCGGTGAGGCGGGCCGTGAGTCTTTCCTGAACGGGGGGGCCGAGGTTGGCGAACGCGGAAATGAGGAGGCCGGCCTCGGCGTCGGGGGCGAAGTCCAGGGCGTCCAGCAACGGGGCGGGCTGGGGATGGTCCAGGAGCGTCAACACCTCGGCGGCGCGGAGCTTCTGGGTTGGAGACTCTTCAGGATCGTCGAGGATGCGTCGGAGCGGGAGGATGGCCGTCCGCGGGTTCCGTCGGAGGCTGGCGAGGATGTAAGGGACGCCTTCAGGGGCGGCGGAGAGCGCGGCCTCGACGAGTTCGAGACGGGTGGCCTCCTCGGCTCGGTCGGCTCGTCGGCGTTCGTCGCGGAGGGCCTGGTTCTGCTCGGCCATCATCCACGCGGCGACGGTGGAACCGGTGGCCAGGGCCAGGAGCAGGGCGAGGGAAGCCGCGGTCAGGTAGGCGAGGGCCGGGTTGCGGCGGCACCAGAGCCAGGTCCGCTCGAAGCCACTGGTGCGTCTGGCGTGGATGGCCCGCCCCTGGAGGAATCGACCGAGATCCTCGGCCAGGGCCGCGGCGGACTCGTAACGACGGCCGGGTTCCTTTTGGAGACAGCGGGAGACGATCGTCTCGACGTCAGTGGGGATGCCGGGGACGAGTCTTGAGGGACGAACCGGCTGCGTCGAACGGACCTGGTCAAGCGTTTCCAGGACCGAAGCGCCCCGGAAGGGTGGGCGGCCGGTCAGAAGCTCGTAAAGGATGACGCCGAGGGCATAAACGTCGGCCGGGGGCCCGATGGGTCGGCCGTCCCCCTCGGCCTGCTCGGGGGCCATGTAGCAGGGGGAACCGAGGATGGCCTGTGTGGACGACTGGTCGGCGTCGTTGTTGATGTCGAGACACTTGGCGAGGCCGAAGTCGGCAACCTTGGGGACGCCCTCGGTGGTGAGCAGGATGTTGGCCGGCTTGAGGTCTCGGTGGACGATGCCGACGCGGTGGGCCTCGGCCACGGCGAGGGCCAGGGGTTCGACCAGGGTCGCGGCCTTGCGAGCCGGCCAGGGCGAGCCGTCGAGGCGGCGGTCGAGGCTACCGCCCTGGAGGAGTTCGAGCTCAATGAAGGGGAGGCGGCCGGCCTCGCCGAGGTGGCGGATCTCGACGACGTGGGGATGCTGAAGCCGGGCAACAGCCTCGGCCTCGGCCAGGAATCGGGCGGTGCGCGAGGAATCGGCGGTGTCGCCGGCCAGGATCATCTTGAGGGCGCAGGGGCGGTTGAGCCGGAGGTTCCGACCCCGGTAGACGACGCCCATCCCGCCTCGGCCCAATTCTCCGAGGATCTCGTAGCCGGGCAGCGAAGGGAGGGGGGAGGGCCCGGCCTCGGCCAGGGTCCGTCCCAGGGGACCGCCCACCGTCTCGGCCTGCGTTTTGTCGATCGAGGGGTTCGAGACCTCGTGGTGAAGGTTCTGGACCTCCGTGACTTGGAGGGTGGCGTCCGGTTCCAGGTTGGTTGGGGGCAGGGAGTTTTCGTCGCCCGACGAGTGGAGGACCGTCGCCTTAACAGCCTCCTCCGAGGGATCGTCGATCATGACCGTTCCTCAACGATGAGGGAGGAGGACGACCTTGCCTCGCCCATTGAGTCTGGGCCTGGATTGGCCTGATGCGGAAGATCGTTGAGACCGACGGGCCGGGGGCGGTGTTGCCCCCCCTCACGGTCCGGGATTATATTGAAAGGTCACCCTGCCTTCCACCGCCGCCCGTCTCTCGCCCTTGAGTCTTGCCGCCGCCAGGAGTTTTTCCCCCATGATCCTACCCGGTCGCGATTGGTCAAACCGTGCACTGTTGGTGCTGGCGATGGTGGCCAGCCTCGGGTTGGGTGGGGTTTCGGAGGCGGGCGAAGGCGAGGAGACCCGTGTGGGATTCAACCGGGACGTCCGGCCAATCCTCTCGGAGCATTGCAACTATTGCCACGGGCCCGACCCCAAGCATCGAGAGGCCGAGTTGCGGCTGGACGATCGCGAGGTGGCGCTGGCGAAGGGGGCGATTGTCCCGGGCAAGCCCGAGGAAAGCGAGTTGATCGCCCGCGTTTTCAGCGGGGATTCGCAGGAGGTCATGCCGCCGCCGGAAACTCACAAGGACCTTTCCGCGGCCCAGAAGGATGTGTTGCGGCGCTGGATCGCCGAGGGGGCCGAGTATGAGCCTCACTGGGCCTATGTCGCGCCGAAGCGGGGAAAGGTTCCCGCGGTCAAGGCGGCCGAATGGATTCGGAACCCGGTGGATGCCTACATCCTCAAGGCTTTGGAGGCGAAAGGGGTCGCCCCTTCGCCCGAGGCGGACCGGCCCACGCTGGCGCGACGGTTGAGCCTGGATTTGGTCGGGCTACCCCCCACTCCCGAGGAGGTTGAGGCGTTTGTTCGCGACAACGAGCCTCGGGCGTTCGAGAGGCTGGTGGATCGGCTGCTGGCATCCCCCCACTATGGCGAGCGAATGGCCGTCCCCTGGCTGGACCTCGTGCGGTTTGCCGACACCGTTGGCTATCACGGCGACCAGGGAGAGTTGACCTTCCCGTATCGCGATTACGTCATTGACGCGTTCAACCGAAACCTGCCGTTTGATCGGTTCACCGCCGAGCAACTGGCGGGAGACCTTTTGCCGAACGCGACGGATGAACAGGTGGTGGCCAGTGGGTTCAACCGCCTGAACATGATGACCCGCGAGGGAGGGGCTCAGCCCGGGGAGTATCTGGCCAAGTACGCGGCGGATCGGGTACGGACGGTTTCGATCGCGTTCCTGGGATCGACGATGGGCTGCGCCGAGTGTCATGACCACAAGTTCGACCCGTTCAAGGCCCGCGACTTCTATCGGATGGCCGCGTTCTTCGCGGATTTGAAGCAGTGGGGCGTTTACGCCGATTACGGGTACAACCACGCCCCTGAGTTGACCGGGATGAGCAACGACTCACCATTTCCGCCGTTCCGCGAGGTTGCCAGCGACTCATTGCGTAGGCGGGTGGAGCGGCTCGACGCGGCGATGGCCAAGACCGTGGCGGACTCGGCGGCGGGGGTCGTGGCCGACCCAACTCGTCTCGGGCGAGAGACGACGTGGGAGGCGGAGACATCGGCGTTCCTGCGACGTTGTCCCGAGGGATGGGAGACGATCCCCGAGCCACTGTTGGGCGACTTCGGGCCGGGCGACGTTTTCGAGCACACGGCCGATGCCCGGTTGGTAGTGGGGCCGGTCGAGCCGGCCGAGGATCTGGTTTTCCGGGGTCGTCCGACACTGGTGAGCGTGGCGGCAATCCGGGTGGAGTTGCTGCCCGATGCCTTCCACGATGGGACGATCTTGCGAGGAGGGGCGAACGACTCGGTGACGACCGTCTCGGCCACCTTGACGCCAGCCGCGGGGGCTCCGGCCGAGCCATTGGGGTTGTCGTATGCCGAGGCAGATCGGAAGGAGGAGTGGTTTGCCAATGGCGCCCCCGTCACGGCGGTCCTGCGCGGTTGGAAGACGGACCCTGGACACCTCAAGGAGACGCAGCGAGGCGTTTGGTTGCTGGACCGGCCCTTGAAGTTGTCCGCGGGCGGCGAGATTGCCATCACGGTGCATGGAACGGGGTTGGGTTGCGTCCGGATGTCGCTCAGCCCGCTGGCGCTGGATGATCCTTCGCATCCCGACACCGTTCGGGCCCTGGCCACGGCGTTGGACGTTCCGGCCGGAGCCCGTGATGCCGGGAAGGCGGCGTTGGTGGCCAGGAACTTCCTGCTCGGCGAGGGCGACGATGGCACGGCGGTCGATCGGTACACGCACCTGCGGACGGCTCGGCAGGAGTGTCGCGGAGCGCGGGCGCTGGCGCAGGTGTCGGGGGCGGGCGAGCCGTTGGTCACTCGGGTGCTGGGTCGGGGGAACTGGCAGGATCAATCGGGCGAGGTTGTTTCGCCGGGCGTCCCCGCGTTCTTGCCACAGCCTCGCGTTGCGGGGGAACGGCGGTTGAACCGGCTGGACCTGGCTCATTGGATCACGTCGCCGGAGAATCCATTGACGGCCCGGGTGTTTGTCAACCGGCTCTGGAAGCAGCTTTTCGGGACGGGCCTCAGCGCCGTGATGGAGGATGTGGGAGCACAGGGGGAGTGGCCGTCTCATCCGGAGTTGCTCGACTGGCTGGCGGTGGAGTTCCGCGAAAGTGGCTGGGACGTCAAGCACCTGGTTCGCTTGATGGTGACCTCGGCGGCTTATCGCCAGCAGTCGCGGACGCGGCCAGAGTTGCATGACCTCGACCCGAACAACCGGCTCCTGGCGTTCCAGAACCCGAGGCGGTTGGATGCCGAGTTCGTCCGGGATAACGCGCTGGCGATCGCCGGGTTGCTCGACCCGGAGATTGGCGGGCCGAGCGCCTTCCCCTACCAACCGCCGGGATATTACGCGGCGATTCAATTCCCCGACCGCGACTATGATGCGGACACCGACGAGCGGCAGTACCGCCGGGGGGTTTACACTCACTGGCAGCGGACGTTCCTTCATCCGATGCTGGCGAATTTCGACGCCCCCGCGCGGGAGGAGTGCGCCGCGAACCGGATCACGGCCAATTCTCCTCAGCAGGCGTTGACGTTGCTGAATGATCCAACCTTCGTGGAGGCGGCGCGGGTTTTGGCGGCGGAGGTAGCCTCGGCGGGACCGTTAACCGATGCCCAGCGGATCGACCGGGTCTTCCGCAAGGCGCTCGCGAGACCGGTCTCGGCGAGGGAGGTCGCGTCGTTGACGGCGTTTCTCGATCGGCAGAGGTCGGAGGGGCGTTCGGACCCGGTCGCCGCGGCCAAGTTGCTCCATGTCGGTCAGTCGCCATCCCCTTCCGATGCCGACGCGGTGGAGTTGGCGGCGTGGACCGAGCTTTGCCGGGTGGTTCTGAACCTCCATGAAACCATCACGAGGTATTGAGCGATGAACCGGATACCGTTCGACCCCCGGACCCTCGCCCTCGCGATGAAGCGTCGCGCCTTTCTGGCCCGGTCGGCCTATGGCCTGGGAGGGATGGCGCTGGCGGGTTTGCTCTCGCCAAGTGGTCGCGCCGCCAGCCCAACCGGCTCGACGGTCGCCGGACATTGGCGGGGGGTGGTGGACCCTCCGCATGTGGTCCCCAAGGCGAAGCGGGTGATCCATTTGTGCATGGCGGGCGGCCCTTCGCAATTCGAGACCCTGGATCACAAGCCCGAGTTGAAGCGCCTCGATGGCAAGCCGTTCCCAGAGTCGTTCACCAAGGGACAACAGCTCGCGCAACTTCAAGGGGCGACACTAATCGCCCGCGGGCCGACGGTGGGGTTCGCCAGGCATGGGAAGTCGGGCCAGGAGATTTCCGACCTTTTTCCGTACACCGCCGCCTTGGCCGATGAGTTGTGCATTATCCGCTCAATGCAAACCGAACAGATCAATCACGACCCGGCGCACGCGTTCATGAATTCGGGGTCGATCCTCAAAGGTCGTCCGAGCATGGGGTCCTGGCTGCTGTATGGACTGGGAGCCGAGACGGATGACCTGCCCGGCTACGTTGTGCTCACTTCGGTCGGGCGGACGGGTCAGCAGCCCATTTCGGCCCGCCAGTGGTCGGCCGGGTTCTTGCCCAGCAAGTTCCAAGGAATTCAGTTTCAGTCAAAGGGGGATGCCGTCCACTATGTCGGCAACCCGGAGGGGGTCTGCCAGAGTGCCCAGCGGGAAGTCATTGACGAAGTCAACCTCCTGAACGGGCTGGAGGCCGAGGAGACGTTGGACCCGGAGATTGCCACGAGGATCAGCCAGTACGAACTGGCATTCCGGATGCAAAGTTCAGTGCCCAGCCTGACCGACTTCGCCGCCGAGACAAAGGAAACGCTGGAGCTCTACGGGATCACCAAGCCCGGCGACGGGAGTTTCGCTTCGAACTGCCTGATGGCCCGCCGGCTGGCTGAGCGGGGGGTACGATTCATCCAGCTCTATCACCGGGGCTGGGACCACCACGGAGATATCCAGGGTTCGATGAAACTCGCCTCCGAGGAGGTGGACAAGGCCGGGGCGGCACTGTTGACGGATTTGAAGCGTCGGGGGTTACTGGAAGATACCTTGATCTTGTGGGGCGGCGAGTTCGGCCGGACGCCGATGGGGCAGGGGACCGGCCGCGATCACCATATCCTCAGCTTCTCGACATGGATGGCCGGCGGCGGCGTCAAGGGAGGCATGACCTTTGGCGCCACCGACGAACTGGGATACAAGGCGGTCGAGGATGTCGTCCACGTGCGCGACCTGCATGCGACGATCCTGCACCTGTGCGGGATCGACCATCACCGTCTGTCCTACAAGTACCAGGGGCTGGATATTCGCTTAACGGGGGTGGACCCGGCGCGCGTCCTCAAACCGATCCTGGCCTGAGGCGGTGGGCGGTCCGGGCGCCGATCAGGGCCAAGAGAAATCCGAAGAGCGTCAGGGCAGCCGCCGTGACGAAGACGTGGGTTGGCGGGCGAGCTTCGAGGACCAATCGGCCCTGGTCGTCGGCGCAAACGACGAATCGCTCGTTCAGTTCGACGCAACGGGCGTTGGGGAAGGCCCTTTGGCCGTTGACCAGCCAGTAGCTGGACGGGTTCTGGTTGATCTCCACGGCCTGACCGGGTTGCAGCCCGTCGAGGACGACCCGATTGGGGGACCAGGATCGAGGGACGAGTGCTTGGTCTCCGGAGTGGAATTCGCCTCGGTACTCGGGGTGATCACGCCAGAGGCGAAGGGTGGGCCTGCGGCGGTCGTAGCCGAGCAAGGGGGAGTAGCCTTCAATGACCGCATACCCGAGTCGGGTGGCCTGAGAGGCTTCGGGAACGCCGCCGGACTCCCAACGGTGGAGACTTACGAGGTTGGGCACGGGTGGGCCTGGCACGTGCTGGTCGACCGGTCGGTTGCTCCAGCCCAGCGGCAGGCATTGGTGGGCATAGGTGGCGAGGTCGACCAGGGCGGCCAACGCGAGAAGGGTTGGCAGCCATCGCCAGCGTCCGAGGGTGGCTCGGGCGGTTTGAATGGTGGAGCCGGCGGCCAGGCCTAGACCCAGGAGCCCGGGGAACCGCCAGCGGCCGACCTGGTGCATCGAGGAGAAGACCGGCCAGCCGCTGAGCCAGTAGCTGGGGTGGAGGGGGTGGACCGTTCCCAACGCCAAGGCGAATCCGGCGAATGCCAGGGTGTGCCACCAGCGCCAGGGGCCCGCCAGACTCAGGATTGCCGCGGCGAGGGGGATGAGGCCGATATAGCCGGCCTCCTCGTGGTGCCAGGCGGTTTTCGCGGGGAACTGGAGGGGAGGCGGAACAAGGCGGTGAACCATCGCCCCGACGAATCCGGTGGGGGTCGCGTTGACAGCGCCTTGGAGCTTGCGAGGGAAATCGGCCATGAGGTGCCCGGTGAGGGCCAGTCGCCAGCCGGCCAGGGTCAGGAAGACGCCGATGGCCACCGCGATCAAGGCCAGTTGACGGGGTCGGTCCGGCCGGGGGCGGCCCAAGACCCCCCAGACCAGCACCCACGCGGTGATGATCGCGGCGTAGGCGGTGGGGTACTGGATCACGGTCAGGACGCCCAGGGCCGCGACCGCTCCGAGCTTGATCGCCGGTTCGAGGCCTCGGTCGATCTGGAAGCCATAGAGGAGCAGCCAGGGAAGCAGTGGGTGAGCGAAGGTCAGTGGCGGGGCCATGACGGTGGTCAGGAGGATGAACCCGTTCCAGCCGTAGACCGCCGCGGCCAGGGCGACGGCCCAGGGGTCGGACAGCCAGAGCCGGGCCAGTCGCCGGGCCCCTTCGATCGCCAGCATCAGGGCCAGGACCACCGACCACCGCAGGCCCGTTGGAGTTCCCAAGAGCAGGACCAGCGCGGTCACTGGCGAGGCCAGGCCGACCTGGGGGTCGGCGGCCAGGGGGACTCCTCCGCTATTGAGGGCGTGCCACCAGGGGAATTCACCGTGGTGGACGATCGCCCGCCGCACCGCGCCAAACCATTCCAGGTCCCAGTCCCAGTCAAAGACGCCCCAGTATCCCGGCCGGGAGAAAAAGGCCCAGGGCAGCGAGAGGCCGACGAGGTGCAAGGTGATGGCCAAAGCCCGATGCAGACGGGGTGAACCGGCGGTCGCAGGGTCTACCAGCCTCCAGGGGCGGGGAGGGTTGATCCGGTAGGTCCAGGCCGCGACCCCCACGACCCCGGCGACGACTCCGACTTCGCCCAGGGCCCAGCGGATCGGCCAGGGGATCGCCAGGAACAGGTCGGGGCCCAGCAACGCCAGGATGGTCAGGGCCAGCCCGGCCGCGACTCCTCGCGACAGTCTCCTCGTCGAAAGTTGGGTCATCGGGCGATGGGCCGGGTTGTCACGAGAACGGCGACCAGGACCAGGGCTACCCCGGCTGCCGTAACTCCCGCCGCGAGGCCGAGAATCTTCGAGGAAGGTCGGGCTTCCAGGACCAGCAGACCGCGATCATCGGCCGTCGCCAGGAATCCGTGGGAAATTTCGGCGCAGCGGTCCCGGGGGAAGGGCCGTCGACCGTTCACGACCCAGTAACTGGAGGGGTTCTGGTTGATCTCGATGACCTGGCCCGGATCAAGCCCGTTGAAGGTAACGCGGTTGGGGCTCCAGGATTTGGGAGTGAGGGGTTGGCCCTCGGAAACAAACTCGCCGAGGTAGCTCGGGTGGCCTTTCCAGAGACGGGCGATCTTGCGGTTGTGACGCTGGTAGCCGTGCATCGGACAATAGCCTTCGACAACGCCGTAACCCCGGCGGACCGCCTCGAAGTTGAGGATCACCATGCCGTCTTCCCAGCTTTGGAGGGAGACCATTGGCTCGACGGGTGGGCCGGGGTCCAGCCGGCCGGCGGGGGGGAGGTCGAAGGCGATCGGCAAGATCTGGTGGGCGTAGGTGGCCAGGTCGGCGAGGGTCAGGACAACCAGGATGGGGGCGAGGCGGCGGCCGAGGCGGCTGGAGGTTCTCCAGTGCTGAAGGGTCGAGCCGGCGGCCAAGCCAAGACCGAGGAAGGCGGGCAGCTTCCACCGGGCGACCATGTGCATGGTGGCGAAGCCAGGCCATTCGCTGAGCCAGTAGCTCAGGTGATTGACCCTTGTCGCGCCCAGCGCGAGCGCGAAGCCGACGAACGTGAGGGTGTGCCACCATCGCCAGGGACCGAGCAAACTCAGGATCGCGGCGAAAAGGGGGAGAAAGCCGAGATACGCGGCCCGCTCGCCGTCGATGCCCGGGCGGGTCATGTCGATCGGCAGCGTCGGGACCGGGCGGTCGAGCATCGCGTGGACCAGCTCCCATGGGGAGTTGTCGACCGAGGACGCCATCCGACGGGGGAAGTCGTACAGGACCTGGCCCGAGAGCGCCAATCGCCAGCCCGCCAGGGTCAAAAAGGTGCCCAGGGCGACGCCCAGGAGCGCGACGTAGCGAAGACGCTGGGCGCGAGGCTGGGCTACGCCGCCCCAGAAGACCACGGCCGCGGCGATCAAGGAACCGTAGGCCGTCGCGTACTGGATGATCGCCAGGACGCCCAGGGCCGCGACCACGCCGAGCCCAACCGCGGGACGGGTGCCCCGATCGAGTCGAAAGGCGAAGAGCAGCAGCCAGGGGAGCAACGGATGGCTCAGGCTGAGGCCGGGATTCACGCTGGCAAGCCACGAGATCGAGCCGTTCCAGCCGTAAACCGCCGCGGCCAGGGCGACGGCCCAGGGGTCGGACAGCCAGAGCCGGGCCAGTCGCCGGGCCCCTTCGATCGCCAGCATCAGGGAGAGAACCGTGGCGAGCCGCAAGCCCTGGCTCGTGCCGAACGCCAGGACCAACGGAAGGTCGATCGACAGCAGGCCCACCTGGGGGTCGGCGGCCAGGGGGAAGCCTCCGCAGAGGTAGGGGTTCCACCAGGGGAACTCGTGGTAACGCAGAATCGCGATCCGGGCCGCCTCGAACCAGGAGGAATAAAGGTCCCAGTCGTACATCCCGCCGTTGGCCGGGTGGGCGAACAGGGGATAGGCGAAGGTGGCCGTGACCAGTTGAAGGAGCACCGCCAGGACCCGATGCGTCGTGCGTTGGAAAAGAGGCAACGGGTCAAGGATTGGCCAGGGCCTGGGCGGCGAGGCGCGGAGGGCCCAGCCGTAGGCCAGGACAATCCCGCCGATCAGGGCGACCTCGCCCATCCACCAGCGGATTCGCCAGGGGATGGCCAGAAACAGCGACGGCCCGAGCATCGCCACTGAGGAGGCGAGGACCACCGCCATCGCCAGGCCGACCAGGCGGCCCCAGCGCCTCATGGGTTCGAGTCCAGTCGACGGAGGCGAAGAGCCAGCGGGATGAGCAACCCGGTAAGTATTAGCCCAATGACTGAAGTTCCGATCGCCGCGTTGACTCCGGGAGGGGCAATCTCCAGGACCAGTCGCCCGTTGGCGTCGGCCCTGGCCAGGAAGCGGTCCCTCACCTCGGCGCAGCGGGCGTGGGGAAAGAGGTGACGGCCGTTGGCCAGCCAGTAGTTGGAAGGGTTCTGGTTCACCTCAACCTCCTGATCCGGTTTCAGGCGGTTGAGGACGACCCGGTTGGGGCTCCAGGACGTGGGCTCGATGGCGTGACCGTCGGCGACGAATTCCCCTCGGTAGGCGGGGTGACCTCGCCAGAGACGGGCGGTGGACCGGGCGCGATCATAGCCGAGGAGGGGGCAGTAGCCCCCAATCACCGCGTAGCCTCGGCGCACGGCCTCGTACCCGGACGGATCGCCCTGGAAATCCCAGTATTGCAGGCTGACGATGGTGGCCACGGGGGGCTCGGGCCCTTTGCGCTCGGACGGCGGGGTGCTGAAGCTAATTGGCAAGCACTGATGGGCGTAGACGGCCAGGTCGGCGACGGAGGCCGTCGCCAGGAGCGCTGCGAGCAGCCGGAGCCGGCCTCCCGAACGTCGCCAGGTCCCGAGTTCGTCGGCGGCGGCCAGGGCCAGGCCCAGCACGGCGACCAGTCGCCAGCGGCCGACCATGTGCATGGTCGAGAACCCCGGCCAGGAGCTGGTCCAGTAGCTGGGGTGCCAGATGGTGACCATCCCCAGCGCCATCGAGAAGCCGACCGCGGCGATCGTGTGCCACCAACGCCAGCCCCGTCGAAGGCTGACCACGGCGGCGAACAGGGCCAGGGCTCCGACATAGCAGGCCTGTTCGGAGTTGAACCCCTTGGTATAGGAGCGGACCCGGGGCGGCGGAACCTCCCGATCGACCAGGGCGTGCGCCATGTTATACAGCGGGTTATCGACCAGTGACGAAAGGCGGCGGGGGAAGTCTCGTAGAATCATGCCGGTCAGCACCAATCGCCAGCCGGCCAGAGCCAGGAAGACACTCGCGGCAACTCCGACAAGCAAGAGGTAGCGGGTTCGGTCGGCTCGGGGGCGGCCGAGGAATCCCCAGGCAACCACCCCGGCGGTGAGCAGGGCTCCGTAGGCGGTGGGGTACTGGACAATCGCCAGTACGCTCGCCGCGGCACTGATGCCCAGGCCGACCGCGGGGCCAACGCCGCGGTTGAGCCTCAGCGCGAACAGCAACATCCACGGGAAGAACGGGTAGCAGAGGGTCAGGGCGTGACCACTGATCGTGAAGATCAGCACCGCGCCGTTCCATGCGTAAATCGCCGCTGCGAGGGCCACGGCCCAGGGGTCGGCCACCACGATTCTCGCGAGACGTCGGGCCCCCTCGGTCGCCAGCATCATCGAAGCGATGCTGGCGAGTTTGAGGCCGTCCTCGGTCCCGAAGGGCAGGACGAACAGGGTGTCCAGCGACGCGAGGCCAACCTGCGGCTCGAAGGCCAGGGGAAATCCGCCGCAGCACCAGGGGTCCCACCAGGGGAACTGGTGGTAGCGAACGACCGCCAGTCGCAGGGCCTCGAACCAGGCGAGGTGAAGGTCCCAGTCGGTCACGGCTCCGTACCCGGGACGGGCGAAGAAGGCGTAGGCGAACGAGAGCGCGACGGCTTGCAAGCCCCAGGCCCAGGCGCGATGGAGACCTTGCTGCGGAGTGGTCGCCGGGTCGACGAGTCGCCAGGGGCGGGGCGGCGAGTAGCGGAGGGCGAACGCGGTCAGCCCAGCAAGGAGAGCCAGGAACGCGGTCATCCCGAACCACCAGCGGATCCCCCAGGGGATCGCCATGAAGAGCGCGGGGATGAGCATCCAGGCCACGAAGGCAAGGCAGGCCGCCGTGGCGATGGCGATGACCCGGACCAGCGACCTCGACATCCCCACCCCCCCCAATTTCCGCCCAGGTTCGGACGGTCCCAGGATAGCGCGTGGGACGTTGCTCTGCCAGGTCCGGTCGAGCCCCCAATGCTGGATGCTGGACGGGACCGGCCGGCTGGGCGACAATCCCCGGATCATGCACGCCCCCCACCGGCCGGCCGAGGGCCCGACGATGCCGTCGCTTCGCGATTTCTCCCTTGTTCTGGTTCTTTCGCTCGTCCCGTCTCTGGCGACCGCCGCCGATGGGCCTCCGCCGTCGCCCGTGCCGGCCTCGGAGGCGTCCGGTCGGATGACGGTTCCCGAAGGGTTCCGCGTCAGTCTGTTCGCCGCCGAGCCCGAAGTCACCCAGCCCATTGCCTTCACCATCGACGCCCGGGGTCGGCTCTGGGTGGCCGAGAACCGTTGCTACCCGAATTGGTTGACGAAGCCGACCGGGCCCGACCGCGTCGTCATCCTCGAAGACACCGACGGCGATGGCCAACACGACCGCCGCACCGTGTTCTGGGAGAAGGAGGGGGCGAACGTCTCGGGAATCGCGCTGGGGTTCGGCGGTGTATGGCTCTGCGCGACGCCGAATCTCCTGTTCGTGCCCGACGCCAATGGGGACGACAAGCCCGATGGCGATCCGGTCGTCAAACTGGATGGTTGGGACCAGAAAGCCCAGCACAACCTGTTCAATGCCCTCCAGTGGGGACCGGACGGTTGGCTTTGGGGCTGCAATGGCATCATGTCGAACTCGAAGGTGGGACCGCCGGGCACCCCCGACGACCGCCGCACGCTGATCAACTGCGGAGTCTGGAGGTTTCATCCCACTCGCGGCACGTTCGAACGAGTCGCGCAGGGGACAACCAACCCCTGGGGTCTCGACTTCGACGCGAGAGGCGAGGCGTTCGTGACCAACTGCGTGATCCCTCACCTGTTCCGGATCGTCCCGGGCGGACATTATCAGCGGATGTACGGCCAGGACCTCGACCCCTACGTATATGAGTTGATGAAGACCTGCGCCGACCACCTTCACTGGGCCGGGGGCCTTTGGACCGACTCCCGAGAAGGGAAGGGTGCTCATGGCGAGGCCGGCGGGGGGCATGCGCATGTCGGAGCGATGATTTATCAGGGGGATAACTGGCCCGAGGCGTATCGCGGGTCGGTTTTGATGAACAACCTTCACGGGCATCGGGTCAACCGCGACACGCTATCCCCGGTGGGGTCGGGTTATGTGGCCCGACACGCTCCGGACTTTCTCAAGGCCAATGACCCGTGGTTCCGCGGCATGGAGTTGAAAACCGGGCCCGATGGCGGAGTGTACCTGACCGATTGGTCGGACATTGGCGAGTGCCACGAGACCGACGCCGATCACGCTCACCGAGAGAATGGTCGGGTGTACAAGATCACTTATGGAGAAACGCGTCGGGCTGGGATTGACCTTGCGACCCTGGGGGATGTGGACCTGGCGAGGCTTCAGCGGCACTCGAACGATTGGCAGGCCCGCACGGCGAGGCGACTGCTCCAGGAGCGGGCCGCTTTGGGCAAGCCGATGGACGAGGCGGCGAACGCGTTGCGCGAGCTTTACCGCGAAGACCCCGAAGGAACTCACAAGCTGCGGGCCTTTTGGACGCTTCAGGCCATCGGAGGGCTGGATGAGTCGGAACTCCTGTCCGGCTTGCTCCATGAGAATGAGGCGATCCGCTCCTGGGCCGTCCGGTTCCTGGCCGATGAGCATGTCCCCACTCCCGACGCCTTGCGACGATTCGCCGGATTGGCGGAGACGGATCCCTCGGCGCCGTTGCGGCTTCACCTGGCCTCGGTGCTCCAGCGAATCCCCCTGGCCGATCGCTGGCCGATCGCCGAGGCGCTGGCCGGACGGGTGGAAGACGCCGAGGATGCGTCCATTCCGCTGATGTTGTGGTACGGCATCGAGCCGCTGGTGCCGGCCGACCTACCTCGGGCGGTCGAACTGGCCTCGCGTTGCGGGATTCCGTTGGTGCGTCGCCTGGTGGCTCGACGCGCCGTGGATGCCGACCCGGGCCGAGCCCTTCCCTTGCTGGTAAGTCAGTTGGACAAGGCGGACGACGCGACCCGGAGCGATCTGCTGGCGGGCACGCTGGCGGCGATGTCGGGTCGCAAGGGGGTGGCGATGCCAGCGGGCTGGCCGATGTTGTATGAGCGGCTGGTGAAGGGGTCGCATCGCGAGGCGGCCACGACCCTGGCCCTGCGGTTTGGCGACCCTCGCGCGGCGGAACTCTTGCGGGACCTGGCGAGATCGCAAGCCGCCGGCACCGAGGAACGCCGTCGGGCGATCCGGTCGCTGGTCGAGGCCCGGGTAACGGGCCTGGCCTCGGTGTTGCAATTGTTGCTGGATGACCCGGCGGTGCGGTCCGAGGCGCTTCGGGGTCTGGCGGCGACCGACGACCCACGCACGCCGGGCTTGATTCTGGAGCGTTACGCCTCGCTGGCACCGGCCGAACGCGATGACGCGGTGGCGACCCTGGCGTCTCGGCCCTCGTTCGCCCTGGCGTTGCTGGACGCGGTCGGGCGAGGGGTGGTGCCTCGTCGGGATGTTTCGACGCCGGTGGCTCGGCAGATCCAGGCGTTTCAGGACGCTCGGATCGCCGAGGCCCTGGAAAAGCATTGGGGCTCGGTCAAGGAGGCCTCGGCCGATCTGCCGGCGAGGATGGCCAAATACAAGACTTTGCTGACCGCCGAGCGGGTCAAGGCGGCCGATGCGTCTCGGGGGCGGTCGGTCTTCGCCCGGAATTGCGCCAGTTGCCACAGGCTCTTCGGCGAGGGCGGAGACGTCGGTCCCGAGTTGACCGGTTCCGACCGGGCCAACCTGGATTACGTCCTGGGCAACGTGCTTGACCCCAGCGCCACGGTCGCGGGCGATTACACATTGAAGATCATCGGCACCAACGACGGCCGAGTCCTGGCGGGAATCTTCCGCGAGCAGGACGACAAGTCGGTGACCTTGCAAACCGCCAATGAGCGGGTCGTCATCCCCCGGTCCGACATCGAGGCGTTCACCCCCTCGAACACGTCAATGATGCCCGAGGGACTGTTCGACCGCCTGACCGACGCCGAGGTCGCCGACCTGGTCGCCTACCTCGCCGCCCCGTCGCAGGTAGCCGCCGCCGCGGAGGAAAGGGCCTCGAAATGAAGGCTGGGATACGGCTCCTGTCTCGACTTCGGGGTCCGAGAGTGCCGGTTGAGCGGCAGGTCGTCACGCTCTACACGAGGGAGGGCTGTCCTTGCTGCTCGAAGGCAAGGGGGGTTCTCGAGGTGGCCCGGGGTCGTCATGATTTCGTTGTCGAGGTGGTCGATGTCGACTCGGACCCGTCGCTGGTCGAGGCGTATGGGACGTCGGTCCCGGTCGTGGCGGTGGGCGGCAAGGTGAGATTCCGGGGCCAGGTGAAGCCGGAGTTGCTGGAAAGGCTCTTACGGGCTGAGAGGCGGTTGTGATGGGGCGCAGTTCTGCCTTGACGGTCGTAGTTTTGGCCATCCTGGTCGGTTCGCCGGCCGCAACCGGTGCCGATCCCATGCCTCCCGAAAAGGTCGTCCTGATTGTTCACGGTGGGGCGGGGGCGCTGCCTCGGGAGATTCTGACGAAGGACCGCGAGGGCCTTTACCGTGCCGACCTCGAACTCGCTCTGAAGGCAGGTCATGCGGTTTTGAAGGAGGGCGGGGCGTCGGTCGACGCGGTCGAGGCGGCGATCCGGGTTTTGGAGGATTCGCCCCGGTTCAATGCGGGGAAGGGGGCGGTGTTCACTCACGAGGGGCGCAACGAACTGGACTCCTCGATCATGGACGGGCGAACCGGCAAGGCAGGGGCGGTCGCGGGGGTCACGGTCGTGAAGAATCCGATTGGTGCGGCCCGCGCCGTGATGGACCAGTCGCGGCATGTTCTGCTGGCGGGACCCGGAGCCGATGCGTTTGCTCGCGAGAAAGGCTTGCCGCTGGTGGACCCGTCCTATTTTCGCACCGAGGAGCGCTGGCAAGAGTTGCAGGAGGCCCTGGAAAAGGAGCGGACGCGAGCGGGGTTGGTTCCGGCGGCAAGACCGTATCTGGGGACAGTCGGGGCCGTGGCTCTGGATCGCGCGGGCCACCTGGCGGCGGGGACCTCAACTGGGGGAATGACCAACAAGCGATTTGGCCGAGTGGGGGACTCGCCGATCATTGGGGCCGGAACTTATGCCGAGGATGGGGTCGTCGGCGTCTCGGCCACCGGTCACGGCGAATACTTCCTGCGGCATGTCGTCGCGTATGACATCGCGGCCCGGTTGAAGTATCAGAAGGTGGGCTTGCGAGAAGCGACGAATGCCGTGATCCACGGCGTCCTGAATCGCGACGCCGGGGAGGGTGGGTTGATCGCGCTCGAGCCGTCGGGACGGTGGTCGGCCCCGTACAACTCGGACGGCATGTACCGAGGGGTGATCGCCGAGGATGGGACGCTAGCCACGGCGATCTATGAGCAAGAGGGGTTTGGGCAGCGGGATTGAGAGGCAACGCCACCAAAGTGCGATCATCGTGAACGACGCAGGGATCTGGATGGCACAGGCGGCCTAGATGGGCAGCATCCACCGAAACATTGCGCCGGGATTGCTGAGTAGGGTCAACCCGTCGGCTCGGTGGATGACACTGGTTGGGCCGAGTGCCCAGCCTTCACCGACTTGATGGATCAACCCGACCATCAAACTTTGCGACCACCCAATCGTGGCCAGGCCGAGGGCCAGCAGGGCCGCGACCTGGCCGAAGACGAACAGCCCCACCCAGGTCGACTTCGGCATCAAGGGTTCGCCCGGGGTTGAGAGACTCGACGAACATTTCCTCGACAGGCAAAAGTCGTCAGAAGGCAATCGGCTTTTCGAGCTTTCGGCGGGTGGCGACGAACTGACCGGCGTGGCCGAGGGCGTGCAGTCCGGCCAGGTTGAACATCTGGCCCTGGGTCTTGGCCATGCGTTGGAATCGTTCCGGGGTGGGGGCGTCAAGTTCCTCGTCGGAGAGGGAATCCAGGGCCTGGAGGGTTGCGGCCCGTTGCGCTTTCCAGGCTTCGAGGTATTGCTCGATCGGGCGGTAATTCATTTTGGAGTGGTCCTCGACTTTCCGAGGATGGTCGGCCTCAAAGCCTTCGGGCAGCGACGGGCTCAGACCGGGGCGGGCGGCTTCGACCATCATCCGCTCGACCTGAATCAGGTGGGCAATCTGCCAGGCGATCGGGTTCATCCCCTTGACGGGCTGCAAACGTAGGTCGGCGTCGCCCAGGCCGTCGAGGTATATGGTAATGATGTGGTCGCTGGCCCCCAGGGTCATGCGGATCGTGTCCTTCGCGGTCATGGGCGGGGCTCCGGGGTCGGGGTCGGTGTGGCGGGACGGGGTTCGAGGGAGAAGTCGGCAACGAACAACTGGCTCGTGGCGTCGGCGGTGCGCCCCTTGGAGGTCCAGAGAAGCTTCGAGCCATCGGGGCTGAACGCGGGGAGGCCGTCGAACCCGTCTCGGAAGGTGATTCGCTCGTCGGCGCCGGTGTCGGCGTCGATCAGGTAAAGCTCGTAGTTCTGGTGCCCCTGTCGGCTGGTCGCGTAGATGATGTGCCGGCTGTCCTTGAAGAAGTAGGGGCCCCAGTTCACGTCTCGGTTGTTGGTCAGGGGGCGTTCGTCGGTCCCCTCGACATTGTTGACGTAAAGCTGGAGGAGGTCGTCCCCCTTGCGGTCGCTTCGATAGACAATGCGCTTGCCGTCCGGAGAGTAGAAGGGGCCGCCGTCGTAGCCGGGGGACTTGGTGATGCGGCGGGGGTTCTTGCCGTCGGCGTCCATCTCGTAGATTTCGGGGTCGCCGTCGCGCATCGAGGTGAACAGGATGTGCGAGCCGTCGGGGGAATAGCTCCCCTCGGCGTCATAGCCCGGGGTTTCGGTCAGGCGGACCAGGTTCGAGCCGTCGGGGTTGGCCTGGAAGATGTCCATCGCCGGGTCGAAGTCCCAGCGATACTTTTCGGAGCGACTGTAGGCGGGCCCCTTGGCGGACTTGGTTCGGTCCGGGTCGTTGAGAGCGGGGTCAAGATGGGTCGAGGCGAACAGGATCGCCCGGCCGTTGGGCCGGTAATAACTGCACGTCGTCTTTCCCTTGCCAGTGCTGACGAGTCGGGGGGTGGCGTCGGGTTTGAGTTCGGCGGTGAAGATCTGGTAGTCGTCGTCGCCCGGCCTGGTGTCTCGGAAGACGCCAATGGGGGGTCGGGGGGTGGCCTGGAAGATGATGGCCTGGCCGTCGGGGCGGAAATAGCCTTCGCCGGCGCGGGCGAAGCCGCTGGTGACCTGGCGGATATTGGTGAGGTGTCGGGCCTCGTTCGCCGCGTCCTCGGCCGAGGACGCGGGAGGCGGCCCGGCGGCCAGGGCCGAAGCCGCGACCCAGGGGACCAGCAGGGCGATCATGGGAAGGCTCCGCGGGAGGATTCGTCCGAGGATCGGTCCCTTGGCGGGGCCGATTCGTTGGCCTAGTATAAGGCCGCTCGGTCAAGGCCGCCAACCGGCGGCGGGTCGTCGCGGAGGTCTCCCCTTTGTCCAAGATTTACACCAGGGCCGGCGACGACGGCACGACTGGCCTGCTGGCCAACCGCCGAGTCCCCAAGAACGACATCCGTATTGAGGCGTATGGCACCGTCGACGAACTCAACGCCGCGCTGGGGATGGCTCGCGCGTTTCGGGTTGATGCTGAGGCCGACACGTTCCTGGCGGGCATTCAGAATGACCTGTTCGCGGTGGGCTCGGCGCTTGCCGACCCGAACCCCGGCGGGCCATTTCACGAATGCGTCAAGACGGATCAGGTGGAACGGTTGGAAGCGGCGATCGACGCGATGGAGGCGAGTTTGCCGCCCTTGACGCAGTTCATCCTGCCCGGAGGTTCCCCGGGAGGAGCTCAGTTGCACCTGGCAAGGACCATCTGCCGACGAGCCGAGCGATTGGTCGTCCACCTAGGCCGGCAGCCGGGTCAGGACGTGCCGGCTCTGTTGCTGGCGTATCTCAACCGTTTGAGTGATGCGCTGTTCGTCCTGGCCCGCGTGGTCAATGCCCGGTCGGGGGTCGCCGACGTGGCCTGGGGTGGGTTAGCCAAAGGGTAATCGCGAAGACTTCCGCTAAACCGTCAGCCAGTCGAGCAAGCGGTCGGCGACGGCCTGGCAGGTGTTGGCCCTCGCCCAGTCTCGTCGATGGTTGGCCCGGCCGTCGTCGGAGTTGGCCTGGAGGATCGCTCCCACTCGATTGAGAAATTCGCCGTGGTCGGGGGCGACGTCGAAAAGGTGTCCGTAAAGCTGACACTCCGGCAGCGCGGTCGAGACGATCGGCCGTCCGGTGGCCATGTAGTCCATGATCTTGGTGGGGCAACTGGCGAGGTTGAAGGGGTGGTCGACGCGGTAGGGGATCAGGCAAACGTCGAAGGCGGCGTTGTAGCGACCGATGTCCGCCTGCGGTCGCCAGCCGAGGGCGTGGACGTTGGGACGAGCCAGGCAGCGGCGGAAAGCGCCCAGCCATCGCCCAGAACTGTCGGGGGACAGTCGGCCGATCAGGACCAGCGAGGCGGAGGGGTACGCTTCGGCCAATCGATCCAGAAGTTCCCAGTCGATGCGGTCCTCCAGAGAGCCGACGTAGCCCAGGATCGGACCGGGCAGACCGTCGAGGTCCCTGGGACGCGGGCCGGGTCCATGGTTGACGACCGAGTCGACGATGGGGCCGGGAGAACCGTGGGGCAGGTGGCGGATGCGGTGTGCCGCTTCGGGGACGGCGAGTCTCAGCGCTTCGCAACGCCGTTTTGAGGCGCAGACGGTTAAATCGGCCTCGGCGACGGCTTGTCGCTCCAGAGCGTCGAGAGTCCGGGCTCGGCGGGGCCAGTAGAAGGCGTAGTCGTCAATATTGAAGTAGACCAGGCGGTCGGGCCGCAACTTGTCACTCAGATAGAGATAGTGGGGATACGTCATCACCAGGGCGAGCGGGGCGCCGGGGGCGTGGTCGGCTCGCCATTGCTGGATCGTGCGGCGGATCGGTCGCATCCCCAAAGCCGGGTACGACTTCATCCAACCGGAGGGGAGGACCAGATTGCGCCGCCAGAGATTCGGACCCGTGTGGATCAGGCCCGGACGACGGTCCCAGGGCCGAACTCCTCGCCTCCAGGCGTTGCGATAGTCATCGCAGCGCAGCAGCAGTGTTGAAACACCGGGGCGGCGGACCTCCGCGAAGAGATTCTCGGTCGTGTACCAGTTGGCGTCGGCCACGGCGAGGGCCAGATGGGCCGTCGACGATCCGCACGCGGCCTCCTGTGAGGCTTGCGGCGTTGCGCGTCTGGCCGTCAGAATACCTGTCTTGCCGGGACGTCCCATCCCCGCTTCCCCCCGCCCCCGAGGGCCCGGCTGTCCATCGCCGGCAGCGAGGGGACAGCTTAGGGCGGCTCGGGATTGGTGTCAACGGCGAGCGAGCGGGGGGCGGGTGGATGCGTGGCGTCTCGTCAACGGACGACCGTGGCGAAGGCGGTGAGTTTCGCGGGAGGCTCGTCCTTCACGTCGGTGCTGATCTCGACCGAGGCGTTGTAGGGGCCAGCGTCGGAGGGGGCTTTCAGGGTCATGGTCAGGGAGTGGAACGGCCGTGCGGCGTCGGCGGGCTTGGCCACGGTCAGGCTATCCTTCTTGGACTTCACCTCCGTGACGCGGAACGGTTGCGAGGCCCGGATCAGGATCGTTTTCGAGACGGTTTCGCCGGCCTTGACCTGGCCGAGATTGATGATTGACGGAGAGACCGTTACGGCCGCCTGGATGTTGCCGACAACCGAGATGGGGATCGACGGGCTGCTGGGGTCGTTGGTCTTGAGAGTGATCTCGTCCTTGAAATAGCCACTCGGGGCCGAGGGCTTCAGCGTGGCCGTGAGTTGGTACTGAGCCGTCCCGCCCGATCGACTGACCAGACGCATCTGGGCGGTGAGGTTGTCGCTAATGGTCTTCATGTCGGTGATGTCCCAGTTCGGCTGGCCACCGGCGTAGGTCAGCAGAAGCGTAACCGCCGGTTGGGCAGCGCGAGTGGTGACGCCGAAGTCGACGACTCCGGGGTTCAGGGTGACATCTCCGCGGATGAAGCAGGAAAGGTTGAGGTCGACTTCGGCGTAGAAGGGCCGGTCGATGACCAGGGTCAGGCCCGAGGGCTTGTAGCCGACGAACTTCGTGGTGTCGATGACGGCCTCGACGACGGTCTGGGTGCCGGGGGGGATATCTCGGGCGCCGATGCGGACCTCGGTGCAGCCGCACTTGGTGCGGGAATCGGCGATGTGGATGTCCTGGCTGGTCGTGTTGACGACCCGGAAGGCGTGGCGAACCTTGGACCCTCGGGCGACAGTGCCAAGGTCGTGGGAGCGCTCGGGAAAGACCGAAGCGGTCCAATCCTGCTGGGCCCAAGCCGGGACGGCCGAGGAAGTCCAGACGGCGAGGCAGAGGAGTGCGCAACGCATCGCTCAAGATCCTTTCGCGGGCCGGTCGCCCAAGGAGTCGCGTCGAGGATCGGGTCGGCGGTGGGGGCGGGCTCTTGGGCGCTGGGTCTATCCGGAAGGATAACATATCGTGTGCCGGGGGCCGCGCCGGGCCTCCCTCGCCGCTTCTTGAACAATCGGCTATGATGAGAGTGCAAGAGGCGTTGACGATGGGGTTGCCCGCCCCGTTCCTACTCCGCTCCCCCCTCGCGGCGAGTCGCTTCGGTCTTTCGACGGCCCCGCACGATTCCACCACCATGCTCAAGCCCGCGGTCCAAGTCCAACAGCAGGACGGAGTTCTGCTTGCCGAGTTCTGGGACTGCCTCCGTCTCGATCCGGCGCCGATCCAGGACCTTCGCCGGGAGTTCGAGGGCCACATCCGCTCGGGAGGCCGGCCCGATCTGGTGGTGGACCTCAACGGCGTGGCCTTCGCCGGGTCGGCGGCCCTGGGGGGATTTCTGTCGTTGCGAAAGTTGTCGCATCCGGCGGGGGGCCGAGTCGTTTTTTGCAACGTCGACCCCAACGTGATGGAAGTGTTCCGCGTCAGCCAGATCGCTCGCCTGTTCGCGTTCACGGCCGACGTGCCGGGGGCCCTGGCCAAAGTGGCCGAACCGCCCGGCTCGTCGTCCTCGGGCGAGATTCCGGTTCTGGACCGCTCGGTCCCGTCGGCCTCGCCTCGGCCAAGTCCCGGACTGCTGAGGCGCCGCAAGCCGAGTTGAGCGGTGGGTTTGACCCGGGGAACCCCCGCGAACGCGGCCGGAAACCTCTTGGTCGAGTGGCCTTGATCGGATAAGATCCGGGGCTGGAAGGCGTCCGGCCACGCGAGGGGCCGGGATCGAGTGAGCCCACGCCCATTCCGGGCCCGCTATTACGACGCGGGCCGCTCGACCCCCAACCCGCCTGCTTTGTTTCCCCCTCGCGTCCTGTCCCCCCTCCGACGGCGGCGGTCCCGCCGGGGATGCTTCGCGATGATCGACGGGGCCTTGTTGATCGGGCTGGTCGCCACCTTCGCCGTGGCCGTGACGGTCTGCTCAACGCTGTCGCTGATCTGGGCCACCCGCCGACGGTCCAATCTGCCCGATTTCACCCCGCCAGTCACCATCTTCAAGCCGCTCAAAGGGGTCGACGAGGGGCTAGAAGCGAATTTGCGCAGTTTCTTTCGGTTGGATTACCCAACTTATCAGCTCCTCTTTGGCGTGGCCGACCCCGCCGACCCGGCCGTGGGGGTCGTGCAGAAACTGTTGCGCGAATTTCCCGGCCAGGATGCCCGCCTCATCGTGGGCAACCCGACGTTCGGCCTGAATCCCAAGGTCGAGAACCTGGCGGCGATGGATCGGTTCCGCAAGCATGACACGATCCTCATCAGTGACTCCAACGTCGTCGTCCGCCCCACCTACCTCCGTGAGACGGCTTGCTACCTGGCCGACCCGGGGGTGGGGCTGGTGTCGAACCTGTTCACCGGCGTGGGAGAGGAGCATTTCGGGGCGTCCCTGGAAAACTTGCATCTCAACGGCTTCATCGCCGGCGGGGTGGCGCTGGCGCAGGTGATTGGGGCGACCTGCGTGGTGGGCAAGTCGATGATGATGCCGGTCAGGGCCCTGGAAGCCGTGGGAGGGTTCGCCTCGGTGCGGAACCTGCTGGCCGAGGACCAGGCGATCGGTGTCAAGGTGCGCAAGGCGGGGTATCGGCTACGGCTAAGTCATCATGTCATCCACAATGTTAACATTTCCCGAGACTTCCGCTGGTTCCTGAACCGGCACTCGCGATGGTTCAAGATCCGTCGACGGATGGCGTTCCCCGCCTTCATTATTGAGCCGCTGGCGAACCTGTCGGTGGTCGGACTTGTCTGGGCCCTGTCGGATGATTCGGGCGTGGCCTGGGGCGGATTGCTGGGGCTGGTGGGCCTGGGGATCGTTCGGGACGCGTTTTGCGCCTACTGGCTGCGAGGGAGTCTGCCCAGACTGCGTGACCTAGCGATGGTCCCCTTGAAGGATCTGTTCCTGCTGCCGGTGTGGTGCGACGCCCTGGTGAACCGCCGGGTGCAGTGGCGGGGACATCGGTTCCTGGTGGGGAAGACGACACGACTGCGTCAGGCCTCGGTGCCCCGGAAAGTCCGCCGACGGGTTCGCCGAGTTCGCAAGCTCCGCTCGCATCCCCGTCCCGAGGAATGACCCATCGGGGGCGGTTCGGTCGGTGGTTCCTTTTTTTTGAAAGCGGTCGTCTTGATGGAACAACCCGCCCCTGGTCCAACTTCCCCAAGCCCTCGGCGGATTGCCCACCACGTCCTGGCGTTATTGTGCGGCTCGATTGTTCTGGTTTCCGGTTGCGGTCCGTCGTCGAGGTCCGATGCGCTGGAGGGGATCCGGCGGACGGGTCGCTTAATCTATGGCTGCGACCAGGAAGGGGGTGGCCCTTATGCCTACCCCGACCCGCGATCGCCCCGAGGGGTGACGGGGTTCGAGGTCGAGTTGATGGCGGAGCTGGCGAAGGGGTTGGGAGTCGAGGCGACCTTCGCCCAGGGACAGTGGGACCAGTTGCTCAACGTGCTGGACGGCGGGCGGATCGACGCGGTTGTCAACGGCTATGAACTGACCGAGCGACGGGCGCGGGATTACCTGGCGACCCGGCCTTACTACGTTTATCAGCTTCAGTTGATGGCCCCGGGCGGGGGGCGGATTCGCTCCTGGGACAACCTGTTGCAGCCACCACCCGGGGGAGGCCGTTGGCGGTTGGGGGTGCTGGGCGGGTCGGCGGCGGAGGAATTCGCCAAGGGGGCGGTGGAGACGGTGACGCCGGTGGCCTTCACCGGGTCGACCGATGCGATGCTGGCGACTCAGAACGGCCAGGTTGATGCCACGCTCCAGGATCTGCCGGCGGCGCGGTTCTATGCCTCGCAATATCCCCGACTGGTGGCGGCCGGTGATCCGGTGGGGCGGGGTTGGTATGTCATCTATGTGGGAAAGGATCAGGCGGCGCTGAAGGCCGTTCTGGATGGGGAGATTGGACGGCTGGTGGGGTCGGGAGCGTTGCGGAAGTTGTATGAGCGTTACGGGATCTGGACCGAGGCCCAGCGGGATTTGGCCGAGTGGCCGCGAAGCATGCCGGCGACCAACGGAACTCACGAGGCGTCGCGGGGCTGGTCGCTGATTGCGAAGTATGGGCCGTTGCTGGTCGAGGCGGCCGGGATCACTCTCCTGCTGTCGATGGTGGCGATGCCGATCGCGATCGTCCTGGGGTTGAGCGTGGCGCTGGGCCGGCTTTATGGCCCGACCCCGTTGCGTTGGTTGCTGGCTGGGTATGTGGAGCTGATTCGGGGCACTCCCCTGATGTTGCAACTGTTCGTGCTGTTTTACCTGTTGAAGTGGCCGGCTCTGGCGGCGGGGATTGGGGGATTGGCGATCAACTATTCGGCCTATGAAGCGGAAATCTATCGGGCCGGGCTCCAGGCGGTTCCCGTGGGGCAGATGGAAGCGGCGCTGGCGCTGGGAATGTCGCGGAGACTCGCTCTGCGACGGGTCGTCGTGCCGCAGGCGGTGCGGATCGTGATCCCGCCGGTGACCAACGACTTCATCGCCCTGTTCAAGGATACCTCGGTTTGCTCGGTGATCACGCTGGTCGAACTGAGCAAGGAGTATCAGATCCTGGCCAACGCGACGGGCGGGGTGCTGGAGTTCGCGGTCGCGGCGTCGGTGTTGTACCTGGCGATGAGTCTCCCCCTGTCGTGGTTCGCCCGCTGGTCGGAGCGACGCCTCGCCCAGACGGCCGTGGCGCGGAAGGGGGTGGGGGGATGATCCGAGTGCGGGACCTGGTGAAGCGTCACGGCGAGTGGGACGTCTTGCGAGGGGTGAGTCTCGATGTGCGTCGAGGGGAGGTCGCTGCGATCGTGGGGCCCTCGGGAGGGGGGAAAAGCACGTTCTTGCGGTGCCTTAATGGCCTGGAGCGGTTCGAGGGAGGCTCCGTTGAGGTTGCCGGGCTGCGGCTGGAGGTGGGAATGGTCGCGAGGGCTCGGGAGTTGGCCTTGAGGGAGATTCGTCGCCGGGTGGGGATGGTCTTCCAGGCATTTCACCTGTTCCCTCATCGGTCGGCGTTGGCCAACGTGGCCGAGGGTCCGCGATATGTCCTGAAACTGCCGAAGGGTGAGGCCGAGGCGCGGGCACGGACGTTGCTGGAGAAGGTGGGAATGGGCGACCGCCTGGAGGCGCGGCCTTCGCAGCTATCGGGGGGGCAGCAGCAGCGAGTCGCGATCGCGCGGGCGCTGGCGATGGGGCCGGAGGTTTTGCTTTTCGACGAACCGACGAGTGCCCTGGACCCGCCCCGAGTGGAGCAGTTGCATGGAGTGCTGGCGGGCCTGGCGGCGGAGGGTCAGACGATTGTCGTGGTGACTCATGACGTCCCGTTCGCCCGCCGGGTCGCCGACACCGTCCATGTTCTTGAGGAGGGGCGAGTGGTCGCTTCGGGGCCGCCAGCGGAGATTTTGGGCCGGATCGAAGCGGAACCTAAAGAGTCGGGCGAGATTCGCGGTTCATGCGGATCGTCGCGAGACCGTCCGAAGTCGGTCGGATAGACGATCCCAGGCCCTTGGGCGTTTCACCGCCAAGGCTTCTGACTCGGCCCGGGGTGCGGGCGGGGCCGGTGCGGGTGCCGGTGCTGGCGGCTTGGTGGCGTCGAGCTCGAAACCGGCGGCGAGCTCGCTTTGCGCGCAGGCGGGCAGGTCGGCGAGGGCCTCGAACTCGGGATTCCACCGTTGGCCCAGCTGGTTCCAGAACTCGGACCACTGGCCCAGGGTCATGGCGCCGTAGCGGTCGCGTGCCTCGGGCCCCTGCGTCCAGGAGACCGCGTTCAAGATGCGGTTGATGGTCCAGCCAAGAACGTAGGCCGGCTGGAAGTTGCGGGGGACGGAGACCTGGGCGTCGGGGAAGTCGGCGAACCAGCGACGGAGGCCGAACTCGGTCGCGTTGTAGTAATGGTGCGGAGACTCGTGGAGCGGTTGCAGGAACGCGGTCTGAATGACGACCCGGCCGCCGGGTTTCAGGACGCGGAAGATTTCGGCGGCGGCGCGGTGGGGCTCGGCCAGGTGCTCGAAGGTGTTGAAGCTGACCACGTTATCGAAGACTTCCGAGGCGAAGGGCAAGGCGTGGGCGTCGGCGGCGACGTCGGTGTGGCGGAAGATCGCGTATTCCACCTCGACGCAACGGTCGAAGGCGTGGGCGGTCCCGCCGGCTCCGAGGTTGAGCGACCAACCGCGGGTCGTGTCGAACATCACGGCGAACTGGTCATCGAGCGCGTTGCTGATCTTGTCGGCGGGCATGACGCGGGGGCGTTCGCCGAGGCCGGGTAGGAACGTCGGGCGGCCCTCGACAATCGGGAAATTCCGCGAGCAGGCCGAGCAGCGCAGGGCATCGGTCATCGGCTCCAGCGGACCCCGGCAAGTTGGGCAGGCCAGGATGGGAAGGAGGCGTTGCAGCCGATCCACTCGGGAAGGTTCCATGAGTCGTCGGGCTCGCGGGCCGAGGAAAAGGGGATCGTGCCGATGGCGGAGGGGCCGACCGAGGTCAGTGGCCTCGGAGCGTTCGTTTCGCTTGGCGCCAGACCTGCCCCGCTGGGGTCCTGGCCAGTCGGCGGCGGACGCGGCCGAGAAGGTTCGCCCGCTGCTCGGCGTGGAGGGCGACGGTCAGGGCGTGGATTTGGTCGTGGGCGGCGGCCAGGGCGTGCGACGCCTGGTCGGCTCGAGCCTGGGCGGCGTCGGCATCGTGCTGGTGGCGGGCGATCTCGTCGCGGAGTGGGCCGAATGAGGGGTGAGATCGGGCCACCTCGTCATCGACCTTCGCCTCGAGCATCGCGGCGCGATTCACGGCTTTGAGCAGATCGAGTTGCCGGTGATTGCCAGCGTGGAGGAGACGGATGCGCTCCAGGACGTCGGCCGCGAAGGGATGGTCTCGACGGGCGACGACGCCCAAGTCGCTGGCGGCCAGTGATTCCTCGAGCTCTCGGCCCAGAACCAGGCGGAATTCGGAGTGACCGGCGGCCAGTCCGAGGAGATCCTCGATGGCTGGGCAGTCGCCGACGCGACCGAGCCTAAGGACCAGAGTCAGGGCGTCGGGTCGGTCGTCGAGCCACTCCCGGACCGTGTCGGCCAGGGAGTTGGAAGCCTCTTGACGGGCATCAGCCAGGAAGATGAGGCCGGACTGGTCGGCCAACTCGGCGGCGAGGGCGGTCCGCGGTACGACGTCCAGCGGCGCCACGCCGGGGCAGCCTCGCAGGTGTCGGCGGAGCGAGGCGAGCCCCTTCGACGCGCCGGCGGTGTCGAGGCCGGTGGCGGCCACCACCCGGCGGACGTGCGGATGGTTCAGGCCGATCAGACTGGAGGCGCCTTGGAGTCCCTCGGAGGCCAGGTCGACCAAAGCGGGGAGGCCGGGGGCGAATTCCAGGATGAGGTGGATCAGGAAGGCGTCGAGCGGGTTCAGGCGGTCGTCCAGCCCCGAGCCCGTTGGGCCTTGATGGTTGAGAGTCCCCCAGTAATCCTCGATCGGCCGGAAGGTCGTCAGGATCGAGGGCCTGGGTTTCCGGCCGTCGTGCATCAACTGGGTCATGAGTCGTATTCCCTTGCCTGACGGGTCCCGATTCTAGGATCGGATATTTGCGACCCTTAAGTTCATCCCGCGCTCGTTTCGTCCCGCCCGAGTTCAAAGGTGGCCGACCTCGGGGTGGTAGCGCAGTTGGTGGGTGTTCATCTTGAGGTGCTTGCGGACGTCGACCTGGTCGTATATGCGTTTGAGTCGGTTCTGGGTGGGCAGGTGCTTGGTGGCGTCGAGCGCCATCGAGACCGGCAAGGCGTAATAGTAGCCGAAGACCATCGGGACGAAGACGATGGTGCGTCCGTTGGTGGCCAGGTGCATCCAGAGTTCGTAGTCTTCCCAGGTCTGGTACGAAATGTCGTAGCCGCCGACGTCGAGAAGCTGGGTGCGGTCGAAGAGGGCAAAGGCGTCGATGTAGTTACCCTGGAAGAGCTTGTACTGGAGGCTCTCGCTGCTGAGGACCCAGTGCGACTGTTCGGCGGCGGCCGAGCGGACCAGCAACGTCCCGTAGGCGGCGGCGGCGTGAGTCTGGCGGAGCGTTTCGACGAACGAGGGGAGATTTTCAGGGATCAACTCGTTGTCGGCGTCGAGGAAGGCGACGTAGCGGAAGCGTCCGTGGACGAGCGCCTGGTTGCGGTTCGCCGCGAGCCCCCCGTTGGCGGGGAAGGCCAGCAGGCGAAACCCATCCTTATAGTATTGGGCTTCCAGGCGACGCAGGAGGGTCAGCGAGCCGTCTCGGGAGTGGTCGTCGATGACCACGACCTCGCCGGGGATACCTCGTTCGCGGAGGATGGCCAGGGCGCGCAGGGCCGAGTCGATGGAGCGGGGCAGGAGGATCTCGTGGTTCCAGTTGGGGATGGCGATGGTGACGCCATCTCGGGCCTCGGCATTCATCGGCGGGGGCTCCTGCCGCGGGAGAGTTTGACGGTAGGGGTGACGGGGGGCTCTGTGGATCAGGCGGCCCGGGTCACCGAGGAATCCGGGAGGGTGATCCCCGCCTCGGAAAGCACGGTGACTAACTCTTGCGCCAGGCTAGGGAAGCGTGCCCAGTCCTGGACGAAGCGGCGGCGGAGGCGGGCGAAGGCGTGATCGGACCGGATCGACCCGACCTCGGCGGCCTCGATCATCAGGTAGTCGAGAGGGGCGCCGGCGGGCTGCTGGTGGCGGTCGTCGATGATCTTGATCGGCACGCCGCCGGTCAGCAGGGACGTGCGGAACCGCTCGGGTTCCATGTAGAAGTGAGAGTGATGCGAGCACCAGACCTGGTAACGGGTTTTACCCAGCACCTGCTCGTACTGGGTTTGATTCAGGTGGGGCGAGTTGGTTTCGGTGTAGGGGGACAGCGGCGGGATGTACACGAAGCCGCGGGGGTCGACCTGCTGGATCAGGTGGTCGACCAGGGCGGCCCGGTAAGCGGTGACGTGGCCGACGAACGCCCAAGGGATCGTGCGGCCCGGGTCGTCGGGGTCGAGGGCGTCAAGGGTGCGTTGTTCGGTCGGGGTCAGCCCGGAGTAAACGAAGCGGTAGCCGTCGCGGTCGACGGGCCGGAGGGCGTCGGTCTGGTCTCGCAGGCCGAGGTCCAGAATTGTCGGGACGCCGGCGCGAGCGCCCAGTTCGCGGAGGCGGTGGTACCAGGGGGTGCCAACGCAGTCGATGGCGCATGAGGTCAGGACCGCGCAGCGATCGCGAAGGTCGGCAATTCGAGGAAGGGCGGAACCTTCACCGCCAACGCTATGGACGACCTCGGCGAGGTTGGAGAAGAGGCACCAGTCGTATTCGCCCGTTTCGCAATCGCTCAGGGTTCGGACGTCGACGGCGACACCCAGGGATTGGAGGGCGTCGGCGATCCGTCGGCCGCTCTGGTTGTAGAAGTAGTTGACCGTCCCGGGGATGACGATCAAAGCGCGACGCTGGGTCGCTCGGCCCGAGTCCTTGGGCAGCATGGTGGGCATCCTCGCCTCCCGGCGTCCTTGCCGGAGTCGACCGCGCGGGCGGAATCGGGTCCGCGACGGTTCGCGGGCGGCAATCTAGGTCGAGGACGGAGTTATGTCAATCGCGGATCGGTGCCCGGCACGCGGTTAAGGGCGGCGACGGACATCAGGATGTTGTCCCTGAGCAGTTCGTGGACCTGCCTGGCCCGGCTGGCCAGGAGGAATTCGGTCTCGCCCAGGCCGTCATCGTCGTGATTGCGCACAACGGCAAGTTGGGGGGAGATGGTGATCTTGAACGGGTGAGAAGGGCTGTAGTCGACACGGATCAGGCCGTCCTGGAGGTAAAAGAGCCAGTCATCGGGGACGAGGCGGTCGGCCCAGCGTTGGCGGAAGAGGGCCGCGTTCTGAGCGTTGCGGTCGGATCGGCCCTCGGAAACCGACTCGAGGTGGTAGAGGACCGCATCGGGACAGTAGCGGATGGTTCCGCCCTGTTCGCCCAATTTGAGGCAAAGGTCGACGTCCTCGAAGCCGTTGCGGTAGGCGGGGTCGAAGCCTCCGACGGCGTCGAAGGCGGGTCGGCGGACGGCCAGGCAGGCGCCGGTGACGGCTCGGAAGGCTCGGGGTTTGTTGACGGCGGGGTGGTCTCCGGGAAACCCCGCGTAGATGTGCCGCAAGGCGAGGTCGGGGCAGACCGCCATCCCGGCGTGCTGGACCGTGCCGTCGGGGTAAAGCAGGCGAGCGCCGAAGGCTAGGGCCTCGGGGTGGTTGCGGACTTCGAGGGAGAGGGCGTCGAGCCAGCCGGCCGTGGGGATCGTGTCGTTGTTCAGGAACAGCAGGATCTCGCCGGTCGACCCCGCCGCACCGTTGTTGCAGGCGGTCGCGAAGCCCTGGTTCCTGAGATGGGTGACGATCTGGACCTTGTCGGTATAGTCGTCGAGCATCCGGCGAGTGGGTGGGGCCGAGGCGTCGTCGACCACGATGAGTTCGGCGGTCGGCCCGTGGGGGAGTTGTTTCAGAAGGGTTTCGAGGCACTGGCGGGTCAGGGCCGGTTGGTTGTACACGGGGATGATGATCGAGAATTCCGGCATCGGGTTGACTCCCAGGGGGTTACGCCGATCGTCGGGCGATCCGAGCCTTGCAGCGCTTGGCCCATCTCCAGGCGCGGCCGGGCAGGCTGCGGCGGATGCGCTCCAGGCGGGCCTCGGCGGCGTGGAGTTGGGCGGCGAGTTCGTCGCGCTGGCGGATCAACTGACCGAGGGCCTGACGGATTTGCTCGTCATGGGCGTGCGAGCGGGCGTGAGCCGCATGCAGTTCGGCTCTCAAGGACCGGATCGTGTGGGCCTGGGCCCGTTCGTGCCGGGTCAGGATCTCCAGGCGTTGGAGGTCGAGTTGTCGGGCCTCGTCGCGGTCGTGGTCGTCGTCGCCATTGACGACTTCAAGATGCCTCGCCCGTCCCTGGGCTGGTTCGCTCATGGTCCCCCTCCTGTAATGGTTCGGCGAGGATTTTACCTGGTTTGCCCGGTTTGGCCATGGAGGGTTATCGGGGGCGATCGAGGTCAGCTCGGAGAGCGTCGCGGACCGCCGGCCATTCGTCGTCGGTGATGCTGAAGTAGACGCTGTCGCGGGCCGACCCGTCGGCCATGACCATGTGCTTGCGGAGGGTTCCCTCCTCGATGGCGCCCAGGCGGGCAATGGCGGTCCG
Organism: Isosphaeraceae bacterium; assembly: GCA_965201075.1. Taxonomy (GTDB): domain Bacteria; phylum Planctomycetota; class Planctomycetia; order Isosphaerales; family Isosphaeraceae; genus CBDAVP01. The sequence goes on along the minus strand of CBDAVP010000008.1, from coordinate 70,444 downwards.
GGAAGGGAGGTTTTCGGAGTGGGTCTTGAACTCGACCCGGCGGACGGTCCAGGTTTCGAAGGCGTGTCGCATCATGAGGAATTTCGCCTCGCGATTGGCCCCGGACCGCTGCCAAAGGCGGGCGAGCCAGGTGCCGCCGATCTCGACGCGGAGGTGCTGGCGCTCAATGGCCATGAAGCGGGTGGAACCGATGATCCTGCCTGTGGAATGGTCAATTGTCGCGAAGGGAAGGGCCGTTCCCTTGTCGCGGTCGGCCAGGGCGGCGGCGGACCAGGTTTGGGCCGCCTCGGGTCCGTCGATTCGGTTGGGAGTCCAGCGGAAGAGGCTGGGATCGGCGGCGGCGAGCTTGACCAGTTCGTCCCGGTGTTCGATCCCGAGCGGTTCCAGGCGAATGCGCTGGCCCTGGAGGATGATTGGCTCAACCACGAAGCGAGACAAAAGGTTACGCTCCAGAGGGGCGGGCGTGGCGAGCGACCACGGCGCGAGCGGTTCGCAGTCCGTCGACCGCGGCGCTGATGATTCCCCCCGCGTAGCCGGCCCCTTCTCCGCAGGGGTAAAGGCCAGCGACGGCGGGGGATTGGCGGGTGGCGTCGTCTCGGGGGATGCGGACGGGGGAACTGCCGCGAGACTCGGGGCCGGTGAGGGTGGCGTCCTGGAGAAAGAGGCCGCGAAACTGGCGGTCGAGCGCGGGAAGTCCGCGGGTCAGGGCTTCCAGGACGATCGGGGGGAGAATTTCGCCCAGGTCCATCGGCGTGACGCCTCGGGCGTAGCTGGAGGGGATGACGCCTCGGCTGGCTCGCCCCTGGAGGAAGTCGCGGGCTCTCTGGATCGGCGAGGCGTAGGCGCGGCCTCCAGCGAGGAACGCCAGGCGCTCGGCCTTTTGCTGGAAGTGGACGCCAGCCAGGGGGTGGCGGCTGCCGGTGTCGGCCGGGTCGATCGTCACGACGAGGCCGCTGTTGGCGAAGGGGGAGTCGTGGCGGCTTTCGCTCATCCCGTTGGTGCAGAAATACCCCGGCTCACTGACGCTGCCCATGACGTAGCCGCCGGCGCACATGCAGAAGGTGAAGAGGTCTCGGGGGCCAGTCCGCGTCACCAGTTCATAGTCGGCCGCGCCCAGTGAGGGGTGGTTGGCGAAGGGGCCGTGGCGGGCGCGGTTGACCTGTTCCTGGGGCTGCTCGATCCTGACGCCGAGCTGGAACGCCTTGGCCTCCAGGGGGATGCCTCGTCTCAAGAGCATCTGGTAAGTGTCGCGGGCGCTATGGCCAGCGGCGAGGATGGCGACGTCGGCCGGGAATCGGCCTGAACTGGTCAGGACCCCGGCGAGTTGCCCTTCGCGGATGTCCAGGTCTTCGACCCGGCAGAGGAAGCGGACCTCGCCGCCGAGTTCCTCGACCTTGCGGCGCAGGGTGCGGACGATCAACGGGAGGCGGTTGGAGCCGAGGTGGGGGCGGTGTTCGTAGAGGATGGATGGCTTGCCGTGGCAGTCGGCGAGGACTTCCAGGGTGCGGCGGACGTCGGGGCCGGTGTTGCGGCAGGTCAACTTGCCGTCGCTGAAGGTGCCGGCGCCGCCCTCGCCGAAGAGGTAATTGCTTTCGGGGTCGATCGGGCCGCCGGAGTCAAAGGCGCGGACGTCGGCGACTCGCCCCTTGACGTCTCGCCCGCGTTCCAGAAGCAGGGGGGCGTAGCCGTCGAGGGCCAGGAAATAGGCCGCGAACAGTCCGGCGGGCCCCGAGCCGATAATGACCGGCCGGTGGTGGAGCGGCTGGTCGCCGGGGGTGGGCCAGTCGAACGGATCGGCGGCGGAAGGGCGGACCTCGGGGAGGCCGAGGCGGGCGGCGAGGGCGGTTTCGTCGGCACCGGGTAGCTCGACCTCGGCGGCGTAGACGAAGCGGATCTCATCTCGTCGGCGGGCGTCGAGGCTTTTGCGGAGGATTCGCCAGTGGCCGATGTCGTCTCGGGTCACTCCGAGCCGGTCGGCGAGCTTTTCGGGCAGCGACTCCTCGGGCTCGTCGAGGCCGAGCTGGATGTTGGCGATCTTCAGGGGCATGGGACGGAGGTTCGGGGGGATCGGGAATTTCAGGTTGGAGAACGCATTGTAGCGAGCCGAGCCCGCGGTCGGCTATCGGTTGAGGCTGGCCCGCGCGAGTCGCAACCGGGTGGTCCTTGCGAGGTCGTCGTCGGGGAGGGCCGGCGGGAGGTCGCGAAGGTCGTTACTCAGGAGGGCTTTGAGGGGGGATTGGAGGCTGGGGCGAGCGAGCCAGGCTTGGGCGTCGCGTCGGGCGTCGGCGGCGTTGGGCTGGCCCAGCGACCAGGCAGCGAGTTCGAGGAGGGGTTCGGCCGCTTCGGGGTGGAGGTAGCGTTCGAGTTTGAGCATTTCGCCGCATTCCTGGCGAAATTCGGGCAGGTGCCGGAGGTGGCGGGCCCTTCGGAGTGGGTCGGGAGGCGTATTCCGCGAGGGTCGGGCGAGGCGGGCGATCTGGTCGTGAAGGGCGCTGGATCGGCAAAGCTCGGCAACCCGGGCGGCGACCCCGGGGCCGAGGGCCGAGGCGTCGTCGAGGGCGTCAATGGCCGGGTCGAGTTCTCCGGTGGCGAGATACGCCGAGGCCAGGCCGATCTGGGCGTGGCCCCAGCGGTCGGGAGCGGGGTCGGGCGTTGGATGCCAGGCCAGAAACGCGGCGGGTGCGCCGAGGAGGCCGAGTCGCCAGGCTAGTCCTCCCCATCTTCGGGTTTTCGCCAGAGTGAGCAGATCCACGGCCCCCACTCCGGCGAGGAGGGCAAGCGGGGGAATCCAGGGGAGTCGGTAGCGGCCCACGACGAAGAACAGAGCCGTTGAGCCGAGCCCGACCGCGACTGTAACTCCCAGGATTCGCCAGGGGACCGTGCGGGGGGAATGGCCCAGGCCGATGGCCGCCAGGGGAAGCAAGAGACCGAAATGGAGAAAGGCCCCGCCCAGAATGGGAGCGGCGGCGATGCGGACGACCTCGGCGTCCTGGTTGTCGGGAATTTCGGTTCGGTGCAGCAGCAATGCGAATTTGTGGACCAGGAGGCGGAACGACGCCGAGGGGTGGGTCGTCCATCGTTGAAGTCCCTGTCGGAACCAGTATTGCGAAGATTCGGAATCGCTGAGGTTGTGTCCCGTGCGTCGGCGGGCTTCGTTGAGGAAGTCATCGGCCTCTCGGTTGGGGTTGGCCTCGACGAAGGGGGGCGCGAGGTAGGTGCCGTTGGCCTCGGGGCCGTTGCCGATGAAGAAGTTCGCCCCAGCTTGCCAGGTGGTCAGGATGAACTCCCTTGGGCGCGAGGCGGTCGCGTTGAGGAGGCTTACCGGGGCGAGGGCCAGGGCGAATCCCGCGAGAAATGTCCCGGCAAGGGACCATCGTGAGCGTCGGGGTTGGTCGCGTGCCTTGGCGAACGCCAGGATTCCCGCGAGGATGGGGGCAACAGCCAGGGCGTTGGCGCGGAGCAGGGCGAGAAGTCCCCAGGCCGCGCCGGCGAGGGCGGCGGTTGGAAGCCTTCGGGATGATCTTGCGGAAAGCATCGTCAAGGTCAGCGCCGTGGCGGTCAGAAGTGCCGCGGGGCCTTCCTTTTCGAGGCAGGCGTCGGCGAAGACGAGGGGACCATACAAGGCGACGATGAGCGAGGCAACGATTGCGGCGGCTTTGTTGAAACCGACTTGTCCGGCGATGAACGTGACGACCGGCGTGAGCGAGCCGATCACGGCCAGGGCCAGCCGTAAGGAGGCGACCTCGGTGGTGCCGAGCAGTTGCATCAAGGCCGCGATCAGGTAGGCGAGCAGCGGGTCCTGGAAAAAGGGGCGGTCGGGCAGAAGTTGGCCATTGGCGATTCGCCAGGCCCATGCCCGGTAGGCCTCCTCGTCGACCCAGGCGATTTGTCCGAGGGGGTGGGAGCCGTAAGCGTGAGCGACGGCCAGGCGGAGGGCCAGCCCGAGGAGGAAGATTCCCGAAGCCCAGAGGATGTCGACCCGGATGGCTCGGGCGGACGGTCGTGTCACGGGAGAATGCTGGCCACGGGGATTCGGCCGACTTCGACTCCGACCAGGATGACCGGGACGTCTTGACCAACCTGGTATTCCGCGACCGTCCGATAGGCCGCGGGATTCTCTTGGTCCGCGGGATTCGTGAAAACCTCGATACGTCGCTGGCGGATGTTCACAATCCAATAGGTCGCAATGCCCGCAAGGGCATAGCGTCGCTTCATCAATTCGCTGTCCTTCACATAGGACGTATCGGCGACTTCGATGATTAAACCGAGTTCCTCGGCTTGTGGGAATCGGAGCTTGTAGTTTTGATTTTGTCCCCGAGCCACCGCGAGGTCGGGCTCCGGTCGCCAATAATCGTCCAGGACAACCGGTTTTTCCTCGCGGACCGACCAGCCCGGGGGAATGATCCGGCGTAGACATTCGGACAACTCGCCGACGGCGAAACAGTGCGGTTCATTCTTGGTCATGCTCTGGACGATCCGGCCCCCCAACAGTTCCACTCGAGGACCGTTGGCGAAATAACCGTCATCAACCATCTTGGCGAATTGCCGGACCGTGAATCGGTAGAATTTCAGTCCTCGATTCGTCCGAGAGGCCGTGGCCATGCTGGAGTCCTTCCCTTCGATGACTCAGACGGGCCCGAAGCAGACGAGGGTGATGTCGTCGGCCTGGGGGTGGCCGGCGGCAAATTCGCGAAGTTCCTGGAGGAGGGCTCGGCCGACAGCCTCGGGTCCGCCCGCTGACGCGGCGATTCGGCGGATCAGCCGACGGTTCTCGGTGCAGTCGTAGAGCGATTCGGAGGGGTTTCGGGCGTCGGTCACGCCGTCGGAGTAGAGGACGGCGACGTCTCCGGGGGCCAGGGTGGTTTCGGCCTGTGCGTAGCAGGAATCGGGCTGAATGCCCAGGGGAAAGCCGGCGATGTCGTTGCCGATCTCTTCCACCTTGCCCGAGGCGCGACGGACCAACAGCGGCAGGTGGCCGGCCGAGGCGAGGGTGTAGCGGTGCGTGGCCGGGTCGAGGATGCCCAGGGTCAGGGTGATGAATTTCTCCTCGAAGCCCGCGGCCCAGAGAAGGTTGTTGAGGTGGTCGGCGGCGGGTCCGGGGGCGTTTTCGGTCAGGATGCAGAAGCGAGCGTCTCCGGAGAACTTGGCCATCATGAGCGCCGCGGCGACCCCCTTGCCGGCGACGTCTCCCAGGGTGATGGCGAGTCGGCCGTGGGGGAGGTTGACGAAATCGTAGAAGTCGCCGCCGATCTCGTAGGCGGAGTTGTAGTAGGCGAAGAACTCGTAGCCGGGAACTCGCGGGACATCCAGCGGGAGGAACCGCTTCTGGACCTGCTCGGCCAGGCGAAGGTCGCGGTCGATGCGGTCCCGGGCGAGAAGTCCCTCGTGCATCGCGGCGTTCTGGATGAAGGCGGCGGCCTGGCAGGCGACGGCGGCCATCAGGTCAAGGTCTTCTTGCTGGAATTGACGGCGGTCGGCGGTGTCGAGCTGGAGGATGCCCAGGGCCTGACCGTCGGGGGTCAGCAGTGGGGCGCACATGATCGAGCGGATTTTCAGGTCGGCGATCGAGGCGCTGAGGGGAAGGTTGGGGTCGTGGCCGGCGTCCTGGCTGATGACGGCTTCCTTGCGTTCCAGGACGTGGTTGACGATGGTGCGGCTGATGCTCATCGGCACCTCGTCGTCGGCGGAGGCCGAGCCTCCCAGGCCGAGGCGAGGGGTGCGCTGGTTGCGGTGCTTGAACGCCTTGCGGACGAGGCGACCGGATTCGACGTCCTTGAGGATCAGGAACGCCCGCTCGGCGCGAGCGAAAAGCTCGAAGAGGGTTTCCAGGACCTTGGGAGCCACGGTGTCGATGTTGAGGTCGCGGGACAGGTTGCGGGTAATCTCCAGGATGGCCTGGAGTTTGGCTTCGGGTCGCACGGTGAGGGTGCCCAGGCCGAAGCGGGAGGCGTCCAGGACCTTGAGCGCCGAGTCCTCGGCGCCGCCCTCGGTGACGATCATTTCCTGAGTGGCGGTGCGGGCGGGTCGGGTGGGGAGGTTGGGAGTGTAGAGAAATTCGACGTCGCAGATGTTGATGCGGTCGCCGGGGCGCAGGGCGTGGACCTGTCCCGGGGGGATTTCCTTGGTGTTGACCTTGGTCTTATTGCGGGAGCGGAGGTCGGCCAGGACATAGCCGTCGGCCTGGAGGCGGATCTCGGCGTGGCGACGGCTGACGCCGTGGGGGTCGAGGATAATGTCGCACTCGGGAGAACGGCCGATGACGATCAGGTCGCCCTTGAGTTCGATGAACTGACCAGGGGGTGTCCCGCTGAGTTTTTTCAGGAACGGCATGCTCGGGGCTCCGGGGAGCGAGGCCGCTGGTGGGTTGGCGGTCGTAATCGTAAGTACCGGGACGCGGCGGTTGCGTTGCGTGGGCTCAGCCAGGACGGGCCAAGCGGCGGAGTGACGCGGCGGCGGGCAGTTGCATGTCCTCGGAGAGGGAACGGGCCAGGCCGGAAAGGTCGATCGCGGGGGCGAGCTTTCCCGGTTCGGGCCGCATTGCCCGCCGGGTCACTTCCAGAGCCAAGGTGGCCAGGGGGGGGGCCGACCGGCAGGTGGAGGTCAACGGGCCGAGGGTCGCGTGGACCTCGGCCGCCTGGCCGTTGATCGCCGCGACGCCGGCATGGGCAACCTTGGCCAGAAACCGCTCGTCCTCGGGACCGTCGCGAGCCAGTTCCGCGGCGAGGACGGCGAGACGGTCGCGATCGTCGGTCCGGACCAGATGCCGCACCACCTGGATGTAAGCGAGGAAAACCCAGTCGTGGTCTTTTTGTTCTGGGAATCGCGTCGGAATCGCCAGGAAGGCCGCGAGTCGGTCGGCCGGCGGGGCTTCCAGTTGCGCGAAGCGATATTGAGCTTCGGCGGTCCCCCGGTGGCGGATGGCGGCCAGGTTGGGGGCCATCCAGGCGCCGGGGGGACCGGTTGAGGCCGCCGAGGCGTCGGAAAGAAGGTCTTCCCCCCTTCCCAGCCAGCCCAGGACGACCCCCAGGACGAGGCCTCCAGCGATGGCAACCGCCGCCGAGGGAACAAGGGACCGGGCGCGACCGGGGGCATGACTGACAACGGGGCGGAGTATCGGGAGCGGGTCGTCGAGCACCAGGGACAGGCCAAAGGTTCCCGAGGCCGAGGGCTCGCCCCGGGTTGAGAGGCCCAGGGTGTCGGTCCCGCCCCGGCCGAGCGTCGCGTCGCGAGCCCTGGCCAGGTCGACCAGCAGGGCGTCGGCGTTGGAATGGCGGTCGGCGGGATCCTTGGCCAGGAGCTTCTTCACGAGTCGGATGAGTTCCGGGGACAGATCGGGGCGGTGGACGGCGAGGTCGGTCGGCTGCTCGTGGACGTGCTTGAGGGCCACGGCCAGGGGGGACTGGCCGGGGAAGGGGAGGACCCCGGCGAGCATCTGGTAGAAGGTGACGCCCAGGGAGTAGAGGTCGCTGCGGTGGTCGAGGGGTAGGCCCTGGACCTGTTCGGGGCTCATGTATTGAGGGGTTCCGACGGCCAGGCCCGCCTGGGTTGTGTCGGGTCGGGAGGCTCCTTGGGGGCGGCAGAGGCCGAAGTCGGCGACCTTGACGACCCCCTTGCGAGTCAAAAGCAGGTTCTCGGGCTTGATGTCGCGGTGAACGAGGCCGACCTCGCCCGCGGCGCCGACGGCCAGCGTCGCCTGTCTCATGATGGAGAAAGCCAGACGAAGGTCGGGCTGGCCTTTGCGTTCGAGGTAGGCCCGCAGGGTCCACCCGGGGACGTATTCCATCGCAATGTAGCGGGCACGACCCTGCCCGCCCACGGCGTAGATGTGAACGATGTTGGGGTGGTTCAGTTGGGCGGCGGTGGCGGCCTCGGCTTCGAACCGGAGGAGGCCAGGTCGGTCGGTGAAGGAGTCGGGACGCACGACTTTCAGGGCGACTGGCCGTCCCAGGCTGATCTGGTGAGCGAGGTAGACTTCGCCCATCCCGCCGCGACCGAGGAGCCGCTCGACGCGGAAGTCTCCCAGGACCGCCCCAGCCATTGAGGTCGGCCCCGCCAGATCGCCTGTCGTCGGGACGACCGGGAGGTCGCCGGTGGACGGGTCGGGATGAGTGCCGAGCGGGGTCATGGTCGGGCGTCAATCAACGGGAGCCGCGGGGAACAGCGGGGGAACGCCTTCCCCGGTCTTCGTAGTCTACGATGCGCCGTCGCCGGCCGCAAACGGGGGAACGGCTCGCGAATGGACCGGAGGATCTGGGGCGACCTCGACCGAAGGGGAATTGGCGAGTAGAGTGGGCCCGCGTCGCCCCCGCCGGGTTGGGAATCGGGGAGGAACGGCCGTGGGCCGAGGGCCGGATGGAACCGGAAATGCTAACAGGGATCTGGGTTTGCGCCGGCTTCGGCGAGTCGCGACCGCGTGCCTCCTGCTGGGGCTAACGGTCCTGGCGGGGGGCGGATTGGTCTGGGGGGTGGTGAAGGCCCTGGATGATAGCGCGGACCTCCTGCGTCGAGCCGAGGAGGTCGATTTGTTTGTTCGGGGCGTCGACCCTTATCTCGATCCGGACATGACTTATCCCCCTTCGGCGCCTCCTGTGTTCTCGGCGTTGATCGCTCCCCTGCCACGAGCCGCGTTGCGGGGGTCGTGGCTTGTCCTGAATCTCCTGAGCCTGGCGGGCCTAATCTGGGCGTTGGTCCGGTTCGCCGGAGGCTTTTGGCCCGTCTGGATTGCGTTGGCGTTCGGCCTGGCCCTGACGGCGAGCAAGCCGGTGCGGGGGGGAATGGGGCTCGGGCAGTTCCACCTGATCCCAACACTGCTGGTTGTCCTTGCCTTGCTGGCGCTTCGGACCGGCCGACAGGTGGCCGCGGGGGTGTTGCTGGGGATTGCCCTGATCAAGCCGACGATGGGGCTGCCGTTTCTGGCGATTCCCCTGGCCCGCCGACGTTGGAGGACGCTGGTGGTGGCCTCGGGGGTTCAGCTCGCGTTGCTGATGGGCACCTCGGCCTGGCTGGGAATTGGGCCGACGCGGCTGGTCCGCGAGTGGCTGGCGTTGGCGCGGGGCCAGTTGGCCGCGGGGGCGCTGGATCTGCCGAGCTTGCTGGTTCGCCAGTGGCCTTCGGCCTCGGTGGCTGGCTCCTGGTTGTCATTGGTTGTTCTGGCCGGATGTGGAACGGTGGTTTACTGGAGGCGGAAGCGGTCGGATGTCGAGTTGGCCGGTATTTGCGCGTCGGCCGCCGTGGCGTTCGCCTATCATCGGCCTTATGACCTGGTCTTGCTCGCCTTTCCGCTGGCCTGGTTTTGCGAGGAGGCCCGTGGCGATGGGATGGGGTTGACGACCGTCAGCGCCTTCGCCCTGGCCGCGACCTTGATTCTGCCGGAACAGCCGCTCGAACGGTTTGGATTGGGACGAACTTACGAGGCAGCTTTTGCCCCGTTCATCTACTCGATCCTACTTCTGGGAGTTCTTTCCCTACGACTGGCTCAGAATAAACGGTCCAGACCGGTGAATCGGTAAAGTCCGACCCGCTGAATGGTCGATTTTCCCAGGGCCTTTTTCGGGCTTTGGTTTCGCGACTTGAGATTTGGCGGACGTTTTCAACGTCCCCGCCTTTCCCCCCCCCCCGGTTGAGGTCGCCAATGTCCGGCTATCTGCCGACGTTGAATGGATGGCGGGGGATCGCAATCCTCGCGGTACTCCTTTGCCACGGTTCCGCGACCTTGTTCGCCCCAAGTGGTGGGATTTGCCCGAACCGGACGTGGTACGACTGGGCACTCCGTGGCGAGACGGGAGTGGATGTGTTTTTCGGGATCAGCGGGTTGCTGATCTGCTCAAAGCTGGCCGAGGAACGTCGGAGAACGGGTCGCGTCGATCTACGCCGATTTTACGTGCGCCGGACGTTTCGGATCATTCCGGCGTCCCTGGTTTTTCTTGGCGTGCTTGGCCTGTTGACGGAAACGGTTCCGTTGCCCGTGGCGCGTTGGGAGTGGTGGTCGAGCCTTCTATACGTCCGCAACTATTTACCTGGTTTGTCGGGGGAGGGATGGTTCACGGGGCATTTCTGGTCGCTGGCGGTGGAGGAGCATTTCTATTTATTGTGGCCGGCGCTGATGCTGTTGGGGGCGGCAAGCGAGGCCCGGCGGCGGATCCTGGTGCTCGCATTGCTGTTCGCGGCCTGGGGCATCGGCGAGGCGCGTTGGCACTGTCTGGAACGAGTTTGGCCGGTCCCGCCGGAGCATCGGACGGACGTCCGGCTGGGCGGGCTGCTCTGGGGCTGCTGGATGGCGCTGGTGTTGGTGGAGCCCGCCAGGAGAGAGCGAATGACTCGCTGGCTTTCGGGCTGGCGGGGAGTGGGGTTTGTGGCGTTGCTGGGAGTGGTCGCCGTGTCCAAGCTGCCAATGGGTCAGGTGATGCTGGGCTTCCTGGTGCCCTTCGCCCTGGCCGCGACGGTGCTCCACCCCGGGACGTGGGTGGGGCGGTTTTTGGAGTGTGGGCCATTGCAGGCGGTGGGGAAGCTGTCGTATAGCCTCTACCTCTGGCAGCAATTGTTCCTGGTGCCGCCGAAGCTGTTGCCGCATCCACCGCTGGGGTGGGTCCAGTTGTGGCCTTGGAACTGGGTGGCGACGTTCGCCTGCGCGGCGATCAGTTATCGACTGGTGGAACAGCCGCTGATCGGTCTGGGGCACCGATGGACCGCGTCGCCGAGTGTCGAAGAACGCCAGCCCATGCGAAGACCGCATGTGCCGATGGGTCGGCCGCTGGTCGAGGGAACCGCTTCCATTCGAGAAGCTGACTCGGGCCGGGATTGAGGTGATACCCGGCGCCGTCTGCGTCAGATAAAGGGCCGCATGTGGTTGCCGTGGTCGAGGGGCTTGGGAAGGTCGGAGCGGCCCATCAGGGTTTCGTCAATGGTTTGGGCGGCGTGACGGCCCTCGGCGATCGCCCAGACGATGAGGCTTTGGCCCCGGGTGACGTCTCCGGCGGCGAAGACCTTGGGGACGCTGGTTTTTTTGTCGGCGTCGGAGATGACGTTACCCATCCGGTCGAGTTCGACGCCCAGCCCTTCGAGCAGGCCGGGGCGTTCGGGGCCGGTGAAGCCCATCGCCAGCAGGACCAAGTCGGCCGGGAAGGTGCGCTCGGTGCCGGGGACCTCGGCGAAGGTCATTCGACCGTCCACGGTTTTGACCTCGACCTGGACGGTTTCCAGGGCGGTAACGCGGCCGCCCTCGCCGACGAATCGCTTGGTGTTGATGGAGTACTCGCGGTCGCCGCCTTCCTCGTGGGCCGAGGAGACGCGGAAGACGTTGGACCACTGGGGCCAGGGGTTCAGCGGGGCCCGGCTTTCGGGGGGACGGGGGACGATTTCGAACTGGTGGACGCTGGCGCAACCGTGGCGGTGGACCGTGCCCAGGCAGTCGGCGCCGGTGTCGCCGCCGCCGATGATCACGACGTGCTTGTCGCTGGCGTGGTTGAAGGCGTGGTCCTCCACCGAGTCGCCGGCCACCCGGCGGTTCTGGGTGGGCAGGAAGTCCATCGCCAGGTGAATTCCTTGCAGGTCTCGGCCGGGGATCGGTAGGTCTCGGCCGGCGGTGGCGCCTCCGCAGAGGCAGATCGCGTCGAACTCGGCCAGGAGTCGGTCGGCGGGCAAGTCCACTCCGACGTTGACGCCGGCCTGGAATGTGACCCCCTCGGCTTCAAGTTGTTCGATCCGTCGGTCGAGACGCCATTTCTCCATTTTGAAATCGGGGATGCCGTAGCGGAGCAAGCCGCCGATGCGGTCGGCCCGCTCGAAGACCGTGACGTCGTGACCGGCGCGGGCGAGTTGTTGAGCGGCGGCAAGGCCCGCGGGACCCGAACCCACGATGGCAATGGCCTTGCCCGTCTTGACCCTGGGAGGCTCGGGGACGATCCAGCCTTCATCCCAGGCGCGGTCGACAATGGCGAGTTCGATCTGCTTGATCGTGACCGGGTCGCTGTTGATCCCCAGGACGCAGGACGCCTCGCAGGGGGCCGGGCAGAGGGTGCCGGTGAACTCGGGAAAGTTGTTGGTGGCGTGTAGGCGGTCGATGGCGGCCCGCCACTGGTCGCGGAAGACCAGGTCGTTCCAGTCGGGGATGAGGTTGCCTAGTGGACAGCCCTGGTGGCAGAACGGGATGCCGCAGTCCATGCAGCGGGCGCCCTGGTCTCGGAGGGCGTTCACCGGCATCGGATTGTACACTTCGAGGGAGTCTCGCAGGCGGTCGGGGACCGGCCGGCGGGTCGGCAACTCTCGGGGAAACTCCAGAAATCCGGTCGGCTTACCCACCGCTCACCTCCACCTGGACGCCAGCTTGCTTGTTGGATTCGCGGATCCGCTCTTCCAGGACGCGGCGATAATCCACGGGCATGACCTTGACGAAATGATCGACACTGGACTCCCAGTCGCCCAGCAGGCGGGCGGCGACCGTGCTGCCGGTGTAGCCGGCATGCTGGATCAAGAGGTCACGCACGGTCTCGATGTCCTTGGGCTCCCGGAGCGGTTCGAGGTCGACCATCTCTAGGTTGCAGCGCTGGGGGAATGTACCCGCCTCGTCCAGGACGAAGGCCGCGCCGCCACTCATCCCCGCTGCGAAGTTGCGGCCCGTCGGTCCGAGGACGACCGCGACGCCGCCGGTCATGTACTCGCAGGCGTGGTCGCCGGTTCCCTCGACGACCGCCAAAGCCCCGCTGTTGCGGACGCAGAAGCGTTCGCCGGCGCGACCTCGGAAGAACGCCCGGCCGGCGGTGGCTCCATAGAGGGCGACGTTGCCGATCAGGATGTTGTCCTCGGGGACGAACGAGGCGGCCTTGGACGGGAAGATGACGATCTTGCCTCCAGAGAGGCCCTTGCCGACGTAGTCGTTGGAATCTCCCTCCAGGATCATCGTCATGCCCCGAGGCACGAACGCCCCGAAGCTCTGGCCGGCCGAACCTTGAAATCGCAGGGTGATGGTGTCATCCGGCAGACCCGTCGCGCCGTACTTGCGGCTCAGTTCGCTGCCGGTGATCGTGCCGACTGTGCGGTTGACGTTCTGGACGGCCAGGGAAATGTCGACGGCCTCGCCGCGATCGAGGGCCGGCGCCACGAGGGGCAGGATTTGTTGGTCGAGGGCTCGGTCGAGGCCGTGGTCCTGTTCGATGACGCGGCGGACGGCAACGTCGGGGCTGACGTGAGGCCGGTAGAAGATCTTGCTGAAGTCCAGCCCTTGCGACTTGAAGTGGCCGACGGCTCGCTTGGTGTCAAGAAGGTCGGACCGGCCGATCATCTCGTCGATCGTGCGGAAACCGAGCTCGGCCATCAGCTCGCGGACTTCCTGGGCGATGAAGCGGAAGAAGTCGACGACGTGCTCGGCCTTGCCGGCGAATCGTTCGCGGAGTTTGGGGTTCTGGGTGGCGATGCCGACCGGGCAGGTGTCGAGGTGGCAGACCCTCATCATGATGCAGCCCATGACCACCAACGGGGCGGTGGCGAAGCCGTATTCCTCGGCGCCCAGCAGGGCGGCGATCACCACGTCCCGGCCGGTCTTCAACTGGCCGTCGGTCTGCACGACGACGCGGTCACGCAGCTTGTTGAGTACCAGCGTTTGCTGGGTTTCGGCCAGGCCTAGCTCCCACGGGATGCCGGCGTGCTTCAGTGACGTCAAAGGACTGGCGCCGGTGCCGCCGTCGTGTCCGGAGATGAGGATGACGTCGCTGTGAGCCTTGGCGACTCCCGCGGCGACCGTACCGACGCCCACCTCGGCCACGAGCTTGACGCTGATCCGGGCCCGGGGATTAGCGTTCTTGAGGTCATGGATCAGTTGGGCCAGATCCTCGATCGAGTAAATGTCGTGATGAGGCGGAGGGCTGATCAACGCCACGCCGGGCGTGGAGAAGCGGACCTTGGCGATCCAGGGCCAAACCTTGTGGCCGGGAAGTTGCCCTCCCTCGCCAGGCTTGGCCCCCTGCGCCATCTTGATCTGGATCTCGTCGGCGTTGACCAGGTAGTGGCTCGTGACGCCGAAGCGGCCCGAGGCGACCTGCTTGACGGCGCTACGCTTGCTGTCGCCATTGGGCAGGGGGAGGAACCGCTCGGGATCCTCGCCCCCTTCACCGGTATTGCTCCGGCCCCCCAGGCGGTTCATGGCGATGGCGAGGGTTTCGTGAGCCTCGGCGCTGATCGACCCATAAGACATGGCCCCGGTGGCGAAGCGGCGGACGATTGTCTCGATGGGCTCGACTTCTTCAATGGGGACCGACGGGAGCAAGTCCTTGCGGAAGTCGAACAGACCGCGGAGGGTGCTGTGCCGCTCCCCATGGTCGTCGATGAGCTTGGTGTACGCCTTGAAGATGTCGTAGCGGCCGGTGCGGGTGGCGTGCTGGAGGCGGAAAACCGTTTCGGGGTTGAAGAGGTGAAATTCCCCTTCTCGGCGCCACTGGTACTGGCCGCCCCAGTCGAGGATGGCCGGTCCGACCTCTCGGTCGGCGTAAGCCCGTCCGTGGTGGTGCAGGGCTTCTCGGGTGATCTCCTCCAGGCCGACTCCACCGATGCGCGAGGCGGTTTTATCGAAATACTTGGCGACGAGTTCCTCGCCCAGGCCGATCGCCTCGAAGATCTGGGCGCCTCGGTAGCTCTGGATCGTGCTGATGCCCATCTTGGACATCACCTTGACGACCCCTTTCTTGATCGCCTTGCGGTACTTCTGGACGGCGGCGTCATGGTCGACCCCCTCCTTCATCATCCCCTGCTGGATCATGTCGTCGAGAGTCTCGAACGCGACGTAGGGGTTGATCGCCCCAGCTCCGTAGCCCAGCAGAAGGGCGAAGTGGTGGTTTTCGCGGGCGTCTCCGCACTCGACAATCAGGCCGGCTCGGGTGCGTAAACCCTGGCGAACGAGGTGGTGGTGCAACCCTGAACAGGCCAGGAGCGAGGGAATTGGGGCGTTCTGGGCGTCGACTCCACGGTCGGAGAGGATCAAGAGATTGGCGCCGTCGTGGATCGCGGCGACGGCCATGTCGAAGACCGCCTCCAGCGATTGTTCAAGGCCGGCGGCCCCCTCGGCGGCGGGGAAGGTCATCGGCAGGATGGCCGACTTGAAGCCTCGCCAGCCTTCGAGTTGCTTGAGCCGGGCGGTTTCGTCGTTGTCGAGAATGGGCGTTTCCAAAGCGATCAGGTTCGAGGCCGTGGGCACCGGGTCGAGCAGGTTCCCCTCGCCGCCGGTGACGGTCAGGACCGAGGTGACGAGTTCCTCGCGGATCGCGTCGAGTGGCGGATTCGTGACCTGGGCGAACAACTGCTGGAAGTAGTTGAAGATCGGCTGGGCCCGATCCGAAAGCACAGCCAGGGGTGTGTCCGTCCCCATCGAGCCGATCGCTTCCTCGCCGACGTTGCCCATCGGCGTGAGGATGTACTTGAGGTCTTCCAGGGTGTAGCCGAACGCCTGCTGGCGGTGCAGCAAGGTGTCGTGGTCGGGGCCGGGGACGTGCGGGGCCTCGGGCAGGTCGGCCAGGGGGACGAGGTGCTCGGCCAACCATTTTCCGTAGGGCCTGGCCTCGGCGATGCCATGCTTCAGTTCGTGGTCGTCGACGATTCGGCCGGCCGTCATGTCGACCAGGAACATCCGGCCCGGTTCGAGCCGGCCCTTGAGCACGATGTCCTCGGGGGGGATCGGCAGGACGCCGACCTCGGAGGCCATGATGACCAGGTCGTCCTTGGTCACGACGTAGCGGCCGGGCCGCAGACCGTTGCGGTCGAGCACGGCGCCGATGGTCTTGCCGTCGGTGAAGCCGACCGACGCGGGGCCGTCCCAGGGCTCCATCAGGCAGGCGTGGAACTGGTAGAAGTCCTTCTTGACCTGGGACATGGTCTCATGATTTTCCCAGGCTTCGGGCATCAGCATCATCATCGCGTGGGCGGGGCTGTACCCGGCCTTGATGAGCAGTTCCACCGCGTTGTCGAGGCAGGCCGTGTCACTGAGGCCCTCGCGAATGACCGGCAGGAGTTTGGCGACGTCGCCAGGGTCGAAAACGCCCCCCTCGAAGAGGGCCTCTCGGGCACGCATCCAGTTGAGGTTGCCGCGGAGCGTGTTGATCTCGCCGTTATGGGCGATCATCCGATAGGGGTGCGCGAGTTCCCAACTGGGGAAGGTGTTGGTGCTGAACCGCGAGTGAAACAGGCACAAGGCGCTGGCGAGGTCGGGGGCTTCAAGGTCGTCGGCGAAGTAGCTGGCGACCTGGTGGGGGGTGAGCATCCCCTTGTAGACCAAGGTTCGGCACGACAGGCTGGCGAAGTAGAAGTATTTGCGGTCGTCGAGGCCCGAACTCTCGATGGCCGACTCGAACCGCTTGCGGATGACGTAGAGCTTGCGCTCGAAGCGGTCGGGGTCGTCGCAGGACGACTCCAGGGCGACGTGAAGCATCGCCGGCTCGACGCCCCGGGCGGTCTCGCCGAGGTCCGAGTTGTCGACCTTGAGGGTCCGCCAGCCGAGGACTCGCTGGCCCTCCTCGGCGGCAATGACCTCGAACATCCGTCGACCGAAGGCCTGTTGCTGGGGGTCGGGCGAGGCGAACAGGGCGCCAATTCCGTACTTCAAGGGCTCGGGCAGGGTGATTTCGCAGTCGTCGGCGAAGCGGCGGGCGAGGAAGGCGTGGGGCATCAGGATCAGGATGCCGGCGCCGTCGCCAGTGTTGCACTCGGCGCCGGTGGCCCCTCGGTGGTCGAGGTTAATGAGCGCGGTGATGCCATCGCGGACAATCTTGTGGGTGGCTCGCCCTTTCATGTCGACGAGGAATCCCACGCCGCAGGCGTCGCGTTCGTGGCGGGGGTCATAGAGGCCTTGGGCTTCCGGGAATCCGGGGATGCTCATGCGAGGTGGTCCTTGACGGCCAGGCCCGTCGGCTCGAGGCGTCGAGGCGGGGGGGCATCGGTCCCGCGATCGGCGTCGGGGGTCGCGGTCAGAAGTTCCAGGAAGCGCTGGGCGGTGATGCCAAGGCTGGCGTCTCGGCGATGAATGATCGCCAGGGGGCGGGTCAGCGTCTGGTCGCGGAGGGGGACGGCCGCCAGGGTGCGGGCCATCAGTTCTCGGGTCAGGGTAGGGGCGGGCAGGATCGCCACGCCGGCGGGAATTTCGACTGCGCGTTTGATGTTCTCGATGTTGTCGAATTCCAGGGACATTTCGACCTGAACGCCGTGGCGGCGGAGGAAACGGTCAACGGCTCGGCGGATCGGCAACCCGGCGTCGAAGCTAATGAACTTCTCGCCGTCGAGTTGGCCGACGTCCAGGGCGTCCAACTGGGCGTAGCGATGCGAAGGATGGACGGCCACGACCATCGCTTCGTCCCGCCAGGGGATCGCCACCAGACCCGGCCACTTCTTGGGAAACGAGATCAAGCCCAGGTCCGCTTCCTCCTGGGAAACGGCCTCGACGACCCGGGTGGGGTGAAGGAACTCGAGACGCACGTCGGCGGCTGCGTGTTGGGCCCGAAACGCCTCGGCGTAGCGGGTTAGGTGGTGCAAGCCCACCGAGTAAATCGAGGCCACGCGCACCGTCCCCACGACGTTGCGCTCATCTCCCAGAGCCTTGACCCGAGCCTCGATCTCGGCGTAACGCGCCACCAAATCCTTGCACCCCTCGTAAAAGACCCGGCCGTGGGCCGTCGGGATCAGCGGTCGCTTCGAACGGTCGATCAGCTTGACTCCTAGACGCAACTCCAACTGATGCACTGCCTGGCTGGCTGACGACTGCGAGATTCCATTTTCGGCCGCTCCCTTGGAGAAGTTCGCCCACCGGACCACGTCGCAAAAGATCTTGAGGGCTTCCAGTTGCATGGCCGAACCGGTCACCCCCACGACCTGCCACCACGAAACGTCTCGACAGGCCCAAATCCTTCCCCAAGAGAAAGGTTATCCGCCCGTCCAGGCCCAAGTTTGACGCCAAGCAGGAGAGGCGGCGTGCAAAAGTTCGATAGTGGGCCCGCGTTGTATTAGGGATGCCAATACTAACACGATCCGCCCTCGCTCAGTCAAGGGGAGAGTCTCGAAATCCGAAGGTTCGGCGAACCTCCTACGTCCTGGCGGTTTGGGGTGATTGGGAGAATGTGAGATCGCGATCTCAAGGGCGGACGTGGCGGAAGACCATCGTCCGCGAGGATGAAGGAAATCCCTGCGGTTGAGACCTTCGAACATCCCGCCTGAGACGCGGACCACGATGGCGCTCCGCATGCCGCCGTGGTTTCCCGCGTGAGTGAGCGACGGTCCTCGGCGTGGGAACCGCCCGGTCCCAGCGCGCGAAAAAGCCCGGGACCGAATGCCTCGGTCCCGGGCCGTCGCGTGTTTCAGAGGTCGGTCGCGGGTTAGACCTGGAAGGAACTGCCGCAGCCGCAGGACTTGACCACGTTGGGGTTATTGAAGACGAAGCCCCGCTTCTCGATGTCGTTGTAATAGTCCACGACGGTGCCGTCGAGGTACGGGTCGAACTTCTTGTCGACGGCGAGCTTCACGCCGTGGACCTCGATCACGCGGTCGCGGTCGGTGGTCTCGTGGTCGAAGTCGAGGCTATAGGCGAAGCCGGAGCAGCCGCCCCCCTTGACGCCGACCCGCAGGACCGTGGTCTCGGGCAGGTTTTGCTCGAGGTAAATCTTCTTGACCTCGGTGGCGGCCTTCTCGCTCAGCGTGACGCCCATCGGTCGCTCTCCTTCCCCTCGAAAACGCACGGCCCTGGACGACGGGCCGGATCAGTTCTCCCCATTATACGCACCGAGCAAGCCGGCGGGTCGATTGGCGCGCGTTGGGGGGCATGTCAGTGGCTCATCGTCACACAACCGTCGGGCGTCCGCAATCCCAACCCCCAGTGCCCACGCTCTTAAGGCTGGGCGTGGTCTCGACGGAACGGGGTCGTCGGAACGGAAAACATGGCCATTGAGAGTCGAGAGGAGACAAAGTCTCGCCGAGGGCAGCTCATCGGGTCGGTCGATCCCTCGAATCAGAGGCAACGCAGGAGCCGGGGTCTCGCTAGCCAGTCGAGCCGCCACCGCCCCGGGCCCCCCGCTTTGACGAACGCCGCGACCCCCCCCTTGCGTAACTCGATGGCCGGCAATGGGGTGTCGCCGCTGGTCAAGATTCCCGCCAGTTCGGAAAAGCCCGGGTTGTGGCCGACGATCATCAGGCGGGGCTCGGCCCGACCCGACAGCCAGTCGTGAAGTGCGTCACCGGTTTGACCCGAACGCAACGCGTCCGCAGTTTCGAGCGCGTCGGCTATCCCGAGCGACTCGGCGACCAGTTCCGCGGTTCGGGCCGCCCGCGGGAGGGGACTGGTGACGATGTGGTCCACTTTCACCCCGAGCCTCCGCAGGCCCCGGGCGACCTGACGGATGCGTGTTTCCCCCTTCGGGGTCAGCGGTCGGTCGTCCTCGGCGTATTCGAGGCTTCCGTGGGGGACGGCGATCCCATGACGCACAAGGTAGAGTCGATTCACGGGGTGGCTTCGCTCTCGGGGGATTGATTTGGGGTCGGCCACGCTCAGCGGAGCACCTCGGAGACAGCCACGATCCCCTCGCCGCAAGGAACGGACGTTCCGACCGGATAATCCGTCCGAATCGCGTAACGGCCGCCAAGGCGGTCCGGCTTTTGGTAGACCTCGAACCGTTGGGCTGGGAGGTTCACGATCCAGTAAGGGTCGATGCACGCCCGGGCATAGCCACGGAGACCGGCCCCCGCGTTGAACGCATAAGTGGTCGAGGCGAACTCGATCAGCAGGACCACATCGGCGGGCGTGGGAACTCGGTCCCGATAATCGGAACGCGGACCGCGGAGGACCATCAAGTCGGGTTGCGGTTCGAAGCCGTCGTCCAGGAAGAGGGTCGAGTCCTGATCGACGGTCCAGAGTTCGGCGGGAAAGAGCCGGTGGATGAGCGGAAGCAAATACCCGTCCGCATTGATATGCGGCCGTTTTCGCGCCATTGGTTCGTAAATCTCTCCGTCCCAGAGGAACGCTCGCGAGTCTTCGCGAAGGATGCCCTGGTCGACGATCCTCTTGAACTCCTCGGAGGTCCACCGGTAGCGGGGAAGCGTCTGTGTGGAGGTGTCGGAGGTTAGCAGGGTTGCCATTGCGAAGCTCCTTCACAATGCCGCGAAGTTCGCGTACATGGTCAATCCGGCCCTTTGACTTTTCTCGGGGTGGAACTGGCAGGCCACCAGGTTGTCGCGGCCAACCATCGCGGCGAAGGGGGTGGGATGGTCCGATTCGGCGATCACGTCGGAGGGGTCGGCCGGAGATGCGTGGAAGGAGTGGACGAAGTAGACCGACGGCTCGGCGTCCAGGCCGTTGAGCACCGGGTGCGACCGCTTGACCCGCAAAATGTTCCAGCCCATGTGCGGAATCTTGATCCCAGGTTGGGGCGAAAAGCGGACGACCCGGCCGGGAAGCAGGCCGAGTCCGGCGTGTTCGCCGTCTTCTTCGCTGACGTCGAACAGGAGTTGCAGGCCCAGGCAGACGCCCAGGCAGGGGGTCCCGGCTCGGCAGGCGTCGACAAAGGCGTCGGCCAGCCCGGTCTGTCTCAGGACCGCGATGGCGTCGGCGAACGCGCCCACTCCTGGCAGCACGACCTTGGCGGCACGGCGGACGCGGTCGGGGTCGCAGGTGACCTCGGCGTGATGCCCCACAGCCTCGATCGCCTTCTGAACACTGCGCAGATTTCCCATTCCGTAGTCGATGATCGTGAGCATACCGCCCATCTTACCCCGACCTCGGCTGGCCCAACAGACATCAACGCAAGGCACGATCTCCAGAGCGAACCGGCAACCATTGCGAGGTCCGATCGCGGCGGGTCTGCGGGCCGAGATCTTCTCGATTTGGCTCTCGCTCTCGCTCGCGGGTTCGCGACGAGGGGAGGTCGTTCCTTGTGGACGGTTCCGTCGCCTCCAGGTCGTCCATCGAGGAATCCTCGATCCGGCTGGGGATACGGGCGAATGGGGCTCTCCTCGGGGATCTCGAGGCGGGAACGGTTCGCGTGCTGCCTCGACGACCGGCCGGTGATGTCGGCGGCGAAACCTCCGCCAGTGAGGAGCCTTCCGACCTCAAGGCCGAGCGGGCGTCGTCGAGTCGGGCGTGGAGTTGGCCATTGTCCTGTTCCTCCTCGTCGAGGCGGTCGGCAACCTGGCGGTTCTCGACCTGGAGGTCGGCCACCTCGCGCTTGAGGCGATCGTTGTCTTGCTGGGTCTGGGCCACGCTCGCCTTCAACTGAGACACCATCGTCCGCCGACTCGTGAGCGGGCCGGGCTGAGCGCATCCGGCCAGGACGAGCAAGGCGGTTGTTGTCGTCGCGAACCAACGCTGAATGCCGGTGGTCATGGCCGGTCAGTCCCCTGGATTCCCCTCCGTGACTCGGGTCGATCGCGGGCGTGCGTTCACGAGGAAGATGAGACGGGACGACGCCGAGGGCCGGAGGAACCCTCGCTTTCTCTCTTCGGAACGCGGCCGATCGCGGACCGCGCATTCTGGATAGATTCTGCCTCCGCCGAGCCGGTCACAACGGACTTGCCGATCCTAACGGCCCGACCACGGGGCCTCGGAAAATCCCTCGGTGGTCCGGGAGGCGTAGTCGGTTGGCGGACGCTCCTGGGGGATGGCCGCGTCGCCCTCTGGGTCGTCCGCCCTCCGGGAGCCGGGGCCTCGCCAACGTCGGAACGCCAGGCCCAGGCCGGTGAGAAGTCCCGTGGCCAGGGCCCCGGCCATCGCGCTGAGCAGGATCAACAAGCCCGCGGTGCTTTGGATGATGCCCATCCGAAACGGGAACGTGACCGAAACCGGTGTGTTGTTGATCAGGATGAACCAGAGAATCACCCCGAACAGGAACGCCGACGCGATGACGTAGCGATAAACCCAGAGGTTCCGCAAAAGGGCCGGCCGCCGACGCTTGTAGGGGGAGGGCATGGCACGGACCTCGATGGCAAGACTTGGGCGCGGGACGGGAGGGACGCCGCCCAGTCTAACCGTCAAGGCCGAGCAGGAACCAGGCTGCCGAGATCAGATCGGCGAAGAACCGCCGCGCCCAGCCGGGCCAGAACCGGGGCCAGAAATACAGCAAGATTAGCGTCGCCAGGCTGAGGTAGGGGCCGAAGGGGATCTCGCGGTCGGACCCCGAGATCGACCGGCCTCGGAGCCACTTGCCGACCAGGATTACCAGCTTCCAGAGGGCGTGGGCCAGAGCCAGGAGCGCGGCCAGGAAAGGGATCAGGACTGCGGCCTGCCAGCCGAGGAACCCGCCGATGGCGGCCATAAGGGTCACGTCGCCGAAACCCATCGCCTCCCGCCGGAACACGATCCGGCCGAAAATCCGAATCGCCCAGATGAGCCCGCCGCCGACGGCCCAGCCGACCAGGCCGATTTTCAGGGCGTCCCACGCGTTCACCGCCCAGGACGGGTCGGGCCGGACACCGGGGGCCAGCAGAGGAAGGCCCAGACCCAGCAGCATGCCGGGAATCGTCACCTCGTCGGGGATGATGAACAGGTCGAAGTCGATGAACGTCGCGACCACCAGCAAGCTGACCAGGATCAGGTGGTAGACCGCGCGAATCCCCAGGGAGGCGGGGTCGGGGCCGATCAGGGCACGAGGGGCGGCGGCGACGTCCAAAAGGTAGACACCGACGAAGAGCAGACCGACCAGGAACTCGATCGCGGGATATCTCGGCGAGATTGGCAAGCGGCAGTTGCGGCAGGCCCCGCCCAGCATCAGCCAGCCGACGATCGGGGATGTTGTCTCTGGGCAGGATCGCGGCCACGCAGCGGGGGCAGCGCGACTCGGGCCAGATGACGCTCTTTTGCCAGGGGATGCGGTAGATGCAGACGTTGAGGAAACTGCCGACGACCGTGCCGGTCACGAAGGTCAGGGCGATCAGGATCGCGTGCAATTCCCAGTACATCAGAGGGTCCCTCCCTCTCCTGCCCGGGAACGGCCCGGCGACAACCGCTTGGCCGCGGAACCTTGACGATTCCCGGGCCACGGCCTCGGCGACCATCGAGGGGGAGAGGCCCGAGGTTTCGATGGTCGCGTGAGCGACTTCCTGATACAGCGGCAAGCGGCCGTGGAGAACGGCCTCAATCTCCTCCAGAAGGCCGGCGGATGTTAACGCAGGACGATCTCCGGGTGAGCGTCGGAGGCGGTCGGCGATCTCGGCGGGCTCGGGGCGGAGCCAGGCGACAAAGCCGAACGACCGGAGGGCCCTTCGGTTGCGCTCTCGAAGGACGGCGCCTCCGCCGGTGGCCAGGACGCTCGGGGATCGCGACTGGCAGAGGGCCCGGAGCGTGGCCTCCTCGAAGTCGCGGAAGGCGGTCTCGCCATCCTCTTCGAAGATCGCGCGGATGGATCGCCCGAGGCGCGATTCCAACTCGCGGTCGGTGTCGTGAAACGGCCAGGCCAGGCGTTCGGCCAGGAGACGGCCGACGGTGGTCTTGCCGGACCCCCGGTAGCCAACCAGGGCGATCCCGGGGCCGATCGGGCTCATTCCCGCAACGCCCCGAGCTTTCGCTTCACTACGGCCCGCATCACATCCTCGGGAGCCATCTGGCCAGTGAAGTAGTGGAACTGCTCGGCGGCCTGGCCGACGAACATGTCGACGCCGGTGATCGTCCGGCAATCGCGCTCTCGGGCCATCTTCAACAGCATCGTGTTTTCGGGGTGATACACCGTGTCGAAGACGATCATCCCGGCGCGGAAGGCCGCGGGGGGGACGGGGGTCGCGTCGACGTCGGGGTGCATGCCGACCGGCGTGCAATTGACCAGGATGTCGCAGAGGGTGCTGGCCCGTTGCGACCAACTGACACTGCGGCAACCGATCTCGACTGCCAAGGCCGAGGCCCGTTCGTCCCGGTGATTGCAAAGAGCCACGTCAGCCCCCCGACGGGCCGCGCCGGCGGCGATCGTCCGGGCGGCGCCGCCGGCCCCCAGGATCAGGACGACCTTGTCCAGCAAAGGGCTTGCGCCTTCCTCGGAACGGCCTCCCAGAGCCTCCTCCAGCGCGTTCATCGCCGCTCGGTAGTCGGTGTTGTGGCCGATCCGCTGACCGTCCTCGCACAGGATCGTGTTGCACGCCTTCATCCGCTCGACCGCGCCATCGGCCTTGGTCAGAAACGGGATGACTGTCTCCTTGTGGGGGATCGTGACGCTATAACCCTTCAGCCCGAGCCAGTTCAGCGCCTCCAGGGACGGGCCGATCGTGCCCTTGGGCACCAGGATCGGCACGTATACCTTGTTCAGACCCAGGTGGCGAAACGCCGCGTTGTGGACCGCAGGGCTGAGGCTCTGGGCGATCGGGTCGCCCAGGACGGCGTAGATGTCGGACTCTCGGTCAATCTGTTCGTAGGCGTAATCGCGTTTCAGGTCGGAGAACAGCGGCATACCGGGGGCGAAGGTCCGCTCGGGGTTGAACCCGGCGTAAGTGAAGGGGGAGCCAAAGCGGGCGCCGAGGATACGGGTGAAGACTCCCAGCGGACCCATCGCGATCCCAATGGTGGGCTCGGGGGTCTCGGCGACGAGTTTGAGGAGCCTCATGGCGTCGGGCAAGGTTTTGGCCACCGCGGCGATCTTGACGACGTCGGCATTCGCCTCGCGCATCTTCCGAGCCAGTCCGTCGAGGTCGGCCGGGACCGCCTTCAGGTCGTGGTGGCTGACGACCCTTTTGGTTTTGCCGAACCGAGGGATTTTGGACGCAATGTCGTCTTCCAGGTCGACGTAATCAACTTCCGCTAGGATCGCCTCGCGAAGCAGTCGGAGGCGTTTCTCCTCGTCCCCTTTCCACAGCCCGCCGTCGGCGGGGCGGCGAATCGTTACCAGCACCGGCGTGGGGCGTTGGGCGAGGAGGTGATTGAGCCGGGGCTCGCTGCGCAAGCAGTCGAGGCGCAACTCCACCAGTTGGGCCCCGGCCTCGGCCGCGTCCTTCCACTCTTCCAAAAGGGCCTTGTGTCGGCCCCGACCCAGGGTCATGCAGATCAATGCCACGCCGCGAGTTCCGTGCGAAAGGGAAGAGTTCGGGCCCGTCCCCAGGCCGCGTCGCCTTTCATCTTAACCCACCGCCCCAACGAGCCCAACCCCTGGGATGCCGTCGATTTCCGTGAACATCTCGCGAAAGTCCCGTGTGCGACCCGAGAAACCCACCGCCCTGTCACCAACCTGTACTTGTCGATCGGGATCGCACTGGAGGATAATGCCGACAATCGCGACAAGCCTCCATCCGCCCAAGGATTCCCGCCAGGTGTCATCGTTGATCGGAGCGACGCGGCTCACCAGGGAGGTGCTCGATGGACATTCGGCTCATCATTCAATCCGGGGATCGTATCAATCAGCAGATCCCGATTGACGTCCATGAATTCATCATCGGTCGTGACGCGGACTGTCACCACCGGATCGACCACCCGATGGTCAATCCTCGGCACGCCAAGATTCACCTCTTCGGCGGTCGGGTGTCGATCACCGACCTGAAGACCGAGAATGGGACGGCGGTCAACGACAAATATGTGCGCGACGTCGAGTTGAAGGACGGCGACCGCATCAAGATCGGGCCGACGAACTTCCTTTGCGCGATCATGGCCACGCCCAAGGATCTGGACCGTCGGGTCGAGTTCTGGTGCGCCAGCACGCTGGAAGCCCGTAGCCGCCAGGTCTTGCCCAGCGACACGATGGAGTCGCTGGTCGAGTCGATGCCGGCCGAGGCGGCGAGGAAGATCCTGGGGAAGCTGACCAGCCGAGAGGGGACCGTGGGCGGTCGGGCTCGGCTGCGGGTGGGCGAAAGCGGCGGGGTGACAGTCGTCAAGTTCGTCGACAACGCCCTGGTTCAGGACACCGATATCCAGGAAGTCGAGCAGGAATTGGTCGACCTGATCGACTCGGGGCGCCGCCGCCTGGTGATGAATTTCGGCAACCTGGAGAACATGTCCAGCCAGGTGGCCAATGTCCTGATGACGGTGCACAAGCTTTGCGCCGAGCGGGGCGGGCGGATCAAGATCTGCAAACTCGGGTCGAAGGTCGGGTCGATGTTCACGATGCTGGGGCTGCACAACCTACTGGAAATTCTCCCCGACGAGCGAACCGCCCTGATGGGAGAGTGGCCCGATGGCCCGGCCGATGAGCCGATCCACGACGCGATCGCGATGGACGAGATTCCCCTGGATTTCATGCCGATGGCCAGCGTGGCCGGGAACGGTCCTGGGGATGGCAACCCCTCGGCCCTGCTGGAGGCCCCGGCGCCCTCGACGGTCGCGACTGTTTCGGCACTGGCCCCGGCCCCAAGGGCCGCCCCGACCTCGGCGGCCCTCACGATGACCGCGATTCCAGCCGCGGCGACCCGCGTTGGCCTGGTGGTCCAGGGTGGGAAGGCCGACGGCAAAATGGTGGACATTCAAGGACAGCGATTCTTCATCGGTGGCGACGCCTCCTGCCAGTTACGGCCCAAGAGCCCACAGGTCGGGCCGATGCACGCGGTGATCGAGCGTCGCCAGGGACGGGTTTACGTCCGTGACCTCGGCTGGGCGGGTGGCACGCGAATGGGCGATCAGACCCTCAACGCCCGTGAGGTCGAGGCGAACCACGGCGACCGGCTCCAGGTGGGTCCCCTGGCGTTCGTCTTCTCCATCCAGGCCGAGGCGCCCCGGCCGTCGCCGGCGGTCAGTCCTTCGGGGACGTTCGTCCCTCCGCCGCCGCCGCCCGAAACGGTCGACGACATGGCCGCGAGCTGGCTGTTCCAAGGCGCTCCTCCCCTGACCGACGTGGCCGCCGAGGTGAACAAACGGCTGGCGAAGTTCGCCAACGTCGCCCCGATGACTTCCGCCCCCGAGCCCCCGCCCAAGCCGGTGTTCGTCCCCGACGTTGATCGGGAGGACGAGGCGGAGGACGACCTGGCGATTCCCGAGGCCCCTGCGCCGGCCCGCACCCGGAGAGTGTCCGAGATCGCCCCGCCCGGCTTTGATCCACATGCAGGCCCAGATCCTCCAGGAGGCACTGGTCCTAACCCTTCTGAACTCGGACCTCAACGACGAGAGCACCGTGGCCCCGATCCGCTCGGAGTTGCAGATTCTCTTTGACCTGGGCATGCCGAGACGGGTCGTGATCGACCTGGAACGGGTGTCGTACCTGTCGAGCCGGGCGGTCGGCGTGTTCCTGGCCTATCACCAGCGACTGGATCGAGTGGGAGGCAAACTTCGCCTCTGCAAGGCTCGGCCCAAGGTCTTGCCGATCTTGGAGCAGATGCGGCTGACGATGATTATCGATGTCGAGGCCACGCTGGAAGACGCGTTGATCCGGGCCTGGTGAGGGACCTGGCCTCGCTCAGATCCGGCCGAACTGCCGTTCGAGTTCGGCCTTGGTGAAGGTCAGGGCGGTCGGCCGTCCGTGAGGACAGTGGTGGGTGTTGGCCGCGAGGTGGCGGCGGGCCAGCAAGGCGGCAATCTCTTCGGGGGTCAACCGCTGGTTGGCCTTCACCGCCGCTTTGCAGGCAACCATGTTGAGGACGTCTTCGAGCAAGGCATCGGCGGTGGGCGGGATCGGTCGGGCGCGAAAGTGTTCGGCCAGGTCTCGCAAGAGTCGGTCGGCGGGGACCGCGGCCAGCATCGCCGGGAGGCCCGTGACCAGGACCGTGTCGCCCCCGAACGGCTCGACCCCCAGGCCCAGTTTGGCCAGAACCTCGCGGTGCTGGAGGATTTCCGCCGCCTCGACGGCTGAAAGGTCGACCGGGTCGGGCACGAGCAACCGTTGGGACTCGACGCCGCCAGCCTCGACCCGCGATTTCAGCTCCTCGTAAAGAATGCGCTCGTGCAGGGCGTGCTGATCGATGACGACCATCCCCTCCCGGCTCTCAACGACAAGGTAACTGTCGTGAAGCTGGATGGCTTTGGGGGGGAGGGTCGGCGGCTTCCCCGAGAATCGAATCGGGCAGGGCGGAAGTCGCGGGGTTCGGCTTGCTCGGGACTTCCGTCAGCGCGGTCGAGCGGTCGAAGGTGTCGGTCTGAAACTCGTCAAAACGGTCGGCGGGGACGGTCGGCAGGCTTGGCGGCAGGGGCCGAGAGTGTCCGGGCTCGGGATAGGCGGGGACCTCGGGGATTGCGGGCCCTCCGGCGTAACCGGGACGGGGAAACTGCTGGAACCCAGAGGCGGGGGCCGCCGGCGTCGGGAACCAACCGGCAACCGACTGGCGGGCGGCGTCGGCGGCGGTCAACTCGAAGTCCGGCGGAGGCCCGGTGGCGGCGGCGGGGGTGAGAGTCTCGGTCTCTCGGGGAACCTGGAGGCGGGAATGGAGGTCGGAGGCGAGGAAGGTCTGCCGCACCGTGGCGAGCAACTGGCTGTAGACCCGGTGGCCGTCCCGAAAGCGGACCTCGACCTTGGTGGGGTGGACATTGACGTCAACGTCCTCGGCCGGGATGTCCAGGTAAAGGAAAGCTACCGGGAGTCGGCCGACCATCAGGAGCCCCCGATACGCCTCGGCCAGCGCGTGGCCCAGCGATCGGTCCCGGACGAACCGGCCGCCGACGAACAGGAATTGCCCTTTGGCGCTCGATCGACTCTGCGAAGGGTGGGCGGCGTAGCCCCAGATGTGGGTCTGGTCGATCCGGCTTTCCACCCAGAGGAGGTTCTCGGCCAACTCCTGGCCGAAAAAGACGCCGACGCGTTCTTTCAGGCCAGTGACCGAGGGGAGGTCGTGCAGCACCTTGCCGCCAGAGCGAAACGTCATGTGGACGGTCGGGTGGGCCAGGGCGACCCGGGTGAACGCCTCGGCGACGTGGCCAGCCTCGGTCGAGTCGGATTTCAGGAACGTTCGGCGCACGGGGGTGTTGTAAAAGAGGTTGCGCACCTCGATGACGGTCCCAACCGGCCCCCCGCAGTCACGGACGGGTGAGGCGACGCCCCCTTCGATGTTCAACTCCGAGCCAGCGGGGTCGTCGATGGCGCGGGTCTGGCAGCGGACCCGGGAAATCTCGGCGATGGCGGCCAGGGCCTCGCCTCGGAATCCCAGGGTGGCGATGCGGAACAGGTCGGCGGCCTCGGCCAGTTTGCTGGTCGCGTGCGGCAGGAAGGCTAGCGGTAAATCCTCGCGATCCATCCCCTTGCCGTCGTCGGCCACGCGGATCAGATCTTTTCCCCCGCGCTCGACCGAGACCTCGATCCGGGTGGCGCCGGCGTCGACGGCGTTTTCCAAAAGTTCCTTGACGACGCTGGAAGGGCGCTCGACCACCTCGCCCGCGGCGATCTGGTTGATGACCGAGGCCGGTAGCTTGTGGATGATCCCCATCGGTCGTCGCCCTCGGTGGTGTCCCGAGGTCCAGTCTACCTGATCGCAGTGGTTCTCACGACGCGGAGAGTCCTCTACGCTCGCGGGGCATGTCGGGATTCTGGGCCGCGCCGGTCTCGACGACCAGGCCAGCCTCGGCCCCCCAGGCGGCCAGTCGGGCGAACCCCTCGCGGCGTGCTTCCAGAGGCAAATGCTTGAGTGGCTTGAGGTTGCCCAAGGGAAAGACGGGCCCCCCCTGGAAGGTGTCGGCGAGCCGCTGGGCCATCCCGAGGGGGGCCAGGGCCTCGGCCGTGGGTTCGATCATCGCCGGGTGTTGAAAGAGGTAATGGGCGACGACCCGACCGACTCCGGCGCGGGCCAG
Source organism: Isosphaeraceae bacterium (assembly GCA_965201075.1). Lineage (GTDB taxonomy): Bacteria > Planctomycetota > Planctomycetia > Isosphaerales > Isosphaeraceae > CBDAVP01. The sequence goes on along the minus strand of CBDAVP010000008.1, from coordinate 40,821 downwards.
GCCGGCGAAGAGGGGCTTGAGGTTCGTGGCGGTATCGGTCAGGCCGGGAATCAAGGGTTCCAGGCGAACTTCAGCGACAACCCCGGCGGCCGTCAACCTTGAAAGGGCCCGGAGCCGCGCGGCCGGCGGCGAAGCGCGCGGCTCCATGACTCTTGAGAGGGATTTCGTCAGGGTCGTCAAGGCGACGTCCACGCGGGCCAGGTCAGGGTGCTCGGACAGGTCCGCGACCAAAGACCGTGAGATCCATCCCCGCGTCAAAATCGCGACGCCGATGCCGCGGTCGAGAAGAACGCGGACGACCCGCGTAGCCTCTTCCCGGATGGCCCGGTGCTCGGGGAGGGGGTCGCCGTGAGGGCTCAAAACAACTAGACCCGGCGGGCGTTCCAGAGATTCCAGAGTTTCCACGAGACGATCAGCCGTCTCGGGGTCGAACAGGACCCGGCCGTCCCCAGGATAGGTGGGAAGCCCTCGGATGTAGCAGGTGGGGCAATCGAGCCCGCAACCGGCCGTCAGGTCGAGCCCAAACGTCCCCAGAGTGGGCAAGGCGGCTCTTGAGGGGCGCAAGAGAGGGCCTTTTCGGGACACGGCGACGAGGGTCCGGCCCCCAAGGTATGGGGGTCGCGGGGTCAAGCTCTCGACCGACGACGCCTCGGCGACCATCGCGGTGACCTCCCTGAATCGGGGGCCCAACTTGCCCCCTCCCGCTTCATGTTACTGACCAAATGTCCAGAAGGCAAGAAAAGGGTTTGCGAGAAGATGAGAATGTTTGGGTCGGTTCGTCGGTTACGGGGTCTGGGTGGACTCCAAGGATCGGGCGTGACCGACGAAAGACCCGGGAGACGGTCGGATGTCCGTGCCCTCGGGGACTTTACCGAGGCGGGACCGGGCGATACGATGCCGACCATGCCGGGCCGGCCATAGTCGAGCCCCATTGACCCCCCGCGCCTTGTTCGCCTTGCCAGCCAGCCGGACCAGGAGAGACGCCGCGATGTCCACCGACCCCAAAGCCGCCCCCCCGACGACCGGGGCCCTGCCCACGCCCAACACCAAGGGGGTCAAGATCTTCACCTACCCGAAGATCATCTTCATCTGGCCCACGCTGCTGGTGAGCTTCTTCTGCGGCTTCTGCATGATCGTCATCGACGACCGGACGCAAGACCCGCGCAACGAACATCACCGACTGATGCACGCCAGCCAGAGCGTCCCGCCGCTGCCGGCTTCGGTCAACGCCGACGCGGGGATGAGCAAGGCCGACCTTGAGAAGCCCAAGACTCCCGACGAGGCTCAGTCGGTGATCGTCCGACGGTTCAACACGACCCAGAACATCCTGGCCATCATCTTCCTGGTCACGTTCCTGACGAACATGATCATCATGGCCATCGACTTCCCCAGGTTCACCGTGTTCGGCATCCTGCTCGGGTTGATTACCCTGACCCTGGCGATGTTACTCCTGAACGAGCATTTCGAGCTTGTCCCCGCGCTCATCAACCTGCTGGAGGGGATCTACGCGGTCGCCAACGCCCAGTTCTACATCCTCTTCGGGCTGATCATCCTGGGGACGTTCATCCTGATCTACGTGACCCGATTCCTCGACTACTGGGTGATCCTGCCCAACGAGATCCTGCACAATCACGGGCCGTTCAGCGACCTAGAGCGTTACCCAACCTTCAACCTGAAATTCGACAAGGAGATTCCGGACATTCTGGAGTATGTGCTCGGCCGCGCGGGGCGACTCGTCCTGCACGTGGCGAATGAGCGCAGGGCGATCGTGCTGGACACGGTCCTGTTCATCAACCACAAGGAGACGGAGTTGAAGAAGCTGATGAGCCGGATGGAGGTCCGGGTCACCAGCGATCAGGAAGCCAGCACCGACTCGAATGGATGAGCCACGGGCCGACGCCCGTCGCGAACGTCGCGGCGGGTGTTCGCCGTGGGGACGGAATGTTCAGGCGGCCGTGAAGGGGATGGATCGGGGGGCGGACGAGCCTTCTCGGAGGAGTTCGTCGAGGATCGCTCCGTGGAGAGTGGCCTCGATGTCGCGCAGACGGCGGGCGACATAGGCTCCGTCGAGAACTCGGTGGTCGTAGATCAGCTTGACGACGACCCGGCCGTCGGCGTCGATCGGGCCGAAGGTCAGGGTGGTCGTCAAGGGGGAGAGCGGATGGACCTGCTCGGCGCCCAAGGCCCCATAGGTGGACAGTCCGAAGGTCCCGAACCGCTTGGCCCGCTTCAAGCCCGAGACCTGAAGGGTACTCCACCAGAGGAAGCGGCGGATGGCCGTGGGGGCCTTGCTGATGCGCAGGGCCTGGCGGAAGAAGCCGACCCGCTGGAGGGGCTCGGCCTTGTACCAGGCCAGGGCCTCTTGAAGCTGACGGAGCGTCTGGAATTCGGGAGCGCGGAACAGGCCGACGAAGATCCCCTCCTCGCCGTTGTAGACACGCTCCATCGCCAGGGCGCAGGCGGTCTGGGGGTGTTCGTACAGGCGGGTCCAGGGGAACGAGAGCAAGGCCCGGCGCAGGGGCGGATTCTCGGCGGCGACCAGAGCGTAGGCCTTCATGAACAGAACCACCCACGAGGGCCGCGACGGGTGGTCGCGGCGGGCGTCGAGCAGGGGGCTCAGGTCCATCGGCCGGCTCACCGGGACCGAGGGGATCTGGTGGGCGAAGTGCACCAGGTCGATGATGAACCGGCGTGGCCCGGAGATGGGGACCCGGCGACCCTTGAGCTTGGGCATCCTTGCACCTCGCCCCGTTGGGAAGCGTTCCTACCCGGGCCGGCGTGCCGTCGGTCCAGGGGGTGGCAGACTAACCCAAATCCTCCAACCCGGGAAGCCGAAGGGCAGACGGTTCCCCCGCTGAGGTCGGTCCGCCATAATCGCCCCGAGCGACGACCCGCCCGAGGGAGGCCCCACCTTGCCATCCGCCGACCGCCCGCCCGTCCAGGTCCACCTGCTTCCGAGCCTGATTCCCCCAGGGGCCCTGAAGGGGGGCGTGGCCATCGTCACCGACGTGCTCAGGGCCACCACCTGCATGGTCCACGCCCTGGCCGCCGGCTGCGCACGGATCATTCCATGCGAGGAGGTGGACGAGGCGAGGTCCGTGGCCGCGGGACTTCCTCCTGGTTCCTACTTTCTGGCCGGGGAGCGGCAGGGGGTGCCGATCGAGGGGTTCGCGATGGGCAACTCCCCCGGCGACTGCACGCCCGAGCGTTGCTTGGGCAAGACGATGGTGATGACCACCACCAACGGCACCCGGGCGATCTTGGCCAGTCGAGAGGCCGAGCGAGTCCTGATCGGGGCCTTCGTCAACCTCGGGGCGATCCTGGCTGAGATTCGCGAGGATTCTCGGCCGGTGCATGTGGTCTGCTCGGGGACCAACGGGCGGATCAGCCTGGAAGATACGGCGTTCGCCGGCGCGGTCGTCGCCGCCTGGATCAGGGCAAGGCCCGATGCTTATGTGGGGGCTCCTCCTCCGCTGGAGGACGAGGCGTGGCTGGCTCACTCGCTCTGGGAGGCGATCGGTCAAGACTACGAGGAACCGGGGACTTACCAGGAGGGACTGGCCAAGGCGCTGGAGATGGGGCGAGGGGGTCGGCGCGTCCGGGAACTGGGGTATGAGGCCGACATTCAGCGGTCGGCGAGCCTTGACCACTTCGACCTGGTGGCCGAACTCGTGGCGGACCCCTGGCGGATCATTAAAGGCCGCTAAGGTTTCGGGCGGCTCAGCGACCCGGAGTGGGCTGGGGGCGAGGTGTCGCGGGAGTTGGGTTCAGCGAGCCCCGGTGGGGCGCCACCGGCTGCGGGGTGGGACGCGAGACAACACGTTCGGACCGCGAGAGGCTGTCAATGGTCATCGTCGCCAGCGCCGGGACGGACACCAGGCCCGCCAGTCCCAATGCCAGGGCGTGCCAGGGGTGAAACTGGTAGAGCAGCGTGAAGATGCCGACCCAGGCGAGTGCCTGGAGAGCCGTCCAGTGGATGTCATTGGTCAACATCGTGGCGAAGTTGGGCCGGAAGTAGGTGGCCATCGCCGCCAGGAGACCGCTGCCGATCAGGACCTTGAGCCCGAAGTAAGGAGTGGTCTCTTCGTAGAGGTACGTCTGGGCATATTCGACCATGATGAACTGGACCACGAAGAACAACAGCCAGTAGATGAACAGGGGCAGGACGACATTCCAGAGCATTAAGTTGAAGGACGGCTGAACGTAGTTCATGGCACGGCACCAAGTCGGTTCGATTCGGGTCGAGCGGTCCATCCTACCCGCGTCGGGCGCGACGGGCCATCGGCGAGGCGCGGTTTCGCGGCCGAGGGTCGGCTATGCTGGGGCGGACACCCCGGAGGCCGACGGCCTATGATCCACCTCAGCGCTTTCGCCGACGAGATTGACGACGACCCGGAGGTCCAGCTCGAGACCCTGGAAACGCTGGGCGTCCGGCACGTCGAGTTCCGCTCAATCTTCGGCATCAACGTCCTGGACCTGTCCGACGCCCAGCACCGGGACTTTCGCCGGAGGCTCCGCGACCGGGGCTTCGCCCTCAGCGCCATTGGTTCGCCGATTGGTAAGTCGCCGATTGGTGAGCCGTACACGGAGCAGGTGGGCCGGGCCGAGCGGGCGATGGACCTGGCTGAGTTTTACGACGCCTCGTTAATCCGAGTCTTCAGCTTCTTCCTCCCTCCCGGCGACGACCCGGCCGATCACCGCGACGAAGTCCTCCGGCGGATGTCGACCCTGGCGGAACTCGCCCGTGGACGAGGGCTGACCTTGGTCTTGGAAAATGAAAAAGGGATCTATGGAGACACCGCGGGGCGGGTTTCCGACGTCCTGGAGACCGTTGACTCCCCAGCATTGGGCCACGCCTTCGACCCGGCGAACTACCTTGAGGTGGGGCAGGAGATTGAGGCGGCGTGGTCAAAATTGAAGGCCCGAACCGTTCATTTCCACGTCAAGGATTACGATCCAGTCACCAGGACATTCGAGGTCGCGGGGCAGGGGGCAGGGCAGATTCCTCGACTGCTCGCCGACGCGGTGGCCTCGGGCTATTCCGGGTTCGCCACCCTGGAGCCCCATCTGCTGGTCGCCGGCGCTTCCCGAGGGTTCACCGGCCCCGAGCGGTTTGGCGACGCGGTCCGCGCCTTGCGTCGCGAATTGGACGCGGCGGGCATTTCCCACGACTCGCCCGTCCGGGACAGCGGGCGACCTCGGAGGGTTTCTCCATAAGGACCATGAGCCGCGACGGCGTGGCCTTGGCTTACGAGGATGTCGGAACGGGCACCCCTCCGCTTCTGTTCGTGCATGGTTGGTGTACCGACCACGCGTTCTTCGCCCCGCAGGTCGAGTCCTTCGCCCGCGATCATCGCGTCGTCTCGCCCGACCTTCGCGGCCACGGGACAAGTGACGCGCCCCTCCAGAATTACTCGATCGACGGTTTCGTGGCCGACCTCGCGTGGTTGTGCAGCGAACTCGGGCTGGAGCGTCCGGTCGTGGTCGGGCATAGCATGGGGGGCGCCATCGCCCTGGAACTGGCCGCGGGGAGGCCGGACCTCGCGGCGGCGATTGTGATGATTGACAGTGTCCTGCTACCGCCCGACGGGTTCCTCGACTCCTTGAGGCCGTTCGCGGTGGCCTTGCAGGGCGAAGGCTACCTGGAGCCCCTGCGGAATGCCCTTTCGGGACTCTTCCTGCCGACCGACGATCCGTCGAGGAAAGCTCAGATCCTTTCCACCATGACCAGGACCGAACAGCATGTCCTGGCCTAGGCCTTCGCGAGCCACATCACCCACTACGATGCCACGAAGGCCCTCTCGGGGTGCCGGGTCCCGATCGCCTACCTCGGCGCGTCGAGAATGATGGTCGACCTGGGTCGGCTCCGGTCGGCCTGCCCCCAAATCCTGGTTGGCCAGACGCTGGGCTCCGGGCATTTCTCCCCTCTCGAAGTGCCCGACCAGATTAACGCGATGCTCTCGCGGTTCCTCTTGCTCCAAGGCGAAGTCGGGAAGTCCTCGGACGCTCAGCCCTGAATTCGACGGTTCGAGGAGAAAGCGGGGTGGGTCGAGATCCGACCCACCCGCGACTCGTGACGGTCTTCTGTCTCAGACGAACTCGTTGATCAGGTTTTCCAAGAACTCCTGACGACCGCTGACGTTGGGAGTAACGTCCCCCTTGGGCAGGATGTACGACTCCAGGTCGGCGAAGGTCGCCTTGCCGGCCTCGACCTTCTTGGCGAGGTCGCCGTTCCAGCTTTGGTAGCGGTCCTTGAGGAAGGTGTCGAGGCGGCCGTCGTCGACGATCGCCTGGGCGATTTTCAGGCCGCGGGCGAAAGCGTCCATCCCGCCGATGTGCGCGTGGAAGAGGTCAACTGGCTCGAAACTCTCTCGGCGGACCTTGGCGTCGAAGTTGACGCCTCCGGTGGTCAGGCCGCCCATTCTCAAGAGGCTCAGCATGCAGTAGGTGGTCAGGTAGATGTCGGTGGGGAACTGGTCGGTATCCCAGCCGAGCATCGGATCTCCGGTGTTGGCGTCGATCGAGCCGAGCGCTCCGGAGGTCCGGGCCACTTCCAGCTCGTGGAACATGTCGTGGCCGGCGAGGGTGGCGTGGTTGGTTTCGAGGTTGAGCTTGAAGTGGTCGAGCAACCCGTAGGTGCGCAGGAAGTTGAGGCAGGCGGCGACGTCGGAGTCGTACTGGTGCTTGGTCGGTTCCTTGGGCTTGGGCTCGATGTAGAACTGGCCGTGGAAGCCGATCGACTTGGCGTAGTCGACGGCCATGTGGAGGAAGCGGCCGAGGTGGTCGAGTTCTCGCTTGACGTCGGTGTTCAGTAGGGTCATGTACCCTTCCCGACCCCCCCAGAACGTGTAGCCGCCGCCGCCCAGCATAAGGGTGGTTTCCAGGGCCTTCTTGACCTGGGCCCCGGCGAAGGCGAAGGCGTCGAAGTTGGGGCTGGTGGCGGCGCCGTGGACGTACCGGCGGTTGCTGAATAGGTTGGCAGTGCCCCAGAGGAGTTTGATGCCGGTGCGGTCCTGCTGCTCCTTCAGATCCTTGGCGATGACGTCGAGGTTGGCGTGGCTTTCCTTGAGGGTCTTGCCCTCGGGCGAGGCGTCGCGATCGTGGAAGCAGTAGTAGGGGACGCCCAGCTTCTCGAAGAACTCAAAGGCGACGCGGACGCGGGTCCGGGCGTTCTCCAGCGAGCCGACGTCACTGTCCCAGGGGCGGACGGCCGTGCCGGGGCCAAAGGGGTCGGACAGGGGGTTGGCGAAGGTGTGCCAGTAGACGACCGAGAACCGGAAGTGGTCCTTCATCGTCTTGCCCCCAACCATTTCCTCCGCGTTGTAATGCTTGAACTCCAGCGGGTTGCGCGACTTCGGGCCGCCGTAAACGATCTTGGGGACGTCGGGGAAGAAATCGGCCATCGCTGGACTCGCTCGCGTCGAGGGACGAAGTTGGGACAAGAAAACCAGGTGGTAATGTAGGGGGGGCCCGGCAACCGCACAAGCCCCCATCCCTCCAGGAGCGAGGTCCAGATTCTGGAGAATTCCCGACCCGATCCGACGGAATCGGCCAGGAACTCCGAAAGGGGAAAGACCCGAGCGGGGTCAAATCCCATCGTTGGGGCAAAGCGGGTAAGATTCGCGGTCGGGTGGCGAATCCCGAGGAGAGACCTGGCCCGGGTTGAGGGCGCGAATCCATTCCTGGGGACCGATCATGCAGCGGCTACACGACCATGATTTTCATCCCCCGCTGGAGAAGTCGGACGTCGGCCTCTCCTCGATGGAACGGCCCAATAGCGCCCTGGCCGTCGTGAGCCTGGTCTTCGGCATCCTCGCCTGGCCGGTACTGCCGGTGCTGGGGGCCCTGATCGCCGTGGTGACCGGTCATGCCGCTGTCTCTCAGATCCGCGAGGAGCGCGGACGGCTGGGTGGCCGATCCTTGGCCCAGGCCGGGATGATTTTGGGTTACATTCAACTGGTCGTGGTCGCCGCGGTCGGGAGTCTGGTGGCCTTCTATTTCTTGCGGATCAATCATGTAATCAACGCTCTGCCCGCCCCAGCGGTCGCGGTGGGAAGGTCGCTGGAGGTCAAGCTCGCCGACGCGATGGACGCCTCCGACTTCGCGGTGATCGACTCCCACAAGATGAACGAGGCGGGGGATGAGGTGATCGCCCTCAGTCGCGGTCCCGAAACCAATCCTGCTGACTTAGCGCTGCTGACGACCCGACGCCTGGTCGTGCGAGCCGACGGGGGGGTTGAGGCGATCGAGCTGGCGGCCATCACCGAGGTGAGGGACCTTCAACCACTGGCTTCCTCCAGAGGGCGGTGTCTGGAAGTGGTGTCCAAAGGATCTCCGTGGTTGAAGGTGTGGCTGCCCCCGGGGCCTCGGGGCGACACATTCCAGGTGGCCCTGACCTCGGCAGGTAAGGTCGCTCGGGATCTGGGCAAGGGCGAGCCGAAGTCACCCTGATTCCGTGGGGTTTCCTCTCGCCATCGAGTCTTCTCGCGGGTAGTTTCTTAAGACACTTCGCCCTCGCGGCCACCCCCTCTCGGGGAGCGCCCATCTTGAAGCGATCCGTACTGCTCGCCGTGATCGTTCTGGTTTTGCTCGCAGTACTCGGCCTGGGGTGGTTGTCCTGGCATCGGGGCACCGATCGCGACGCCCCCGCCAGCGACCCGGTGACCGAGCGTCGCAAGAAATATGCTCCCGATGACCACTCGGGTAGGGAAGCACCTCCGCCGACGTCTCACCGTGCAGGTGTTGGGTCACCGGGATAGTCGGAATTCTCAGGGCGTCTGGGCCACCCAGGACATCACCGCGTCGGCGATTTTGGGTAGAGGCAAAACCTGGCCGGCCGCTCCCAGGCGGATCGCCTCGCGAGGCATGCCAAAGACCAGGCAGGTCGCCTGATCCTGGGCGATGGTGAACGCGCCGGCCTCTCGCATCTCCAGCAAACCCACGGCGCCGTCGGCGAGCATGCCCGTGAGAAGAACGCCGGCGGCATGTGTGCTCGCGGCCTGCGCGGCGGAGCGAAACAGGACGTCGACACTGGGTCGGTGGCCGGCGACCTTGGGGCCATCCACCAGTTCAATCCGATACCCCGCGCCGTTGCGGCGGACCAGGCCGTGGAGGTCGCCGGGGATGACCAACGCCGTACCGGCGCGGACCAGTTCGTGATTCTGAGCCTCTCGGACGTGCAGGGCGATCCCGGAATCAGCGTCCAGGCGCTCGGCGAACCTCGCCGTGAAGGTCGGGGGCATGTGCTGGACGATCACCACCCCCGGGGCATCACCCGGCAGGTCGGCCAATAATTTACTGATCGCCTGGACGCCTCCGGTACTTGCTCCGACGACGACCAGGCGCTCGGAGCCGGGAGTTCTCGGCGTGGCGGGACGGTGGGGCAGGATCAGGTCGGCGGAACTGCGACCCGAGCCCAGGGCCTTCGACTCGATCTTCGATGACGAGGCGACGATGGTCCTCAGGTTGTCGCGAAGCCGAGTTCCCCAGGTTGCCAGGGCCGAGGTGTCGTTCCAGTCGGGTTTGCCGACCACGCCCCGAGCCCCCATCTGGAGGCCAGTCAAGCCCCGGTCGACGTGGTCGGTGCAGATCAAAACCGGCAGTGGGTGCTGCCTCATCAACTTCTTGAGAAACGTCAGGCCGTCCATCCGCGGCATCTCGACGTCCAAGACGATCGCCGCGGGAATCGACCTGGCGAGCACCTCGACCGCCTCGTAGGGGTCGCGGGCCAGCAGGACGCGATAGGGGGGGCGCTCTTCCTCAAGGATCGCCTTGACCGACTGGCGGACGACGGCGCTATCGTCGACGACCAGGATTTCTTGGGGGTTCATGACGGCGCGACCCTCCGGAACGTGGACGGGGCGTGCCGCTCCAGCAAGCCGGGTCGATCTGGCAGAATCTCGCAATTGCCCACCACCAGCAAGCCCCCGGGCTTCAAGCGACGGGCCAGGCGGTCGATTAACTGGACGCGTTCGGCTTCCTCGAAATAGATCGCCACGTTGCGGCAGAGGATCGCGTCAAAGTCCGCCGGAATCGGCCAGTTTTCCTGACGAAGGTCGAAGTGTTGGAATCGGGTCATGGCGCGGATCTCGGGCACCAGGCGAAACGTGCCGCGACGGGGGCCGCGTCCGCGGAGGAACCAGCGGTGCAGCCGATCGACGGGAACCTCGACGACTTCCCGTTCCTGGTACATCGCCCGTGCCGCCGTGCGAATCATTTCCAGGGAAACGTCGGAGGCATGGATCTCGGGCATCCGTGGCGACGGGGGTGGTAGCGCCTCGGCCAGCAGCATGGCCAGGCTATAAGGTTCCTGACCCGCGGAACACCCCGCCGACCAAACCCTTGGTGGGGCGGGGGCATTGGGCGACGACCGAGAGCGGGCCGCCAGCCAATTCGCCAAGGTCCGGAGGGGCGGCTCCTCGCGGAAAAAATTCGTGTGGTTGATCGTGGTCAGGTCGGTGAGGAGCTGCATCCCCGGCCCTTCGGGATCTTCCCGCAACGATTTGTCCCGGAAGGCGGTGAAGCTGGTCACCCCTTGGGACATGAGGCGGACCTGAAGCCGGGCCTGGAGCAGGCTGAGGCGGTGGTCCGGGGGAGTGCCGCCGGGACGCTGGCGGAGATAGTCGACAATCGAGCGGAAATCGTCACCGCTCCACGGTTTTGGTCGCCCATTGGGACGGTCCGCGGGTTGTTGCATCGTCGCCTCATCCTCGACCCGAAGACCAGATCGAGTCGCCTGGGGGCTGGGTCCGCGAGGTGATGGGTGGTAGGGGGAAATCTAGTGTAGGAGATTTTGAGACCGCAATCTCCGGGATTTTGCAATAGCCGCGCTGAATGCTCATCGGCTCATACCCTCGACAATATAGCCCCGGTCCCGCCACGGTCCCTCCTGATGAGACGTTGGAGAAGATCCACCGAAGGGGGTGCCTGATCGAAGCCCCAGTCGCCGTAGTCCACCTGCCCGTCAACTCCCCACACGATGATGGACTCCAGATCGAGATCGACTTGGAACCCGGCTCCCCCTTCGGGTCGGTCGAAGAGGGCGTATCGATCCCCGGGCGGTTCGGACCATCGCGGGAAGCGGGCCCCGGCCCTCTCCGCAAACTCGTCGAAGATCACCTGGAAATACCTCGGCCCGAACTCCGGGGCCCGGGCGGGGGCGGCTTCGCGTGACTCCACAGCCCACGTGCCCACCCCGTCCCGGCGGCTAGGGTCATGCTCGGCCGTGCCCACGCGGAGAGCCTCCCGTACTTCACAACCAAATGTAGACGAGGGCCGGCCCGACCGGAACGATGGAGGTTACCACACTGCCTGACAACCCCAATGGAGCCGGCCCCCGATGACATCTTCCCACCCGACGCCTGCCCCGTGCCAGTGATTCTCCCGGCTCGCTGCCGCACGGGACCGCCGCTCCCCAAGCCGGCCAGGTCGCTCGGGATGACCATGGTCAGCCGGCACCGTGAGGACGAGGCCCTTCGGAGCTTGCCCGGGCCGAAGCCGCTGGGGGGATGCGACGCGACCCTTCCCCGACCCACGGCCCGGATGAAATCGACCTGGCCAAGCGGGCTGGCCAGCGGCGCGGCTGGTCCACCGACACGTTCGACCTGGACGAGGAGGGGTCGGTCAAGCGGTATAAGACCTCCCTGGCGACCTGGCGGCCGGCCGGCGGGCGATCCGGGTCGTGCGGGAGGACGAGCCGACTGGCTGGTGGGCGTTCTTCCGCACCGAAACCGCGGCGAGCGTCGCCGGCATCCTGGGAACGGTCGCCGACCGCTTCAGCCTGGAGATCACCTTCCGGGATTGCAAGGAGGTCGTCGGGGTCGGCTAGCAGCAAGTGCGATTCACGTGGGCGAACATCGGGGGGGCCGTCTGCCCGTGGACGTTCACGCTGACCGAGGCGTAGCGTGGGGCCGCAAAGCGGAGGAATTGGTGAACCGCTCGGCCTCGCCGTGGGACACGATCTCACGCCGCCCGATCCACGCAGGCAAGCGGATGGCGCGGCGTCGTGAACTGATGGGCGAGGAAATCCGTGCGACTCTACGCCGCGGGGTCACTGAGGAAGAAATTCAAGCCGCCGCCGATAGGCTGCTCAACCTTGCGGCATGACATAGCCATTCCCCCGGTAAGTACAGTTCAGGTCTAGCCGGGAGGAAGACCCTCGGACGGTCGCGGGAGTTCCTCGAGCCTCTTCACTCCCAAGGGAGTGTCCGCCACAAGTCTAGAAACCGGACTCTCCACCTCGACCCACTGGCCTGGTTGGTCATGGTCGCCAAGTTCAACCCTTGTCCCTTTGCCGAAGCACGCGGGACGCTGAGTGTTCAGTGACCTGAGTACCAGTCGTAGCCGCGCTCGGCCCAGTAATCGGCGGGGCGTCGGTCGGTGAAGCTGATTCGGCCGATCTGCTTGATGTGCTTGATGCCGTACTTGACCGGGATCACCAGCCGCAAGGGCTCCCCATGAGCCGGGCTCAGCGGCCGTCCGTCCAGTTCATAGGCGAGTAAGGTCTGAGGATGAAGGGCCGAGGCCCGGTCCAACCCGACGTAATAGATTTCGTCGGGCGTGGCCAGCGACACATAGTCATACAGGTCGTTCGGCGGGTGGCTCGCGTTATAGGGTCGGTGCGATCGCGAGGCGAGGCCGGTGAAGGCGGCCAGGTCGCTTAGCCGAACTCCGGCCCAGCGGACCACGGTGCTCCACCCCTCGATGCACTTCAACTCAGTGACCTGCTCGAACCTCGGCAAGGCGCGGATCTCGGCAAGGCTCAGCGAACGAACATCCCCGGCCCCTCCCCGAGCCTCGACCCGCCAGGCGTCGGGGTCCACGGGACGCAAGCGACCTGGCGCCGCGGTCATGCCGATCATGCCGTTGACCCGAGGCCTGGACGCCCGGCTCGGGACGAATTCGGGGGCACGACCGCCGGGACGAAAGGTCTCGCGGGCCACCCGCTCATCGGCTTCCAGGACCCGACGCAGGGGCCAGGAGATTCCCTCGTCCTGGGACCGGCTCACCAGCCAGCGCCAGGCCGCCCAACCAGCCAGCACGACCCCTCCGGCGGTGACGAACCCTCTTCTCGACATTCTCGACAGAAGGTCGGCAGTAGAGGGATTCGCACTTTTGTCGTCGCGAAGAGGTTCGCTCGGCGAAGTCTCAGTCCCGTCGGCTCGTTCCGGCGGATTCATAACTCGGCTCCTCGTCGCGTGCCAGTTCCACGCCGATGACCATCGCTCGGAAGTTGTTCCAACCCGCCCGAATCACCTGCGTAATATGGATGACGAAAAATCCCACGTAGCCGAGGGTCAAGGCGAAGTGCCAGAAGCGGGCCCACTCGTACCCACCCATCAGCATCGTCAGCCACGCGAGTTGCACCGGCTTGTAGATCGCCAGGCCCGTCAGCAGCGACCCGGCTCCCATTGATACGACGCCTGTGTAAGCCAGTCGCTGGGCTCCGTTGAACTTGCGGCGGGGCAGGGGGGCCTTGCGGATCCCCATGTCGTGCAGCACGACCTGCAACGCCTCGGCCGGGGTGTCCTTGTTGGGCAGCAGGTAACGCCACTCGCCACTGAGGGCCGTAAAGATGACATACAGCATCCCGTTGATGGCAAAAATCCACATGAACGCGAAGTGCCAGGCCATCCCCTCGGCCAGCCGATGCCCCAGCCCCAGCACCCGGTAGAACCCTTCCGGGAAGAAGTGGAACAACGTGATCCGTCCCACCCGCAAGCGGTACACATCGTTGGCCCAGTAGATCAGCAATCCGCTATAGATCATGACGGCGAGGACCGGGCCGTTGACCCAGTGAAAAACCCTCGTCGGCAAGGCATGTTTCCGTTCCAAACGCGCCACGGGGCAAGCCTCCCAGCCGAGCCCGACGGCCCGCCCACCCTCGGTCGTGCGAGCCGCCAGGACCAGGAGAAAGAAGGATCAGTGGGTCGTCAAAATCACGGAGTCTTTTCCATCTTGCCCGATTCCATCTTGCCGTCTTCCATCTTGTCCGACTCCATCTTGCTGTCTTCCATCTTTCCGGGTTCCATCTTGTTGTCTTCCATCTTTCCGGGTTCCATCTTTCCGGGTTCCATCTTTCCGGGTTCCATCTTGGGGGCAGGAGTTACGGCCGGTTCGGGCTCGCTGGGGCTGCAACCGGGGTTGCCCAGAGTCAGGCAGCCCGCGGCCAGGACGAGGCCGACTTTCGAGATCCACGGGGAAGTCATGAGGCTTGCTCCGAAAGGGGAAAGGGACACATCGCATCGCGATTGAGCCATCCGGCCGGGAGCCGGGTACCGTCCTCAGCCGTCGCGTGGACTTCCAAGGGTCACCACCCTCAAAGAGTGGCGCCTTAAAACCTTTGCGGCACCGACGGGATGGCGTTCAGATGGGTCGGGGAGTGGGGCGGACCCTGTCAAGAATCAACCGGGAGGCCGCCTCGAATCGCGAAGGGTCCTCGTAAACCCGGGCCACAAGCATCGCCCCCTCCAGGGACGTCAGCAGCAGCTGGGCTTCGCCCTCGACGGACCCCTCGAACCAAAGGGAGCCGTCTCCGAGCCCCTCGGCCAGGACTCCCGAGAGCCAGCGCACCTGGAGGTCGAAGGACTGGCGGAGATCCCCCGCGATCGCCTCTCCCAGAGTCCCGAAGTCCGAGGCAAGCATCCCGAATAGGCACATCCGGTTGCCGGTTTCCAAGGTTCCCTGATACACCGAGGCATACTGCTCCAGACGTCCAGGAGGGTCCAAGCCTTGATCATCAAAGGACGCAAGGGCCGCCTCCAACTGCTCGCGCTGGCGGGCGATCAGGGCCTGGCACAACTCCCCCTTGGTGGCGAAGTAGTAATGAACGCTCGACGACTTGATCCGCACCCGCTCGGCCAGGTCCCGGAAGCTGAACGAGTGGAAGCCCCGCGTCTGCACCAGTTCCTCGGCCACATCAAGCACTGCGCCTCGGGTGGAGTTCGTCGTCATGGGAAATCTATCTACTGCTAGGTAGATTGTCAAGAGTTCGCGGTCGTAAACCAGACCGATTGTACCGGGCGGGGCCGTAGGCATCCGCAATGTCGTTTCGTGGGCGAAAGCTGACGATCTTAGGATGAAGGAGTTGGTTCGGAGATCCTGTGTAATGGTTGGCTGCGTCGAAGCAAAGGGAATCGCAGATTGTGGGGTGGGAAAGAGGCAATCAAGTTTTGTGCGATCCGGAGGCTGGTGGCTACCATTTTTCGCGGCGAAGCAAAGTACGTGTACGACAATTGTCGATATTCAGAGTGACCCCTTTCCCGCGACCCTCTTCCGCGTCTCGGGCCTTGCCCGTGGGTGATCGGGGCCATCACGGGTAGAATGAGCGGCCATGCCCATGGACGCCCAAGCCGATCGCGGGGAGCCTACAACCGATGCCTCACAACTACGCAGCTCTCCTCGCCCACGTGCCGGATGCCATCGCCGAGATGAACTCCGCCTTTAGCAGCCACGAATTGATCCGCCGGCTCATGTGGAGGCAGCAGGGACTTTTCGTCGACGCACTCGAGTACTACAAGTTGGACCAACCCTTCCGCAAGGTCCATGCACACCTGTCCAAGGCGTTGTACAAATTCCCCCACCTGATCAACTACGTTGAACACCGTGCCTCCCCCAACGTGTTTGGGGAGGTTCAAGGTTGCGCGTTCTGGCGGAAGTCGACGGGTTCGGTGCCCGCGACGCCCCCGCCGTCGCCGCCCGCCGGCTCTCTCGAAGCGGAGGCCGAAGAGGACTAAAGGGACTCGAAAGGAAAAAAGGGGTCATTCTCAATATCGACAACTGTAGTAGGGCTAAAGATCAACCCCCCGCCTTGGTCGATTCCGGAAGTCTGGGCGACTCTGAGCGGCTCGGCCATTGAGTCCACGGAGGCTGGCCGATCCGCTTGATCGTTCGAGATGGCGTGGGACTGGGTTGACCTGCTCGCTCACGGAGGCTTGCAAGGCGGTCTCCTCAACTGTCCTCGGGCATCCGCGTTGAAGTTTTTGGGGTCACGACCGACAATTGAGAGGAGACCAAGCAATCCGGCATATCGTCGCGTTGGAGACTTTGGGATGCAGCGCGGCGATGGAGGCCATGGAATGCGGAGGGTCGCGGCCCTCGGGCTGGCGATGGCGGTTACGGCCGTTCCCGTCCTGGCCGAGGGGCCGAGTTTTGAGAGCGACGTCCGCCCCTTGGTGGCGTCGACCTGCCTGGGTTGCCACGGCGGCAAGATGCCCAAGGGAGGAATTGACCTTGGAGCCGTCCAGCGAGACCCGACTCAGACCTTGAACGAGGCGCCCGAGCTTTGGGGCAAGGTTGCCGACGCCCTGGAAGATCGTTCGATGCCTCCCGAGGGGAAACCCTCGCCCGAGGAAGTCCAGCGCTCCCGGGCCGTGCAGGTGCTTCGCCTCGCCCTGGACTCGGTCGAACGCCCGAGCGACCCCGGCCCCGGGCCCATCCAGCGATTGACCCGGAGCCAGTACAACAACTCGATCCGCGACCTGCTGGGCGTCGACACCCACCCGGCCGACGCCTTCCCCCCCGACGGCGGTGGCGGCTCGGGCTTTGACAACAATGGCGCGACCCTGTTCGTCTCGCCGCTGCTGATGGAACACTACCTGACCGCCGCCACCGAGGCCCTTGACCGGGCCGACCCCGCCCGCTGGAAGATCGCTCAGCCCGGCCCGGACCTCTCCAACGAGGAAGCCGCCCGCCGCTGCCTGAACGCCTTCGCCTCCCGGGCCTTCCGACGTCCCGCCGACGCGGCCGACCTCGAACCGTTGCTCACCCTCTACCGCAAGGCCGCCGGTCGCGGCGAGCCGTTCGACCGCGCCCTGAGGCCGGCCTTGCGAGCGGTCCTCGTCTCTCCCAGGTTCCTCTTCCTCGCCGAACGGGCCCGGGACGTCGAGGGGCCGTATCGGGTCGATGACTACGAATTGGCCTCACGTCTTTCCTATTTTCTCTGGTCCGCCCCGCCCGATGAGGTTTTGCTCGACCTGGCCAACCGCTCGGCCCTGCGAGAGCCAGCCGAACTTGACCGCCAGGTCCAGCGGATGCTGGCCGACCCCCGCTCCCGGGCTTTGGCCGAAGGGTTCGTCGCCCAGTGGTTGCGGACCGCCGGACTCTCCGGCGCCGAGCCCGACCACCATCGCTTCCCCGAGTTCACCTCTGAGGTCCGCGCGGCCCTGATCGAGGAGCCACTGGCCTTCTTTCAGCACCTGCTGGCGGCCGACGCCCCGGTGACCGACCTGTTGGACGCCGATTACGCCGTGGTTAACGAGCCCCTGGCCCGGCTCTACGGCCTGCCGGACGTCTCGGGACCGAACTTCCGTCGCGTCCCTTTGCCCGACCACAACCGGGGCGGCGTTTTGGGAATGGGGGCCGTGCTGATCTCCACGTCTTATCCCTTGCGGACCAGCCCGGTTTTGCGGGGCAAGTGGGTTCTCGAGGAATTGCTGGGCACCCCTCCGCCCCCGCCGCCGCCCATGATCAAGTCCCTCCCGGCCAGCGATAAACCCAAGGACGGCCTCACCTTCCGCAAGCAGTTGGAACAGCACCGTTCCGAGGCCGCCTGCGCCTCTTGCCACTCGAAGATGGACCCCCTGGGCTTCGGCCTGGAGAACTTCGACCCGGTGGGCCGCTGGCGATCCACCATCGCCGACCAACAGGTCGATGCCTCGGGAACCTTGCCCAACGGCGCGACCTTCAACGGCCCGGGCGAGTTAAAGAAACTCCTGGTGACGACCCGGAAGGATCAGTTCCTCCGCAATTTGGTTGGGCGGTTGTTGGCCTACGCCTTGCACCGGGGTCTGGAACCTTATGACTCGTCGACGTTGAAAACCATCGTCGCCAACCTCGGAGCCTCGCAAAACCGCGCCCCGGCCCTGATCTCCGAGGTCGTCCGTAGCTATCCTTTCCAGTACCGCCGAAACGCCGAGCCTGAACCCGGGAAAACCACACGATGAGCCGCTCGACCACGATTTCCCGGAGGGTGGCCCTCCGAGGGCTCGGCGTGACCCTTAGCCTGCCATTGCTCGACGCGATGCGGCCCTCCGCGCGCCTGCTCGCCGGCCCAGCGGCTGGGGAAGGTGTCGCTCCGGTCCGTTTGGCCTGCCTGTTCTTCCCCAACGGCGTCAACCCCCATACCTGGACCCCGAAGGAAGTCGGCGCCGGGTATGAGCTTTCGCCGACTCTCCAACCGCTGGCGGCCGTCAAGGACGAGGTGCTGGTCCTTTCGGGTTTGACGCATCGCGCCACCTGCACCGGCGATGGCCACTACACCAAGGACGCCGCCTGGCTGACCGGCACCACCATCCGCCGCACTACTGGCTCGGAACTGGACAGCGGCGGGGTCTCGCTGGACCAGTTGGTGGCCCGGGGTGTCGGCAACCTGACGCGACTGCCCTCCCTGGAACTCGGGGTCGAGCCGATCTCCACGGGCGTCGACGTCAACGTCGGGTTCACCCGGCTCTATGGCGGCCACATCTCCTGGGCGACTCCGACGACGCCGGTCGCCCGGGAGTTGAACCCCCGACAGGCGTTCGACCGCCTCTTCCGCGACGGCAACGGCTCGGGCGGCTCCGATGCCGACGACGCCAGTATCCTCGACCTGGTCCGCGAGGACGCCCGGTCGTTGAGGGGACGGGTCGGCCGCGACGACCGCCGCAAACTTGATGACTACCTGGAGTCGGTCCGCTCGGTCGAGCGTCGCATTGTCTTCGAGGCCGCCCACCGAGGCGTCCGCTACCAGGACGACCCCGCGGCCCGCCAGGCGATCGCCGCTCTCAAGGGACGTATTGACCTCCACAAAGGAGACCCCGGCCGGGTCTTCGAGCGTGACTTCGACCACACCGAACACGCCCGGATCATGCTCGACCTGATGATTCTGGGCTTCCAGGCCGACACCACCCGGGTCGCCTCGTTCATGTTCGGTAACTCCGTCAGCAACAAGAATTTCTCGTTCCTTGACGGGGTCAAGGGCGCCCACCACGAGTTGTCGCACCACTCCAACGATCCCGAGAAACTCAAGCAGTACGAGCTCATCGCCCGCTGGCATGTCGAGCAATTCGCCTACGCATTGGGACGGATGAAGGCGATCCCCGAGGGGGACGGGACATTGCTCGACCACTCGATGGTCCTCTTCGGCTCGGCCCTGAGAGACGGCAACGCTCACGACCCCCACGACATCCCCACCTTACTGGGCGGACGGGGCGGCGGCTCCCTGGCCCCCGGTCGTCACCTCCACTACCGCCCCGACACGCCGCTGAGTTCGCTGCATCTGGGGATGCTCCAGGGCCTCGGCCAGCCAGTCGCATCGTTCGGCGACGCCGACAGTGCCTTGCCCGGCCTGGGAGACCCCTCCTACGGGGTCTTCGCGGACCGCTCGAACCGGGTTCGGCACGGGCAATGCTAAGATAGCTGAGGCTGATCGCCCAATGGGGGCATGAGGCCGCCCAACCTCGGCACGCGACCCGGAAATCTCCAATGACATTCTGGACGATTTTGATCGCGATGACGGCGCTGCCCGCGCAACCCGAAGGGCCGCCCCGGGGCCACCTGGTCATTGTGGGAGGCGGGGCCACCCCGCCCGAGGTTTACGCCCGCATCCTCGACATGGCCGGCGGGCCCAAGGCCAAGGTCGTCGTGGTCCCCCAGGCCTCACGCGACCCCGAAGGCGGCCAGAAAGTCGCTGCTCGCTGGCAAGAGGTCGGGGCCAGGGAGGTCGTCATACTCGACCCCAAGCAACCGCGGATCGCCCTCGGCGCCATCGAGTCGGCCGACTTGATCTGGGTGCGGGGAGGAAGTCAGACTCTCCTCATGGAAGCCCTGGCCGACACCGGATTGCCCGAGGCGATCCGCGCCCGCTTCCACGACGGGGCCATCGTCGGTGGCACCAGCGCTGGAGCCGCTGCCATGTCGCGCGTCATGATTGCCGGCTGGAGTGGCGGCAAGGCCGATACCGTTCGCCTTTCCGAAGGATTAGGGCTTTGGCCCGAGGTCATCGTCGACCAGCATTTTCTCCGTCGCAAGCGATTTGACCGATTAAAAGGCGTCGTGCTGTCTCACCCGGACCTCGTCGGCATCGGGATCGACGAGGCGACGGCCGTCGTGGTCACCGGACGGCAGTTCGAGGTCATCGGGGCCAGCGAGGTGGTCGTCATCGACGCCCGCAAGGACGCCAAGGTCGAGGAAACGGCCCGGCAGTTCGCCACTCAGACCCTCAGGGCTGGCATGACCTTCGATCTTGACTCTGGATTGATCGCCGGGCCGGTCGCCTCGGCTGAGCGGAATTGATTCCAGGAACGCGGATGCGGTGGTTGCTTCGATTCCTCTGGATTCTGACGCTTGGAGTTAGCGTCGTCGGATTTCTGCTTCCAGCGGCTCCGCATACGAATTGTAGCGGCAACACCGAAGCCCTCTTCTTGGTGGGGTGTTGCGGATCGCGCCTGCTGAAAAACGCGGAGGCCCGACCCGACCACCTCTTTTCCCTGGTCGGGGCGACCACTGCGGAACGCTCCGACCCGGCCGACCATGGCGAGTTTTCCATGTCGAAGGGCCGCATCCTGGTGACAACCGCCCCGATTGAGGCTCGGTATCGAAGCCCCCGGACGATCCTCGCCGTGTGCGATCGACCTTTCACCTATGTGCCTCGCCTCGATCGACGATCACCGCCAGCCCATGCGGTGGCCTATTCTGATGGATCTTGTGGCCTGATTTCCGTCGCGGAGTATTCTACGCTCGACCTCGGGTCTTACATTCCGGTGGATCAACTGGCGGAAGCGAGGGAGTCTTAGAATTGAGCGCGGCCCGCGGCCCCGACGTGGGGATTCTCGTCGCCGGCCCTCTTTACTCCGGGAATTTGCGGCACTCCCCCGACCCAACTGGGGGCGGATTTGATGCGGCTCGCCGGGCCATCAGGCGAACCAAGTTCGTCGCGTTCGCCCCCCGATCCACGCGCCGAAGCGATGCGGAAACCGAGAGCATCGGTTCTTGAGATCTGATCGCGTTGGCGAACGGGACTCGGCTGATGGTGCCGAGCATTGGGGGCGCCGACGCCGAGCGCGATTCTGACAAACGATCCCTCCCGCGTGACTCCCATGACTTTGGGCTTGAACCTGCCTTCCACCATGCCCACCACGGGCGTTTTGAGGGTGTCACGGCCACGGGTGGCAGTGGTCCCGCCTTCGATGTCGTCGTTGCGTTCATTGCGCTTGCGTGGGCGGAACGTCGGACCTGTCGCCCGCAAAAGAAAAGAACGATGTGACGGGTTAGACGCGCGAGAAATTTGCTCGCCCGGCCCGCGGCGGCGGCGCAAACAGAGACCTTTTGAGCAGGTTGGCTCGCCTTCGTCGTGTCGGCGAGCCCGATCGCGTGTCGGGTTGATGGCCTGACAATTCGCACCCCTCCGTTGGTTGGCTCGATCGTTTACCCGCTCGGAAGCGGCGATGGAAACGTGCAACGCCCTTGTATTCGATAACCGGTTTTCATCTCATTTTCTCAAGAGTTCGGCTGTGAGCGAAATTGTCCCGTCGGTGCGTCCGCTGGGCTGACCTCAAAGGGAATTCCACCGATGAAGCCCTGGTACTGTCTCGGGATGGCGCTGCTCGCTTGCGTGAGGAATTTCGCGGAGGGGGCGGAGGAGCCGTTCCCCGAGGGGATGGTCACGCTGAGGGGCCAACCGGCCGTTTTCGTCGTGGCCGTCGAAGCCGACGTCGAGGCGGAATATCCCAAGTCGGCCACGCTGGACCTTCGGGCGATCCGGGAGGACCTCGGCACGGTCAAGGGTGCCGAGGGCGCGGCGCTGACCGACGCCGACCGCGCATGGATCCTTCTGGGGAACAACCCGGATAAATATCTCCGCGCGTCCGAGGAGCGAGTCCGGAGCACCATTTCGGGAGCCGTGGCCCAGAAGGGAAGCGCCTTCGCCATCAGCCGAGAGGGGATCCTTCTGACCAACGCGCACGTTGTGACCCTCGCGGTGGAGCGGCACTCACCGGATAACTGGTCCCTGATCCAGCCATCGATCGTGGAGGATTGCCAAACCTTTGAACGGGCCCTGGGTGTGGCAGGGCTGGGGGATGGTGACGTCCGAACGATCATGGCGGGCCTCTTCCGCTGGTACGCCCCTCGGGTCGAGGTCGTCGCGTCGAGGAGCCGTTCGATTCGGGTCGTCCTCGACTTCAAAGTTAATCAGGCGAAAGCCTCCGCGCTGCTCCGTCAGCGAGGGTTGATCGAGGCCATCTCCCTCAAGCCGGAGGAGATTTCCGTACCCGCCACCGTCCTGGCCCTGGGAGAGCCCATGCCCGGCAAGGACGTCGCCGTCCTCAAGGTCACATTCGCCCCCGAGGAGCAGGCGCGACTCGTGAAGATCAGCCGGGAGAGGAAGTTGCCCCCTGGCACGCTCGAAGCGTGGTTGAGCGACATCCAGGGCGACCGCCTGATCTGCCTACCCCTGGGAAACTCCGAGGACGTCCTGCCCCAGGACCGTGTGCAAGCCCTGGGGTTGCCCGCGAACGCCTTCAACGCCGACGCGATGGAGGCAGAGGCCCGCTTCCGGGTCAGCTCACGGGGCGGTCAGTTCAGCCAGAGTAAGCGCATGAAGGCCGGGTGGGACGCATTCGAGATGACGGCGGCGATCAACCACGGCGACAGCGGAGGGCCCGTGCTCGACACCCAGGGCCGGGTGATCGCGATCAACGTGGGCGCGGCCAGCCAGGAGCCCGGGGCCATCTGCATGGCCGTACCGATCAACGTGGCCAAGGAATACCTGGCCAAGGCGGGCGTCAAGCCCGACCCCGGCCCGCTCTCGATCCTCTGGGAGAAGGCCCTCCGTCTCTATGCCAAGGGCGAATACCAGGCCTGCTACGATCAGGTCCAGGCCGTTATCCGCATGCAGAAGGGGAGCCCGCTGGCAAATCGTAAGGACCGCGAAGCCAGCTACTACGTCTGGGACATGGCCGGCCGATGCTTGCAGAAGCTTGGCAAGATCCCGAACGGGAATTGAGCCCTCCGGTCAACGAGCGTGACCTGACTTCCCGTCGGCTCTCCTAAGTCCCCCCGTCAGCGCCGAACTACGATTGCCCGCGTGGGGTCTCTCCCCAGGACATGAGCACTCCATTTCACTCAAAAATTACCTGTTGCAACCCGATGCCTGCGGTTGGGGGACCGGCCGGTCGGAATGGTCGTGGCTGATCCCGCCCCGGGTCCAGGTCTGGTTCGCCAACCGGTTCGGCGAGCCGTTCCCGCTGATGGAGGACGGCTCGGCGCACCTTCCACGCCTCGACGCCGGAGAGCGACTCTTCCTTGTCTCCGATCACACCGAGTTCAATGAGGCCCTGCGTTTGGACGGGAACGCCGAGGACTGGCTGAGGCGGTCGGAGGTCGAAGGACGCGTCGACTCCGGCATGGTTCTCGTACGATCCTTGTAGTCCGTGATCGATTCTTCATGCCGGTCCCAAGGAAGGTTGGGGGATCGCCCCCAGCCCACGCGATCGCCTACTCCGACGAGACTTGTGGCCTGATTCCCGTCTCTCCGTAGGCAAAACTCGACCTCATGTCGTAGGTTCCGGTGAATCCATCGCCGGTGACCTCGGGACCTTGTGATTGACGGTGGGACCGGGCCGTCGCCCTTACGGTGGGATTCTGGGCATCCGCCCCCTTCACGTCGGGAATTTGCTACAATCCGCCGATCCGACCCAGCTGGGGGCGGACTTGATGCGGCTCGCCGGGCGATCGGGCGAGCCGATTTCGTCGCGTTCGCCCGCCGATCCACGCGCCGAGGCCCGGGAAGTGTCCCCGAGAGCCCGCCGAGGGTCCACCGCAAGCCATGCCAGACGAAGGGAGCCTCAGACGTGTCTCAGAATCGCGTTCTTGTGACGGACACCCTGGCCGAGGAGGGCCTGAGCCTCTTGAAAGCCGCCCCCGGCCTGGAAGTCATCGTCGACACCAAGCTGGCGAAGGACCCTGCGGCCTTGAAGGCGGCTTTGGCCGAGGCTGACGGCATCGTCATCCGCTCGGGCACGAAGTTGACGGCCGAGATCCTCAAGGACCAGCCCCGCCTCAAGGCGATCGCTCGCGCCGGTGCCGGCGTCGACAACATCGATGTCCCCACGGCGACCCGCCAGGGGATCGTCGTCATGAACACCCCCGGCGGCAACACGATCTCCACCGCCGAACACACGATGGCCCTGATGCTGGCCCTCTCGCGGAATGTCCCCCAGGCGTACGCCAGCCTGAAGGAAGGGCGCTGGGACCGCAACAAGTACACCGGCACCCAGTTGGAGGGGAAGACCCTCGGCGTGGTCGGTTTGGGTCGCGTCGGCCTGGCGGTCGCCCGCCGGTCGCAGGGGTTCGACATGAGCGTCGTCGGCTACGACCCGTTCCTGGCCCCCGAGAAGGCCGCGGAATTGGGGATCGAGGCAGTCGCCACTCTCGATGACCTTTGGGGCCGTTGCGACTACATCACTCTGCACACCCCGCTCTCGGCTGAGACTCGCAACCTCATTGGGGCCAAGGAGTTGGCGGCGATGAAGAAGGGCGTGCGGCTGATCAACTGCGCTCGCGGTGGTTTGATCGACGAACCGGCGTTGGTCGCGGCGTTGGACTCGGGGCAGGTCGCCGGCGCGGCGGTCGACGTCTTCGACCCGGAGCCTCCCAAGCCCGACAATGTCCTGGTGCCTCACCCGAAGGTTCTGGTGACGCCCCACCTTGCCGCCTCGACCGAGGAGGCCCAGATCAACGTTGCCGTCGAGGCCGCGAATCTTCTCATCAGCTTCTTCCGCAGCGGTCAGGTCCGGTTCGCCGTCAACATGGCGACCCTCGACCGCGCCGAGTTGGATGACCTGCGGCACTATCTCGACCTGAGCCGTCGGCTGGGGATGCTGCACGCCCAGATGGACCGCAACCCCGCCAAGGAAGTGACCTTGCGCTACCGGGGCGAGGTTGCCGCCAAGAACACCAAGCTCATCACGGCCAGCTTCGCGGCCGGCTGGCTGGAGGCGGCCACCGTCGAACAGGTCAACCTCGTCAACGCCGAATCCCTGGTCCGTAGCCGGGGCGTCGCGATCGTCGAGGAGAAGTCGACCGACCCGGGCGACTTCGGTTCCCTGATCCAGGCCGAAGTTACGACCGAACGTAAGACGTACCTGGCCGCCGGGGCGCTCTTCGGCAAGAAGTCGTTGCGGCTGGTGAAGCTTGGCCCTTACCGGATGGACGCCCACCTCGACGGAATCCTGTTCGTGTTCACCCACAAGGACGTCCCGGGGCTGATCGGCTTCATTGGCACGACCTTCGGGCGACACGGGGTCAACATCTCGGGGATGAACGTCGGCCGAGACCACCCCGGAGGCGAGGCGATCGGCGTGGTCAACCTCGACGCCGCCCCTCCCGAGGCGGCGCTCAAGGAGATTGGCGACCACAAGGACATCTCCAGCTTCAGCCTCATCAAGCTGCCCGAGGCCGGCGCCATGCCCTCCTGGCTGGGGGCCTGAACTCCAACCTCTGCTCTCGTCGCGGGCCGCGAGGACCGCGACGGGAGAATTGGCCGATCCGGGTGCGAGGCGAGGATGCGAGCCTTCCAGGCCGTACTGATCGCCACCACTCTGCTCGGCTGCTGGTTGGGGATGCAAGCGGTCCACGAAAGCGGCCACGTCCTCGCGGCGTGGGGGGCGGGCGAGCGGGTTGAGCAGGTCGTCCTGCATCCTTTGTCGATCTCGCGGACCGACGTCACCCACGACCGCCACCCGTTGCTGGTTGTCTGGGGCGGGGCGGTCGGCGGGGTTCTTTTGCCGGGGGTTGCCTGGGGGCTGGCGAGCCTTCGGGCCTCGGCCACCCGCGCCTACCTTTGGAGATTCTTCGCCGGGTTCTGTCTGGTCGCTAACGGAGCGTATTTAGGCGTCGGGGCGTTCGACGGGGACGGTGACGCGGGCGACCTGCTCCGGTATGGGACGCCTCGGTGGGCCCTCGTCGGGTTCGGGCTGATCGCCGTGCCGGCGGGGCTGAGGCTCTGGCACGGCCAGGGGCGGCACTTCGGCCTGGGCGGGCGGCAAGGGCGGGTCGACCGCCGCGATTGCTTGTTGGTGTCCGGGGTCGTCGTGGCTTTGATCCTCGCCGAGATTGGCTTGAGTGGTCGTTGAACCGTCAGAAGGCGATGCCGACAGAGGAGGGCTCACGCGCAGGTCGTCGGGAGGCAAGGGCAGGGGGGCGCCCGGGACCAACAGCGGCGGCCCGACTCGCTTCCCGGCGCGTCGTCGTCCGCGGATGTAACGGTAGAGCATCCACGAGGCGACCGCCGCCACCAAAATCACCACGAAGTAATGCTGGACCTCGCGGACGCCCCGCTCGATCCAGTTGGCGAACCAGTAGCCGCCGCCGAACATCAGGAAGGTACTCAGGGCGACGGCGAAAAGGTCCGTCACCAACAGCTTCAGGGCTGGCAGGCGGAGGATGCCGGCGGTCAGATACGCGGCGGTGCGAAACCCGACGGCGAAGCGGCCGAGAATCAAAATCTTCACGCCGTGGCGGTGGAAGTACCCTTTGAACTGCTCCTCGCGCTCGGGGGTCAAAAACTTGCGGGCCAGGGGCAGGGCCAGGACCTTTTCGCCGTAGAAATAGCCCAGAAAGTAGACGACGAAATCGCCCAAGAGGACGCCGGCCAGGCAGGCCGAGAGGGCGTAGGGCCACCACATCACCCCTCGACGGGAGAGGATGGCCGCCAGGATGACCGGGGCCTCTTCGGGGACCGGCAGGCCGAGGCCACCCAGGACCAGCAGCAGGACGATCCCGAGGTAGCCGAATTTTCCGACCAGATCCGCGGTCAAGCCCGGCTCCCCGTCCCGCCCGCTCGCCCGCCTCGCGACGCCTCGCCGATTGGTATCATATTGCCGATGGGCCGCCAAGGGCCTCTCGACGAGAGGCCGAGGCCTTGGCCCGGTCCGGGAGCGGCCGGCGATGGGTTTGTTCAGGGTCGCGGTCCTCGTCCTGGTCACCTACATCGTTGTCAGACTGGTGGCGAAGGGCTTTCGAGCGGCCTTCGCGGCGCGGTTCCGGGCCTACCGGCTACTGGCCCGTCGGCTCGACGGCCAGTACGAATCTCGGGGGATGTCCGAACCGCCCACCGTCAGCTTCCACCACCGAGGCGTGGCGATCCGCGTCGGCCTGGCGCCTTCGATCCCCGGCCAGCCCAGCGGCCCCAAAACTCGGATCGTGGCGAGGTTCGGGCCTGGCCAGCCGTTGAGGTTGGAGATTAGCCCCCGCTTGCGACCGGGGCCTCCGCAGGAACCCCGGGGGACCCGGCAGATCCGGCTGGGCGTCCCTGAGTTCGACCGCGTCTACCTCGCCCGCTCCAACGACCCGGGCCTCGCCGCCGAACTGCTGGGCTGCCCGGAGTTCCGCCCCAGCCTGGAGCGGCTACGTTGGCTCGCCCCGCCCGCGGGGATGCTCATCTCGGTCAGTCCTGAGCGGTTTCTCGTCCAGGTCGACCGAGACCTCGACCCCGTAGTCGGGGGACTCGACCTGGCCGTCCACGAAGCCCTCGGCCTGCTCGACGCCCTCCGAGAGCGGGTCGACGCCCGTATGGGGGAGGGGATCACCATCGAGGAGGTCGGTGCCCTCACCACGGGGCCGGGAGCGACTCCCTCGACGTGCAAGGTTTGCGGCGAGGGGATCGACGCGGATGGACCGCACGTCGTCTGCGCGGCGTGCGGCTCGCCGTCGCACCGGGATTGCTGGGACTACCTGGGCGGCTGCCCGATCTTCGGCTGTCGAGGAACTCGCTCCGTCCCGGTCTGATCGTCCCGAATGACCGTCGCGACCGCCTCAGTCCGCATGTTCGTTAACCCGGCGCAATGATCGGGGCGATGACCGGTTGCCTTGTGGTCGAAAACGAGAGTGGATGACTCAGGACCGCCCGAGAGGGTTCGCGGACCGCCGGGGACCGGCCGGTTTGCCGCGTCCCTGGCATGGATGCCGGAGCGCTCAGGATGGCCAAGCTCGGACGCGGAACCCGTCTCGCGGGATTTACCCTGACCATGACGTCGCTGTTGGGTCGGATGGTTTCGGCCGAGGATCTGGACCAGGCCTGGACGATTTCCCAGGCGGTGAATCAGGGACTTCAGGCTCAGCAGCACCAATCGGCCGCCGCTGGCTTTCTCGCCGGTTCGGCGCGGTCGGCGCGATTGCCGCGCATTAATACAACGATCATCGACGCGACCATCAATCCCGCCATTACCGTGCTGCCCGGAACCAATGGCACCGGCAGTCCCGGGAATACCAGCGGGGCGAATGGGGCTGGCGGCTCGAGCAATAATAACGGCTCGTTCCTGACCGGCCAGAACCAGCACAACCTGCCGATCGCTTACACGGCGGTGCAGGTCCCGCTGTACACTGGTGGGCTGCTGAAGCGAGGGGTCGAGTCGGCCGACCATCTGGTCAACTCGCAGAGGGCCGAGGAAGTTCGCGTGGTCATGGACCTGCGACTGACGGTGGCCCAGGCCTACGTTGGCGTGTTGCGATCCGGTCGGTCGTTGGATGTGGCCCGCAGTAATGTCGAGCGGCTCTCGTCGTTCGATCGCGACGTGCGCAACCGGTTGGACCAGCAGTTGGCGACCCGCAATGACCAGCTTGCCGCGAGCGTTTCGCTCTCGAATGCACGTCTGGGAGAGATTCGGGCGCGGACTTCGCTGGCCGAGGCGTGGGCGACCTATAACCGCTACTTGTGCCGCCCCCTGGACGCCAACGTCTCCCTGGTCGATCTGACGGCCACGCAGGAATCGCCCGACTTTCGAGAGTTGACACGGGGCGCGCTGCGGTGCAACCCCGAGTTCGCCGCCCTCAGCGACGACCAGGTCCGCGACCTAACCATCCAGGCGTTGCGGTCCCGGCCCGAGCTGGAGAGTCTGGCCCAGCAGGCGGCGTCGCTGGCGTCGCTGTCGGAGGCGGCCAAGGCGGGGATTCGGCCCCAGATCCTTTACTCCGGTGGGCATCTCTTGCTGGGTTCCGAGACCCTGACGCATCAGAACTTCGCCACCAATGCCTTGCTGATGAACTGGACCCTGTACGACGGGGGCGGGTCTCGACGACGAGCCGCGGCGCTGAAGCAGCAGGAACTGGCGACCTTGAAGCAGCGGGCCGACCAGGCCCAGACCATCGCGCTGGAGGTCCGCACCCGCTGGCTCGACCTCCAGCAGGCTCGCGAGGCGATCCCCGTGGCCCGGGAAGCGTATACCCAGTCGGAAGAGAACAACAAGGTCGTTCAGGACCGCTACAACCAGGGGTTGAGTACCTATACCGAGGTTCTCGACGCCGAGAACCGCCGGATTCAGAGCTTTAACAGCTTCTTTGACTCGAACTACGACGCGGTGCTGGCGACCTTCCGCCTGCGGAGGACCATCGGCGGCCTGTAACCCTGGACGTCCCTCCTACAATGGCCCCGACAGCCGAACCGGTGCCGGCGAGGGGACGTCAACGATGGCCGAGAACGAGCGGGACGACGGGCTAGACGGAGCGACCTCGACGACCACGACCTCGGCGACCATGTCCGAGGGTTGGCAACCGTTTGGCCAGGTCCGCCAGGGAGTGGAAACCCAGCCGGTCCGTCGGCCGATCGACGCCCAGATTGTCGCCGACCCCGGCGGCACCCGTCTCGCCGCCGAAAGCCACCCCGCCTTCCCCGAACCGCCCAAGCGCAACCACCACTGGGCCCGCTGGATCGTCGGGCTGGCATTGCTCGGCCTGGTCGTATGGGCGTCGATCCGCTTCGGCTATCCGTTCGTCCGGTCGTTGATGGACACGGTTTCGACCGACGACGCCTTTGTTTCGGCGCACCTGACCAACGTCAGCCCCCGCATCGCCGACGTCGTGACCGAGGTCCTCGTTGACCAGAACGACCGGGTCCGGGCCGGTGAGGTGCTGGTCCGGCTCGACCGCCAGCCGTTCCAGATCGCGCTGGACGAGGCCGAAGCGTCACTGGAACAGGTCAATGCGCAGCTTGAGCAGGCCCAGGCGATGGTCCGCTCGCAACTGGCTGACGCCCGCGGCAGCTTCTACCAGCGCAAGAATGCCCAGGAGCGGTTGCGTCAGCAAGTGGCAAGCCTCAAGGCCCAGGACGCCAACCTCAAGGCGGCGCAGTCGGCCGAGCACCTGGCCGAACTCGACCAGCGACGCCTCGACAACCTCGTCCGGCGCGGCTCGGCCACTCAGGCCGAGCTCGACCAGCGCAACAACACCCTGAAGTCGGCGCAGGAGCGTGTGCAAGCGTCCTGGCAGGCGATTCAGGAGACCCGATCGGCCCTGGGTCTGGAGCCCAATTTCGAGAAACCGCTGGAGCTTCCGCCCGACCTGGAGAGCCAGGAATCGTTGGTCCAGTCGTCGGTTTCCAGCATCGCGTCGTCGCTGGCGCAGGTGGGGGTTCGCTTCGATCCCAAGGATGCCGACCAGGCCAAGGCGTTTGGCGACTTCCTCAAGCCCGACGGCGACAAGTCGGCCGGCGAGGGGCTCGACCAGGTGATCGCCAGCGCTCCGGGAGTGCGCGTTGCCCAGGCGGCGGTCGTGAAGGCTCGGAGTCAGGTCGAGAACGCTCGCCTCCAACTCAGTTGGACCGAGATCCGCGCCGAGGTCGACGGTTATGTCCAGGACCGCACGGTCCACCCTGGCAACCGCGTCGAGACGGGGCAGACTTTGCTGTCGATCCGGCCGACTTATGTCTGGATCGCCGCCAACTTCAAGGAAACGCAGATTCGCTGGATTCGGATCGGCATGCCGGTGGACATTCACGTCGACGCCTATCCCGACAAGGTCTTCAAGGGTCGTGTGGCGGGGTTCAGCCCAGGGACGGGGTTATCGCAATCGCTCCTGCCTCCGGAGAACGCCACGGGCAATTATATCAAGGTGACCCAGCGACTGCCGGTCCGCATCGAATTGGACGAGCCCAACCCCGACGACACGCCGCTGTCGGCCGGCCTGTCGGTGATCCCCAAGGTTCTGGTCAAGGCCGAGCCAACCGGTCCTGGCGCCGGCGGTCGGCTGCACACCTTTGGCCGCCTGACAGAGCCCTCCGTGGGTCGAGGACCGGCCGGCATGAGGTTGGAGAACCACGACGACGCCCGCGGGGTTCCCTCACCATGAGCGCCGTCGGCCAGACGGATTGCGGCGACGGACGGAGTGCCCCCTGCCACGTCAACCACTGGTTCGTGGCGCTGACGGTGACGCTGGCGACGTTCATGGAGGTGCTCGATACCTCGATCGCCAACGTCGCCCTGCCTTATATCTCGGGAGGGCTTTCGGTCGGCCGGAGTCAGGCCGACTGGGTTTTGACCAGCTACCTGATGGCCAACGCCATTGTCCTGCCCCTGTCGGGGTGGCTCAGCGGATTGATCGGCCGCAAGCGGTTTTACATGACGTGCGTGGCCCTGTTCACGATCAGCTCGGCCCTCTGCGGAGCGGCGCCAAATCTGGAACTCCTGATCCTCTGCCGGATCCTCCAGGGGATCGGCGGCGGCGGCCTCCAGCCCTCCGAGCAAGGGATTCTGATCGACACATTCCCTGTCCAGTTGCGCGGCATGGCGATGGCCATCTACGGAGTGGCGGTCGTCGTCGCGCCGATTCTGGGTCCGGTGATGGGCGGATATATCAGCGACAATTACCACTGGCGTTACATCTTTTTCATTAATATTCCCATCGGAATTGTGTCTTTGGTCCTGACCCACTTCCTGATCCACGACCCGCCCGAGATGACAGCCGAGCGCAAGGCCCGGAAAGCGTCGGGGCAGGCGCTCAAGGTCGATTACATGGGGATCATCTTCCTGGCGATGTTTCTGGGCTCGCTGGAGATTCTTTACTCGAAAGCTCAGGAGTGGGACTGGTTTGGTGACGCTCACTGGCGGGTTCAGACGATTTTCGTGGTGATGATGGTGGGATTCGTCTGCTTCGTGACCTGGGAGTTGGCCCACCCGGACCCGATCGTCAACCTCCGCCTCCTGGCCGACCGCAACTTTCTGGCCTGCGGCGTGATGATCTTCTTCACCTTCGCGGTGGTCTATGGCAGCAATGTCAACTCCCCGCAGATGCTCCAAACTCTTTACGGCTACGATGCCTTCCATGCGGGGCTCATCATTTCTCCATCGGCCTTCGCGACGATGGCGATGATGCCCGTGATGGGCTTCCTGATGGGCCGCAAGGTCGACGCCCGCTGGATCATCCCGATCGGCCTGTTCTGTCTGGGACTGGGCCAGTACTGGCAGGCCCACGCCACGCTGAACGTCTCGCCAACGATGCTGATCCTCCCACGCTGCCTGGCCAACCTGGGGACCGGGATGCTGTTCGTCCCCCTGAATAACGTGGCGTACCTGTACATCGCCAAGAATCAGATCGACAACGCCGCCGGTGTCTTCAACATGCTGCGCAACGAGGGGAGCAGCCTGGGGATCGCCGTGGTGACGTGGATGGTCCCCCGCCTGACGCAGTTCCACCAGCTTCGCCTGTCCGAGCATATTCGACCCGCCCGGCAGGTGGTCGATGACCTGCTCCAGCAGTACTCCCAAATCCGCATGGTCCGGGGCGGAGCGACCTCGTTCGACGCGAGGGCCCAGGGCTTCGGCTTGCTCCAGCAGGGGGTTTCCGAACAGTTCCAGATCATGGCGTACCTCGACGTCTTCTGGATTTACTGGATCATGGCCCTGATCCCGATCCCCCTGGTCTTCTACATGAAGCGGTCGGTGGCCGAGGGGACCGCCGCGGCGGCCTGAGTGGATCACCGCCATCCCGGATCGAGATTCCGGGCCCGGTCCGTTCCTCCCCGGGGTTTTGGTGGCTATCCTTGGGAAGGGTGGTCCGACGGTTGTGGGGTCAGTGCGTCGCAATAATTCCCGGCGGCGGGCGAATCGGTTGCTGAGGAGGGCTCATCGCCATGTCATACGGCGGAAACGCGGACCCGGCGGGGCTCCACATCACGTTCCTGGATCAAACCGGCGCTAAGTCGGTCAAGGCGGTCATCGCCTTCAGCGTCCCGGTCAGCCGGATCTTGCCCAACATCATCACCAAGATGACCTTGCCTACCACCAGCCCCGATGGCCAGCCCATGAGCTACGCCCTGGACCACAAGGAAGGGGGCCGTCGCCTGATCGAAAGCTTGACATTGGTCGAGGCTGGGGTCCGCGACGGCGACCACCTGATCGTCTACCCGGAAGTGGTCGCCGGCTGACGGACGAAAGTCGGAGGACGCCACAAATGAGTGAGCCAAGGCCGTACGAGTCGCCCCAGATCCGCCGGTTGCGTTCCGACCGCGCGGCGATGGAAGCGTTGCGGAGCGAGAGCACGATTCTGCGACTCCACGCCTGGGGGTCCCCTCCGCAAAAATACGTCGTCACGTTCCACGGGCGGGGCCTGGCTCGCGAGAAGGGCCGAGTCGCTGTCCGCGATGTCCACGAGGTTGAGATCAAGCTAGGCGCCTCGTACCCCCGAGCCGTTCCCGAGCTTCGCTGGTTGACGCCGATTTACCATCCCAACATTTCGGAGATCGGCCTGGTCTGCCTCGGCGGCTACGGCACGCATTGGGCTCCGTCGCTGCAACTGGACGAGCTTTGCGTGATGCTCTGGGACATGGTGCGTTACCACAACTACGACATCCGCAGTCCCTATAACCGCGACGCCGCCCTGTGGGCCGCCAACCAGACTTCGCATGCCTTCCCGATCGACGCCCGCCCTCTGCGAAATCTGCGCGACGGCCGCTCGATGGAAAGCCTGCCCCACCCGGCCGAGGCCGAGGCCGAGACCGTTACCGTCCCTCCCTCTCTCCCACCGCTCGCCTCCCGACCCGAGGCGCCGGAGGTGGTCTTCCTCGACTGACCCGCCTCGCCCATCCACCCCGGGAACCCGGCATGCCCATCTTTCGCCCGACACCCTCGCCGGCCCTGGCCCTCGCCGGCCTCCTGACGTTCGCCGTGCCCATTGCCACCGCCGACGAGCGACTGGCCGGCATCGCCTGCCGATCGGTCCACCTGGGCTACCCGGCGCCTGAGGGGACGACCTTCACCACCGAGCTTACCGTCGAGTCCTCGGCCCCCGGCTCCTACTTCATGGCCTGCGGGTTCGACGGTGGCTATTTCGGCATCCAGGAGCAGGACGAGGGGAAGAAGGTCGTGATCTTCTCGGTCTGGGACCCCGGCGACCAGGACGACCCGAAATCCGTGAAGTCCGAGGACCGCGTTCTGCTTCGCCACAAGGACCCCGCCGTGAGGGTGGGCCGGTTCGGCGGCGAGGGGACTGGCGGCCAGTCGTTCCTGGACTTTGACTGGAAGCTCGGCCAGCCGTATCGCTTCCTGGTCCGCGCCCAGGCCGAAACCGGAGAGGACGGGAGACCGGCGAGAACGCGGTTTTCGGGCTACTTCCTCGACCCCGAACACCCCGGCTGGCGGCACCTGGTCAGCTTCTCGACCCGGTCGGCGAAGCCCGGTCTTCGTGGCTATTACTCGTTCATCGAGGATTTCCGCCGAGACCGGGTCTCACTGACCCACGCCCGCGCCGCTCGCTTTGGCTCCGGGTGGGTCCAGTCGGTCGAGGGTCGTTGGGTGGCCCTGACCCGGGCGAAGTTCACCGGCGACGCCAACCCCGCCACCAACATCGACGCCGCGGTCTCCGGCGACACCTTCCGCCTGGCCACCGGGGGCGCGACTCGCAACGACGGCGCCCGCCTGAACGGCTCGATCGACCGCCCGCCGGCCGGGTTCCCCCTGCCCTGAACCGAGCTTTCGGGAGTTGCGATGGGCGAGGGGATCGACCTGGTCATTGACGACGACGACCGCTACGGCAGCCTCCGCCTGATCCCCTGGTGGCGTCAGGAGCGATTGGCCGCGTCGCGGGTTCTCGTGGTGGGCGCGGGAGCGTTGGGCAACGAGGCGTTGAAGAACCTGGCCCTGCTGGGAATCGGCTCGGTCCTGGTCATCGACCTCGACACGATCGAACCGGGCAACCTGTCCCGCTCGGTGCTGTTCCGGGCCGAGGACGCCGGGCTCGCCAAGGCCGAGGTTGTCGCCCGGCGCGCCCGGGAGATCAATCCCGACGTTGCCGTCCGGGGGATTCGCGGCGACGTCCTGACCGACGTCGGCCTGGGCACCTTTGCCGCCGCGGACGTGGTGCTGGGCTGCCTGGACAATCGCGAGGCCCGGCTCTGGGTCAATCGCCAGTGCTGGAAGGTGGGCACGCCCTGGGTTGACGCCGGCATTCAGGAAATTCAGGGGGTCGTCAAGGTTTTCACTCCGCCCGAGCCCCCTTGCTACGAGTGCGGGATGACTGCCCGGGACTACCAGTTATTGAACCTCCGCTATAGTTGTCCCCAGCTCCGCCGAGAAGACCTCCAGGCGGGCAAGGTCCCCACGTCGCCGACGATCGCCTCGATGATGGCGGGCCTCCAGGTCCAGGAAGCCTTGAAAATCCTCCATGGCCTCCCCTCGTCCGCCGGCTCGGCCCTGGTCTTCAACGGGGTTGGCAACCAGTTCTACACGACGAGGCTGCCCGTCAAGGACGACTGTCTTAGCCACGAACACTACCCCGAGCCGAGGCTTTTGCCGTTGGGCCATCATGCGACGGCCGCCGACCTGTTCGCCCGGCTCGGTAGCCTGGTCGGCCCCCGGACCTTGCGGCTGGACCGGGACGTCGTGACCACGATGGATTGCCCCCGCTGCGGTTGGTCGTCCGAGGTCTTCCGTCCCCGATCGGCCGTCCGTCAGGCGGAGGCTCGCTGCCCTCGCTGCGAAGCCGAGGCCCGGCCCGAGGTCATCTCCGCTGTCGAGGAAGGTTCGCCCCTGGCCGTACGATTGCTGGCGGATCTGGGAATCCCGGCTCGTGACATCCTCCGGGTCGACGGGGCCGAGGCGACCGCGTTCGCCCTGCTGACGGGCGATTCCGACGGGTTCCTCCCGCTGGGGCGACCGTCATGAGCGCTGGGGCCGGCGGCGAGGAGATGGTTTTCGGCGACGTCGCATTCCGGGAGCCCCGCCCCCTGCGTCGTCCCGACCGCGACGGCGACTGGGCCTGCTTGCCCTACGAAACCCCTGCCCCCGGGGATTTGCCGATCTTCCTCGACCGCGCCGCCGCCGACCGGATCGAGCGTCACGCCCTACGGGACACTTCGGTCGAGTTGGGGGGCATTCTGCTGGGCCGCGAGTGCGTCGACGACCGCACTCGCGAGCCGTTCGTCTGGGTCACCCAGGCCCTGGAAGCCAAGCACTTCGAGAATACCCAGGCCAGTTTCACCTACACTCATGACTCCTGGGAGGAGATCAGCCGGGAGCGCGACCGCCTCCACCCGTCGCTCGACATCGTCGGCTGGTATCACACCCACCCCAATTTTGGTGTGTTCCTCTCGGGGCACGACCGCTTCATCCACGAGCACTTCTTCGCCCAACCGCTCCAGGTGGCCTACGTGGTCGACCCAGTCCGCCAGACCCGTGGCTTCTTCCGCTGGCGGGATGGGTCTCTGTTGGAAGTTGGCGGCTACTACCTCACGGCCAGCCGGGGAGAGCGAGTCGCCTTGGCTCGCACACTCGACGACCTGGAAGGCCGGATCGGCCACGACGGCCCGTCGACGACCCTGTCCCCTCTCCTGGAGGCCGAATTGATGGCCGCCCTGACCCGGACGCATTCCGCTCCCGCGACCACCTCGGCGGATTCCCCCTGGATCGTGCTCGCCGGCTCGCTGGGAGCCGTGGCCGGGGCCTTGATCCTTGGCGCGGGCCTCTGGCTGTCGTCCCTGGCGGCTCAGGTCCGCCAGCAGTCCCAGGCCCTGGAGGCGATCGGTCGCGCCACGGCCGCCGACCGGAATGAGGCCGCGCGGCTCTCGGGCAAGGCCGAGGCGCTCGACGCCCTTCTTGGCCGCGTCGAGGCCGGGGGACTGAAGGGCAAGGCCTCGGAGGTGCTGGAACGCCTGATCCGCGAACGGGACGAGGCCCTGGCCGAGAATCGCCGCAAGTCGTCCGTCTTCAACCAGTTCGCCGACGAAGTTGGCCGTCTCCGAGACACCAGCGCGGGGCAGAAGGCCCGGATTACCGAGCTGGCCGAACGCCTCCAGAAGGCCGAGGACGCCGCCCGAGACCCGGGATCGGCCACTCCCGACACCCTCACCGAGGCAGGGCGTGGCCTGACCTGGTACGTCGCCGCGGGGGGGTGGGCGACGAGTTTGATTTTGGCCCTGGTTCTGATCGCATCATTGTTACGCGGACGCCCCGACGCGTCCCCGATACCGACCCCCGACGACCGCCCGAGCCTCTGATCGTCATCGCGATGCCGCGATTGGGTTGGACACGCGGCGCGACGTTTGCAAAATGGTGGGGGCCTTTCGCCCCCAACCCAGACCATCTGGTCAGGGAAAGGGGGTGGCTCCCTCGTCTCGTTGAGTGCCGAGACGCAGGGACGATCGAGGAAACGGAGGCCGTCGCGGATGCCGTTCGCCACCCTGCGCAGGACTGTCAGCCGTCACCCCTTGCCCATTGTGGTCGCCTGGGGCGTGCTGGCCCTGGTCGTCGGCCTGGCCGCGCCCGACCTCACCAAACTGGCCGCCGAGGGCCAGGCTAATCTGCTGCCCAAGAACGCCGAAAGCGCCGCCGCCGCCCAAATTCTCCGCACGGCGTGGCCCGACCAAGCCTATGAATCCCTGGCCGTCGCCGCTCTGACTCGACCGGACGGCCTCAACGCCGCCGATCATGCCTTCGCCGAAACCCTGGCTCGACGCTTCGCCCGCCCGGACCACCCCGACAACGTCCTCCGGGTGCTCGGTCCGCACTCGCCTCCGGAGATCGCCGAGCGTCTCGTCAGCGAGGACAAGACGACGCAACTGGTCCTGGTCGAGCTGCAACGCTCGTTTGTCAGTCCCGCGACCAAGTTGACTGTCGAGTGGCTCGAACGCCAGGCTGGCGACGAGGCCCGGCCGGCGGGTCTGGAACTGGTCTGGACCGGCGACGGGGTCTTTGGTCGCGACTACATGGCCGACGTCAAACGCTCTCTGGACCGCGCCGCCATCGCCACGGTGTTTCTCCTGATGGGCGTCCTGCTGGTGGTCTACCGATCGGCCCTGCTGGCGATGGTTCCGCTACTGACCATCGGCGTCAGCCTGGTCATCGCCCGGGGCGTGCTGGCCTGGTTGTCGCCGAGCCTGGACCGCGTGGGGCTCGACCTGTCGCCGCTGGTCGAACTGTTCCTGGTGGTCATCCTCTTCGGCTGCGGGACCGACTTCTGTCTGTTTCTGTCCTGGCGATTTGGCGAGCATTGGGACCCCGCCGACCCCGGCGGCGCGATGAGTCTGACCCTTCGACGGGCCATCGGCGCCCTGTTGACCAGCGCCGGGACGGTGGTCGTGGGCCTGTCAATGATGGGCCTGATGCAATTCAAGCTGTTCGCCAGCACCGGCCCGTGCGTCGCATTGGGCTTGATCCTGACGGTGGCCGCCGCCCTGACGCTGACCCCCGCCCTGCTGGTCCTGCTGGCGAAACATCATCCCTCGTCGTTCAAGGGGCTGACCCGGCCGAGTTCGGGGTTTTGGGACGTTGTCGGCCACAAGATCCTGGCCCGCCCGATCCTGACGTGGGCCCTGGGCTTGCTCTTGATGGTGCCGGCCGCCGCGCTGGGCTCTCGCACCACGTTCATCCAGGACGTCTTCGCCGAACTGCCCCAATCCCGCTCGTCGGTCAAGGGGATGGGGCTCATCGCCAAAAAGTTCGGTCCGGGCATGGTCGGCCCCTTGACCGTGGTCCTGCGTGCCGACCGTGCCGACCTGCGAGACTCCCAGGGCCTGGCTTTGATCGACGAGATTAGCCGTTACCTCAGCCACCAGCGCAGTCTCAAGGAGGTCCGTTCGGCGACGCAACCTCTCGGCAGCACCGAGCCTCTGGATCGGGCCCGCCTGGCCTCGCGACTGGGAGAGGTCAATGCGGGGTTCGGCAAGATGGCCGACGGCGCCGACCAGCTCCGCCAGGGGCTCACCGACGGCGCCGCCAAGCTCAGCGCCGCGAGGCTGCTGGAGGAACTGACCGGCATCTCCGTCACTGGGGGAAAACCGACGCCCAAACCGGCCCCCGCCCCCGCCCCCGCCGCTGACGCTCCGCCGCCGAAACCCAAGGGCGACCCGCTCAGTTCGGGGCTCAAGCAGGTGTACGGCGGCCTTTTCGGCACCGGTCGCTCAGCCCCGCCCCCTGCCGCGACCGCCACCCAGCCGGCCACTCCGTCCCGGGGCGACCCCCGCGATACGATGCTCAAAGAGCTTCAAAGGGCCGCCGAGGGCGCGGGTGAGATCGCCGACGGAGCCCGCCGCGCTCACCATGAAGTCTCGTCGATCCTGGCCGACCCGGTCGGCCGCCGAGCCCTGGACCGCCTGCTAATCACTCCCGACACCGTGAGAGAGAACCCCGCGCTGCTCAAGAGCTTCGCCGCCTACATCTCGCCCGATGGCCGCCTCGCCCAGATCGACC
This sequence comes from Isosphaeraceae bacterium, assembly GCA_965201075.1. Lineage (GTDB taxonomy): Bacteria > Planctomycetota > Planctomycetia > Isosphaerales > Isosphaeraceae > CBDAVP01. Next base: position 1,393 of record CBDAVP010000008.1, on the reverse strand, counting down.
TGGTCCCCACCGGCCGCGTCTTCTCGCCCGCGGCCCTGGACCAGGTCGAAACCCTCCGCCACCGACTGCGTGACTACGTGGGAGAGATGGGCCCGCCCCAGGTCCACGCGATCCTCACCGGGCCCAACGCCGAAAGCGCCGATATCCGCGACCTGACCCGGCGAGACCAGATCAAAACGTGGATTTTGGTCCCCTTGGCCGTCTTCCTGGTCCTGGTCCTGGCCCTGCGTGACGTTGTGGCTTGCCTGAACCTGGTTGGGACGATGGTTCTGACGTATCTGTTCGCCCTGGGCGTCACGCATCTGGTTTTCGTGACGTTGCTGGGTAACGAGGGACTCGACTGGAAGGTCCCCTACTTCCTGTTCGTGATGCTGGTGGCCATCGGGGTCGACTACAACGTCTTCCTGATGGCCCGGCTCCAGGAAGAATCGAAGGCGCTGGGCCTGCGGGCGGGGATCACCCGGGGCGTGGCCCAGACGGGCGGCCTGATCTCCTCGGCCGCGGCGATCACCGTGTGCAGCTTCTCGTCGTTGCTGTTCAGCCCGCTGGTGTCGCTGAGGCAGTTGGGCTTCGCCTTGGTGGTGGGAATCACCATCGACGCGGTGCTGGTCCGCCCGGTGCTGGTCCCCTGCGGCCAGTGGCTTCTGCACAGGCCCAAGGAGCGGAACCAGCCCAAGCCCCCAGCGACGCCGAACGCCACGCCGCCCCCGACGACCATCCTGCCCCCGAGCCCGCTGGCTAGCAGCCTGGCGAACTGAGCGATTTGGTCAGTCGAGAGGGTCCCGAGCCGCGACGCCAACGGCCCTCGCCAGCAGGACCCGGGCGTTACCGGCGGCCAGGGCCGAAGCGACGGCCGGCTCGAACGTCGAGGCCAGCCACGCCGCGACCTCGAGGGCATTGCCCAATCCGGGGGCGACGGCGTTGACCCCCAGGAAGTCGGTCCCCAGGCCGATCCCCTCGTAACCGGCCCTTCCCAGGAAGGGGGTCGCGGCAATCGCCTCGATCCCCTCCCTCAGCGCATCGCTCGAGGCGTAAAACGAGGAACCCACGCTCAGCCCGACCAGTCCCCCCAGAGCCCGAAGTCTCAACAGATTCTCCGAAGTTAGGGCGCGGGGGGTCGCGCAGCCGTTATGACGCAGGGCTCCGTGGCTGTACACCGGCAGGACCCGGCTAGCCCTAGAGGGGTCGTCCTCGAACCAACCCAGGGCCTCTCGGCAGGCGTTCGGGTTGAGGTGGGCCAGGTCGAAAATGGCCCGGGGGCCGTCGCCACTGGCGGGGGCCAGGCTGTCGAGGGTTTGCAGAAACGCCCGGCCCAGGTCGGTCAGGCCCCGGTCGTCCCCCTCGGCCGACGACCCGCCGAGCAGGTTATTCGCGGAATAGACCGGCTGGAACA
>CBDAVP010000007.1:0-274281 GCA_965201075.1 Isosphaeraceae bacterium | reverse complement strand
GGGCACGGCCACGGTCGCCGCCGTTACCGATGCCCGGACCAGCCTGCTCGAATACGGACGCCCGGCGCTTCGGCAGCTCCAGGACGCCCAGGGCTCGACCGCTGGCGATGCCTTCGACGGCTATCTGGTCGCCCTGTACGACACCCTCGGCCGGGCGGCCACCCCGCAGGTCGCCGCCGCCGGCCGCTGAGTCTCCTGGTTGGGCCGCCTCCCGTTCAGGGTTTCGCCCCCAACGAGGCGGCCACTGCCGGTTCCAGGGTGTCGGCACCCAGGTCCAGGCGGGTGATCGTCCCGTCGGGGCCCGACCAGGAAGTTGGCCGGCAGTTCGGTCACTCCATAGGCCGACGCGATCGACTTCGACCCTGGGGCGTCGATCACCACCGGCCAGCGCACATTGTGGTCGACCACGAACCGCCGGACCGTCGGGGTGACGGCCGAGGACTCCATCCCCCCCTCTTGCTGGGCGTCGAGGTCGACCCCCACCACCCGGAAGCCCGCCGCCTTGTGCTTGCCGTAGGTCTTGTCGATCCAGCTCACCTCGTCGGCGCAGGGGCGGCACCAACTGGCCAGGAAGACCACCAGCGTCGGCTTGCCGGCCGCGAGCTGGACGTCCTTGCCGTCGAGATCCTTCCCCGAAACCGCGGGCGCCGGCTTGCCCACCAGGGCGAGCCGGGCCAATCGGCTGGTCGCGTAGTCCTTGATGGTCGACCCCGAGGCCTGGTCGCGGATCGTCTCCAGCGCCTTGCGAGCTACGTCGAATCGGCCCGCGCGGACGAGCAACTGGTCGTAGACATCGAGCAGGGAAAGCTGCGACGAGACCGGCAACGCCGTGCCCGCCCGGCTCGCCTTTTCCTTGGCATCATCGGCGGCGTGGACCGCGGCGACGAGGCTGGCCAGCGACCGGTCGAACTCCCCCCGACGCGCTTCGGACAGCATTTCCACCAACAGGGCCAACGACACGACCCGAGGGGAGGCGCCGGGCGCCTTGCGGGCCTTCGCGGCCATTGGCTCGGCTTCGTGATCCAGATGACGGGACAGGGCGAAGCTTAGCAGGGCCTCATAAGTCGCGTCGGCGGCCTCGGGCTTTTGGGACTCGGCGAGCTTGGCCAGTTGCCGCAAGGCGTCGCGCTCAAGGGCCTTCTGACCCTCGACGAATCGCCCCTCAATTGCGGCGACCGAATTCGCCTCAGTCTTGGCGTCCTGGCCCTGAGCGACTCCCATCGTCCGGCCAGAGGGCCAGGCCCGCCGCGATTGTCGCCAGCTTCGACGTTCTCATGGTCCAGGAGCCTCCGCGACTTGATTGATTCGGTTGCGTTGCGGCGGGATCGCCCCCGCCCTGTTTTGGGACGGATGGGTCTTAGGGGGCCGGGGTGTTGGCCCGAATCACCGAGGCGACCACCTCGGAGACCGACGGTTTCCAGCCAGTTCAGCACCAAAAGGCTGGGGGAAGATTCCCAACGCCACGGTCAGGATGGCCAGGGGAGCGACGATGGCGAGTTCTCGGCGGTTGAGGTCGGGGAACTCGCCCAGACCTCGCGGGCGGCCCAGGAACACCCGCCGCAGTGTCCACAGGATGTAGCCAGCGGTCAGCACCACGGCCGCCGCCGCCGCGATTGCCGCCCCCTGGTGAGAGCGGAACGCCGCCAGAATCACGAACACCTCGCCGACGAATCCGCAGAGACCCGGCAGACCCATCGCCCCGAAGAAGATCAGGAATGACAGGGCTCCGTACACCGGCATGGGACCCAGCAGGCCGCCCAGTTCGCGGAGGTCCCGGGTGTGGGCGCGATCGTAAATCACCCCGACCAGGAAGAACATCCCGGTGGAGGTGATCCCGTGGGCGATCATCAGGAAGACCGCCCCGGCCACCCCGTAGGCATAGTAACGGGGGTCGCCCACCAGGTTCATCGCCGCCAGGCCGAGCGTGACGTAACCCATGTGGCTAACCGAGGCATAGGCGACCAGCTTTTTGAAGTCCGTCTGCGCCAGGGCCGCCAGAGCCCCATAGAGGATGCTGACGACCCCCAGAACCGCGACCGGACCGGCCAACGCCTGAGCCCCCAGGGGCGCCAGGGGCCAGGCGAACCGAACCAGTCCGTAGCCGCCGACCTTGAGCAAGACTCCGGCGAGCATCATGCTGATGGGCGTTGGGGCTTCAACGTGGGCGTCGGGCAGCCAGGTGTGGAACGGGAACGATGGCAGCTTGACGGCGAACCCAACGAACAATAGCCCAAAGATCCACGTCTGGATCGACGCTCCGAACGGACCCGGGCCCGCCGCGGCTTTCGCCACCGCAAGAGCGTCAAAGGAATGCACTGCCCGGTCGCCCCCCCAGAAGTACAGCAAAAGGATGCCGACCAGCAGGAAGACCGAGCCGAACAGCGTGTACAGCAGGAACTTGACCGCCGCGTATTCCCGACGCTCGCCGCCCCAAAGGCCGATCAGGGCGAACATCGGCAGCAGCATCACCTCGAAGAAGACGTAGAACAAAATCAAATCCAGCGCCAGGAATGCGCCCAGCAGGCTCGCCTCCAGCAGCAGGAACAGGGCGAAATACCCCTTGACCCGGTCGTCGATGCCCCAGGACGCTCCGCAGGCCAGCAAACCCACGAACGCCGTCAGCAGCAACATGGCCAGGCCGATGCCGTCGAGGCCGAGGTAATACTCGATGCCGAAGGCCGAGATCCAGGGACGGCGGACGACCAGGTCGCCGGGCACATCGCGGACGACCAGGTCGCCGGGCACATCGTCGTTGAAGGTGTTGAACTCGGCCCGCTCGGTCAGGCGGACCGTCGCCGGCGCGGGCCCTCCCGCCGTCGACGGCCGGACGTAGCGGCCGAACGCCAGCAGGGTCAGGGCCAGCGTGCCGACCATCACGGCCAGGCTCGTCCCCTTGATGGCCGTTTTGGAGTGGCCGGGGATCAGGAGTACAAGGAGCGCGCCGGACAGGGGCACGGACCAGATCAGGCTCAGCAGGAGGTCGTCGCTCATGGTCGTCCCGAATCCGCCCCATTCCTCGTCGATCAAGAAGTCACCGGCCCGCCGCCGCCCAAACCATCGCCCCGGCCGCCAGGACGACGGCGCCCAGGGTCAGGACCATCAACGAATGTCGCAGCTTGCCGGTCTGCCAGCGACGGGAATGCTCGCCAGCCCCCCGAACCGCGCCGGCCACTCCCAGCACCAGGCCATCCACCACCCGAACGTCGAGCCAGTACCCGACGCGGCTAGCCCGAACCGCCGCCCACGCCGAGCTGTCCACCAGGCCGTCGATACCTCGCCGGTCGAAACGGCGTACCGCCCGCGAGAGGGCCATCACCGGCCGCAGCACCGCCGAACGAATCCCCTCGTCGAAGTACCAGCGGCCAACCAGGAACCGATAAACCGGCCCCGACCGCGCGGCCAACGCCTCGGCACTCAGACGCCTCCAGGACGACCACGGACCATAAACCAGAACCCCCAGCCCCACGCCGACCGCCACCACCAGCAGGGATGCCCCGAGGGCCAGGTAGCGGGCCGAGCCGGCGTCGACGCTCGCCAGCAGTTCGCCATATTCGAGCATCTGTTCCAGGATTGGCGTGCGGATCGGCAGGATCGTCCACGGCAAGCCCGTCAGCGCCGTTGGCACGGCCAGCGCCAGCAGCGGCCCGGTCAGTCGCCAGCCTCCCTCATGGGCGCTCGCCGCGGCCGCGCCACGAGGTTCGCCCGCGAACATCAGGAACCAGAGGCGGAACATGTAGATCGCCGTCAAGGCCGCCCCTACCAACGGCAGCACGGCCAGTGGCCAGTGCGTCGGGTGAACGCGCACGAAGTCGAAGGCCGTCGCAAGGATCGCGTCCTTGGAATAGAAACCGCTCAGGGGCGGAACCCCCGAGATCGCCAACGTCGCCAGTAGCATCGTCCCGGCTGTCAACCGCATGGTCCGGCCCAGCCCGCCCAGTTCCTCCAGGCGATAGGTCTTCACCGCGTGAAAGACGCTGCCCGCTCCCAGGAACAGCAGCGCCTTGAATCCCGCGTGGGTCAGCAGGTGGAACAGACCCGCCGCCCGGCCACCGACCCCCATCGCCAGCATCATGAACCCAAGCTGACTGACCGTCGAGTAGGCCAGGATCTTCTTGTAATCCGACTGCACCAGGGCAATCGACGCTCCGACGAACAGCGTGATCGCTCCGATATAGGCGATCACCAGCAAGGACTCGGCGGTGAACATCGGGAAGACCCGACCGACCAGATAGACCCCCGCGGCCACCATCGTCGCCGCGTGAATCAGGGCTGAAACCGGCGTCGGCCCCGCCATCGCGTCGGGCAACCAGGCGTGCAAGGGAACCTGAGCGCTCTTGGCCGCGCATCCGGCGAAAAGGCCCAGGCCCGCCACTGTCAGCCATCCATAGGGGATCGCCCGCCGACCCTCGGGAGCCCCCGCGCCATCCTCTTTCAAGGCAACCTCGACGACCCCGCCGGTCGACGCCCGCGTCATCCGCCCCTCGGCGTCTCGCTGGACGTAAGAGCCATCGGCCCGCGTCTTCGTGAGCCCGCGGTTGATCTCGGCAATCTGGAACGTGCCGAGGTGGGCCCAGACCAGTCCCAGGCCGATCAGCATTCCGATGTCGCCGACCCGGTTGAAGAGGAACGCCTTGTCGGCCGCGAGGCTGATGGCCTCATCGTCTCTCCAGAACCCAATGAGTAGGTAAGAGCAGAGCCCGACCAGTTCCCAGAAGACGAACACGAAGAACAGGCTCGACGAGGCGACCAGGCCCAGCATCGCGAAGCAGAACAGCGAGAGGTAGGCGAAGAACCGCCCGTAGCGCGGGTCGCCGTCCATGTACTCCATCGAGTAGACGTGGACGGCGGTCGCGACGAAGGTGATCATCAAGAACATCAAGGCCGTGAGGTTGTCGACGTGGACGCCGAGGGGAATCGTCAATGGCTGGCCGCCGAGACTCCCTCCGAGGGTGACCCACGATACGCTTCCCTGCCATGAGATCGCGCCAGCCGCGGACTCGCCGCCGCCGAAGAGGCCCAACGCCCGAGTTTCGGCGGCGTAGATCAACAGTCCCAGGACACTCAGGACGAACGACCCGCCGATGGCCACGGTGGCGACCCACGCGCCTCGGCGGCCGAGGCGGGGCCCGGCGACGATCTGGACCGTGAAGGCGATCAGCGGCAGGAGGACGGCGGCGACGTAGAGCCAACCGGGCCAGGCGTTCATCGGCGCGGGAGTCTCGGGCGTCAGGGGGTCGGCGGGCCAGCCCAGGCGTCGGCCTCAACGCTCAACAAGCGAGCGAGCCCGGGCGAGCCCCCGACTATGGCACACCCACCCCCGCCTGACAACCCCCGCGACGAGACGCCAAGGGTCAGTCGGGCCTGGGGACTGGAGCCATCGACTCGAAGTCGGGCCGGACGCTGGGGTCGACCTTCTCGTCGCCCTTCTGCCCGTGGGATTTGCCCAAAGGCGAGGCGTCTTCAATCACCTTGTTCAGGGCTCCGGCCGACAGAAGCAGGACGCTGACTGCCCAGAACCAGAACAAGATCACCATCACTCCGCCCAGCGACCCGTAGGTCCGGTTGTAGTTGGCGAAGTTCTGCACATAGACGCGGAACAGGGCGCAGAACGCCAGGAACAGTAGCGAACCCAGCAAGGCCCCCGGCGTGATCCACTCCCAGCGCTGACGGGCGTCGGGGGCGACGTAAAACGATAGAGAGAAGCTGGTCATCAGCATCAGGAGGACCACCGCCCAGCGAACGCCCGAGACCAGCCAGGCGGCCGATCCGTTGGGGTCCAGGTGCATGGCCCCCAGAATGGACGGCCAGGCCACGATCACCAACAGCGATGCCAGCAGGATCGCCGCCTGCACCACCGTCATGATCATTGCCAGGACCCGCAACCACACCAGGGACCGCGTTTCAGTGACCCCGTAAACCCGGTTCATCGCGTCAATGATCGCCAGAAAAAGGCTCGAAGAGAGCCAGAGTGACACGATTAGCCCGACCGATAGCAGGCCCACCGGCGGCCCCTTCTGAATTCGCTCGATCTGGTCCATGACCAGCTCATTCGCCTCCTTGGGGACGAGCGAACGGACAGTGGTCTCCAGTTGACTGAGAGCCTGGTCGCGCAGGTGATCCACCTTGGACCGGACGCTGACGTCGGGCAGCCGCTGGATGATGATGGTCAGGGTCACGGCCAGGAACGGAACCATCGCCAGCATCGCGTAGAAGGCGACGGCGGCGGCTCGGGTGAAGATTTCGTTGTCGTTGACTTCTCGCCAGGTCCGCCGTCCGGCTTCCAGGGGGGACAGGCCACCGAATCCGAACGCTTCCTTCAGGCGGATGGGCGGGAACACAGAGCGCCTCCGGGTCATGGACCGAGGGACGCCCACCCCAGCCCGGAGCCCCCGGTCGGGTCCGTCGCGGCGCCCACCTGGCGACTGCATCCGCCATGCCACCGGCACGCGGTTCGCAACTCCCCGAGCGTCGCGAGCCCCGCCGCCCGTCCGCTTATGTCCCAGGAGATCGCAACGTGAGCGAACTCGCCAAGATGTTGGTCGCGCCGGTCGCGCCGGCCATCGACGAGGTCCAGCGCTGGATCGGCCACTCGCCCCATCCGGCGGTGGTGGCCCTGCCACTTGGCTGCTGGACTTTCAGCACCTTTTGCGACTCCCTGGGGATGCTCGTCGGCGGTCGGGCCTACGACGACGCCGCCCGCCTGAGCATGGGTGTCGGCCTGGTTGGCGCCACCGTGGCGGCCGTGACGGGCCTGCGGGATTACTCGAAGATCCCCGAGGATCGCCCCAGTCACGAGGTGGCCACGACTCACGCCCTGGGCAACGTTCTGGCCACGGCCCTACTCGCCGCCAGCTTCGCCATGAGATCGCGCGACCACCAGACCGGTCGGCCCGTGAGCCTCGCCGCGAGGGCCCTGGGCCTGGCCGGCGGCGGTGTTTCGGCCTATACCGCCTGGCTCGGTGGCGTCCTCGTGGCGAACTACGGAGAAGGGGTGGAAGCTCTCGGCCACGAGGAATCCGCCCGAGGCCGCGCGAGGCTCAACCCCGACGCCCCCCTGGGCGAGCACCCAGGCGACTCGGCCGAGTTGTGAATTCTGTTGCCGCTCAGTTCGACTTGAACGGGTACTTATCGATCTCGTACTGGCCAATTTTTCCGGAAATACTCCGCCTTGACAGGCCGCAAAGCTCAGCGCACCGACCGACGTTCCCCCGGCTCTTTTCCAGGGCCTTGAGGATGTACTCTCGCTCGATCTGCTCGGTGACCTGCCGCAGATAGTCGGACAAAGGGACCTTCAGGTCGATCTCGAACCGGGGCCGGTCGTCGTGAGAGCCGCCGCCGACCCTTGTCGGTAGGTTGTCCGTCGCGATCGTGTCCCCTACCGTCGTCACCGCAGCGCGTTCGATTGCGTTCTCCAACTCGCGGATGTTGCCCGGCCATCGGTAGGTCAATAATCGCTCCATCGCCTCGGGCGCGACCTTCTTGGGGGCATCACCGGGGCGCACATATTTGCCCAGGAAGTGGGTAATCAGCAGCGGAATATCCTCGAGCCGCTCGCGCAGTGGGGGCAGGTCGATCTTGATGACGTTGAGTCGGTAATACAGATCCTCGCGGAACTTCGATTCCTTGACCTCTTTTTCCAGGCTCTTGTTGGTCGCGGCGACCACCCGGACGTCGACGTCGATGCTGTCGTGACCGCCCACGCGCTCAAACCGCTTCTCCTGGAGCACCCGCAGCAGCTTCGCCTGCATCGCCTGGGAGATGTCGCCGATTTCGTCCAGGAAAATCGTCCCCTTGTCGGCCAGTTCGAATCGCCCCTTGCGTCGAGCCTCGGCCGAGGTGAACGAGCCTTTCTCGTGGCCGAACAGCTCGCTCTCCAGCAACGTCTCGGGCAGGGCCGCGCAGTTAACCGAGATCAGGTTTCCCTGGCGATTCTCGTCCGAGTAGTGAATGGACCTCGCGATCAGTTCCTTGCCCGTCCCGGTCTCCCCCTCGATCAGCACCGTGCTTTTCGTACCGGCGATGTGTCGGACCAGCTCGAAAATTTTGAACATCCGCTGGTTTTTGGTGATGATGTTGTGAAAACTGTGGCTTTCCTTGAGTTGCTGGCGAAGTTTGAGCACCTCATCCTGAAGCGCCCGCTTTTTCAGAGCCCGGTCCATTACCAGTTTCAGGTAGGTGGGATCGATCGGCTTTGTCAGGAAATCGTAGGCACCCAGTCGCATCGCCTCGACGACGCGGTCGATCGAACCGAACGCTGTGGTGACGATCGTCGTCACGGTCATACGTCGCTGGGCGATCTCACGGATCAGGTCCATCCCTCCCATTCCGGGCATGCGGAGGTCGGTGATCAGGACGCTGTAGTCGGCCCCGGCGAGGGCTTGAAGAGCGGCCTGTCCGTCGGACACCGCGTCGACGCTTAACTCGTCCGACTGCAGGAGTTTGCGAAGCTGCGTGGAACTAAAGGAATCATCGTCGACGAGCAGAATTTTCCGCTGCATGCCGTCCCTCGGAGTGGTGATGTGGCGGCGAGTCGTGCTGTTGGCCGGGCGACCCCGTGCCCGCGACCGAGCAAGCCTCTTACCACTATGAACCACGCTTCCCGATCATCGCAAAATCCCCTGGCCCCGTCCAGCGCCGGCGCCGTATCCCCGAATCGATGCCGCTGCCTAGAGGATCGGCCAGAAACCGTGATTCGCCGACGGCACCAGAGTTGCAGCCGAGGCCCTGAACCCGCCCTCTTCCTTAGTCGTCGAGGTGGTGGAAGGTGTTAAATTTCGACCAACGCGACCTTGTGAGAGAGGTTGCGCCTGGCTCACGAGATTGCCCAAGATGATTGATACCCTTCGCGCCGAATTTCCCGAAAGCATGACCCGGGCGACCCACCCGGCGGCTGGGACGTTGGAATCGTTCGCAACGGGCACGCTGGATTCGGTTCTCCGCTACGCTAAGGAGAAGCCGGAATCGGCCCTGCTGTGGGCCGTGGGAATCGGCTTTGTTCTGGGCTGGAAGCTGAAGCCTTCGTGGTGAGCGTGTGAGTACGAACGCCAGTCGTTGCGAATTGGCCCCTACCCGACGTCCCGGAGGGGTCTCGACCGATGCCCGTTCCCATCCATCCTCGATTCCTTTCCCTGGTCGTTCATGACCTCCGTAACCCTCTTAACGCCATCGACCTGTCGCTTCAACTCATCGATCAAGAAATTCCCCCTGGCTGCCCGGAACTCGCCGAAGACATTCTCATGGTCCGCGAGAACGTCGCTCAGGTCGAGAGAATGCTCGCGACCCTGGCGGATTACTCGCGACTGATCGAGGAACCCGTCCGGGTGACTCCGATGCTGTTTGACCCCTCGCGGCTGGTCTCCGACCTCCTCGACGAGGCTGCCCACCGATCAGGCCCGTCGGAGTTTCCACCAGCGACCCTGGAGGTTCGCCCCGGCTGCCCGCCCTCGGTGGAGCTTGACCAGGGCCGGGCCCATACGGCCTTGCGCTATGTCCTGGCCAATACCCTCATCGCGGCCGAGGGGGCGGTCCCCGTCCGATTCGCGATGGACGGCTCTCCCGACCGGCTGGTGATCTCAGCGAGAGTCGAGCGACCCCCCCACGCCACCCTCGTCTCGACCAACCTGGACCCTGATTGTTTCGAGCGGCTCATTCCGACTCCGATCGCCCGTCTCGGCCTGGATCTGACGATCGCCGCCAGGATTTCCGAACTCTTCGGGGGGACGGCCCGTCTCGCCGTGGAGCCTCGCGGTTCCACCACCGTGATTCTTGAGTGGTCCCGGCAGGTCTCGGCTCGCGGTTGAGTTCCAGGCGCCGAGTTTGCGAGGGGAATCAACGACCAACCGCCCGTCCTTACGGCAAATGAGGCGGAACGTTTCCGGCACCTGTCCCCCCGCCCTGAGAGCTCTCATGTCGATCAATCGTGAGTGGGTTGCCACCGAATTCGCCAAGGGGATCGAAGCCGAGCAAGAGTCCTCCGAGGACGCCAAGGCTCGCGCGGAGTCCCCGCCAGACCCTTCCCTTGGGGTCCTCTACCACGAGATCGCCGAGGCGGATGAACGTCACCGCGTAATCGTCGAGGCGATCGCCACCCGCTATGGCCACACCCCGTCGCGTTCCCTGGGGGGCGGACTGGGCGAGGCCCTGGGCCGCCTCCGCGAGAAAGTCGCCGAGCGGCTGGCCGGCGAGTCGGCGATGGAAAAGGTCTCCCACGACCTGCTAACCAAGTCCAACGCCATCCACTGGTATCAGGCCTGGATTCACACGTTCGAGACACTCGGCGAAAACGATAGCGCCCGAGAACTGACCGAGCTTTTAGCCGACGAAGAGTCGCACCGAGACGCCCTCCAGGCTAGCCTGGGCAACCTCGTGGTTCAGGGCGCCCGAGTCGCCGACCCGGCCACCGCCTGACCTTTTCCCCGATGTGTCTTCCTGGTCATCGGTCCCGGAAGACTCGGCCTACTTAACCCGATGCGGCCTGTTCCGTTCGCTCAACGATCTTTCCTTTCGGGAACTTCGCCCATGCCTCCCGTCCCCTCGGGCCCGACCGCCGCCGACCTGATGACCTCCGCGCCTCGGTCTTGTACCACCTACAGTTCGGTCCTGGAGGCCGTCCTGATCTTTCGAGACGCCGAGTGCGGCGCCGTGCCGATCCTGGACGATGGTAAGCCCGTGGGAATCCTGACCGACCGCGACGTCGCGATTGCTCTGGCCGAGCACCCCGACCTCGCCAGCCGCTCGGTCGGTGATTTGATGACCCCGGGAGTCGTTTCGGTCACTCCCGACGCCACGCTCGCCGAGGTGCGTGAAAAGCTCGCGACCGAGGGGGTCCGCCGCCTACTGGTGCTCGACGGTGCAGACCAACTGCTGGGGATCATCAGTTGGCACGATATCGCCATCAAGGGGTCTGGGGCCGACGTCGGCGGTATCGCGGCGGACACCCTGGGCCAGCCCTGAGCCAGCGGCGATCCGCTCGAAGTTGATCCGCTTGCGAATGCGGCGTCTCCCGAAGGTGTCGTAGCCTGAATAGTTTCCATACCCTGGGTTCGGCCCGAATCGTTTAGGGGGCGTCCTGGCGGATGGCTCGGTATTGCCAGGCTTTGGGGGCGGGGAGGTTGAGGATTGGGTCCGGTGTGGGTTCGGGAGCCTGGAGGGGGCCGGTGGGGCCTTCGGGCGTTCCTTCCCACTGGTGGAGGTGAATGGCCGCGAGGATTTGCTCGGCGAGGCGGAGGGCTCGGAGACCGTCTTCTCCGGTCACTCTTGGACGGGTTCGGGTGCGAATGGCTCGGATGAAGTCCTCGAGTTCCAGGGCGAGTGGCTCTCGGGATTCGGTGGGGGGGGGGACCTGATCGACCCGGAGGATCTTGCCGAAAAGGCGCTCTCGAACTTGCGCTGGTTGGGCGAGGTCGAGGCCTTCGAGTTCGAGGTCTCCTCGGCGGAGGCGATCGGAGGGGCGGATCAGGGTTCCGACCTTGGCGGCGAAGTCGAGCGTGGCGTAGCCTTCCGCCCCGTAGAGGCGCATTTTGCGAGCGGACTGGAAGCTGGCTCGGCTGGCCGTGAGAGTGGCAACGGCTCCGTCGGCGAACTCAACCCTGGCGTTGGCGACGTCCTCATGCTGCCCGAAGACACTAATCCCGACGGCCGAAACGGCTTTGACCGGGGCGGGGATGAGGCTAAGGATCAGGTCGATGTCGTGGATCATCAGGTCGAGGACGACGCCGATGTCCGTTGAGCGGAAGGTGTAGGTTCCCAGGCGCTCGGCGGCGAGGTATTTGGGGCGGAGGCGCAGGCCTTCCAGCGCCAGGAGCGCGGGGTTGAAGCGTTCGATGTGGCCGACCTGGAGCGTGGCGCCTTTGGCATCGGCGAGTTGGACGAGAGACTCGGCGTCGGCGGCGGTGGGGGCGATGGGCTTTTCGACCATCGCGTGGATGCCTTGTTCGAGGAAGATCGCGGCGACTTCTCGGTGGAGGACAGTGGGGACGGCGATGGAGACTGCGTCGACGTGGCCGAGGAGGTCCTGGTAGTGGTCGACGGCTCGGGTTCCACAGGCTTCGGCGACGGTTCGGGCTTGCTCGGGGCGGGTGTCGGCGACCGCGACGAGTTCGACATCTTCCATTGCGCCGAGGACTCGGGCGTGGTGGCGGCCCAGGTGGCCGACTCCGATGACCCCGACTCGCAGCTTGCCCATGATCGGTGAACCTTCCCTTGATTGAGCCCAGGAAAACGGTCGGTCACCCGCGGCCGAGGGTCAGGGGGGAACGCTCTGCTGGTTGCTTGCGGAAGCCCGTCCCCGTTTCCTCGGCAATGGACTAGAATTCGGCGGCGGCAAGCACCGGGGCGTGGCGGGTTCGCTCGCGGGCCCGGCCGTATTTGCCTTCTTGTTGATCGTGAATAAAGGCCAGGAGGCGGGCGACCTCGGGGGTGAGGTGGTCGTGGGCCTTGAGGATCTCGGTGGCGTCGGCGACGTTCATCTTGGCCCGATAGAGGAGGCGGTGGGCCTCGTGGAGGGCGTCGATCCCGGCGGGGCTGATACCGTTTCGCTTAAGGCCGACGACGTTGATGCAGCGGACCTTACAAGGGTGGCCGTCGACGAGCATGAACGGGGGGGCGTCGTGCAGGAGCTTCGACATTCCGCCGACGAAGGCGAAGCCGCCGATGCGGACGTAGTGGTGAACGGCGACGGCTCCGGAAATCCCGGCCTGGGACTCGACGTGGACGTGGCCGCCGAGCATTGATCCGTTGCCGAGGGTGATTCGGTCGCCGAGCTTGCAGTCGTGGGCAACGTGAGAGTTGGCCATCAGGTAGTTGTGACTGCCCAGGCGGGTGATCCCGTCTTCCTTTTCGCTGGCCCGGTGGATGGTGACGCACTCTCGGATGATGTTGTGGTCGCCGATCTCAACGCGGGTGGGAGCGCCTTTGTAAGAGAGGTCTTGGGGGTCGCCGCCGAGGACGGCGAAGGGGCTGATGACGTTGCCCTCGCCGAGGTGGACGACGCCCAGGATGCAGACCTGGCCGATGAGGCGGGTGCCCCGGCCGATGCGGACGTCGGGGCCGATGATGCAGTAGGGACCGATTTCAACGTCGTCGGCTAGGTCGGCGCGGGGGTCGACGGTGGCCGTGTCGGCGATCATCGTGGCCATGGTCGTGGCTCCTCCAGGTCTCGGTGAGCGGGGGAAGTCGGTCCAGATCAGGCCGCGCGTTCGGCCTCGACGAGGACGAATCGGAGCTTGGCCTCGGCGACGATGCGGCCGTCGACTCGGGCGACGGCCTGGACCTCGGCGGTACGGTTGCGGGCTCGAAGGACGTTGGCTTCGAGTCGCAGTTGATCGCCGGGGGCCACCGGCCGTCGCAGCTTGACGCGATCGATGGCGGCGATCAGGCCGAGCTTGCCGGCGCCGCCTCCGGTGGCCATTAAGCCCGCGGCCTGCGCCAGGGCCTCGACGATCAGGACACCCGGCATGATCGGTCGGCCGGGCCAGTGCCCCTGAAAATAGGGCTCGTTGTAGGTGACGTTCTTCACCGCGACGATCCAGCGGCCCGGTTCCAGTTCGAGCACTCGGTCGACCAGCAGGAACGGGTAGCGGTGCGGCAGCCTGCCGAGGATAGCGGTGAGGTCCATGCCTCGGGAGGTTGGCGTCTTGGGAAACGGGACGGAGGGTTCGTCGGGCTCGTCGGCCATTTCGGGAGGGCAAAGGGCTCGACCGAGGTCGGCGTTGTGGACGTGGCCCGAGCGGTGGGCGACCACGTGGCCGTTGAGATCCTTGCCAATGAGGGCGAGGTCTCCCACCATGTCGAGGAGCTTGTGGCGAGCGCATTCGTCGGGGAAGCGCAAGGTGTTGCCGCCGATGGGGCCGTTGGGCCCGAAGATCAGGAGGTCTTGCTCGGTGGTGCGGGCTCCGATGCCCTGGGCGCGGAGAGCGTGGGCCTCGGCTTCGAGGAGGAAGGTTCGGCAGGGGGCCAACTCGTCGCGGAAGATCTCGGGCGTGATTTCAAGGAAACGGGACTGCGGGACGATGGAGGCGTTGGGGCCGTAGTCGAGGCTGTAGGCCATGACGAGACGATCGGGCTCTCCGGGGTAGGCGGAAACGGTGGCCTTGCCGGCCTGGATGGCGATGGGTCGGTCGATGACGAGGACGTCACGGTCTCGGGACTGCTCGACGACTCCGGAGGCGTCGAGGGCCTGGACGTAGGCGAGGCTGGAGCCGTCGAGGCCCGGGGCTTCGGGGGCGTCGATGGCGACGGTGCAGTTGTCGATGCGCAGGCCGGCGAGGGCGGCCATGACGTGCTCGACCATCTCCACGATCGCGTTGCCCTGCTGGAGGGTGGTGCGTCGCTGGCGGGGGATGACGTGTTCGAGCCGAGCGGGGACCGAGGGATGGCCGGGGAGGTCAGTCCGGACGAAGCGGACGCCCTGGCCGGGTCCGGCGGGTAGGAAGGTGACCTGGACGTCGGCCCCAGTAAGGAAGCCGATGCCCCGGACGGTCGCCGGCTGGGCGAGGGTCCGTTCTCGACGGCGGGTCAGTGGCATGCCGACTCCATCATCCTTGATGGTCGAGGGTTTGTCAGGTCGGTCCCGCCCGTCCAACTCGCTTCGTGTCGAGCCGTGGGGACGGGACCGGCGGTCGATTCGCGGACGTCTGGGCGCCGCTTCGCTCAGCGCTTCTGCGAGGTGCTTGGGGCGGCGGCGGCGGCGGCCGGGGCCGCCTGGGCGGGGGCGGCGGTCGAGGCGGTGGCCGCCTTGGGGGGCACTCCGCCGGACTTCTGGTAGCGCATGTTGAGGTAGTAGATTACTTCCTTGGTGATATCGGTCGAGGCGTCGGAGTAGATCAGGGGCTGGGCGAAGATGGCCTGAGCCGACTGGCGGTCATTGGCCGAGAGAGGCTCGCGGACGACCTTGACGACGTAGCCCATCTTGTACTTCTTGGCGACTCCCTCGGCGACGAGCTGGACGTCAGCGTAGGCGGCGATGGTGCTTTCGGCCGACTTCATTTCAAACTCGGCCTGGAGGGCTTCCTTCTTGGCCTCGATCTTGGCTTTGATCTCGCCGATCTGCTCGGTCGCGTCGTGAAATTCCTTGCTGCCCTGCTTGAATCGCTGAAGCTGCTCGACCAGGTTCTTGCCCTGGGAGTTGAGCCTCATGAGGTTGTTCTGCTCTTCGAGGGCCTCGGCCTGGAGCTTCTCCATGGCGACCTTGACCTTGTCGTAGTTGCGCATGACCTGGTCGATGTCGAGGGTGCCGAAAGGAACCGGCGCGAGGGCGGCGGCGCTGATCGGTCGGAGGGGTTCCTTGGCCGAGGTGGCGGCGGGGGCGGTGGCGGTGCCGGCGCTGGCCTGGGTAGTGGTCTTCTGGACCGTCTCGTCCTGCTGGGCCTGGGCGATCGTGCCGAGGGTCAGGGTCGAGGCGCCCGCCAGGCTCAGGGCCTTCCAGAAGCTTGCGCGAAGGATGCTCGGCATCGGTTCACTCCGTTGAAGGGGCCGCGTCGTTGAAGGGGCGGCCCGGGGCTGCCGGTCCGGTCCGGTTGTCTGGTCGAGCCGGGTTCCGCGGGCGAGGCGCGGGGCCGGCGGCCTCGTCGATCCGTCGACGAGGAACGCGAGAGACTGGAGCGGGGATCGACCTGGGTCGTTCCGCCGCGCGGGCATTTTGCCCGAGGTGACCGGAGGGGTCAACCCGAACCGTTTGAGGTCAACTTTGGAATCGTCGTGGTCGCCGTCGAGGAACGTGGCATCCATGCGGTCGAGGCCGAGCCGGCTCGACAGACTGGTCGCTGGTCGGTCGGGTGGGTGGAATCTCGAAGACGAGACCCCAGCCACCCCAACATGCGATTTTTCTCGAATTGGACGGATTGCTGTTGCCGTTCTCCTTAAAATGGGCTGTCTTCGCGGAGGATTTCGACGTCGGAGCGGTTGAGGCGGCGGAGGTCCTCGACGATGGCGTCGGCCTCGGCGACGACGACCGCGACCAGCGCGTTGGGTCGGAGGTGTCGGTTGGCGGCGATTGTGACAGCTTCGGGGGTGACGGCTTCGAGGCGTTCGGCGAAGCGGGCGTGGTCGTCGGGCGGGAGGCCGTGGAGGGCCGAGGCGGCGAAACGGGCCACCAGCGAGGGGGGGGTCTCGAAGGAACGCGCTTGCCCTTCGATCAGGGCGTGGCGAGCGTCCTCCACTTCCTTCTGGGTTGGGGGACGGTTGGTGACGATTCCCTCGATTTCGCCCAGGAGGTCGTTCAGGGCCTCGGCGGCTCGATCGCTCTGGACGGCAGCCGAGGCGGAGAAGGGGCCGGCGTTTTTTCGGGTGTCGTATCCGCTTCGGGCCCCGTAGGTGAAGCCTTTTTCTTCTCGCAGCTTGGTGTTCAGCCTGGAGGTGAACTGTCCTCCGAGGACCTGGTTGAGGATCAAAAGTGCTTCGTAATCGGGGTCGAGGCGGCTGATCCCAAGGTGGCCGACTCTCAGGACCGCCTGGGCCGCTCCGGGGCGGTCGAGGAGGAGGATTCGCGGGTGGTCGGCGTCGTTGGAACGGTCGAGGGGTCGAGACGGGATTCCGTCGCCGGTCCAGTGGGAGAGGCGGCTTTCGAGGGTTTTGGTCAGGGCGTCGGGGTCGATGTCCCCGGCGACGATCCAGGCGGATTGGCTGGGACGGAAGTGGCGGTCGTGGAAGACGCGGAGGTCGTCGCGGCTCAGATGGGAGACCGTGATTTCTCGGCCATCGACGGTGGTTCCGAAGGGGTGTTTTTCGCCATAAATGGCGTTCAGGAGGGCTCGGCCGGCTCGGGGGTCGGCCGAGGCTCGTTCGGCGCGGAGGCTGGCGAGAACCTGGCCCTGGACCCTTTGGAAGTCGGCGTCGGGGAAGGTGGGGCGAGTGAGGAGGTCGACGGCCAGGTCGAGGCTGGTTTCGAGGTGGTTGGTCAGGCACTGGAAGCCGACGTAGGAGCCGTCCCAGCCGCAGGAGGCGGAGAGACGGGTTCCCATCCCCTCGGACTCCCGGGCGATTTGCTCGGCGGTTCTTGAGGTCGTCCCCTCATCGAGCATCGAGGCGGTCAGCCCAGCGAGGCCGGCGAAGTCGGGGCCGTGGGAAGAGGCCCCGGCGGCGACTACCGCCGAGGCGGCGATGATCGGCAGGTCTCGGCGGGGGATGACCCAGAGCGTGACGCCATTGGAGAGTTGGCGGACCTCGGGCACCGGCGCGCGGAACGCGGTCGAGGGGCTGGGTTGGGGCCGGATGTTGCGGTCGAGTAGGGGTGGCGGGGCGGCGTTGGTGGCGTCGATGGTCGTCGCCCCTCGGCCCAGGACGACGAGTTCCGCTCGGTTGGGTCCGTCGAAGTGGATGTACAGGGCTTCGCGGATGTGGTCGGGGGTGACGGCCTGGAACCGCTCGACGTCGGAGGTGATGCGCGAGGGGTCGCCCAGGTAGATATTGTAGGCGTTGAGGCGGTCGGCCACTCCTCCGAAGCCGCCGACGTTGTCGAGGGCGTAGATGAAGCCGGCGACCCGGCCGTTGCGAACGCGTTCCAGCTCCTCGGGTAGGACGCCGTTCTGAGCGATGTCGTGGAGTTCGGCTTCGATGAGGTCTCGGGCGTGGCCCCAATCGCGTCCGGGGCGGAGGGTGGTGACGATGGAGAAGCTGCCGGCAAGCTCTCGGCCGGACTGGTAGGCGGAAACGTCCTGGGCCAGTTCTTGCTGGACGACGAGCTTGCGGTAGAGTCGGCTGGAACGACCCCGGGCCAGGACGTCTCCGAGGAGGGCGAGTGCGGCGTCAAGGGGGGCGAACTGGGGTTCGGTGTGCCAGCAAAGGTAGCCGCGGTCGAGCTCGACACGGTCGTGGAGGTCGATGCGGACGTCGGTTTTCAGGCGGGTGTCGGGCGTGGCGGGGCGGACGGCGCGGGCTCCTCCGGGCAGGGGGCCGAAGTAGCGTTCGGCCAGGGCGAGCATGCGGTCCTCGTCAACGTCGCCAACGAGGCAGAGGCTGGCGTTGGCCGGGGCGTAGAAGCGGCGGAAAAAGCCTTCGACGTCGTCGAGGCTGGCGGCCTCGACGTCTTCCATCGCGCCGATGGTCATCCAACTGTAGGGGTGGTCGGGAGGGTACATGGCCTCGGCGAGCAGTCGCCAGGCCTGACCGTAGGGGCGGTTGGCGTAGTTCTGGCGGTACTCGTTCTTGACGACGTCTTTCTGGATGCGGAGCTTGTGAGCCGAAAGGGCGGGCAGGAAGTGGCCCATCCGGTCGGATTCCATGGCCAGGGCGAGTTCGACGTGGGAGGAGGGGAGGTCGACGAAATAGTTGGTGCGGTCGGCGGAGGTCGAGCCGTTGACCGAGGCCCCCAGGCGCTGGAGAGGTTGAAAATAATCACCGGGGTAGTGCTCGGAGCCCTCGAACATCAGATGTTCGAAGAGGTGAGCGAACCCCCTGCGTCCGCGTCCCTCGTCCTTGGAGCCGACGTGGTACCAGAGATTGGCGGCGACGATCGGCAGCTCGCCCTGTCGGCGAGCGAGGACGTGGAGGCCGTTGGGCAGGATGGTCTTGGTGTAGCGGAAGGTGTTGAGGCGGAGGGGTTCGGTCATCCGAGGTCCGGCTGGGTCGGGTGGGGATGGCGGGCGGGCGTCACATGACTACAATAACGCCGTATGGGGGCGGGGCCAACCTTGTCGGTCCCTTCCACGCCCGTCGCGTCGGTTCTTGGTTGGTTCTCGCGAGGCCCGAAATTTTCCTTTAGCCGGTCCCCCCCCGGCGGTACACTCCCAGCTTGCTCGCGGCGATGGGCGGCCCGGTCTCCCGGGAGGTCCGACCCACCCCGACTCGCCGCGAGAGGACGGGACAAGGTCGGCACGTGAACTGGGATGATCCGCTCGTCGAGTCCGCCGCCACCGACACCGGGATGCGGCGCTCGAACAACCAGGACAGCCACGTGATCGTCCGGGCCCCTCACGCCGAGGCCTGGAAGCGTCGCGGTCACCTGTTCATCGTCGCCGACGGCATGGGGGCACATGCCGTGGGGGAGCTTGCCAGCAAGCTGGCCTGCGACAACATCCCCCACAACTATTTCAAGTCCAAGGAAGGGCCCCCCGCCGAGGCACTCACCAAGGCGTTTCAGCAGGTGGGGGCCCAGATCCACGGCAAGGCCGCGGCGAATAAAGATTTCGCGGGGATGGGGACAACCTGCTCGGCCCTGAGACTGGGGGCCGACGGGGCGTTGATCGCTCATGTCGGGGACTCGCGAATCTATCGAATCCGCGCGGGCAAGATCGAACAGTTGACGTTTGACCACAGCCTGGCCTGGGAACTGGTCCGCCGCAACCACATGGACCCGGAGCAGGCGGCCAAGGTCGTGCCTCGCAACGTCATCACCCGCAGTCTGGGCCCCGACCCTCAGGTTGAGGTGGACGTCGAGGGTCCCCTGCCGGTTTTGCCCGGGGATGCCTATCTGCTTTGTTCCGATGGGCTATCAGGGCCGGTGGAAGACCCGGAATTGGGCGCATTCGTGGCCCACTTCCACCCCGAGGCCGCGACTCGCTACGTGTTGCACCTGGCCAACTTGCGTGGCGGGCATGACAACATCACGGTGTTGGTCGTCCACGTCGGCGCCTGGAAAGAGCCGGGGACCGAGGTCGAGGAAGAGGCTGAGGCGGCTCACAAGATCGGCTGGGGGGCGAGGCTGGGAGGATTGATCGGCTCGAAGCTGAGGCGGCCGGCGGCGGTGGTCGAGGAGAATATTTATCGGTCGGCCGAATGCACGATCGACCCTCACCTGCTGGATTCCCTTTCCGAGCAGGTGCATAGGGCCGAGGCGACGGCGATCGAGAAGGGTTGGCCAGTGGACCGCCCGGTTTTGGCGAACTTGCGTCGGGAGTCGGAGGAGGCCCGCACGGCCGGTGATACCCGGGGCGCCTTGCGCTGCCTGGGAGAGGCGATCTCGATGCTGGGCGTGGGCGGGCGGCTGCACCGGAAGTCCCAGTCGGGCAGTGGCGCGCGACCGGCCGGCACGAGTGGGCACTGATCGGGAGCCAGCGATGGGCGGGGGATTTGATGCCGGAACCGCGTCTCGAGACCGCCTGCGCCCGCCCGGCCGAGGTCGCCGCCACGACCACGTCTCCCCTGGTTCCCCCCCTGGAACTGGCGGTGGTCGCCCGGCTGGAGAGCCTGGACCATGTCGATGCCCTGTATGAGGGGCGGGCCGAGGGGTTCCTGTACGCCCGGGATGGCCACCCCAATGCTTCGCAACTGGCGGCCAAGGCCGCTGCGATGGAGGGGGCCGAGGCGGGTTGGGTGTGCGCCTCGGGGATGGCCGCCGAGGCCGCGGCGATCTTGGGACTGGTCGATGGCGGCGACCATGTGGCCTTGTCGGAAGGGGTTTATGGCAAGACCGCGGTTCTAGTGGATCGCGAGTTGTCGAGGTTCGGGGTGCGGTCCAGCGCGTTCGATCCGACCCGGCCGGAGACCTTGCGGGCGGCCCTGGAATCGCGGACGCGGCTGGTCTTCGCCGAGTCTCTGTCCAACCCCCTGTTGAGGCTGGCGGACCTGGGCGGGTTGGCGGAGGAGGCTCATCGGGTTGGGGCGTTGCTGGTCGTGGACAACACGTTCGCCCCATTGATTTGCCGGCCGATCGGGCGGGGGGCGGACCTCGTCGTCCACTCGGCCACGAAGCTGATAGGGGGGCACAGCGACCTGACGCTGGGCCTGGTGTTGGGGTCGGCGGATCGGGTGAAGCGGGCGTCGGCGGTGGCCTCGGCGTTTGGACTGACGGGAAATCCGTTCGAGAGCTGGCTGGCTTTGCGAGGAATGGCGACGTTGGCGTTGCGATCGGGGCGGGCGTGTGCCTCGGCCCTGGAACTCGCCGGTCGACTGGAAGGGCATCCGTCGGTGGCGGCGGTGCATTATCCGGGGCTGGCGTCGCACGCCGATCATGACCGGGCGTTGGCGGAGTTGAGCGGGGGATTCGGGACGATCGTCTCGTTCGACCTGAAGGTTCGGGAACGCGCCGATGCCTTGATCCGGAAGCTTCGGCACATCCCCTTCGCCCCGAGCCTGGGCGACGTTTCCACGACGCTGAGTCATCCGGCGACCACCAGCCATCGCGGGTTGTCGACGGAGGAACGGGCTTGCCGGGGAATCACGGCGGGGATGATTCGGCTGTCGGTTGGCCTGGAGGACGTGGACGACCTCTGGGCCGACCTGGATGGGGCCTTGGCGGACCTCCCCCGGGCTGATTGAGCCGACCGAGGGAGGCGTGGCGGGGGTCAGCGGGCTGGGCCGAGG
The DNA here is from genome assembly GCA_965201075.1 of Isosphaeraceae bacterium. Lineage (GTDB taxonomy): Bacteria > Planctomycetota > Planctomycetia > Isosphaerales > Isosphaeraceae > CBDAVP01. The sequence continues at coordinate 253,044 of CBDAVP010000007.1, read as the reverse complement.
TTGAAGTCGTTGACCGAGCGGACGAAGGTGTGGATGTGGTTGACCTGGTCCTGGGTCTCGTTGAAGTCGATCAGGAACGAGGGGCCCTGGACGACGAAGGAGTGGTTCTGGGTGGGGTCGGCCGGGCCGGACCAGGCGAAGTGGACGGCGTTGAACTCGTGACCCGCCCCCGCGATCATTTCGTCACGGAGCGGACCGGGGAAGTTCGCCGCGTAGGCGACCAGCAGGTTGCGGAGGTGGTCCTTTTGGGGCCCGTCGAGCTTCTCGGCGGCGATTCCCTTGGGCGAGGACAGTTCGGGTAGCGACGAGTTGGGGGTCGTGGTGACTTCGGGGGCGGCGGTCGCGACCAGGGCGACCTGCTTTTGCTCGGGCGTGAGCGAGGCGAGCAGGGCGTTGGCCGGTCCCTCGATCTCGTTGAGGTTGCGCAATCCCTGGCGAGGGCCGGACTTCACCGTGGCCGGGTTCGAGCCAAACATGAACGGAGTGGCCGAGGCGACGTGGCCGTCCTTGAGGGTGAAGTTCAGGGCGAGGTGATGCCCCTCAACCCGCCAAGCCCAGGAGCCGGCGTCCTCGGGGGTGCCGAAGACGCTGAAGAAGTAGAGTTCGGGGTCGCGGACGGGGCCGGCGCCCTTCTCGGCATCTCGGAGGATCGCTTCGAGGCTCATGATGGTGGTGGCGTGGGTCATCCCCTTGGTCGAGAGGCCGGTGGCGATGAGGCCAAAGGCCAGGGCTCGCTGCTCGGCATTGAGGGCCTTGAGGGGCACGCCGTTGCGGGGCCGGGGAATCCAGTGCCAGTTGAGGCGTTCGGGGCTGTCGAAGGGGAAGGCGGCCTTGGCCTTTTGGCCGTCGTCGAGGGCGGCCAGGAACCGGCGGGCGGCGTCGGCCATGGATGAACCAGTTTCGTCGGAACGGGCCGCGCGGGGTCCGGCGGTGGTGAGCAGGGCCAGAGTCAAGGTCAGGATCATTGGCCGCATGGTGGGCACTCCATCGAGGGTCGGACCGGTCCCGCCCCGGGTGTTTCACCGGGGGGGTGTTGCTGGTAGCGCTTCTAGGGGATGCCGACGCGCCGATCAAGGGGTCGGCGGTTTTGAGGGGGTGGTCGCGGCGGAGAGGGTCGAGGCGGGGGGAGCCTTGAGCTTGGCCAGCATCAAAGCCATCTCTCGGGGCAGGTGGCGGGCGCCGGCCAGGAGGACCAGGCCGCCCAGGGCGACCGCCGGGACGACGATGAGCATGCCGGCCATGAGGTTCTTTCCCCCCACCGGCGCGATTCCAACGGAGGCGAGGGTGCGGCCCAGCGAGGTGGCGGCGGTGTCGGGCTGGCCGAGGTAGTCGGAGACCAGGCCCATCAGCCAGGGAGACCAAACGTCTCCCAGGACGTGAACCGCGAAGTTGGAGGCGGCGAAGGCGGTGGCGCGCATGTTGGGGGAGACGACGTTGGCGATGACCGCGTTGCTGGGTCCGGTGTTGGCCAGCATCAGGGCCTCGGCCAGGAACAGCCAGCCGATGATTCCCGCCGTGGATTGGGCCCAGAGCAGGGCCAACACGACGCAGGGGACGGCCAGGAGCATCGAGACCCCGGGAACCACGAACAGGGCTTTGGGACGGGTCTTGGCCAGGTAGTCGGCCAGCCAGCCGCCAGCGGCCATGCCCACCAGCGAGGCTGCCAGGGTCGTGCCGGCCAGGACCATCGTCGCCTTGTCGGCGGGAAGACCCTTGACTCGTTCCAGAAATGAGGGGAGCCAGTAGGCCAGGCCGCCGAAGGCGAAGGTGTAGGCGCAGAGACCGAAGACGACGTAGGTGTACGAGGAGTTGACCATGAGGTCGACATAATCCGCCCAAGAAGCGCCGGCCTTTTCGTGCTGGCGGAGGCGTTCGGGGTCGACTCCCTCGCTGAGCCCTCGAATGGGCTCGGGCAGGAACAGAGCGGCGATGGCGGCGAGGAGGCCAGGCAGGCCGACCACGAAGAAGGCCAGCCGCCAGCCTCCATAAGGGGCCAGGAACGTGCCGGCGACCCAGGGCTTGCTATGACCGGCGATGTAGGCCCCCAGCATCACGCCGACGGCGAAACCCAGCGGCATCGCCAGGTAGAAGCCGGCCAGGACCTTGGATCGCGACTTGCGGTCGAAGAGGTCCATCAGGAGCGAGGGCGCCAGCACGGCGTAAGTGGCCTCGCCGACGCCCAGGAGGCTGCGGGCCAGGCAGAGGTGATTGTAGTCCTGCGAGAGGCCGGTGCCGACGGTCGCCAGACTCCAGAGGCCGATACCGGCGGCCAGCAGGTGGGTGCGTCGGAAACGGTCGCCAGCCCAGCCCATGAGGGGGCTGAGGACCGCGTAGCTGATCAGGAAATACGTGTTCAACGACCCGGCGGCGGCGTCGTTGATCTTCAGCTCGGCCTGGAGATAGGGCAGAACGCCGGCCAGGGCCCAACGGTCGGTGAAGTCGAGCAGGTTAATGGCGAAGAGGACGAAGAACGTCAGCATCGCCCAACTGGTGGGCGGGTGGGACGTCCCCGACGGTCCGGCTTTCCCGTGGTCGTTGCTGCTAGGAATCACGTCGCCGCCTCGTCCGACCCGGTTCGCCCGCGGTTCCGTCCTGGTCGGCAACAGTGCCGTTGGCGGATCGATTCCCGGGTCGGGGCGATGCTACGGGACGGGGGGCGCCGCGTCCAGGGTCCGGGAGGGGATCAACTCTCGTTGGCGAGTTTGGGGGCGGGGGGGGGCTCCTCGACCCTCACCAGTAAGCGGAAGGCGGCCAGGAAACGATCGAAGCTGGCGGGGGTGATCGTTTCGGGAGCCCGGACGCGGATGACTTTGCCGTGGTCGTCGTCCCAGAGTCGTACGTCGATACGCACCGAGTCGCCAGGGGATCGCGGTGTCCGGGGGCGAGCCTCGGCGCTGTTGGTGAGTGGTTTGAGCGATTCGACGGCCGTGCGTTCGGCGGCCTTGTGGTTGGTTTCGGCGTGGGCTTGGCCCTGGGGCCGGAAGACCTGGTCGTCGCCGAGGGCCCCGGCGAAGCGGGCCGATTCGAGGAAGGCTTCGGCGGCCTGCTGCTTGGCCGAGGCGATGATGTTGTGGCTGTGGTAGAGGACGTTTGCCAGGATGGCGGGTTCGGGGACACGCTTCTCGGCCAGGCGGGTCGAGAGTTCGGCGTACAGAGGGGGTTCCAGCAGCGCCTGGCGGTGGAGACGGGGCAGGTCGGCCGGCTCGATGGGGTGGAGGATCGAGCGGGCCAGGGGAGTCAGGCCGTAGCCCTCGTCCTTCAGGGCGAGCAAGCCGAACTGGCGGGCGGCGCTGAGGCGGGCCGAGAAGGTGTTGGTCTTGATGTTCTTGTAGCCGAGAGCCTTGGCAATGTCGTCGGCGGTCAGCCCGTCAAGACCGTGAGCCTCGACAAATTTGCAAAGCTCGACGCTTTCGGCCAGGGGGACGCCGGGATAACGGGCGCTGCGCTCTCGTCGGGGGCGCGTCGTCGATTCGTCAATGGCCATCGGCGATCCGTCGAGGGGCGGTCGGTGGGCTAGCGGTCGCGGAGTCGGGACCGTCGGATGTGGCCGATTGTGCACTCCGTCGGCTCGATCCGCAAGGCCGGGGAGGCGGGGGAATCGAGTCTTGAGCGGACACGGTTCCACGGAGGGTGAAGCCACGCCATCGCCTCACCTCGTCATTGAGCGTGGCGGGAGTTCCGGCCGGGGAGGGCATCCCCCCGGGGGATCGGGGGGATGAGGAATTTCCTCGGAGATTCGAGGGTTTTGCCTTGGATCTCCGAGTTAGTCTCAGGGGGATTTGGCGGGTGGGGGGGTCTTGAGCGATTCGAGGTAGGCGATCAGATCGGCGAAGTCCTGGTTGGTCAGTCCTTCGACCAGGCCGACGGGCATCAGGGACACCGTGCTGGTCTTGCGGTCGTCGATCTCGTCGCGGTTCAGGCGGATGCGGTGGGCGTCGGCGTCCTCGATCTCCAGGCCGTCGGGGGTGTCGGACTTGACGATTCCGGTCAGGACGCGGCCGTCATTGGTGGCGACGATCAACGGTTCGTAGCCGGAGAAGATGCGGGCGGAGGGTTCGAGGACCGAGGTGATGAGTTCGGCTCGGGGGTAGGTTCCACCGATGGCCGAGAGGTCGGGGCCGACGGCTCCTCCCTGGCCACCGACGGCGTGGCATTTCACGCAGGCGAGGCCCTTGGTATCGGCGAACAGAGCCTGGCCGTGAGTGGGATCACCCTTGGCTTCCAGGGCGAAGGCTCGGAAGGCGGCCGGGTCAAAGGCGCCGGGGGAGGGGCCTTTCAGGAACGCGAACGTGTCATTCGCCGAAGAAACCGCCACCGAGAAGCCCCAGGACGCCGAGCCGTTGCCGCACGCCAGAACCAGGTGGTTCGGGCCGGCGACGAGCGGGGCCTCGAAGTGGTCCGAGGCTGGCTCGAATGAACGGTTGCCGTCGAAGTGGTGGACGAGCTTGCCATTGAGCCAGACCTTGAGGGTGTCATCCGAGCCGACGGCGAACGAGGCGGTGCGGGGGGCGTTGGTGGGGATCTCAACGGCGGCGAAAGCGGCGCGGTCGTTGCCCGAGAAGTGCTCGTTGAGGTTGACGAAGCCGTGCTCTCCGGCGTTGACTTCCTTCCAGGAGGTCAGTTTGCCGTCGAGGCCGGGGAGTGGTCGGGCGAAGTCGATCGCGCCACCGTCCTGGATGTCCGGCATCGCGGCGAAGGGGACGGGGCCGGCGAGCTTCCAGTGGATGAGAGAGCCGGGTTCAAGGTAGACGCGGCGCAGCTCGGGGATTGCGCCTGGGGGGAGTTCGCCCCGGGCGGCGAGGCGGTCGAGTTCAGGGGCGGCGTCGTCTCGGAGTTTGGTCATCGCGGAGGCGGCGGCCTTGCGAAGTTCGGGGCTTTTGTCGGCCAGGGCTCGGAGGTAGGCGGGCAGGGCTCGGAGGTCGGGCAGGGTGGCCAGGGCCGTCAGGGCTTCGAAGCGGGTGGGCTCGGCATCGGCGGCGGCAATCAGCGGCGGGACGGCGTCGCGGTCTCCCAGGGAGGCGGACGCGGCGATGGCGGCCTTGCGGACGGCGAGGTCGGGGTCAGCGATCCGGGCGCGGAGGGCCGGGGCCACGTCCTCTCGGACGCCGATCCGTCCCAGGGCCGCGGCGGACGCGGCTCGCGTGGCGGGGTTGGAGTCGTCCAGGGCCGCGACCAGCATGGGGGCGGCGGCGGGGGCCTTGAGGGCGCCGAGCGTTCCGGTCAGCCGAACTCGGCGGTCCGGCGGCAGGTTTTTGCGGGCGAGAATCGCCAGCAGGCCGGAGACGGCGGCGGGGTCGCGAATTGCCTCGATGGCCGAGGACGCGGCTTCCCGGGCGGGTCCGGGGGTGGCGTCGTCGCCGATGGCCTTTACGAGGACTGGCAGGGCGTCGCGGTCGTTCAAGGCTCCCAGGGTCTCGGCGGCGAGGCGGCGGACTTCGGCGTCGGTGTCGCGGGCCAGGAGGTCGCGGACCGTGGGCAGGGCGTCGGTCAGCGCCGTCGAACGGGTCGCGGCCACGGCGGCGCGTCGTAGGGGCGCGGCGGAATCGGCCAGGGCCGCGTGGATGGCCTTCGAGGCGGTTGGGGTTCCGGCCCAGTCCGCGACCCTGGCCGGTGGGGGAGACTGCGAGGGACGAGTCCCCCACCACTTGCCGTCCCAGGGAACGGCCTTGCGGCGGACCAGGGCCACGGAGTCGAGGGCGAGGGCACGTTCCTCGGACGGACGGGATGGATCGGCGGCGACGCGGGCCAGTTGCTCGACGGCGGGGCCGGCCTCGATCCCTTCCAGGGTGGCAAGGGCCCCGGCGCGGATCTTGGGGTCGGCGGAGTCGAGTCCCCGCCCCACGGCGTTCCAGTCGCCGAGGCGTCGCAGGGCCTGCCGGGCGGTGAAGGCGACGAAGCGGTCGGGGTTGGCCAGGATCGGCAGCAGGGCCTGGGCGGCGGCGGGGTCTCCCAGTCGTCCCAGGGCGTTGACGACCTGGAGGCGAGCGGTGGGGTCGGGGTCGTCCAGGTCGGCAATCAGGGCGTCCAGGGCGGCCTTGCAGGATCGCTCTCCCAGGGCGCGAGCGGTTTGGGCTCGGGCCTCGGCCGACGGGAGTTTGAGGGCGGCGATCAGGGAGATATCCCCCTCGGGAGTGCCTCCGGCGATGCCGTCGACCACCCAGACCAGATGACGCAGGGCCAGCGGGGGCGTGGACGGGTCGGCCAGGGCGGCAAGGGTCGCGGGCAACGCCTCGGCGCCTCGGCGGATCAGGGCTTGCTGGGCTCTCATCCGCTCGGCCAGGGCGGGGTGATCGAGCTGCTTGACCTGATCGGCGAGGGAGTCGGCGTCGTGGCCTCGGGGACGAGTCGGGATGGGAGGCCCGTTGTAGGTGATGGCGAACACTCGCCCGAGCTTTTCGTTCTTGGACCAGCCGCCCACGCCCCAGTCGGCGACGTAGAGGGTTTTGCCGTCGTGGGAGAAGGCCAGGTCGATGGGACGGAAGTCGAGGTCGCCGTCGGGGCGGGCGAAATCGATGGTCTCGGCGATCTTGTAGGAGGAACCGTTCGGGGCGAAGCGGAAGGCATGGACCTTGCCCTTGCCCCACTCGGCCCAGAAGCCGATGCCTCTCCAGGATTCGGGCCAGGCGTCTTCCTCGTAGAAGGCCGCTCCGCAGGGGGATCCGCCGCCGTACTCGGCCATCGGGGCGAGGAAGCGGTCGTGGTGGTCGTGGTAGTCGAAGGGGTAGCCGTAATAGCCGCCGTCGACGTGGTGAGTGACGCGGGTCCACCAGCCGTCACCGTCGTCGGTGTTGTCGTAGGTGAAGACGTCGTCCCGGGCGTTGAGGTTGGCTTCCAGGTGGTTGCGGGTGCCGCTGCTGAAAATTTCCAGGTCGGTACCGTCGGCCTTGCAGCGCAGGGTTCCGCCGCCCTTGAGGGTCAATTTTCGGCCGTCGGGACCTTGGGCTTTGGGGACGCCCTTGTCGCCCACGGAGATGTAGAGACGCCCGTCGATGCCGAACTGGATGCCCGAGACGATGTGGTCATTAAGGCCGCGATTGTCGGTCGGGCCGAGGTCCTGGAACAGATCGGTGCGGGACTCGGCCTGGCCGTCGCCATCGGCGTCCTTCAGGACCGAGAGAAACGGCATGTGGCAGACGTAAAGGGCGCCGTTGTGCCAGGCCATGCCCTGAACGGCACGCAGTCCCTTGGCGAAAACTCCGGTGACCTGTCCGTCGCGGAGGGACAAGATGACCCCATCGTTGGCGTCGAAGGGTCCAACCTGGTCCATCGGGTCTTCGGCGATGAACAGGGTGCCATCGGGGGCGGTGGCGATCTGGAGGGGGAACTCGATTTGAGGAACCGCGACAAGGAGGCGGGCCTCGAACCCTGGGGGGACTTTCAGTCGGGGCGTGGCCGGCCCATCGCCGGCGTGGGCGAAGGGGTATCCCGCCCAAGCGTTGGCCAGCGTTAGGGCTAAGGCCGTCAAGGTCGGGCGGGGTCTCATGGAGAATCCATGGGGAGTGGACGCGGGGCGGCAGCTAATCAGGGTGCCTGAGGATGTTAGACGGCTCGTGGGGGGTCCGCAAGGTTGCGGGTCAGGCTGGCGACCGTTGGCTTGACAGTCGCCGATCCGGGGAGAGATACTGTCCAAGCATGTCGTGATGAGCCTGCCTTGGCGAGACATCGACGAGGGCTCGGGGCCGACGCCGCCGTCGGCTGTCGTGGGCGGCCCGGTTCGCTCGGCGATCCAAGGGACGATGCCGTCAATGGGTTCCTGGGAAGAGGAGCCGTCCGCCATGAACGGACCCGCCTTGCTGGCGGATCACCTGGATACCCGGACCGACGTGATCCTCGCCGCCTGGCGGGAGGCCGCCGAGCGTGGGGGGAATGTCGCCGACGCCCGCCGGCTCTCTCGGGACGAGTTCGCCGACCATATCCCCGAACTGCTGGAAAGCCTGGCCCAGCGGTTGCGGGGCCAGTCGGTGGACGGAGTGGACGAGGGCCGCAAGCACGGGCAGATGCGATGGCGGCAGGGTTACGACCTGGCCGAGATGGTGGGCGAGCTGGGGCATCTGCGTGAGACGCTGATGAGGGCGACGCTGAACTGTGCCCGTGAGGTGGAGTTCAACCTGGACGCCCTGGAGGCGGCGCTTGCGGTCATCGACGAGGTGGTGGGCGAAGCCGAGGTGGAGGCTGTGAGGCGGTTCCAGGAGGTCAGCCGTTCCGAGACGTTGCTGGCCCGAAGCGAGGCCGACCGCCGCCAGGAGGCTCTGGAGGATTCGTGGATCGCCGCCGAGGCCGAGCGTTCCAAGTTGAGAACGATATTGGACTGCCTGCCGGTGGGGGTCTGGGTGGCGGATGCCCAGGGGGTGGTTGTCGGGTTGAACCGCGAGGCCGAGCGGTTCCAGGGGCTTGAGGCGGGTGAAGTGCTGGGGCGGGTCAACGTCCGGCTGCCGAACGCGGTGTATACGCTGTTCCGTCCGGATGGCTCGGTGTATGGCCCCGACGCCCTGCCGATCGCCCGCGCCCTGACTGGCGAGGTGGTCGACCAGGAGGAGGCTCACTGGCCGATCGCGGGTCGGGAGCGGGTCGTCACCCTCAGCGCCTCGCCACTCCTCAACGCTGTGGGGGCCATCGGCGGGGCGGTCTCGGTGGTTCATGACATTACCGCTCGCAAGGTGCTGGAAGCAGAGTTGGCCGCGAGCGACGCCCGAACTCGGCTGATCGTCGAGCAATCGCCAGCCCTGATCTGGCGTCTGGACGCCCGGGGTCACTTCGATTTCGGCAACCGCCGACTCTGCGACTTCGTCGGTCGAGAGTTGGAAGACCTGGCCGGGGACGCCTGGGAAGGCTGCCTCCACCCCGATGACCGCGAGTCCTATCGGGAGGCCCTGGCCCGCGCCGGGGATCGGTTCGAACCGGTCGAGCGGACGCTGCGTCTCCTGAAACGCGATGGGCTGTATCGCTCGGTCACGACGCGGGTGGTCCCGTTCGTCAACGCCCGCAGAGACATCGCCGGGTATCTGGGGACCTGCCTGGACATTACCGATCGGATCGACCTGGAACGGGCGTTGGAGCAGCAGAAAGCGGTGGCCGAGGAGTTGTCGCTGCACAAGTCTCGGTTGTTGGCGGCGCTGTCCCACGATGCCCGCACCCCCCTGAACGCGGTGGTGCTTTCGGTCCAGCTTCTGGAGATGGCGCACAAGGACCCGATCGACCCCGAAATCCAGCACTGCCTCACGACCATCCGCAACGCGGTGGGAAACGTGCTGGACCTGCTCAACGATGTGCTGAACCTGACCCGGATCGACTCCGGGGTGACATCGGTGGAGATTTCCCGGTTCGAGGTCGTCCCGACACTGGCCGAGTGCCTTTCCAGCGTGGAGGGTCAGGCTCGCGCCAAGGGGCTGGCCGTGACTCTGGACCCCGACGGCCTGGCCGTGCTGGTGCTGGAGACCGACCGGGCGAAGCTGAAGCAGATCCTTTGCAACTTCCTGTCCAACGCCCTGCGATACACTGACTCCGGGTCGATTCGGCTTCAGGGCGGTCGGACGGCCGACCAGTTGCGGCTGTCGGTCGAGGACACCGGTCTGGGGATCGACCCGGCCGACCAGTCGCGGATCTTCGATGAATTCGCGACGGTGAGCCGGTCCGACCGAGGCCCCGGGGAGGGAACGGGGCTGGGCCTGTCCATTTGCCGGCGGCTGGCCAGTCTGCTCAAAGGGGAGATTCTCCTCGATAGTGCTCCCGGCCGTGGAAGCACGTTCACGCTGGTGTTGCCCGCCTCGATGGTGGTCGCCGCGTCCGAGGGGGGTGCCGTGGCGCCGGCCGAGGCCGTTCCTGCGCCGCCGAACGCCGCGCCCTCCTCGACGAGACCCGACGGTGCCGCGATCCTGATCGTCGAGGACCACCTCAGCAGTCGCCAGGCATTGTGCCGGGTGCTGGGCCGCATGGGTTATCGGACCGTGGAGGCGGGCAACGGTCGCGACGCCTTGACCTTGGCCCGAGAGGAACGTCCCCTGGCGATTTTGATGGACGTGAATCTGCCGATTATGGACGGAATCGACGCCACCCTGGCCCTCCGCGCCGACGAGACGACGCGCGCCATCCCGATCTACGCCCTGACCGGCGACGTGTCCGTGGTTAATCAGCGGCGAATCGGCGACGCGGGGGTGGATGGCTATCTGGAGAAGCCCGTCACTCGCGAGGCGCTGGTCCGGGCGCTGGCGTCGATCCCGGGTGCCACAATCGGGCGGAAGTCGTAGAACGAGACGGTCCCGGTCAGCCCCGGGCCACGATCCCCATGAGGCTCGCGGCGGCGAAGGCGATGGCCAGCGTGATGAGTAGAGCTAACCGCATGGGGCGGTGGCGGAGGCCCTGGGTGGCGATCATGGCGAGGATGCGGCGGCCGTCCCGGAAGGCCCGGAGCTTGCTGGTGGTGCCGGCGATCCGGGGATGGTAGGGGACGGGGATTTCGACCGTGCGCAGGCCCCGGGCGACGGCCTCGCAGGCGAGTTCGGCCTCGATCTCGAAGCCGGTCGACCTCGGATGGACGGTTTTGAGGAACCGCCGGCTGAAAACTCGGTAGCCCGAGAGCAGGTCGCCCGGCCCGGCGCCGATCAGGAGGAAAAAGGCCGAGCGGATCAGCACGTTGCCGAGCCCCCTCAAGGGCGACATCGCCCCGGCGCCTTGCTCAGGTTGGCGGGCTCCGACGGCCATGTCGGCGTCTCCGGAGAGGACCGGGGTCAGCAGGCGGGCGATCTCGTGGGCGGGGTAGGTTCCGTCGCCGTCGACCAGGATGATCGCGTCTTGCCCGGCCAGGTCGGCAAAGGCGGCAGCCACGGCGTTTCCCTTGCCGCGGTTCGGCACGGGCACCACCCGGGCTCCCCAGTCTCGGGCCAGATCGCCGGTGCCGTCGTTGGAGGCGTTGTCGAAGACCACCAACTCGGCCGTCGGCAGGGCGTCTCGCCATTGTTGGAGGACCGCGACGATCGCCGCCGCCTCGTTGAAGCAGGGGATCGCCACGGCGACGGCGAACGAGACCGGCTCGGGGGCTGGGGTCATGACAGTGGCGTCCCTCGGGCCGGGTCGGTGGACGCGATGGGCGATCCCCGCGCCTCCGGGCACGCGGTCCGGAATTGTGGCACGCCGACTCCGTCGGTGCAACTTCCCTCACGAGAGCGGTTGGCACCAGGTTCGTGACGCTCTCGCCAGGATTCTCACGCAGCCTGGGAATGGGTTGGGGTGGTTCATCCTTGTCGGTCGCTCGCCTGGACAATCGTTTGATCCGACCATCGCAGGCTTTGGCGAAATTCGGCTTGAGGGGTGACCGCGAACGAGACGGCGGCGCGGCGGTTGCTTTAGGGGAAAGGTGCGAGGCGTGAACCAAAAGCGTGGCCGTCGATCCGCGGGGGGGTCCCGATGCTGTTGCTGCCCTTGGTCCTTGTCTCGGCGCTGCTAGCCGCCGAACCCGAGGCCAATCCCGCTGGCGACCCCGTGGCCGATGCCCAGGAGTATCGGGTCGCGGCGTCCCGGGCGTTGCGCGACCCTGACGCCCAGGTGCGGCTGGCCCTTTGGTGCGAGGCTCGCGGCATGACCGCCGAACGCCTCAAACACCTGGCTCTCGCCCTGCTAGCCAACCCCGCACACCCCGTCGCTCGGGGCCTGATGGGTCTGGTCGCCGACGAGGGAGGCCGGTGGCGCAAGCCTGAGGCCGTCGCCGCCCGGGTCCAGCATGACGGCGAGTTGTCGGCGACCCTGGCCGAGTACAACCGTCGTCGCGAGGCGGCCAGCGAGACCGAGGATTCGCAGTGGCGACTGGCGTTGTGGTGCGAGGAGCACGGGTTGAAGCCCGAGGCGACGGCTCACCTGACGGCCGTGACGCGGATCAACCCCAAACGGGAGGCGGCCTGGCGGCGGTTGGGCTTCACCCGGCAGAAGGATGGGCGTTGGGCCAATGAGGAGCAGGTGGCCGCCGCCAAGGTCGTGGCCGAGTCGCGTCGCCAGGCGGACAAGCGTTGGCGACCTCTGCTGACGTCGTGGAGGGCGTCGCTGGGCAAGCCCGAGAGATCCGCCGAGGCCGAGGTTCAGCTTAACGGCCTGACCGACCCGGACGCGGTGCCGTCGATCTGGCGGGTGTTCGCCACGGGCAAGGAGGCCGACCAGCGGCGGGCGGTGCAGTTGCTGGGCCAGGTGCAATCGCCCGAGGCGTCGCAGGCTTTGGCGTTCCTGGCGGTGGCCAGCCCCTCGGCGGATGTGCGACGGCTGGCGACGGAAACTTTGCGGAGACGGGATGCTCGGGAGTTCCTCGGGATGGTGATCGCCCTGGTCCGTAAGCCTTTAAAGTATGAAGTTCGGATGGTTGAGGGGCCAGAATCGGACGGCGTTCTGTTCCTGGAAGGGGAGAAGTACAACGTCCGAAGGTTGTACAGTCTGCCGCTAGCCGCCCAGATTCCCAGACTCTACGGGACTCGCGCCACCATCGACGACCCTTATTATGGAGCCATGTACATAACGGGATTCCGCGACGAATACGAGATGTTTGGGTGGGGTTCTTTTCCGGCCATCTTCATATCTACCTCAACATCCTCGACGCTTGTGATGCAGCAGAAATTCGCGGCCAATCAGCGCGATGCACAGATCATGGCCCAGGAAGAGGCGATTCACCAATCGACCTTGCAGGCCCAGGAACAGATGCGGAGGGACGTCGCGGCGATCAAGGCCGCCAACGCCTCGATCAAGGCGGACAATGAGCGGACGCTCATGGTCCTTGAGACCACCACCGGGCAGAAATTCGGCGAAAATCCCCAAACGTGGCAGGCCTGGTGGCTCGACCAGCAGGGGTATGCTTACTCCAGACCTCAATCGATTCCCACGATCGAGTTGGCAGAGGAACAGCCCGTCAATTACTTCACCGAGGCCGTGCGGGCCGTCGTCCACCATTCCTGCTTTGGGGCCGGAACGATGGTGCGGACCTTAGAGGGGCTCCGGCCGATCGAGACCCTCCGCGCCGGGGATCGCGTGCTGGGTCAGGACACGACGACGGGCTCGCTGGCGTTTCGCCCCGTCCTGGCGATCTTCCACAACGCACCGGCCCCGACCCTCAAGTTAACCCTCGACGGTCAGGCCCCGGTCGTCGTCACGGGTATCCACCGGTTCTGGAAGCCGGGTCAGGGGTGGGTGATGGCCCGGGAACTCAAGGTCGGCGACCCGGTGAGGACCCTGGGCGGGACGTCCCGGGTGACGGCGAGCGAGCCGGAAAAGATCCAACCGGTGTACAACATGGAGATCGCCGAGGACCACGACTTCTTCGTGGGCGAGGTCGGGGCGTTGGTTCACGACAACAGCCTGGTCGCTCCGGTTGCCGCGCCGTTCGACACGCCGACCAAGGCCCTGGCTTCGTCGGCTTCAAAACGTTAACGGACCGGTCCCGGCGACACGTGGCCCGGCTTGGGCCCCCGGTGTCGAGTGACGCGACATGCTTGCTCCCTCGGAGGATCCCGCGATTCAAGCTGATGGCGCCGACCTTGTCCGGGAGTAGGACTCCCCCCAGAGGGCCATCGCCTCGACCACCGGGCCAAGGCTGCGGCCGGTTTCGGTCAGGGAATATTCGACCTTGGGCGGGACCTGGGCGAAGACTTCGCGGCGGATGAGACCGTCCCGCTCCAACTCTCGAAGGTGGAGCGTCAGCATTTGCTGGGTCGCCTCGGGTAACAACCGACGCAGTTGACTGAACCTGTGGGTGCCTTGGTTCAGGTGGTGCATCAGCAACGGCTTCCACTTTCCCTTGAGCAGTTCCAGCACGACCTCGACGGGGCATTCCCCCTGGGCGCTCGGTGGCATCGCCTCGCCTCCGGTTGGAAATTTCGAACTCAGTCAGAACAATCCGCCGTCTTGGCTGACCCCGGGATCGCACATACGATGCCCCGGAGTGAATCCCGAGGCCGTCCGACGGAGGTCCGCCGATGCAATTCCTGGTCGTCTTCACACCCAATCCTCGGTTCGCGGACGAGGGAATGCCCGCCGACTTCGCCGATCGCGAACTCGAGGAACAAGCCCAGGTCCGTGTTCTTTACGCGGGCGGGGGGCTCCGGCAGGTTTGGGCGCTCGACACCCAGACCCGGGGAGGCGTCGTGCTGTTCGAGGCGGAGTCGCCGGAGCATTTGCGAACGATGATCGACAGCTTTCCGCTCATCAAACACCATTACGCCCAGCCCCAGATTTTCCCGCTGGCCCCCCACGCCGCGTTCCAGCCGAAGCCCTGACGGGAGCGTGGGGCTTCCGTCCCGTTGCCGAAGTGGCCCAATCAGGGTTTGGCCGCCACGTAGCCGTAGAACTTGTTCAGGAAGTCGGCCAGCGCCAGGTCGTCGCCTTGCGGGACCTGGTACTCACCCTGTCCCCAGGTGAAGACCTTCATGGTGACCTTGCCGGCCGCCCGGCTGATGGGCGATCGGAGGACGACCCAGTGGTTCGCGAGGATCGGGCTGGCTTTCTGCTCGCTGGCGTTCAGCATCTCGGCATCGATGAACAGGCAGACGCGGTAGCCGTCGGCCAGGAGCCGGTTGGCGGCATCGATGTCGCTGGCATCCTTGTTCAGGGAGACGTTCGTCTCGTTCTGGACCTGGGTGTAGCCGGCCCGCGTGAACCAGAGGGCCAGTTCGCCTGGCATGGTGATCCCCGCCATCTCCTGCTGGTCGTCGTCATAGTCGAAGAACCAGTTTTCCGAGTCACGCAGGCTGGCCGCTGTCAGCCAGTCGATCTGGGCCATGTCCCGGGGCGGCGTGAATCCGCGGACGCCCTCGCCCGGCTCGATGGAAACTCGGCCGATCGTCGACTTTCCCAGTTCGTAGAGTTCAATCGCGTAGGAGGCATAGCGGATCGGCCGGTCGGAGGCGATGTTGTAGAGGAACGACATTGGCCCGCAGAGACTCGCGGCCGACTGGTTCATCAGCCCGGGGCGGGCGATCCGCATCAACAAGCCGACGCCGACCTCGTCCCGCTCCAGCTTGGGGAAGTAGGTCCGGCCTTGCCGCTGGAGGTAGTCACAGGCCATGTCGGCGGCAAGGCGATGCATCTCCGTCGGCAGGCGGTACGGACCCCAGCCGGGCATGGTCGTCCGGATCGTCGCCACGAACGTCCGCAAGAGCCGCTGCGAACGGGCCGAAAGCGTCCGGGACACGTCCGCGATGGTCGACAGGTCGTCCAACTCTTCGGAACTGACGTTGCCGTTGCTGAGGGTCGCCCGGATGATGTCGACAACTTCGGAATGGCTCAGTCGCAGATCATCCTGAAGTCCCGCATTCAGGCCCCGACTCACGGACTTGCTTTTGAGGTGGTCCCATTGGCCCATGATTGGATCCTCTCGCTACGAGTGACCGGGGGGGGGAGATCCAGGCGCATCCTAACTTCGCACCCCTTGAATACCCAGAGGGTGGGCTGAGGTGACAGGCCAGAATGAGTCTACCAAGTCGACCGCGGATTGAACCCGCGGGACGGCCGGCGAGGTCGTCCAGAGGGATTGGCCCGGCCGAGTGGTCCCCCGGCGTCGCGGCCGGCCCTGGTCAGGATTGGCCGAGGGTGACTTCCACCTCAACCTTTTCCCCCTGGCGGATCACTGTCACGGTGACGGTCTGACCCGGGGAGTGGGATTCGACCTCCGAGAGCAGGTCGTCGACCGACTTGATGGGGACGTCGTCGACGGCGATCAGGAGGTCGGCGGTTTCGGGATCGAGCCGGCGGCGCAGGTAAGGCCCGATGCGCTCGGTTCGGGTCTGGATCGCTCGGAGGCCGGCCCGGGAGGCTGGTCCGTCGTCGGCGAGGTCCAGCAGGAGGAGGCCACCGTCGGTCGTGAAGACTCGGAGGATTCCCAGGTCAGCGCGGACCACTCGTCCCTGTTCGATCAAGGGGCGAAGGATGCGTCGGATCGAACCGATCGGGATGGCGAAGCCGATTCCCGAGGACTGCCCGACGCTGCTGAGGATCGCCGTGGTGATGCCGATAACCCGTCCCCGGGAGTCGAGCAGCGGCCCTCCCGAGTTGCCCGGATTGATGGCCGCGTCGGTCTGAATGACCCCCTTGATCATCCGGCCGTTCTTGGCGCGAATCGAGCGGTCGAGGCTGCTGATGATGCCGGTGGTCAGCGTGCGTTCCAGGCCGAACGGGTTGCCCACGGCCAGCACCTTGCGGCCGACGGCGAGCTTGGGAGCATTGGAATCGCCCAGGGCCAGGGGCCAGAGGCGTTCGGCCGGCGCCTTGACGGCCAGGACCGCCACGTCGCTGGTGGGGTCGCGGCCGATGACCCGGCCCTCGGCGTTGAAGCCGTCGAAAAACGCCACCTTGACCGAGTCGGCCCCCTCGACGACGTGGTAGTTGGTAAGGATGTGCCCCTGTCGGTCGATGACAAAGCCCGAGCCCGAACCGCCCCCAGCGGCGGGTTCCTCACCGAAGCGGTCGGCGTCCTCGGCGACCGTGGTGATGTTGACGACTCCGCGATTGGCCGCGGCGTAGACCCGCAGGTTGTCTTCCTCCTCGGCATCGACACGGTCGAGCACGGCCTCGGGGATGGTGGGGGGCTCAACCTTCTCCCCGGGCAGGGAGGGGGCCGGCGGGGTGGGCCTGGCGGAATCGGCCCGCCCTGGCGGGGAGTGACGCGTCGGCAACTGCGCGGCCGGGGCGGCGGGGCGACCTGGGGTCACCGGCAGGCCCAAGAGCAAAACCGCGGCGGCCAGTGTGGCCCCGGCCGTCGCGAGGTGAGAGGCGATCGTCTTCATGGTTCGCAACCTTTCCCGGCCGGGAGCCTCCTCCTCGGCCTCGATCCCATTCTAGCGATCGCCGGCCTCCGCGCCTCGGAACCCTCCCGTTCCCGCCACGCCTCATGAAGGTGGCGGGGCGGCAACCTCGTGTTGCATGCGCGCATCTTACCCAGGGGTCCGAGAGTCACATTGACCCGTTTCGTCAGTTGGACTAGCATCCGCCCGTGGGCGCGAAGTATCAATGGATGCGTGGTGGGACAACGACTGAGTTCGAGTTCTCCCGGTCCAGGATGGGGCGGGCGCCGTGAGGTCCCAGGGATGCGACTCTTCGATTGCCCGGATCGGGCGACGGGAAGGCGAGCAATGCGCAAGGCCTGGCTGGGATTGACGATTCTGGTGGCGAGTACCTCGGCGACCGCGGCGACCCATCATCCCGTCGGCACGCGGGCGAGCCTGGCGGTGGCGGGACTCTTGCCGGCCACCGAGGCGATGGACCGCCAGCGGCTGAACTATGCCTCCGACCCGTCGCGGTTCCTTCACAACCATCCGTCGCTGGGGCGGGCGATCGCCCAGGACATGCAGTTGCGGCTGACCGGCGAGTTGCACATCCAGGCCGTCAACGGGATGCTGCCGTCGACGCCCTATCTGAATTACGTTCGCTGGCGGCACAGTCTCAACCCGTCGCGGTTCGACCATTACCACCCGGGATGGGGACCGGCGATCGAACGTGACGCCGCGATCCGCTCCTCGATGGCCCAAACTCTCACGCCGACGCCGACCCCCGTGGCTGTGGGGTCGGTGGTGACCACTCCGACGGCGGCCGAGACCATCTCGCCGCCGATCGGCGTCCCCAGCGGGAACACCAGCGGTTCTGGCGACCTGCCGACATCGCCGGTTGGCGGTGCGACCACGACGCCGAGTGACACGACCAACTCTCCACCGACGACCACGGTTTCGAGCCCTCCGCCCCCCTCGGCCGTGCCCGAGCCGGCCGGCCTGGTCTTGCTGGGCATGGGCCTGGCCTGCGGGGTCGGAATGGCGTTTCGGAGACGATTGGGGCGGCGGAACGGCTGATCCGACACTCCCTGGACCGGGCCCTCGGCGGCCGGCACAATGGGTCGACTTCGGGGTGGTCCGGGAATATCCCGGGTCGCCCCAATTCCTATTGCGACCGCCCGGGTCCCCCCTTCCGGTTTGCCTCGGAGGGATCTCCAGGAGCCGCCGTCCATGTCGAAACTGCCTTTGCGCCTCCGACGCGCTGGGGTGTCATTCCTCGCCCTCGCGGCCCTAGGGCTCGCCACCGCTGAAAACGCTCTCGCCCAGTTGAGCGCCGAGGACTCGGTGGCCAAACTTCGACCGGCCTCGGGGTTCTCGACCAAACTCTGGGCGGCCGAGCCCCAGGTCATCAACCCCACCGGAATCGACGTCGACAGTCGCGGCCGGGTCTGGGTCGCCGAGGGGCTGAACTACCGGCCGACTCGCAACGTGAAGCTCCCCCGCAAGCCCGACGCCGACAAGATCAAGATCCTCCAGGACACCGATGGCGACGGCCGCGCCGACAAGATGACGGTCTTCGCCGACAACGTCTTCCCGGTGCCGATGGGGATCGCCGTCGAGGAGCGCTGGGGCAAGGACGGGAAGTATCAGGGGGCCCGCGTTTTCCTGGGCAATAGTCCCGACCTCCTGGTCCTGGAAGACACCGACGGCGACGACAAGGCCGACAAGCGTTACGCCTTGTTGACCGGCTTCGGAGGCGTCGATTCGGACCACGGGGTCCACGGCACGGCGCTGGGGCCCGACGGAAAACTTTACTTCACCCACGGCGACGGTTGCTGCACCGTCGAGGACGGCAAGGATGTGGGCCCCCGCAACTTCAACGTCCGGGATCGTTCTGGCCGTCGTGTCTGGTCCGACCAACTGGCCAATACCTTGCGGGTGGACCGAGACGGCAAGCACTTCGAGATTCTGGCCGACCGCCAGCGCAACAACTATGAGACCTGCCTAAATTCGTTCGGCAACGAGTTTACCAGCGACAATGACGACGACGGCAACCAGGGTTCTCGGGTCATCTGGGTAATGGACGGCGGCCACTACGGCTACCGCACTCCCGGCAGCCCCCGCCACTGGGGCGAGGATGTGCCGGGAGTCGTCCCCAAGCTCGTCGGTACCGGCAACGGTAGTCCTTGCGGCGTCGCTCTCTACGAGGGAGACCTCCTGCCGGCGAAGTACCGGGGCGCCGTCTTCGAGGCCGAGGCCGGGCCCCGGGTCATCAACGCCTTCCCGATCACCCGCGCCGGGGCGTCGTTCCGCACGGTCCACGAGGTTTTACTCGCCAGCGATGATCCTTGGTTCCGCCCGGTCGATGTTTGCGCGATGCCCGACGGTTCGCTGCTGGTGGCCGACTGGTATGACGCGGGCGTTGGGGGCCATGCCTTCAGCGACCAGACGACCGGGCGCATTTATCGGATCACCCCCGAGGGCTCGAAGCCGACGACGCCCACCTACGATTTCGCGACGATCCCCGGATTGCGGGATGCGCTCGACTCTCCGGCCGTGGCGGCGAGAGACGCGGCTCGCCGGTGTCTGATCGAGCGTGGCGACGAGGCGGTTCCACCCCTGCAAAAGTTGATGGTCGCGACATCGGATCACGGCCCGACCCCCGAGATGCGGGCGCGGGCGCTTTGGACGCTGGCGGCGATTCAGGGGCCGGCACCGGCGTTGGCGGCATTGAGCGACCGTGACCCCCGCATCCGAGAGCAAGCGGTGCGTATTCTGGGCCGGGACAACAGCCGCAACGGCCACGTCGAATTTGACACGCCCGAGACCCGGGCCAAACTGGCCGCCGTCGCCCACCTTGAGGCCCTGCGTCCCCTGGCCGACGACCCTGACGCGGGCGTCCGCCGGGAGTTGATCCTGGCCTTCCGCGACGTTCCGACCGCCGAGGCCGGTGAGACGCTGAAAGTTCTTGCCCGCCACTGGGATGGCCAGGACCGCTGGTCTCTCGAAGCACTGGGCCTGGCCCTGGAGCGTCGCGAGCCGGAATTCCTGGCGAGCCTTTTTGATGGCAACCTCCTTGGAGACCTCGGCCTGCCCGGTTCCGGCCGGTCCGCCAACGTCGCGCTTCCTCCCTATTTCCCGGTCGACCGCAACGAGGCGTACCTCCCCACGGGGAGCGAGCCGTTGCCCGCCACCGCGTTGAGCAAAACCGTGGGCCTCGCCTGGCGGTTGCGTCGTCCCGAGTCCCTGCCTTTGCTGGCCAGGATCATTCCCGAGCTCGAATCCCCCGAGGTCCAGCAGGCCGCCGACGACGCGGTGACCCAGATTCTCGACCCTCGCGCTGCCGTGACCGTGGCGGAACTCGCCTTGAAGGCCGAAGATCCCCTCCGCCGACGGACGTTTCTCCAGGCTCTGGCCCGCCGCATCGGCGTCGAGTGGAACCCGGCCAGGGGGGAGGCCCGAGTTATCGAGGCGATCGACCACGCACTGGCCGACCCCGTCTCCCGGGCTGATGGGATCGCGGCGGCGGCGGCGACCCGCGATGGTCGTTATGCCGAGACCTTGCGCCAGTACGCCCGCGACTCCAAGGCAACGCCCGAGGTCCGAGTGGCCGCGGTCGAGGCCCTGGGCACCTTGGGCGATCCGCACTCTCGCGAGACGTTGGAGACTCTGGTCGATGAGGCTCACATGGCGAACCAATCGAATCCGGTCGCCGAGGCCGCGGTCCGCGCTTTGCCCAAACTCGGAGCCGACCAGAGCTTCCTGGGCCGGATTATCGACGCTCACGAGATGCCATTGGGCATCCGACGCGAGGCCCTGCGTGCCTTCGTCCTCCAGGACGGCGGGGCCGCCGAGGTGATTCGCGGGGCTCGCGAAGGCAAGCTGGCCGATGACCTGAAAACCGAAGCGGCCCACCTGCTGGCGACCCATCGCGACCCGAATCTTCGTCGGGAGGCCGCCAGTGTCTTACCACAGCCCAAGGCCGCGTCGGGTCGCCCCTTGCCCCCGTTCTTCGAGCTGGTCCGCCGGGAGGGGGACGCCGCTCGTGGACGGGAAGTCTTCTTCCGCACGGGGGAATCGTCGTGTGCCTCGTGCCACCGGGTGCAGGGGCAGGGGGGGCGGATTGGTCCCGACCTTTCGACGATTGGCGTCAAGTCGGGCAAGGATGAATTGCTCCGCTCGATCCTGAACCCAAGCGCCGCGATCGGCTACAACTTTCGCAGTGTCGTGGCCGCGCTGGCCGACGGTCGCGTCATCACGGGGTTGGCCGTCGAGGACACGCCGGATCGCCTCGCCCTGAAGACGGCCGACGGCAAGCGGGTGGTTCTCAAACCCTCGGAAGTCGAGGACCGCAAGGTCGCCGACGTCTCGTTGATGCCCGAGGGGCTGGTTCAGGCGATGACCGATGACGAGTTGGTCCACGTCCTGGCTTACCTCGCCTCGTTGCGCAAGCCCATCAGCGTCGTCGGCCAATATCGGGTGATTGGGCCGTTGGTCGAGGGAGACCTGCCGGCCGTAGACCCCGCTGTCGCGATTGATCCCGAAGCCAAATTACCCGGGGCCGATGGACGAGAGGTTTCGTGGCGACGGCTGGCGGCCGATGGGGACGGGACGGTCGACCTCGGCCCATTGACCGGCTCGGATGCCTTGAAGGTGGCTTACCTCAGCATCCCGGTTCACTCGACGGTCGCCCAGGAGGCTCGGCTGGTCCTGGAGACCGGGGCAACGGTGCGAGCGTGGCTCGATGGGCGGCCGATCGATCTGGATGGTCCCTCCGCGGATGGCTCGCCGAGGATCGCGGTGGTCCATCTGCCCGAGGGGGAAAGCCGACTGCTGCTGAGGGTCGCCGACGCCTCGGATGGCAGCCTCGTGACGACCCTGGTTGCCGATCGCCCCGTCGACTTCGCTGCCGGGTCGACGTCGCCAGCGTCCTCCCGCTAAGCGACGATCGACGCGGTTCGGTTGTGCCATCCTTAAAATCGGTTGGTGAGTATCAAAACAGCGGAGGCCCGGGTCGATCGTTAAGATCGACCCGGGCCCCGGTTTCGTATCGTCGGTACCCTTGTTGCGTCAGGCCTTGTGACGCAGGGCGGCTCGGGTCGCGGCGACCTGGACAGCGTGAGCCTTGGCCGCGGCGGCCTTGGCGATGGCCAGGGCCTTGGCGGCGGCGGCCTTGGCGGCGGCAGCGGCGGCTCGGGCGCCCACCTGCACTGGGTAGCCGGCGTTCGAGGCCGCCGATCCCTTGTTCACGCCCGGGACCTGACTGTAGGTGCCCGGCGGGAACTGGCCGTTGTTGACCGTGACCAATTGCCCCTGGTTGTTCAGGAACCCCGCGAGCGCGGTTCGTGAGACCGTGGTGACGTACGGCGTCCCCGGAGTCGTCCCGTTACCCTGCAAGACGTCTCCGCAGTTGTCGGTCAGGCCGTTGACCGTCAATTGATAGTGGTAGTGGACGTTGAGCGGGGCCGCCAGGATCAAAACCACCGTGTTGTTTGTCGAGTTATAGACGATCGATTGGATGGCGATCGGCGCACCGAAGGGGGTGCCGTTGTTGCGCAGGGCCCGCAGCTGGTAATTGGCCGGGTTCGTCGCGGTGGCGGCGGCCAGGGGCTCGTTGAAGGTCAGCACCAGTTCGGTTGGCTGGTTGTGGACCCCGTAACGCTGGAGGTTGGTGACGAACAGCGGTCCGCACGGCACCTGCGGGCTGGTGTCGCGAAGTTCCGCGAAGTTGTTGTTGGGCAGGGTGACGTTATCCGGCAGCGCGACATTGGGGATCAGCCCGGTGCCGAAGCTGTTGGGGATCACGATATTGTTGGTCGAGGTCAGGCCGTGGTGGAAATTCGTCGGGGATGTTCCCTCGGTGACGGTGTAGGTCCCGCCGTAGAGGCCGCCGAAGAAATAGCTGCCGTCGGTGTTGGTCGTCAGGGTTGAACTGACGCTACGGCCGAACTCATCGGTGCCGGTCAGGGTGACGATCACCGAGCCCAGGCCCGGTTCGCCCACTTCCTTGATGCCGTCGGGGTTGTTGGTGTCGTCGAAAACAAAGCCAGAGAGGGCCGAACCGCCGGCGCCCGGCGGGGGCAGGATGACCAGCTTGCCGAAGTCGTTCTCGACGGCGGTGCCGCCGGCGCCGACGGCGATGGCGGTGATCTGGTCAACAGTGGAGTCGAAGGGCAGGGGGGTGATGTTGCCTCGGGTGTTCTGGCCCTGGATGTACCCGGCTGGTTCGGGCGGCGGCTCGGTGACGATGTATGTCCCGGGTCGCAGCCCGGTGAAGTCGTACGACCCGTCCGTAAAGCTGGTGGTCATCGTGATCGGCGTGATTGTGCCAGTGTCGTCGGTGCCGGTCAGGACAACGGTGATGCCGCCCAGGCCGGTTTCGCCGGAAGTTCGGAGGCCGTCCTTGTTCGCGTCGACATAGACGAAGCCCGAGACGCTGGCCGGCAGGATCTTGCCGAAATCGTTCTCGACGGCGCTGCCGCCGGAGGGGACGGTGATGGTGTCGATCTGGTCGACGGCGGTGTTGAGCGGCAGGGGGGTGACGTTGCCGCGGGTGTTCAAACCCTGGAGGAAGCCGGTCGGCTCGGGGGGCGGCTCGGTGACGGTGTAGGTGCCCGGACGCAGGCCGGTGAAGCTGTACGACCCGTCGGTATAGTTGGTGGTGGTGGTGATCGGCGTGATCGGGCCGAGGTCATTGGTACCGGTCAGGGTGACGGTGATGCCTCCCAGGCCGAAATCACCGGATTCCCGCAGGCCGTTGTCGTTGGCGTCGTAGTAGACGTACCCGGAGAGGCTGGCCGGCGGTAACTCGTAGATGTAGGTGACGGTGACCGAGGCCGTGGCGGTGTTGGTCACCGTGGCCGGTGAAAGGCCGCTCGAACTCGAGACGGTGACGTTGCCCTGCGAGGTGAACAAGATCGGCACCTGCACCGCGGCGCCACTGAAGGCGGCCAGCGAGGTGGCGTCGGTCAGGACGACCGTGCCGGTGTTGCTGGGGGTCACATTGAATGTCAAGGACTGCCCGGGCTGGACCGTCTGAGTCGTCTGCGTGGGTGCCAGGTTCAGGGTCGAGAGATTGGGGTTACTCGTCGTGGACAACGACACGGTGCCGCCGGAAAACGACCCAGTAATCGTCGCCGGGATCACCGAGTTGTTCTTCGAGCTGATCTGTCCGTTAATCGAGCCGGCCGCGGCGATCGTCACCGAAGTCAGGGTCCCCAGTGACGTGTCAAATCCCGGGAGGTTGACGGTGGCGTTAAGGTTAGTGGGACTTGTCACCGAGGAAGGTGTGGAAGGGAAGGTCGGCGTGGTGGCGGTGAGGCTGGTCGTCGCAATGGCGGGTTGAGCGACGGCCAGATTCAGGACGTCGGTCGCCATCAGGCAGAGCGACTCCAATGACTCGACCCGTGGAGTCATCGACCGACGGGACGAGTGGCGGACGGACCGCCTCGATTGGACCGGGGCGCGGCGTCGCGCGCGGAGAGGAAGAAGCTCGGCTATGGTCATGGCTGCGTCTCTCGCGTCGAAATCGTGGGAGTCGATCAGGTCGAAGAGGGCCTTAGCGACCCGGAGAGGACAGAATGCGGCGACAACAATCACCGAACCCCTTGAGAGGAGCCCGGTGGTCGAGGCGGTTCGCTTGGTGATTCGTTATCGACGGACGGGCGGGAGGGCTTGAGTCGCGGTTGGCGAGAATCTTCCGAGTCTCGAACCCGCGTCCCCGGTTGGGGACAACGGGCATCGGCAAGAAGCAAGGCGGCGGAAGGGACGATGACGCTGGAACATCCGGACGTGGTTTCAAGACGGCGTCCGTAGGCTCCGCCGAGCGTGGTGTCGGCGAGCCAGCCCCACGCCTGCCAAGCCCAGGCCCATCAAGGCCACACTCGCGGGTTCAGGGACCGGCGGCGGCACGACATAGGTGTAAGTCACCGTCGCCGAACCCTGCGACTGGAAATTGGGCGTGATTGACCCGTTGGCATTGCTGGAGGTGAACAGCAAGGCCCCCGAGGTATCCCCGACCGTCTTGGGGACCGAGAAGGTGCTCACGGGAATGCTGAACGTCCCCGGCCCTTCGAACATCGAAAGCTCCGAGTCGCTGGTATAATTGTACACCTGCGTGACCTTCCCGGTGGTCCCCGAGGCAGTGAACGATCCAGAATCAATCGTCTTGGTCTCGGTCACCACCAGCGGGATCTGGAAGATCGATTGACCGGGCGCCTGGAACATCATCTCCCCGGAGATCAAGCCCATGTAAGTTGTCGGGCCGGCTCCCCCGTAGGTGATCGTGAACCCGCCGGTGGACTCTCCAGTGATGGAGATCTGGACCGAGACGAGATCGTACTTGGAGCCCTGCTCGTCGAACTTGTTGAACGTAACGGCCGGAAACGGCGCGTCGAGATCGATCGGCTGGATCGTCTGAGTCTGGGTGACGAGATCGGCGCGGGCCGGCGTCGCGGCGACGCCGATCCCGGCGGTGAGGAGAAGGGCAAAGGCAAACCGTTCAAACCTGACCATGAGATCCACTCCTAGGGCGGAGCCAACTCGGAAGAGGCCTTCCGACTTGGTCCTAGACCTGGTCCATCAGGTCACCGAAGCCTCGCCTCTTGCGAGACCTCGGCCTGCGAATTTTGTGCGGGACGGCAGGACCCGTTTCCAGACGCCCCGATGATTCGCATCGATCGCAATACTTGCAAGAGTTGAAAATTCCGGTCAAGCGCCTGACTGGTCGAACCACGAAATTCGCCCTAACCGGTACTCTCGGAACTCACTCGCTCCATCATCGCAATTACCCAGCAAAAACTTTACGGCAAGGTTGGCCGGTTGTGGCAATCACTGGGGCGATGTTGCCGAAATTCGACATGGGGTAGTGAGACGATGCACCGTTGAGACGATTCGACTGGAGAGGATTAGAGTTTACGTCCTGGGGGAAATTGCACGCAAGGGGAAGCTGGGAGAATTTCAGGGGCTAGGATGTCGCTTCCCAGCTACAAGTCGAAACCCCGCGTCGATCCCCGACGACCGACCCGCGAATTCGAGCCCACCTATAACGAAGTTCGCTTTGCTTGACAACCTCGAACCTGCCGAACCCTTGGGCTTTTGTTACGAGGAAAGGAGCGGACCGGAGGGGAGGTTGCGAGCCAGCGTCGGCACCTGGGATTGCTTAGCCTGTCGGATCTGGTCGAAGGAGAAGATGGCTTGACCTGTCGGTCGGAGCGGCCTACCATTCGCCGCCGCTCGCCGGCCCGCTTCCACCCCACGTCGATCCGCACCCCCGGCCGTCACGATCCCGCGGAGTCTAGAACTCCGACTTCTTCTGGGCGAGACCGTCCCATGCGCAAAGGACTTGCCGTGGCCGCGACCGCCGTCGCGGTCTCGGCCGTGGCGGGGGCCGCCATCTGGCTGACCGTCGAGACCCGCCGGAACCACCTCGTTTGGGACCACTTCGACGTGGTCCAGGCCGGCGTCCTTTACCGTAGCGGCCAGCTCACCCCCGACCAACTTGTCGCGGCGTCAAGACGCTATCGAATCAAGACGGTGGTGAACTTCCAGGTCCCCGGGGCCGAGGTCGATGCCGAGCGCAAGGTTGCCCTGTCACATGGGATGCGATTCGTGAACTTACCGATGCCGGGGGATGGTTTCGGGAAAAAGGAACAGTTCCGCGAGGTCTTGGCCGCCTGCGACGATCCGGATCGTCGTCCGGTGCTGATCCATTGCGCCCGGGGCACCTGCCGCACCGGGGCGTCGGTCGCCCTCTACCGTTTCGAGCGAAACGGTTGGACCCTTGCCGACGTCTCGGCCGAAATGCAACGGCAGTCATACCGAGACGGCTGGCTGCCCGGTTACGTCTTCGGGATGGTCGACGACCGGCCCCGCGACGACTCTTATCCGTTGATCGCCCGGGATGCCCCGGCCCCTCCCCCGGAGGCAACCCCCCATGCCCGCTGAACCGAGTACCCACCCCAACACCACCATTCGGCGCCTGCGAGCGGACGTCGCCGAGCCGGAGCAAGTCGACTGGCTCAGGCAAACGGCCTGGATCCTTTGGGCGGTCATCGCGGGCACCTTTGCCCTGCTCTACGCCGGGAGTCTGGAGCCGAATGAAGTGGAGGCTCGCCTCGGGCTCGCGATCAGCTCGGGGCGTGGTCCGCTGGGGCTGGTCTTCGGCGGTTGGGACCCGGCGATCTGGCCGGCGGCGGTCTGGTTCGGCAAGTTGTGGGCCTGGGCCGACGGCGGCCGAGTGCTGCTGGGGGCGATCCGCTGGCCCTTGGCAGTCGCCGCGACGATCCTGGGCGCTCTGCTGGCCCGCGGGTTGGACGTGGCGATGGGCCCCCGCGCCGGACTGTTCGCGGCGGTCGCGTGGTTCGGGTGCCTGGGTCTGATCGACCCGTCCGGGGGCGTTGGCTCGGCGGTGTCGGGCCTGCTTGGGCACTTGCTTGGTCTGGACCCCCGTGTCCTGGCCTCGGCACTGGCGCCGCCGGGCTCCGCGGATCTGCTCGTTGGGCTGGGGACGGTCGCCGCCTTGAACCACATGCTGACCCGCGGCACGGGCTGGGGCGCGGGCCTTTGGGCGTCACTGGCCTTCCTGGCAGGCGGCTGGCCTCCGCTAGCGTTGCTTGCCCTGGCGCCGATCGTCCTGGCCCGGCGTTCCACCAGCTGGAACTGGTCGTTCGCCCTGCCGCCGGCCTTGACGGTCGTGGCGTGGTCGGCCTGGGCGTATCACGTTTCGCCCGAGGCCTGGGGGACGGCGTTAACATTGCCTCTGGCGCAGAAACCCGCATGGCTGCTGGCACCGGGGGTGATCGGCCTGGCGCTGCCGTGGGCCCCGCTGGCGCTGGTGGCGGCGTCGAAGTCATTCCGCCTGGGCTGGTCCGAAGATGCTCGGAAGCTCGTTGTCGGCTGGTTGCAGGTGGCCGGGGCCTCGGCGGTTGTGGGGACGTTGATCCCCGGGCTTGCTGGTCCTGCCCGCTTGCCGATCCTCGCCGGGCTGGCGATGGCCGCGGGGGCCGTCGCCGACCGGGTCTGGGACGGCACCTTGTCGCCGTCGTTGCGCCGGTCGGTGTTGACGGGTGGATTGGTCGTGGTCCTGGGATGGGCGGCATTGATGGTGCCCGGTGGGACGTACCTGGCCTTATCGGTAGCCTATTACCGGCCGATGGGCATTGGTTTGGTGGTGCTGGTCTCGGTGGCGTTACTGGTGGGGCTGCTGGGCGCGAGACTGGGACGCGGGCGATGGGTCCTGGGCGCGGTGACCCTGGTCGCCCTGTCGGTGAAACTGACTCATGCCGGGGTTTACGTCCCGGAATGGAACTACCGGATGGGGCAGGGGCCCTGGGGCCGGGCGATTGGTCAGTCGGTGCCTCCTCGCTGGCCGATCTACACCTTGCACCCCTGGCCCGCCTCGCTGGCCTTCGCTACCGGGCACCCGGTCGTGCCGATCGCCGACGAGCGATTCCTCAACGAACAAAAGGGGCCTCGACCCCAGTTCGTCCTGCTTCTGCCCGAGGAGTACAAGCACTGGCAGAGGAGGGCGCCGAAGCTGATTCGCGTGAGCCCCCGCGACTTCCTTGACGAGTCGGGCCGCCCCTGGGTGCTCGCCCGGACCGAGGGGGCCTTCGCCTGGTACAAGTTGATCAAGGAGCCGCCGAAGGATTGACCGCCCTGGGCGCCCTCGACGCTTTCTCGGCAAACCCGCCCACGCCGAACCTTCGGGCGAGTTCCCCTTCGACCTCGGTCCAGGGGATGCCGGCGTGTCCCAGCAGAACCAGGGTATGGAACAGAAGATCGGCCACCTCGTGGATGAGGTGGTCGCGACCTTCGGCGCCTGACTCGCTGGCGGCCTCGACCACCTCGCCCGCTTCCTCGGAGATTTTGGCCCCGATCTTGGGGACACCGCCGTTGAGTAGCGAGACCACGTAGGAGCGTTCCGCAGGGGGATTCGCCTTGCGCTCGGCGATGAGTTGGCAGAGGCGATCGACCATCGATGATTCGGACATGGCGGTCCCGGCTCCGCTCGCGTTAGGCTGAGGCGGGACGTCGAGCGCGCCCCGTTGACCCCATCACGATACGCCAAGAGCGAGCCGGGATCACCCCATGCCCGAGGTCGAACACGAGTTTGGGGTGCCGATCCCCGGAACGATTTTGCCTCCCGATCAGTGGGCTCGCACGGCGCTCAAGCGATTGCCACCCACGGGCCCACTGGACTGGCCGAGCCTGTTCGGACGGGTTGCGCCGGTGGTTGTCGAACTGGGATGCGGCAATGGGCGGTTCACGCTCCAGAGCGCCCTGGCCCGGCCCGATCACGACCATTTCGCCTCCGACCTGATGCCGACGGTCATTCGCTACGCCACACGTCGGGCGAATCAGCGGGGGCTGCACAATACACGCTTCGCCGTGCGGGACGCTCAGACGATTGTCGGGCGATACGTCGGGCCGGGCAGCGTGGCCGAGATTCACCTGTATCACCCCCAGCCGTACCATGACCCTGGGTTGGCCCACCTGCGACTGGTCACGCCGAGGTTCCTGGCCGACGTCCATCGGGGTCTGGCCGCCGGTGGCCTGTTCGCGATCCAAACTGATAACCCGGATTACTGGGCCTACATCGCCTCGGTGGTTCCGTCGTTCTTCGCCTTCGACGAGCGGCCCGGACCCTGGCCCGATGCTCCCGAGGGGCGGAGCCGTCGAGAGATTCTGGCCCGGAGCCGGGGCCTGCGAATTTTCCGGGGCGTGGGTCGTCGTCGCGATGAGGTTTCGGCGGCTGAGGCCCTGGCCCGGGCCGAGGCCTTGCCGCCTCCGAGGTTTGTCAGTCGGGGGCCCTGGTGCGACCTGGATGCCGAGGAGGAAGAATCTCCTAACCCTCGTCGCCGTCCGCCGCCGACGCGTCTCCGGAGGCCGCGCGGCGGACCGCCGGGTCCGGGTCGGCCTCGGCGACCTTCAGGACGTCCTGGGCCCGCTCGCTGAAGGGTGAGAACTCGAACAGCAGGGTGGCGGCCAGGACCCTGACCGGCGTCGGCGCCACTTTCAACACCGAGGCCAGTTCCTCGGTCAACGCCGCGACATTGTGGGTCGGCGGGCCGGGCCGACCCGTGGCCTTGTCGATCCGTCGGGAAAGTTGCATCAGGCTCTGGAGTTCCGTTAACGAGGTTTTCCAGGCCAGGGCGACCGGGTCGTTGTCCTTGTCGAATTGCGCGCCGAGTTCGACCAGCAACGCGGCGGTGCCGGGGTGGCCGCGCTCGATGGCGTAATCCAGGGCGGTTTTGTCGTTGTAGTCGCGGGCGTTCAGGTCGGCGCCCGCGGCGGCCAGTTGCTTGAGCGATTCCTCGGACCCGACCATTGCCGCGCCGATCGCGGCGGAGTGGCCTTCGCGGTCACGCAGGTCCGGTTTCGCTCCGGCGGCCAGCAGAACCGTGACGACCTCAACTTTTCCCCCGAGGGCCGCCGAGACGAGCGCCGGGGAGCCGCTGCCGGCCATCGCGTCGGGGGGCACTCCGGCGGCCAGCAATTGGCGGAGTTCGTCGACCTTGCCCTGGAAGGCGGCCAGGAACAGGTCGTCGCCGCGAGGGTGGACCACGCCTTGCTCGATCTTGCGTCGCAACGCCTCGGCCAGCACCTTCTCCAGGCGTTTGCGTGTCGTCGGCGTGAGGTCCACGGCCAGGGCTCGAAAGACCTCTCGATTGCCGGCTTCGGCGGCGTCCTGATAGACGCCTCGCGTCACCTTGGCCCCGGCGTCGATCAACAGTCGGACGGCCGCCAGTGACCCGCCCCTGGCGGCGCAACGAATGGGCGTGTCGCCGTCCTGGGGGTTCTTTCGCTTGGGGTTCGCCCCTCGTTCCAGCAGCAACCGAACCGCCTCGGCTTGTCCGTGAGCCGCCGCGATTTCCAGGGCGGTGATGCTCGACTCGTCCACCGCGTCGTCCGGCTCGAGCCCGCACGCCAGGATCTCGCGGAGCAAGTCCACGTCGCCCGCCTCCGCCGCGGCGTGGGCCTCCTGGCTGAGGCGGAAGGGGTGGGCCTCGGTCCCGAGCTTGCGAAGTAATGGCCAGTCGCGGGCCTCGATCGCGGCGACGATCGTGGGGGCCGCCGAGGGCGTCATCCCCCTGAGCAACTCGGCCATTTCAGTTCGTCCGTTCCCCTCGGCGGTGCTGAGTTCCGACTCCAGATCCTCGCGGTCCAAGGTTGCCCCGGCACGGATCAGCACCTTGGCGACCTCGGGCCGGTTGTAGTAGTTGGCCCGGGACAGTGGGCGATCCCAGGAGTTTCCCGCGTTCAGGTCGGCCCCGCCTTCGATCAAGGCGGACACCGAAGCCATCTGGCCATGAGCCACGGCCTCCCTCAAGGCGACCTGCCCGCTCGGGTTGGGCGAGTCGACCGGCACCCCCTCGGCCAGGAGCCGGCGGATGTGGTCCACGTCGCCCCGGATTGCCGCGCCGACAAGATCCGCCGGGCCCAGGTCTTCCACAGTGGCTCCGGCGCCGACCAGCGTCTCGACCAGTTCCCTCGCCCCGAGACTCACGGCTACCAGCAGGGGGCTGCGTCCCCGCTTGTCGCGAGCCTCGACGTCGACCCCAGCGTCGATCAGTTCCCCGGCCAACGTTCGCTGCCCGGTCAGGATCGCCACGATCAAAGGCGTTGCTCCCGAACGATCTCGGGCATTGCCATCGGCCCCGGCGGCCAGCAGGGCGCGTACGACCTCGACATGACCCCGACGGACCGCGGCCATCAGCGGCGTGATGTCCTCCCAGGGGGGGAGGTCGCCCCGGACCCTTTGCGCGTCGAGGAACGCACCCGGATCAAACCTGATTCTAAGTCCACCGTGGGTTGTGTCGACCTTGGTGGTGGACGGGGCGTTGCCGGCAAGGTCGAGGTTTCCCTCGGGATCGTTCGGCGTGGGCAACTCCAGGGAGGCACCGGCCGCGACCAGGCAGTTCACCACCGCCAGATGCCCTTCTCGAGCGGCCCGGTACAGGGCGGTTTGTTTCCGAGCCGACACGACGCCCGGGGCCAGTCCCGCCGCCAGCCAGTCGCGGACCTCCGCCTCATTCCCCAGGCCCGCCTCGCGGACCATCCGTTCCTCGGCCGAACTCGGGTCGACCCCGTCATTTGTTCGATTCGACCGAGCCATGACGAACCCCTCCGTCGTCCCGCGCCTGGGAAATCCCCATTCGCCATGCCTTGTCATCGCATCTAGGATAAACTTGTACAGTAAAACTTCAGGTGGTTCCAGAGAATTCGGTGGAATTCGCTGCCGATTTCGAGGCCGATGGAGCAGGAACCGCCCAGGAGGAAACATTCGGACTCTCGTTGCGGTCGGGGGGCCGTGCTAGGATGGAGGTCTAGAGTGCGAGAGTCCTGGACCACGGAACGGGTCAGGGTGGAGGGATTGGCCATGAGTCCGCGTAACGCATCTCGCCTGAGATGGTTCGGCCTGATCGTGTTGGGGGCAGGAGCGGTCTTTGTCCCCGGCCGGGCTGAGGCTCAGATCCTCGGCGGCACCAATGGCGCCGGCGGCGCGGGCAATGCTTATGGCGGCACGGGGAATTACGGCTTCCCCGGCCTGGGCATGGATGGCAGTGGCGCCAATATTCCTCGGCAGGGCTCTTGGGCCGAGGTGTTGAGCACCAGTTCCAAGGGGTGGCTGGTCCTTCAGGACGCCGAGGGTCGTCAATATCCGGTGGGCGTCGACGCAATCAAGCAGTTTTTGATTCGCTGGCCAACCTCCCCCGACCGCATATCTCCCGAGGCGTTGGTCGAGGCCAATGGCGTGAATCTTGGCTCGAACATGATCGGCACCGACCATGTGGACGTCTATGAGCAGGACGCCCGGGGTTTGGTGTCGCCAACGGTTCAGAACATCGTCGGCCTTAACCGCGTGCTGACACCATGGGATGTCGACCAGATCAACACCTACGGCGCCCGCTATTTCATGATGCCTGGCGAGCAGAACTTGCCCACTCGCGTCCACATCGTCGGGCCGCTCAACAGTCTCGACCCGTTCCGGATCGCCGCGGCCAATAACATCAGCTATGCCATCCAGCCCGGAATGGGCGGGTTGTCGATGAGCCGCATTACCTTGGGCTCCGCCGAACTGGCACGTCGCGGCGACCTGGTTTATTACGTCGCCGACGAGGCCCAGCCCAAGAGTCTCATCATGAGCCTGCTGGTTCTGTACAAGAAGACGCCGGCCCCTTAATCGGTCTCCGGCGCTAGGGGTTTTTGACTCAAAGGTCCTGGTATGAGCCTCCTGGGGATCGGCACCGAGATTGTGGAGTGTCCTCGAATCGGTCGGATGATCGAGCAGCATGGGGAATTGTTCCTGCGACGGGTTTATACGGATCGCGAGATTCGCCACTGCCAGTCTCGCAAGCACGCGATCGAACATTTCGCCGGACATTGGGCGGCGAAGGAGGCGATCCTCAAGGCGCTGGGCAGTGGATGGACTCGGGGCGTCCTTTGGACCGACCTGGAGGTACGCATCTTGCCATCGGGAACTCCGCAGGTCGTACTGGGAGGCGGAGCGCGGGAGGCGGCGATTCAGCGAGGGGTGGGGTCGATGCTGCTGAGCATCTCCCATTGCCGGACCTACGCGACCGCAACGGCCGCGGCCCTGGCGACGCCGGCCTTGAAGACGACGCCTGAGACCGAAGGGCTTTGAGGGACGAGCCGGCGGTGCCGTTTCAGGGGCCTTGGCGAGGAGGATCGCCCTCGAAGGAGAGGATGACGGCTTCGTTGCGAATCCAGGAGAGCGCGAAGGTTCGGCCGTTGCCGATGCGTTTGCCGGTTCGTTCGTCGCGAACGTCATTCACGTCGTCTCGGAACGAGACCACCACGGGAATTGTGCCGGTCTTTAGACCCGCCGCGTGACCTCCTCCGGTATCGTTGGCGAGAATCTCCGGGTTGAGGACCAGGCAGACAATAGTGCGACCGGCCTTGCTCCAGTAAGTGAATTCGTAGCCGTGTTCAGCCTCGCCGGCCCCTTGAAGACGGACCCAGGGGGCGATCCGCTTCAGGACGGGGTCGAGAAAGGTCTTTCGAGCCTGAGATGCGAGGTGACCGGCTTCTCGATAGGCGTTGTAGCGCTGGGGGGACTCGTTGAGGAGGGTCGCAGCACCGGCCCCTTGGCGATTGGGCGAGGGCTTGGGCATGGCTCGGACTGCCCGGTGATAACCCTCGGGGCCGGTCAGGCAGGTGTTGTGATGGGTCAGTAACTCATCAAAGGACCTGGCGCCGTAATTGGCGTCCTGGTCGGTTTCGCACCAGAGCGTATTGCCGTTGAACAGGTCGGCAGCGCGAAGGTTTGGGTCGTGGTGGACGCCAAACAGTGCGTCGAGAGCCCCGCCCTGGGGTCGCCCCTTGCCGTGCTGGTCCCAGAGGGCGGGGAGTACGTCGGCGATGACCGTTCCTCCGGCTCGGCAGAATGCTTCAATATGGCGTACCTCGACGTCGGAGAGGGCCAGGCAGGCGGGGAGGATCAGGACCTGATATTCGGAGGGGATGCCGTATTCGATGACGTCGGCGTAACTGAGGAAGTTGGCCTGGAGGCCGGCGTCACGAAGGAGATTCTCCCAGGCGTGACGAATGCCGTGGGAGGAGCCGAGGCGAGCGTCGTCGTTGCGATTGATCCAGGTTTTGCCGTGGGCCGCGGCGTCGAGGGTCCAGCCGAGCTGGATCGAAGCGTGACTGTAGTAGAGGGCAACGCCGTCGTGAATCCAACGGGCGTCGGCGAGCAGGGGACCAATCCTTGTGTTCGCCTCTCGGTAGGTGGGGGCGACCTGGTCGTGCCAAAGGGCGGGAGTGGCCCCTTCGAACCAGCCGTCGACCCAGTCAATGAATCCGCGGTTGCCGTGGACGAGGTAGTACCAGGTCTGCCAGATGTCGTCCTCGGTGGACCGGTGGAAGTGGGTGGTCACCGTGGGCAGGGCGTTGTTGGGGTTGAACGACCGGATGAGATTCTGGGACGAACCGAGGTTGTAGGACTCGATGAACTGGACCTTGCGCATCAGCTTGGCGTAGTCGTAGCCTCCGAAGGGACTGGGCGACTGGCCGCCGACGATGCCACAGGGGGTGCGCGGGTCGAGTTCGTTGGTGAACGTCACGAGGTCGCCCAGGAAGTTCAGCCAGGTTGAGTCATTGAACGTCCATTGGTCGAGCAAAGCGCTCGCATCGAACTGGGCAAGGGTCCAGTCGGCGAGCTTGGGGCGGATGGCCTCGTAGGTGATCCAGCGGTCGCGGATGGGGGGATTGGGTCCGTGGATTTCGCGAAGCCAGTTGGCGTAAGCGGCGGGGTCGTCGGTGATTTGCCACATGGCCGGGTGGATGAAGTGGCCCCAGGACAACTCATCGTCCAGGGCATAGGCGGCTCGCTGGGGGGACGCTTTGACCGCGTCGACGTTGCGGCGGATCGTTTCGCGGAGTGCGTCGCGAAGCGCATTGTTGAGTGGGACGGGGCGGATTCCGTTGCCGTGCAGTTCGCCGAGGTGGGGTCGCACGGCGTCGCCGTCCCAGAGGTGGAGGCGACGCTTGGCCGCGGCGTGGTCGAGATAGAAGCGGAAGTCGTGCTGGTTGAACCAGGAGAGGCGATGGCGATCGGCGTCGTTGAGGCCCTCGGCGGTGCCGTTGAGAACGCCCCCGTTGTAGCCGTGAGCCTTGGCCCATTGGGCTGAGGTGTCGGACTCGCCGATGGTCCAGCGGTGGGGCCAGGGCATGTTGACCCAGGCCGGGAAGTGGGAATCGGACGAGGAACGCGGCTGACGGACCCGGTGGAAGTCTCGCGAGTGGCGGACGTAGGCCTCGTAAGGATCGGTCGGCGCATCGGCGGCATGGGCCGTTGACGAAATTCCCAGTGTCAAAGTCACGAGGAGCCAGCTCGCGCGACCGTGAGGACTTCTGGAGATCGTCCGACGGGTCATGTCGCGGCTCGTTTGGAGGTCTTGCCGAGGAGGCGGGATTGGCTATTCGTCGGTCCCCTCGACCTTACCTGTCGGCTTGATGACCTTGAACTCCTCGAACTTCGCGGCGAAGGCTTTCTTGGAAGTGTTGGCGGCGGTGAGGCCGACCTTGACCTTGTCGGGGAATTCGGCCGCGAGCTTCTGGAGCGAGATCCACTTCTGGCCATCGGGGCCGAACATGCAGTACAGGTCGCTGTGAATCCGGACGAATTGGAGGTAGAGCGGCCCCTCGGGGACGGGCATGTAGAATGGGGCGGTGGGTTTGCCGTTGCTGCAAACCTCAACCAGGATGCGGGTCAGGAGAACGGGGCTACTTCTGGTGGTCCCGGCGGTACGCTCAAGGCGGACATAGTTATTGTTGTCCTGCCAGAGCAACAAGCCCGCGCCGTGGAAGGCCAGAGGGAGTTTGCCGGCGGATTCGGTTCCGGGACGGAACTCTCCGGCGACCTTGACCCGGGCGACGAAATCCCCCTCGATCTCGCCGAGCATCATCGGGGCGTTCTTCTTCTTTAACTCGGGGCTGAGGAGGTGTACGGTGCCCGGGACGCTGATGGTGACGCTTTTGCGGTCTCGACTGGAGGTACAATCCTTGGAGTTGGTGATCTCGGCGAGACCCTCGGCGGCGAGGATCACATCCCCCTGGACCGTGCCGTTGGGGGTATTGATCTCGCCGGGTTTTTCGGGGACCTCGAACTCCTCGGGGGCGGCGTAGGTGGTCCGACCGTTGGTGTCGGTGTGGGCCAACTGGATCATCAATTTGCGGTCGTTGGGGACGTTGGCGATGACCTGAAACACTCCCGTGGCGATCGGCAGGGTCTGGCCGCCGGCTTGCTCGGCGCCGACGGTCAGGGTGAGGGACTGGGCCCCGGACAGGGGTGACCAGGAGCCGTCGGGGTTGGGGGCGACCCGATGGTTGGGATCGAGGCGACCGTGGAGGAACTGGACCGAGCGGATTCGCTTCATTGGGTCAATGAGGCGGGCCTTGACGTCGAGGTTGAACAGGGACGACTCTCGGGAGGCCAGCTTCATCCGTAGGCGGCCGACCCGCCCGTCGAGCATTCGCGTCAACTCGACGGCGGGGACCGCGAAGCCGATGGTGGTGTTGCGGATCTGGGCGACGGCCACGCCCACCAGTCGCCCCTGGTCGTCGACGACAGGACCTCCGCTGTTGCCGGGATTGAGCGAGCCGTCGATCTGGACATAGGTCACCTCGCCATGCTCGTTGCGGCGCAGGCTGGAGATGGAGCCTTTGTTGATGGTGATGCCCGGGCTGGCGACATTGGCGTGAGTGCTGAGCATCTTGTCCATTTCGCCGAAAGGGAAGCCGTAGATCAACACCGGCTGGGTCTCGGTGAGTTCGGGCTTCTGGTCGATGGCGATTGGCTTGGGGAGGTCGGGGACGCCCTCGACGCGGAGGATGGCCAGGTCGCGATTGCCGACGCGGTCAGTGGCAATGATGCGGGCGGGCACGGCGCGTTGCTGAGGGGTTCCGCTGCGAAAGACGACGGTCACCTCGGCGCTGGGGGCCTGGGGGTCGGGCTCGTCGTCCTCCTTGCCTAGGCCGATGACGTGGTGGTTGGTGGCGATCAGGCCGTTGGTTCCCTCGACCCGGATCACGAAGCCGGAACCGGAGCCGCCCTCGTCGCCGGCCTTGACCTTGATGAAGACGGCGGCGTCCTTGATTCGCTTGACCGTCTCGGCGGGCGTTTCGCGGGAGGTGGCTTGGTGGAAACTGGGGGCGCCCTGGCGAAATTCGGTCGAGGCGGCCGTGGCCACGGGCGTCGGCGGCGGCGGGGTGACCGTCGAAGAGGCGAAGACCGGAGTCGGAGCCGGGGGGGTGGAATAGGCCGGGATCGTGGGCGTCGCGGATGGCACCTCAATGGCCTCGACGATCGCCGGGGCGGGCGAGGGGATTTCCTGGGTCGGCACGTTGTCGACCTTGACCACCTTCGGCTCTTGGGAAGTCCCGGCGGAACGTAGGGCGACGGCGGCGACGACCAGGAGGGTGCCGAAGACCCCGCCGGCCGCGATCAGGCCGATCACCGCGGGAGAGATGCCCGATCTCTCGGGTTCCTCATGGCGACGCCTTGCTCCGAGGAGTTCCGTCGGCGAGGGACCGGGCGGGGGTGGAGTCGCGATGCGGGCCTGACCCGGAGCGGAAGCCCACGCCGCGGGGGAGGCGACGGGCCTCGGGGCCTGAACGTAGGCCGGCGGCGGGGGCGGCGGTGTTGGGGAGGGGGGTGGTGAGGTCTGAGGCGCGGGAGCGGTCGCCGAACGATTCAGGCTCGTATCCCACGAGGAGGATGCCGGGGATTTCCTGGGCGTGGTCGATGAGGCGGCCGGGGCAGTGCGTGAGCCAGCGCTGGAGGCCGAGGGGTGGGCCACGGCGTGAATCGTCTGGCAGGACGGGCAGCGGACCTTGCCACCCCGGAACGAGTCGGGCAGCGTCCCGGCCCGCTGGCAGTTCGGACAGAGAATGTTGAAGGGCATGGCGTTCGATCCTCCACGGAACCAGCGGAGGGGGGGTGGCCCGAGATGTTGGCGTTGATGCTAGAGGGGAGTGGATCTGACTGTCAAGGGGCTCCTCGCACGAGCGTCGGAGGCGGGACCAGAACTTCACCGAGACCGAAAGTAGGTGCGCCTAGCATGGTCCAGTTAAGGTCAGCCATCGATGAGGGAGCGAAGGGTTCGGATGTGTCCAGGGATCGCTGTTCGGGGGTCTTCGGCGGCTTCGTGTTCCAGGACGATGTAGCCGGAGTAGCGAGCGTCTCGCAGGATCTTGACGAACCGGGCGAGGTCGGCCGATTGTTTGCGCCCACCGTTAGGGGCGACCTCGGTCTTGACCTGCACTGTGACCGCGTAGGGTGCCAGTAGGGCAAGGTCGGCGTAGGGGTCGGCGCCTCGGAAGTTCCCGGTGTCGAGGTTGACGCCGAAGTCGGGAGAGTCGATCGCGCGGACGATTTTCAGTAGTTGCTCGGGGCGTTCGGTGATCCCACCGTGGTTTTCCAGGGCAAGGGTGACCCCTTTTTCGCTGGCGTGGGGCAGAACGGCGTTGAGGCCGTCCACGACTCGTGCGAACGCGGTGTCCTCGGTGTCATCTTTTGGGACCGTCCCGCCGAAAACGCGGACGACCGGGGCGTTCAACTCGGCGGCTCGGTCGATCCAGGCCCGAACGTGATCGAGGTCCCGGTCGCGGGCTTCGCCCGGAGGTAGGCAAAAGTCGTTGCGGATGGCTGTTCCGGAGATGTCCAGGCCGAGGCGGAAGGCGTGACGACGGAGACGGTGCAGGTAGGCCGCGTCGACGTCGGGGGGGAACCAGTAGGAGGTTGGCTCGACCGCGTCGAGGCCCAAGTCTGCGGCCAGGTCGACGAAGCCGAACATGTCAAGTTGAGGTTTTGGACCTTTCAGCAGGTCTCGATAGGAATAAGCCGCGAGGCTGAGCTTCAAGTGGCTGGGGCGGGTCCGGGCGATCGGATCAATGGCCAGGGCGGGACGCGAGTTCGTTCCCAGAATGGCTCCGGTCGCCGCGAGGGATTGGGCCAGGAACGCTCGGCGGCGGATCGGGGGCATGGTGGCCTCTGCGACGGTAAAAGCAGCGGACTTACTGACCGGACTCGGCCAGGAGGCGATTGATATCACTGTCGAGCGGAGAGGCGTCGCGGTTGTCGAAGGCCTCGGAATCGTCGTCGACGAGGTCTAGCTGGGCCCTCGATTTCTTGCCGACCTTGGATCCCGCGTCGACGGCGGGGTCGGCGTCTCGGGCGCGAGGCGCGTCGAGGTCGGTCTGCGACCGGGCCCTCAGATAGAGCTTGATCGGCACATCTCGGAAGGGGAGGCGCTGTCGGAAGACGTTCAGGAGATATCGCTGATAGGGGGCGTCGAATAGCGACGGCTGGTTGACGAAGAGGACCACGGTGGGAGGCGCGGTACCGACCTGGGTGGCGTAAAAAATCTTGGGGGTACGATTCTCGCGGGGCGGGGGGGCGTGATCGGCGA
This sequence comes from Isosphaeraceae bacterium, assembly GCA_965201075.1. Taxonomy (GTDB): domain Bacteria; phylum Planctomycetota; class Planctomycetia; order Isosphaerales; family Isosphaeraceae; genus CBDAVP01. Next base: position 213,380 of record CBDAVP010000007.1, on the reverse strand, counting down.
CGGCCTCTCTCAAGACGCGGTTCAGGGTGCCGGTGCCGACTCGGCGGTTCGCCTGCTTGAACATCGACTGGGACAGGTTCAACAGCGCCTTGACGTTCTTGCCGGTCTTGGCCGTGATGAAGGCCATCGGCATGTAAGCCATGTTGCGGAACGCGTGCTGGACGGCGACGGAGTATTTTTCCATCATCGTCGTCGAGGGACCGCCTTCGCCCTGAAGCATCAGGTCCCACTTGTTGATGGTGAAGATGCAGGGCTTGTACTGCTTGGCGATGTAGTCGGCCAGTTGCTTGTCGAGGCGAGAGACCGACTGGGTCGGGTCGAGGAACAGGAGGACAACGTCGGCTCGGCGGATCGAACGCTCGGCGCGATGGATCGAGTAGAAGTCGAGATCATCGCGGATCTTGGCCTTGCGGCGAACTCCGGCGGTGTCGATGGCCGTGAAAGGGAGGCCGTCGAGTTCGAAGCGGACGTCGACGCTATCGCGGGTGGTGCCGGCGACCTCGGAGACGATCATCCGCTCGGCGTTGGCCAGGGAGTTGATGAGGGTGGACTTACCCGTGTTGGGCCGTCCGACCACGGCAACTTTCATCACCGCGTCGGCGGGACGCTCGGAGGGAGGGAGCTTCTCGCGGATAAGCTTCAGCAGGCCGTCACGGTTGCGGTTTTGCTTGACCGAAACATAAACCGGCTTGCCCCGGCCGAGCTTGTAGAAGTCGCCACCGCGGTCGTCGAAGTCAGGAGTGTCGGCCTTGTTGACGACCAGGATGATGGGGGTGTCGGCGTAGCGAAGGCGCTGGGCGACCTCCTCGTCGAGGGGCATGCGGCCTTCCTTGACGTCGACGACGAACAGGACAAGCTCTGCCTCGTTGAGGGCGAGTTCAATCTGTCGATTGACGTCCTCGGTCAGGTCGTCTCGGTCGACCATGCCGATGCCGCCGGTGTCGATCAGCTCGAAGAAGCGCGGAGCGTCCTCGGCGTTGGCCTCGGGGTCGTCCTCTCCGAGTTGGACCAGAGTGCCGATGCGGTCTCGGGTGACGCCGGCCACGTCGTCGGTGATGGCGATGCGGCGGCCCGCCAGCCAGTTGAAGAGTGAGGACTTGCCGACATTGGGCCGGCCGACGATGACGACTTTGGGGAGGGGCATGGTGCGGTCGCGTCCTCGGCCCGCTCTTGGTGCGAGCCCTGGGGCAGGGAGTTCCCGGGCACCCCAGCCGCGTCGAGGAGTGTCCGATGGTTGTCCAACTAGCCTATTCTATCCCAAGTTCCCGGCCCGGGCAATCGCGGCGAGTGAGCCGGACCGGTGGGACGGGCCTGGGAGATCGCGATGGACGCGGAGTCTGGCGAGGGCGGATCGAGCGGCAACGGCGCGACCTTGCTGGACCTGGCCGCGGGTGTCGGGGGGGTGGCGGTCGCGGCGTCGTTGGTGAGGACGGGCCTGCTCGGGGCGGAGGCCGAAGGGTTGGCGGGTCGAGCGTTCTGGTTCTGGACGCTGGCGTGGATCGGTCTGACGTCGGCCGGCCCCTGGGTCTTCCTGGCACGACGCTTCGCCCGCCGTCCACCGGGGTATCCCGCCGCCGGAGATCGGCTCTGGGCGATTTTGGGTCTGCCGTGGTCGTTGGCCGCGCTGCTGAGGGTGATCGAGGGAACGACCGGAGGGGGCGAGGTTGCATCGTCGTCGCTGCTGGTGGCGGGGGTCGCGTTGGGGAGCCTGATGGCCGCGGGAGAGGCTTGGTCGCGGTCTTGGGGCGAGACCGACGAACCGACTCGCGAACGTCCCTGGACCGAGCGGATCGGGTTGGGACTCGCCGTCGCGTTCCCCATTCAGTGGGGGTTGGTCCTCACGGTCCTGGCTGGAGATGGATGACGCGGGGAAACGCCGGTCCGCTTGTCCCAGGATCGTCGCAATTTTTCTCGGGGGATAGGTTGACGCACCTGTTTTTGATATAAAGAGGAAGAATGCCCATCTATGTCTGAAATTTGCCGGGTATCTCGATCCTCGCAGGGTGATCCCGGTGGGTTGGAGTGTCAGTCGAACCAGGGAAAGGACCGAATCATGCCAGTGAAACCCGCCCGACGACTCCTGCTGCTCGCCACCGTGGCGACTCTGGGCTGCTCCGAAGGCGTCAAGGCCCCTCCGGCCTCCGACTCCATGACCAAGGCGACGGTTTCCGGTACCGTGACGGTCAAGGGGAAGCCGATGAAGGTTGGCACGGTCATCTTCAACCCCGCCAACGCCAGGCGAAAGGACGTCGCCCCCGTCTCGGTCAAGGTCGAGGACGGCGGAAAGTACAAGCTGGAAACCTACGTCGGCACCAACGCCGTTCAGGTTGACAGTCGTGAAGGGGGAGCCGCGGCGGGCTCGGGATTCTCCAACGCGTTTGACGTCAAGGAAGGGGAGAATACTTACGACATCGAGGTCGTCCGCTGAATGAGTTGGCCCGGGTTGTTTGGCAACCCGGGCCAGTTCGGTGACGCCCCAGGAAGCGCCAAAGCGGGCGCTCCCGCATCATTCAATAGTCGCTTTGGGAGACAACCTCGGCCCCGGCCTTGGTGCCAATCGCCCACCACACGGTGGGGGCCACGCTGCTCTTGATGTTGCGGGTCGAGCCGTCCATGAACAGGACGTTGACGCCGCCAGGGTGGCGGCTGCTGGCGGGGAAGGCGCCGCGGCCAAATCCCTCGCCGCTGTACTGGCAGCCCCAGGTGTTTGGCATCATGACGTGGTTGTAGCGAGTGTTGAGCACCTGGAAGCCAGCGTCCCAGTCGCCACCGGAGCTGTCGGTGTTCCAGAGGCTGGTGATGGTGCTGACGGGCGGGTAGGGCGACGTTGACTTGCAGCTTTGATAAAACGCCTGGGGCGTGGTGTCGTTGGGGGTCGGGTCGGCGGCGGAAACCACTGAGGAAGAGGGGTTCAAATTGTCTTGAACCTGGCTGTTCTGGGTGCCGATGCCAATAACCCGCTCGCTGAAGCCGGCCGTCTGGCTCGTCCCATCAAGGATGTCTCGGAGTCTCACGGGCTGGGTCGACTGGCCGTTGGCGGAGCGGTAAGGTGGGGGATAGGGCCCGCCGTTAAGGTCGTAGCCGGCGAATAGGAAAGGTCCGCCGCTGGGTCCGCTTGCCAGACTCCCGTTGGTCCCTCCGCAAAAGACGTTCGGGGCCGGAGCCGGAATTGGACATATAGCTGTTGTGGCCGAAAGGCCAGAGGTTTCGGTCAACATCCGAAGGACACAGGAATGTCGTGATGACCGAATAGGTCGCCGACGTATTCATCGCGGTCACCCGCTGACCCCAGGTGAAATTAATCGCATTATAAATGGCACCCTGCTCGATAAAGGGCAGGAGCATCGTGTGGGTGGACCACTCATTTCCGCCCCAGGCCCCAGCGCCCCAGGGAAGGGTGTCGGCGTACGTCGAAATGTAGTTGTGGATGCCCAGCCCAATCTGCTTAAGATTATTGACGCACTGGGCGCGACGAGCGGCCTCACGGGCAGCCTGGACGGCGGGCAACAGTAGTCCGATCAGCACGCCAATGATGGCGATGACGACGAGCAACTCGATGAGGGTGAACCCTCGACGGCGGCGGTTCATGATGGAACTCCGGATCGGTGTAGAGATCCCAGCAAACGTGCCGAGGCGCGGCCGGACCGAGGTCGGCCAAAACCTAAGCACATCCCAACGGGAAAGCTTGGAATCAAGGAGGAATTGTCGATTAGAGCGGTGTCAATGGAAAGTGTAGGCTGGGTCCACTACCAGGCCAAGTAAATTTTTGGCCAAAGACTTATCATTTTCGGTCAGTTCAGAAAATTTCTCGGGTCTGCGGGGAATCGATATGTCGGAGAGTCGAGGGGGTATCATCTCCCACATCTGTCCGTTTCTTAGCAGGGGCGATTTGGGGTTGGTGAATGGTCGGGGAGGTCACAAGACGATCGCCTGAAATCGACCAAGACGTTGGACTAGAGGTTCCTGGCAGGGCGAGGCCGAGCGTTTTCGAGGTCAACGCCGGCCTCGCTCGATGATGGGTGACAGTCAGGGGGCCTCGCTGTCACCCTTGGAATCGGCGGCGGTTGTTTGCTTGGACTTCTCGTCGGGGGCGGCGGTCTTGTCGTTGTCCTTCACCTTGGCCTTGGTCTCGGCGATGAATTTCAAGGAGGCGGAGTTCATGCAATAACGCTGTCCGGTAGGGGGGGGGCCATCATCGAACACGTGGCCGAGGTGGGCGTCGCAGGTGGAGCACTCAACCTCATTCCGTGGATAGCCGAGATCGTAATCCGTCTTGGTCGCGATCGTCTTGGCGTCCAGGGGCTGGAAGAAACTCGGCCAGCCGGTCCCCGACTCGAATTTTGTCCTGGAGTTAAACAGGGGGGTTCCGCAGCAGATGCAGACATAGGTGCCGCGGGCGTGATTGTTCGCGTACTTGTTGCGGAAGGCCGGTTCGGTTCCCTTGCGACGCGTGACCTGGAACTGTTCGCGGGTCAACTGCTTGGCCCACTCCGCGTCGGTCTTGGTGACGTGGGCTGGCTTCTGAGGGGTATCCTCGGCAAAAGCGGCCGACCCAGCGAGGATGAGGAGGGCGGCCAGGCGGATCGAGCGACGGATGGTCATGGTTAGTCTCACGAGTGGAAGGTGGTTCCCAACGGGCCGACGCGATCCCGCCGGCCCATATTCTCCATCATGGCGGGTCGGTCTAACTCCGACAATTGTCCCGAAGCAATCCGGCTTTCCACAATCCGGACAACTCATGAAGATTGTACCGGCGAAATCGTTTTTACCGTCAAGGTCGACCGAATCCTCAAGAACGCAATTCGGGTTGACCGATCATTATGCCGGGAGCCCTCGTGCTCGACGTGCGCTCCGAGCCATGACCGAAGTCCGTTTCGGATCTCAAGGTCGGGTTGAACTGCTTTTCAGACCCTGATGGGCGGAGCCATCATTCGCATGGATCGCGACTTGCGTCAAATTTGGGACGGACGCATCCTGTGGGCGATCGCCTGCGTATTTGCGATTGGGGCCAATGGGCCGCAAGAGATCCGGGCTCAGGAAGGAGCCGAGGGTTTTGCCGAAACAGGGCCGACCGAGGCTGTGGGGTCTCGTCTGAAGCGGTTGGAGGAGGTGAATGACCGGCTCCTCAAGCAATACGAAGCCGTGAACCAGCGGAATGAGGAGTTGTCGAAGCGAGTCCAGGACCTTTCGGATCGCCTGGAGGAGGGGAGCTCGGATGTCCTGTCGCCCGAGGAGGGCGGGCCGACCCCGGGGGCCAGTGGGACCCGAGGCGGGGGCGGCGGGGTGGCAAACACCAATGCCTCGGCGGCGGGTGCGGCCGGGTCTGGGTCTGGGGCGGGGCCCGGGGGTGGAACCCAGCCGGGCGACGGCGCGAATCTCAGCTCCTCGGCGAGTGGGACGCGGGCCTTGGGCGGAGGGGCGGCGGAGGTCAACCCCTCGGTCGGCAAGGGGGGCCGCGGCAAGGTCCCGATGAAGGCGTTTTATGACCGCGACCGGTTCGGCTACACCTTCCAGTCGGATGATGATGAATTCCAGTTGCGCGTCAACGCCCTGCTCCAGGTCGACTCTCGCGACTATTTGACGAAGAACCAGAACCCGGTCCTCAACGATTTCGACGTTCCCCGAATGCGCTTGTTCTTCAGCGGTCGGTTGACCCGGCCGATCGAGTACCAACTCGCGTTACAGCGGTCGCTGGGTAGCTTCGACGTGCTCAACGCCTACCTGAACTTCCACTACGACGACCGCCTCCAGGTCCGCGGGGGGCGATTCAAGGCCCCGTTCACCTATGAATGGTACAAGGAAGTGGCCCAGGAGTTCCTGACTCCCGAACGGTCACTATTCGCGCTGAACTTCGGAGCCAACCGCCAGGTCGGAGCGCAAGTCTGGGGCCTGCTCGATGAGAAGCGGCTGGAGTACGCCGTGGGAATCTTCGATGGACCCCGCAATTCTTATCAGGACACCAATAGCAGCAAGGACGTCATCGCGTTCCTGGACTACCGCCCCTTTCTGCTCGACGATTCAGCCTTGAAAAACCTGAGCCTGGGCGGCTCGGTCGACTCGGGCCTGGAAAATATCCCTCTGGTTCCAGCGGTCTTGCGGACCTCCTCGAATGGCAACACCGACGGGGCGACGCTGAACTCCGGTAGCGGCAACACCTCGGTTCCGTTCCTCGCATTCAATAACAATGTCCGGGAGCGAGGGGTGCGGGCCCTTTGGGAGTTGCACGCGACGTACTTCTACAAGCGGCTTTCACTGCTCGGGGCCTGGGATAGCGGGTTCGATAGCTACGCCCAGAACGGGCCGGCGGATCGCCCGGTGCGGGTGCCGGTGGGTGGGTATTACGTCCAGGGCGGATTTTTTCTGACGGGGGAGACGGTCGAAAACCTTGGGTTGGTGCAGCCGCTCAAGTCGTTCGACCTGCGGCGCGGAAAGTTTGGACTCGGGGCGTTCCAGGTGACCGGTCGGTATAGCGAGCTGGACTTGGGTCGTCAGGTGTTCACTGCGGGGCTGGCCGACCCAAATTTATGGACCAATCGGGCCGAATTGGTAGATATCGGGCTGAACTGGTATTTGAACAAATGGGTCAAAGTGTACTTTGATTGGGAACATGCAATGTTCGCCCAGCCCGTGTACAACCGGCCGGGTGGCGTGGCATCGAGGAATGATCTGCTCTGGCTTCGCTTGCAACTTTGGTTCTAGTCGTGAAAAGGCGCGTCTCCAGGCATGGAGTCGGGTCCAGGAGTGTTGGTTCGGAGCGACGCCATACCCTCCCCCCCGTGTCGCGTAACACCGCCTCTTTCGGGAATTGATGGAAGGTGGGCCATGCGACGAATCGCCCTTGGAATCGCCGGTCTTCTTCTGCTCGGAGGCCCGGCACGCCTGGTCCCGGGCCAGGAGACGCCCCCGGTCCCCACGGCCAATCCGCCGGCGGCCGAGGTGGCGCCAGCGAGTCCCCCGCTGACGGGCGAGGCTGCCCTGATGGAGCGGCTCCGGCAGTTGGAAGAGACCAACCGCAAGCTCTTGGATCGCTACTCCGAGATGGAGCGGGTTCAGGGGGAGCGGTACGACCGACTTTCCAAGGACTTCGACACGCTCAAGGGGCAGGTGCAGGTTCCGCCACCCCCGACGGGCGAAGGGGGAGCGGCCCCAGCCGGTGACGGCGGTGGAGGCGGCGGCAATGGTGATGACGACAGTGTGGGCGACAATGCCGGGCTTCAAGCGATGGCGGGCAACGACGCGGGCGGCGACCCGAACCAGGGCGGAGGGGCCGACGGGACCGGCGGCGCCCGCGTGGGCGTTAACCCTTATTCGGGCTCGAACACCGGCGAGGACGGCGGCAGCGGCAATCTCAGCGGTGGCGGCAACGCCGGTGGCGACACCACCCGAGGCGGGGGCGGGGGCCGGGGGGCCCAGGGGACCATCGGCCGCCGCGGCAAGGAGGGGGAAAGCAAGCCGGTCAAAATCACTTTCGGTAACGGCGTCCGGTTCGATTCCGAGGACGGCGAATTCCAGCTTCAGTTCCACGATCTGACCCAGGCGGAATTGCGGAACTTCCCCGGGGCCGGCAACCAGAGCCCTAGCAAAACCCAGTTCTTCATCCCCCGACAACGTTGGTACTTCACCGGGCGAGTGACCAAGAACATCGAGTTCTACACCGTCATCAACCGCGGCTACGGATCGCTCGACCTCCTCGACGCGTTCATCAACTTCAACTACGACCCCCGAATCCAGTTCCGCGTTGGCCGTACCAAGACGCCAACCTCTTACGAGTATTACCAGATCGCCGAAGGTGACCTGATCGCCCCGGAGCGGTCGATCTTCATTGGCAACCTCGCCGGCAACCGTCAAAACGGGGCGATGTTCCACGGTCAGATTTTCGACAAAAGCTCCGAATACGCGGTGGGCGTGTTCAACGGCCCCCGGCGGTCGTTCGGCGACTTCAACAGCGACAAGGACCTCTATACCTTTTTCAACATCCGTCCTCTCCAGAACTTCGAGCAGTTCCGGGCCCTCAAGTATTTCAACGTGGGCGGGGCGTTCAATTTTGGGACCGAGGACAACCCTCTCCAACCCCAGATCTTCACCACCGCCAACGACCAGAGCAGCGTGGGCAGCAACGCCGTGGTTTCGTCCCTCTCGCCGACCTTCTTTAGCTACAACAACAACGTGATGGAACGGGGCTATCGGTCCCAGTGGGCCGCATGGACCGCATGGTATTACAAGAGCTTCAACGTTCTGGCCGAGTACGACGGCGAGATCCAGGATTACCAGTCGGGAACCAACGCCAGCCGCACCCGTGTCCCCTACGAGGGGTTCGAGGTCACGACGTTTTACTTCCTGACTGGCGAGGAAATCACCAGACGCGTCGACATCAAGCCGAAGAAAAACCTTGCCTTCAAGAATGGTCGACTGACGGGGCTCGGGGGGTTCGAGGTCTACGGCCGGTACAGCACCCTGAACATCGGCAAGCAGGTCTTCGCCGCTGGACTGGCCGACCCGAACCTGTGGACCAACCGGGTCCAGGCGATCGACGTGGGCCTGAACTGGTACTTGAATCAGTACACCAAGATTTACCTCGACTACCAATATTCGATGTTCAACACGCCGGTCTACAACGGTCCGGATACTCTGCGGACCCACGCCAACCTGGTCTGGCTGCGATTCCAGTTGTTCTTCTGATCGTTCGGGAAAAGCCCCAACCCATTGCCGGTCGACGCGGTCGACCGGCAATAGGGCGATTGGTTGGCTCAGACAGGGCCGGGCAGGGGCAAGGTTTCCTCGGCGGGGTCCTCGCCCTGGAGCTTGGACTCGTCGGGCGGGGTCCAGTCGGCGGCGAGGCCGGCTCGGCGGCGGAGGTCGGACATCCACGAGGAGATGCGCCGGGAGGCGGCGGCTCGGGCGGCGTCGCGTTCCAGCATCATCCGCTCTCCGAGGGCATTGGGGGCGGTGAAGTCGCGGAACTCAGCGCGGAGGCGCTGGTTGAGGGCCAGGACGTAATAAGTCGACTGAGGTTGATCGGCCGCGACAGCCACCGACTTGTCGCCCAGAGCGAAAATGGCGTCGCGAAGGGTGTCGCCCGCCTCGGGGAACTGGGGAAGCTCGCTGGGGCGGGCGGTCGCGGGGCCGTACAACGACGGGACGGGGTTTTCCACCAGCCGGGAAACGGGAGCCTCGGAGAGAATCATCGGATGGTCGCCGGCGACGGCCTTGAGATCCCCGTCGTGACGGCGAGCCTCGGCTGCGAGGGCTTCAGCGGCCTTCTGAGCAAGGGGCCGGGCCTGCTCTCGCTTCCAGGCGGAGACCACTTCCTTGCGAATCTCGTCCAGTTCCGGAACGCGAGCTGGCTGATCCTCCAGCTTCCAGGCCAGATAGGTATGGCCCAGGCGGTCGGCCAGGTCAATCGAGGTGAACAGGTCCGACTTGGGGTTGAACACCTCGCTGGCCAGGTCGCGATCGCCGGAACCTTCGCCGCTGCCCAGGGTGGCGCGAGCAATCTCTCCCTGAGTGGCAAGGGCCGAGCGGGTCAGCAGCGGGGTGGCGTCGTGGTTCAACCCGATCTTGGCGGCCAGGGCCTTGATGTCCGGAGGCGACGGCGGCGTGATTCCCCGGGTGGGCTTGTCGCGGACGTCGTCGGCATCGTCGTCGGCCTCGGGAGGGTGTGTCGCGTCGTCGTAAACCTTGGTGTATTCACTCATCACGTCACGAACGGCGTCGAAACGGCGGCGCATCTCGTCCTGTACCTTGGTTTCGAGAACGTCGCTCAGAAGGCTCGCCCTGACTTGGTCCAGGGTCAGCGGGGTCTGGTGGGCGTCGGGGTCGTCGGCGAAGAGGTCGACCGGCAATTTGTCGGAGAAGGGTTCGGTCTTGCTCAACTCCGCCTTACGTTCCTGAAAAGCGGCCTGAAGTTCGGCGTCGGTGGTCTTCCCCTCGTACTGGCGGCGGAGAACGTCGGAGTCGAGCGAGACCGACTCGACGCGGACGCGGCGGGGAATCAGGAAGCCGGGGGTCGGGCGGTGGGGGTCGGGCGGGACGTTGCGGTAGCGATCGTAAAATTCGCGAAGCTGGACTTCGGTGGGCTCGGCCACCTTGGCGACGAAGTCGTCGACCTTGAAGGCAACGGCGCGAACGCCCACCTTTTCATGGCGGTCCCGAAACGACTCGAAGACGTCCAGCGGAGTGAATTCGGCGGGTAGGGCCAGGCTGGCGACCTTGAGGATTCGCAACTGGTCGGCGACGTCGGAAAGGATCATCTCCTCGGAGATCCCCTGAGAGCCCCGGGCCATCTGGCTGACAGCCAGCGCGGCGACGGTGGGGCTCCAGCGCTCGCCAGCAATCCCCTTTAGCCAGGAAAGGGCGATTTCATGCGTGGCCGGCATGCCGAGCCGTTTGGCCTCATGCTGGAGGACCAAAGCGTCAACAATCGACCGGGTGTCCGTCGGCCCGAAGAACTCTGGGTTTGGTCCGAACTGGGACATCTGTAGGCGCAGGTCGTACTGGAGTTGTTGGAAGAAGCGGTTGGCCCGGGCCCGTTCCTGGCGAAGCAGGTCGACCTCGCTGCGGTAGACGGTGCGTCCGTAGAGTTTGACGATCTCGGGGTCGGTCCCCTCACTGCGGGCTCCCAGAAGATTCGTCACCCCGGCGGGGACGAGAAACGCGATCATCGCCAGGATGCCGAAGACGGCGATGAGCTTCTTTTGGTGACGCCGAAAGACCGCGAAGGGCATGTCCATCCCTCAATGACGGGTGCCGGGGTAAGCCTGGCCGGCGGCGGGGGCCGGCGGGCCGCTCCACTTGACAGGCCCCGATACGCTAGCTAATTGAAAGACGCGGCCTCCCACCGCCGCTTCACCGAGCTGGGATTGTACCAGGCTCGATCACCGGCGGGGAGCGTCGAGCCGACGCTGTCCATCGGCCGGCTCATTGAAGTTTGACCGAAGTGGCCCAAACCGCAGAGGTTCCGGCTCGCCAAGACACGTTGGTCGGCCCTCGCGGACAATGATAGGAACGCACCGTGGCCCGCAAGTCCGCCAAGCCCGCGGCGACCGACCCGGCCGCCCCGAAAGCCCCGAGAGCCCGCAAGGCCGCGCCGTCAGCGCCGCCGTTCGAGCCCGGTTCCTCCCAAGGCGAGGTCACTTTCGAGGAAGAATTGGCTTCGGCTCCCGCTCCGACCAAAAAAGCAGCGCCCCGCGCCCGAAAGTCGGCCGCTGGCGACTTTGAAGTCCCGTCCACGGTCGCCGGCGTCAACGGCCGGTCGCTGGTGATCGTCGAAAGCCCCAAGAAGGCCAAGTCGATCACCAAGTTTCTGGGCTCGAAATTCGTCGTCAAGGCGAGCATGGGACACGTCCGCGACCTTCCCGAGAAGGGGAAGGACATGGGGATCGACGTGACCAAGGGCTACCGAGCCACCTACGTCGTGCCCGACAAGAAAAAGTCGACCATCAACGAGTTGAAGAAGGAAGCGGCGCGGGCGGACATGGTCTACCTGGCGACCGACCCCGACCGCGAAGGAGAGGCGATCGCCTGGCACCTTCAGAAAGCCCTGGCGCTGCCGGACGAACGGGTCCGCCGGGTCCAGTTCTTCGAGATCACCGAGAAGGCGGTGAAGGACGCGTTCAACCATGTCGGCCCGATCGACATGGACCGGGTCAACGCCCAGCAGGCCCGGCGATTCCTCGACCGATTCGTCGGCTGGCAGGTCAGTCCCCTCCTCTGGAAGAAGGTGGCCCGGGGTCTGAGCGCCGGGCGGGTGCAGTCGGTGGCGACCCGTTTGATCGCCGAGCGGGAAAAGGAGATCCGCGCCTTCGTCGCCGAGGAATACTGGAAGATCACCGCGGACCTCGCCCCGGCGGGCTCGACGGCCGAGGCCGACCGATTCGAGGCCGAGCTTTCCGAGTGGCAAGGGGCGAAGTTCGCCGCCAAGACCGAGGAGGAAGCGCGAGCGATCCGCGACGCCTTGGCCTCGGCGCCCTATGCGGTCGCCGCGGTCGAGCCGGTTGAGAAGCAGGACCGGGCCGACGCCCCGTTCAAGACCAGCACCTTGCAGCAACAGGCCGCGATTCGCCTGCGATACGCCGGCAAACGGACGATGAAGATCGCTCAGGAGCTTTACGAGGGGATCGACGTCGGCAGCGACGGGCCGGTCGGGCTCATCACCTATATGAGGACCGATAGCTTGCGGGTTTCCGACGAGGCGCTCACGGCGGTCCGCGACAAGATCCGGGCCGAGTACGGCGACCGCTACCTGCCAGCCAAGCCGAACCAGTATGCGGCCGGCAAGATGGCCCAGGAGGCCCACGAAGCGGTCCGGCCGACCGATCTGTCGCTGTCACCCGAGTCCATCCGCTCTCGGCTGTCGATCGACCAGTTCAAACTGTATCACTTGATTTACCGGCGATTCGTGGCCAGCCAGATGACTCCGGCAGTCTTCGCCGTGACCAACGTGACGGTCGCCGCGGCCGAGGGGATCTTCAAGACTCAGGGCAAAATCCTGAAATTCGACGGCTACCGACGGGCCCTGCCGCCCGCCGGAAAGCAGGAAGATGCCCTGCTGCCGACGCTGGAGGTCGGGCAGTCGCTGGACCTCCACAAGCTCGACCCCACCCAGCACTTCACCCAGCCCCCGCCCCGCTATTCCGAAGCGGCGCTCATCAAGGCTCTGGAGAAGGAGAGCATCGGACGGCCCAGCACCTACGCGCCGATTATTCAGACGATCCAGGACCGCAAGTACGTCGAGCAGAAGGAGCGACGGTTCTACGCGACCGACCTCGGGATGGTCGTGACCGACCTGCTGGTGGAACACTTTCCCAAGATTCTCGACGTGAAGTTCACCGCGAGGATGGAGGACGAACTGGACGAGGTCGCTTCGGCCAAGGAAGAGATGACCAAGGTTCTGGATGAGTTTTACCACCCATTCCAGGAAGCCTTGAAGGCGGCCGAAACGAATATGCAGCGGGTGGTCATCACCTCGGACCAGGTCTGCGCGAAGTGCGGCTCGCCGATGCTGGTCAAGTTTGGCCGGACCGGGCAGTTCCTGGGCTGTTCGAAGTATCCCGAGTGCGAGCACACTCAGCCAATGGAAGGCGGGCCGCGGGCCGAGGCGGTCGAGACCGAATTCAAATGCCCCAAGTGCGAAAAGCCGCTGATGTTGCGGCAAAGTAAGCGCGGACCGTTCCTGTCGTGCTCGGGCTACCCGAAGTGCAAGGAGTCCTTCAACATCGGGGCGGACGGAACGCCCGTGCCCTCGGTGGTCGAGACCGAGCACGTGTGTCCCAAGTGCGGCAAGCCGATGGCGTTGCGGCAGGGGGCGCGGGGCGCCTTCCTGGGCTGTACTGGCTACCCCAAATGCCGCAACACGATGCCCGTGGACGACGCGGGGAAACCGATCGCGCCGGTGACCGTCGATGTGAAGTGCGAGAAGTGCGGAGGGCCGATGGGGATCAAGCAAGGGCGCCGGGGGGCGTTCCTGGGCTGCCTGAATTATCCCAAGTGCCGTACCACGGCGCCGATTCCCGACGAGTTGAAGGATCAGGTGAGCGAGATGGCGCCAGCGAGCCCCGCGGCGGCGTCAGGCCCCGACCTGAAAACGATCATCGTGGCCGAGACCTGCGATGACTGCGGCAGCACGATGACGGTTCGCCGGGGCCGCCGGGGCTTCTTCCTGGGCTGCTCGAAATATCCCAAGTGCAAGGGGACCAAGGAGCCGGGCGAGTTGACGATGGAAAAGATCGCGGCGGCCACCGGGCCTTGATCGCGACCGTATCTCCGGCTTCGCCCCCCCTCTTCCGATTTTTTCGGGTCAGGAGGGGGGGGAGGGTGGTAACTGGGAGGGGTCGACCCCGGTGTTTGGAGGCAAGCCTCCGGCGGGGTCGAGTTGGACGTCGTCGCGGCTGAGCGTGGCGGGCGACGTTTCGGGAGCCCAGGGATGGGCGAAGTGGGCGTCTCCGTGAGCCGCCATGTCATCGTTGGCGACCATCTCCCAGGATCGGCGGTCATACGGCGTGACGAGTTCGCCGAGTTGTTGAGTCTGGTCGCGTCGGTAAACCCGCAATTGGTGGTAAACGACCGAATGGCCGTCCCAGCGGACGCGGTCTCGAAGTTCATCCAGCGTCCCCTGGCCCTCGACCCGGATCAAGGGCTCGGTCCCAACGCCAGTGGCGAGGATGGAGTCCCAGGCCGAAATTTCGGCGACCGGCAACAGCGGACCGGCCGGGGTGCTTTCCAGACGGACCAGGCCGCCGAGGAGTCGGGCGGTGACGTGGCGAATGACCAGTTTCAAGGGAGTGGAGGGTTGGTCTCGCGGAACCCCGTGGGCATGGACCAGCGCTCCGCCCGCGCCTAGGGCGTCGTCCTTGAGTTCCAGGTCGATCCGCCTTCCGGGGGAGATGTCGATGAGGTCGCCGTTGCCTCGCAGGATGGAACGCTGAATCCGGACGGTGGCGGAGGGTGAGGCGGGGTCGTCGGGCTCGTCGGGGGTGGGCGGGATCGCCACGACGGCCGCTCGGCCCGGGTCGCCGTTGGCGGTCACGGTGGAGTCCAGAACTTCCAGGTCGGTTCCGGCGGCGACCACGAAGGCCGCTCGACGGTCGGGGTCGGCGCCAGGGCCGTCGTCTCGGGTGATGAGGAAGTCGATCCCTTTTATCTGGAGCGATCCGGAACGGAGCCGAAACAGGCCGATGGGGGTGTTTTCGGCCGCGAGCCCCTCGTTGTTGGCGGGACGGAGGCGGAGGCGAGGACGTCTGGGACCAGGCTCGGCCTGGACGATCCAGCGGCCCGGGGGGAGGTCGGTCGGCGGGAGGGACAACTCCGCGTCGGGCGAGATCCGGATCGTCCCCCCCCGCGCGGGCCCGAGGCGGTCCACCGATTCCTGGAGCTGGGCGGGGGTTCTCACCAAATCCGTCGCGGGCGTTGGGGCGACGATTTCGGGCTGGGCCGATGGGAGGTCGGCGGCGGCTCGGGGGTTGAAGCGGGGCCAGGGGTTGAGCGGGTCGTCGGCCTCGTGTTCATTGTCGGTGCGGCGAGGAGCATTGGGTCGCTTCGGAACGAGTTGAGGCTCGGGGAGTGGCGAGAGGGTCGAAACGGCTTCGGCCGGGGCTGTTGATGTGCTGGGGGTCGCCGGTCTTGAGCGAGCGAGACCGAGGGGGCCGTCGGGTCCCGACCGCGAGCCAGGAGTTTGGCCGAGGCGAACGGTCGTGGCCGCTGTCGGGACGAGTGATGGACTGATCAGACGCGGTCCGGTCGTGGGCTCCCCATCCGCCCAGATCGGTCCCGAGGACGAAGCCGAACCCGACTCCCGAGGGCTGGCGGGATCGGAAGCCCAGGCGTCGAAGTCCTGGATGGGGGGGGGCGAACCGGGGAGATCCTGGGTCGCCTGGAGATACCCTCGGAATCGGCCGTAAAGGTTCCCGCGTCCCCACCAGTCGAGACGGTCGGGGGCGGCGGCGGCGAACAGCGTCGAGGCCGCGTCCCTGGAAGGGGCGAGGATTGAGTCGATCACTCTGACTCTCGGCGGCGTCCCGAGCGAGTAGAAGGCGGGGCCCTCGCCAGCCTGGAGGTTGACGAAACTGAGGTCGAGTTCGGCGGGGGCAGATTCGGGCCCAGTTCCGGCGGGCGTCTCGGTCTCGAACGCGGGGCTCGCGCCGGCGAAGGAGCAGTCAACTAGGGAGGCGCGAACGGGGCCGACGGTGGCCACCCCGACCTGTCCGGGTCCGAAAACGCAGGACGAGGCGCGGACCAGGGGAGTTGGGTCGCCCGAGCCTTTTCGGGAGGCGTGGAGATCCAGGGCAATCGCGGAGGAAGCGGCGGCGGGCTTGGGGCCAGTAAGGCGGGTGAAGGTGCAGCGGTTGAGGATGAGGTCGGTGTCCAGAGCGCGGAGGGCGGCGATCGGCCCGGGGCGGTCGTTGGAGCCGAGGACGAGTGTCAGGCCCTCGACGAGGACGTGGCCGGGGCCGAATTCCAGCAGTGAGGACCGGCCTCCCGTCGAGCGGAGCACGGGATGGACCCCAGGGGCGGCACGTAAGGTCAGGTCTCGGCGGGACGGGGCGGCTCCTTGGGGTCGCGGGGTCGTGGGGCCGGGGCGCAGGTCGTAGTCGCCATCCTCTACGAGAATGAGCCTGGAACCGCTGGGGGCCGAGGCGAGTGCAGCGGCCAGGTCGTCCCGAGCGCGGAGACGAACATCCCGCGCGAGGGCTGCTTCGGGGACAACGACTGGCGCTGTTGTCGGAATCGGGGTGGGAGTCGTGGTTGAAGTCGCGGTTGAGCTTGAAGTTGTGGCGGTCGCTGGTGAGGAAGAGGTAGCCAGGGAGGGGCGTGGAGTGGGAACGACGTCGAAGGAACCGTCGGACGCGGCGGGGTCGGGGGTCCACCAGAACAGCGCCGCGACGATCGAGGCCAGGGCCATCGCCGGCAAGCCCCAGTAAAGGTGGCGTTGCCAGTCGCGGGCCGGCTCCTTGGGAGCGGACCAGGCCAGGGTTTCGGGTTGCTCGGCGCGCAGGCCGAGAGAGGCGGCCAGGACCAGGAGGTCTCGGCTCAGTTGTTCGGGGGATTGGTGGCGGCGGTCGCGGTCCTTGGCCATCAGCTTGGAAAGGATGGTGGCGAAAGATGGAGGGACTGCGGGGTTCAACTCGCGGACGTCGGGCGGGTCGTCGGCCTGGTGTTGAAGGAGCTTCTGGAGGACCGTTCCCTCGGGGAACGGCGGGCGGCCGGTCAGGATGTGGAAGAGGGTGCAACCCAGGGAGTACAGGTCGCTGCGAACGTCCACGTCCCGAGGGTCTCGGGCTTGCTCGGGGCTGATGTAGTCGAAGGTCCCCAGGGTCATGCCGCTCTGGGTCAGGCCGTCGTCCCCACCACGCTCGAAGTGGCGGGCTAGGCCCATGTCGACGAGTTTGGCCCGCCCTTCGGAGTTGATGACGATGTTGGAGGGCTTGATGTCGCGATGGACGACGCCCCGGTCCGAGGCGTGCGTCAACGCCTCGGCGATCTGGAGGGTCAGGTTGATCGCCTCGGTGATGCCGAGGGGCCCTAGCCGGTCAACCCGGTCTCGAAGGGTCGTCCCCTCGATGAACTCGAACGCAATGAAGTGGTAGGGACCATCCTGCCCGATCGTGAAGACCCTGGCGATGTGTTCGTGGTCGAGGCGGGCGGCGGCGCGCGCCTCCTGATAGAACCGCTGAATGACCTCGGGATCGGCGGCCTGATCGGGCGGCAGGACCTTCAGCGCCACGAAGCGGTCCAGTCGGATGTCCAGGGCAAGGAAGACCGCTCCCATGCCGCCAGCACCGATGGGCCGCTGCAACTCGAAGAAGTCGAGTCGGTCACCCGCCTGCGGCAAGATCGCGGGAAGTTTGGCGCGAGAGCGGTCGGACGTCGCGCTGCCGGAACCCGAACGGATGGTCTGGTGACTCTCCCGCTCCCGTTCCCGTTCCCGTTCCCGATGGCGTTCGTGGCCCCGGTCGCTCGCATCGGGCCGCGCTTCACCGGCCGACGGGCGGGGCGCGGCGGGTCCGGGCGGTTCGGGGGGATGGGACGGGTCGGGGCCCTGCATGGCCGGCTCACTACGGGCCGGGGGTTGCCCCCCGAAGATTGGGTACGGCTTCGACGGGAAAGCGGTCAGTTGATCGGAAAGGCGGGAAGGGAAACCGGCGAGGCGGACGTGAGGGGCGGGGCGCCGGGCCCCGTGACCAGATCATAGGAGCCCCGGACGGGATTCGTCAAACCGCCCTCCGGGCCGACATCCTTCCGCGTGGAAGTGGGGTGGCTGACATCCTTCACACCCTGGACTGCTTCCAGGAATGACGCCCGGAGGCTGGTGACGTTACGAGATTCCGCGGCTTGATGTTTGGATGATTTTTGTTGGACGCGGCTCATCGGAATGGTTTTTGCCAAAACTGGCGAGGATTGCCGGTCAATCACGGGGGACTTTGACGCGAACCATTGGATGTGGTTCCTCGAATGTCCGCGGACCTGGGAAACCTTCCCGGGATACGGGACGTAAGGAATACGTTCACCGGCGGAAAAGTCTTTTGTCCGGCCGGTCGTACCAACCTCTGAGCCCTATCAAACTCCAGGAGATCGACGGTGATGAGGCATAACGCATTGGCCTGGGTGGCTTTGGGGATCTCGGGGGCAGCGCTGGCGGGGTCGTCGCGGTTTTACGCGCCGTTGCCTGCCGCCCAGGACGTGCCGGCGGAAGGACAGAAAGCGGCCAGGGCGCTTTCCGAGGCGTTCGAGTCCGTGGCTGAGTCGATGAAGCCTTCGGTCGTGCAGATTAGCATCGAGCGCAAGGCGATGGGGATGGGGATGGGCAACCGGGGACGCGTCCCTGGGATGCCAATGCCGGGCAATCCTCGGGGGGGGATGAACCCCAAGGATTTCGAGGAGATGCTCAAGCGGTTCTTCCCCAACGGGCCGGACGAGGAGGATGAGGACGAAGCGCCCCGGCCTCGTCGTCAGCAGTTTAGCCCCTCGGGGACCGGCTCCGGCTTCGTCTACGACGACAAGGGCCATATCCTGACCAATAACCACGTTGTGGCCGACGCCAAGAAGATCGAAGTGACCTTCTATGACGGCCAGACGGCCACGGCGACCGTCGTGGGGACCGACCCAGGGACCGACGTGGCGGTCATCAAGGTCGACACGACCGCGTACAAGCCAGCGGCCACCGGCAAGAGCAAGGGGCTTCGGGTGGGTGAGTGGGTCCTGGCGATCGGCTCGCCGTTCGGCCTGAGTCAGACGGTGACGGCCGGCATCATCTCGGCGACCGAGCGAAACCACGTGGGGATCAACAACTACGAGGCGTTTATCCAGACCGACGCGGCAATCAACCCGGGCAATTCGGGTGGTCCCCTGGTCGACCTGAACGGCCGGGTGATCGGCATCAACTCGGCAATCGTCACGGCGACCCGGGCCAACGCCGGTGTGGGGTTCGCGATCCCGATCGATATGGCGGCCAACCTGGCCGACAAGCTCATCAGGGATGGGAAGATCAACCGGGCCCTTCTAGGGATCGAGGTTGTCCCGTTGACCCCCGCGCTGGCCAAGCAATTAGGGATGGATGGGAAGGCCAAGGGGATCATGGTTGGCAAGATCGTCCCGGGAAGTCCGGCGGACAAGGCGGGCTTGCGCTGGGGTGACGTGCTAACGAAGTTCCAGGGCGAGCCGATCCTGAATGGGCCAAGCTTCCGCAACTTGATCTCCACCAGCGACATCGGCAAGCCGTTCGAGTTGACGTATTTCCGCGAGGGCAAGGAAAAGTCGGCGTCGGTGGTGCTGGCTCGCGAAGAGGACGTGCGGTCGCGAATCACTCAAGAGGCGGGGGAGTCGGCCCCGGCCGAGGAAAAGAAGGCGGAGGCCGAGGCGGTGAAGTTCGAGGACCTGGGCCTGGGGGTCCAGCCGTTGACCCCGGCTTTGGCCGAGCAATTCGGCTATTCCAAGGGGGCCGAGGGGGTTGTGGTCGCGTCGGTCAAGGAAGAGAGCCCGGCCGATGACGCTGAATTGAAGGTCGGCGACCTGATCTCGCGAATGATCGTCGACAAGAAGGTCCAGCCTGTGAAGGGGGTTGAGGACCTCAAGGTCGCCGACAAGGGAGAGGATCTGGCCTTCTACGTGGAGCGCAATGGCGAGCCGGGCCGGTTCGTCACGCTGAGCAAGGCGAACAAGGCGAAGTAAGTTCGCCCAGGGCTTTTGGTTCCCGCCGACGCCCGTCTTCCGGCCGACACCGGGGGGCGGGCGTCTTGGCGTCCGTTCGCGGTTGACCTGTTGGACGACCCGGGCTAGGCTCGGCGACCGGTGAGATTCGCCCGTCCAGGAGGGGCTGCGCGATGAAGTGGATGCGGGGGCGAAAATCGTGGGTTGCCTTGGTGGGGCTGGCCGCCTCGACTGGCGGCTGCGGCACCGTCACCTCGACGAATACGCCCCGGACCGCGACCGAGCAACTCTTGCTGACCAACGCGTGGGACTCGGCGCTCCAGAAGATTGATTTTCGCCCGTTGACGGGTGTCCCCGTCTATCTGGACGCGACCAACATCACGGCGATCGACCAGGGCTGGGTTGTCTCCAGCATGAGACAGGCGATGCTGACTCAGGGCGTTTTGCTCAGGAGCAAGCCGGAACAGGCCCAGTGGATCGTCGAGGCACGCGTCGGAACCTACGGGACAGACCAGGACAACTGGCTCCTGGGTATCTCACAGACGACCATCCCGCCGACGGTGACGGGGATTCCCTCGGGAACGATCCCCGAAATGTCGCTGGCCAAGCGCAATCGTCAGCGGGGCGTGGCCAAGATGGCGCTGTTCGCCTATGACCGGGCCGGTGGGCAGTTGACCTGGCAGTCGGGGACGATGGTGGCCTCGGCGAATGCGAAGGACGTGTATGTTGGTGGTCTGGGGCCGTTCCACTCGGGTCCCTTGATCGACGAGAAAGGGGAAACTCGCGAAGGGACGGAGTTCATGGGGGTGGAGTTACCCAAGGCCCCATCGCTGACGGGTTCTCCGCGTCCCAAGGGTGCCGGGACTGCCGCCGAGCCGTCCTCAGCGCCGTTCGAGCCGCCGCCGATGGCCCCGCCAGCCTCGGCCTCGGACCTGGAATCCTTCACGCCCTGAGCATTTCACGGGTTCTGCCTGGGACCGCTGAAGTTCACCCTTTGATGATCCCCACGGAGCCCGGCATGGCCGTTTCGAGTTCATTCGACCTGCGCGATCACCTGCGAGACGTGTCCGACTTCCCCAAGCCGGGAATCGTGTTCAAGGACATCACCCCGCTGTTGAAGCATCCGGGGGCCTTTCGGGCGACGATCGACCAGTTGGCCGAGCGGGTCGCGAAGTATCGGCCGGACGTGATCGCGGCGGCCGAGGCCCGGGGTTTCCTGTTCGCCACGCCCCTAGCCCTGGCCATGAATCTCGGGTTCGTGCCAATCCGCAAGCCTGGGAAGCTGCCGGCCGAGACGGTGACTCAGGAATACGACCTGGAATATGGGACGGATCGCCTTGAGATTCACCGGGATGCGGTGATACCGGGGCAGCGGGTGCTGTTGCTGGACGACGTATTGGCCACGGGCGGGACAATGCGAGCCTGTTGTGATTTGGTGGCTCGGGAGGCGGCCGAGGTCGTGGCCTGTGCGTTTGTCATTGAGTTGGAGTTTCTGAAGGGTCGAGACAAACTCAAAGGGTTCGCTGTAGAAAGTTTGGTTGCGTTTTGAGGAAGCGGCCGAGAACGGTGATTCCGCCTGGAGGAGCGATTGGAGAATTCTCAGCGAATTATCTGCGCGAGATCACACGGAAGTTGTCCATGAGATTCGTCCCTTCGACGACGAAACACCTCGTGTTGCTGGTGGCAGGTGCGGCGGTAGTCCTCAGCGGCCCAGCTTACTTGTGGCGGCAAGCTCGAGCATTCGAGCGGATCTCAAGCGAAATCCGGCGACAATGCGAAGTAGTTCCTTTCTCCGACCTGGAACTCTACCTGATCGGCACGCCCGTTCAAATGAATCTCGAGAGTAGTCCCGAAGAGCAGGAACGATTTGCGGATTCGGAGAGGCAATGGGCGTCGAAAGTCCAACCGGTTCTCCGATTCCACAATCACCTTATCGATTTGGAAGAAAAGTATCATTACGCGGCTTCGCATCCTTGGAATTCCGTTTCAGCCGACCCGATTCCGCCACCCACACCCTCGCTCGACTACCGGAAGGCGATCCGTGCCGATCTTGACCGCCTCCTGAAATCTCTCGACTCGAGTGTCTTGAACTGAATCGCCCGGACCGAGGACGTTCTCCCTTCCCGGGCTCGGGAGTTTTGCTCGGCGAAGCGGCCTCTCGCTTTTGACGATACCTTCTTCCTATAACTTTCCGAGCAGGAGACGATCCTGGAGCAGCAGCAGGAATTGCGGCAACTCCTTGACACTGCCACGCTCCCCCATCATGCCGTCGCGGTGTTGGCCGACGCCAAGGCGGACGCCCGCAAGCAGGCCACCGCGAAGAGCGGACTGGCCCGCGCCGTGTTCCCCGAGGCGTGTTTCTTGGACCTGACCGTCGCACTCGCCGACCGGGGCGAAGACCTCGCCTGACCTGACTTCGCGGCCGAGTCGTCCCTTCGCGGATCTCACCAGAACGTGCCGATGAAGAAGGTGAAGTAGCGGGTCTTGTCGCCCTGAACCTTGGCGAAGGGGAAGGCGATGTCGAAGGCCAGGGGCATGGGTCCCAACGCGGGGATCTGGAGGCGGAGGCCAGTCCCGACGGCTCCTCGGAAAGTGTCGCCGCTGAAGGAGTAGTCGCTCTGGACCGTGCCGAAGTCGCAGAAGAAGACCTGCTGGATCTTGTCGCTGGCGACCAGGGGAATTTGGTACTCCACCGAGCCAATCGCCCTCATCACACCGCCGACATTGACTCCCAGAACGTGCGGGCCGACGCCTCGGAAGGCGAAACCTCGCATGCTGCCGAAGTCGCCGGCGAAGAAACGCTCGTAGAGCGGCGTGTCTCGGCCGGTGACCCCGTAGGTTCCTCGCAGAGTCAGGATTCGCTTGCCTGAGCCGTCGGGGCGGCTTCCCAGGGTGAAGTACTGCTTCCCTTCGATCGTGACCTTGGGGAAGGTGAAGGTTCCCCAGCCCTGCTCGAAGGCGAACTCGAGGTACTGGCCCTTGTTGGGGGCCATGGGGTCGTTGCGGTTGTCAAAGCGGATGCTGGGGCGGAGACTGGCCAGCAGCGAGTGGCCCGAGGCGGCCAGGAAGTCGGCCGGTGCCGGGGTGCGAAAGCCGTTGATGTTCACGTCTTCCACGCGGAAGGCCGCGTCGACGTATGTCTGGGCTCCTAATTGTCGGCCCAGGGAGAACCGGCCGCCGACTCGTCGCTCGTTGAAGTCGGGGTAAATACGGGTGAAGGCGTAGCCGGAAGTGTTCAGGCCGATCGGGAGGTTGAACAGGTACGGCTCTCGGAAGCTCACGGTGGCCCGGTTGATGAGCGTGCCGGGGGAGATTTCGATGCGGAGGTCCTGACCGGCTCCTCGGAAGGCCTGTCCGGAGGTCAGCTGGCTGAAGGAGCGGGGGAGGTTGGTGATGTCGAAGTTCTTCTCGTGGATAATGAGGTTGCCGTTAAGCCCCTGGAAGCTGGAGGCGCTGACGCCGAGCATGAAGTTGCCGGTGGGGCCTTCCTCGACGTTGGCCTGGAGGTCGGCGTAGGCGCGGTCGTTGGTGCCGGGGCCGGGTTCGACGCTGTTGACGATGTCCATCGGGGCGCGGTCGGGGAAGGCTTCCTGTCGGTCGGGGCCGACATCATTGGCGTTGGTGCCGGGAAGGCTGGGGAAGGTCCCGGGCGGAACGCCGGTGTCGATCGGCTGGCGAATTGGTCCTCGAACAGGGCCGGGGCCTGGTCCGGGGGCCGGCGCGACCGGGACGGCTCCGGCGGGCGGGAGGGCCGGGGCGTTGATCGCCGGGAGCTGGCCGGGGGCTGGGTCGAACGGCCCAACCTCGTTGCCCCCGAAGGGGGCGGGGCCGTCGCGTCCCTGGGCCGGGGCTTCCTGAATCGGCGCTGGCGGCGTGGCTGGGGGGACGCCGGGCAGGGGGCCAAGCTCGTCCTCCGGCGCGTTCTGGAACCGGGTACGGAGGATCTCGTCCATCGGCGCGGCGTCTTCGGGGGCGTAGGGTTGGTTGCCTGGACGTCGATGAACGATCTTCAACTCCAGCGCCTTGCCCATCTCGGGGTTGGCCTGGAAGAAGCCAAGGCTTTGGAGCCGCTTTTTCGCCGCTTCCAGTCGCTTGCCATCGAGTGGCTGGCCCGGGACGAGGCCAGCCATCAGGAGTTCCCGACGCACGACCTTGTCGCGAGTGCGCTGGTTGCCGGCGACGGTGATTTCTCCAACCCGGTACATCTGGCCTTCCTGGATCTCATAGGCAATGTCGATGATGCCGGGCTGGTCGGTGTACTTGCGTTCGTCGCGGACCTGGATGTCGATGCAGCCTAGTGACGAATACTTTTCGTTGAGCTTCTTGAGGTCAGCCTCGCGGACCGAGTCGTTGAACGGCTGGCCGGAGTGGAGGACCAACATCTCCTTGATCTGGGCGTCGGTGAGGCGCTCGTTGCCCTGGAAGGTGATGTTGCGGACCTTGTACTGGATTCCTTCGGAAATGACAAAGGTGAGGCGGCGGTCGCCGACGGTGCTACCGCTCTCGGTGTAGGAGTCGACCTTGGCTTCCAGGTAGCCCATGCCGTTGTAGTAGTCGACAAGCTTGCGGGCGTCGGCGTCGACGTCGTCGCGACGGTAGGAGCCACCAAAGGTGAGGATGGGGGTCTTACTGGTGATCTTGGTGCGAAGGAGGGCGTCGCTGACGATGGTGTTGCCGACGAAGTCGATCGCGCCGAGCTTGACCCAGGGGCCTTCATAAATCTCGAAGACGACCTTGGTGTCGCCCTGACGACCACCTTCGAGGAGGCGGACCTCGGTCAGGCCGTAGCCTTTTTCCTCGTACAAGTTCTTGATCTGGGCGACGGCCATCTGGGCACGCATTGGGTCGGCGCGTCCGCCGGCCTTGAGTCCGGTGGTGGTCTCGATGTCCTTGAGGCGGACCTTATTGCGGCCTCGAAATTCGACCTCGCGAATGATGGGCATTTCGCGGACGTGGAAGGTGAGGATGACGCCTTCACCCTTGGGGTCGCGGTCGATGTAGGGCTTGATCTCGGAGAACCATTGCATCTTGGTGAGGCGTTTCAAGTCGCCCTCGATGACGTCGCGGCTCCAGGCGCGTCCGACGCGGCTCTGGATTTCGCGGCGCACCTTCTCCTCGGGGACGGTGACGAGACCGACAATGCGGATCTCGGAGAGGGGTCCCTCCGGCGTCGTCTTGGCCCCGAGGGCCGCCGCCGGGGCGGTCAGCAGGAAGGCCAACGCCGCGAGGACGAGGGCCCTCGCCGGGCTCCCGGCTCCCGCCTCGACCGCTGGGGCCATCCCTGGCTCCGTCGGCGTGTCCCGTCGATACCGAATCATGGGCGATCCATCCCGAAAAGATCCCACCGCGGCCGCCCTTTGGTGGGGGGGTCGGCCGTTGGGCGGCCTGGTCGTGACGAGCGATCCGGGGTGGGCCTCGGGTGGCGAGGGCCGCGCGAAGTGGCGGTCCCCGAGGCCTGCGGCGAGGTCGGTCCCATCCGTGGGTTTCGGCCTCGGGCGCAGTCGGCGACGTGGCGGATCGCCTTGTACCCGAGCCGACCGGGGACGACAACCCCGAATGCCGAGGGCGAGTCGGGCGGACTCGACAGGTGCCACGGGTTCGGGGAAAATCTTCAAGGTGTGGGCGTTGGAGACTCCACGAGGGTTCGGACCCAGGAGAGATCCGATGGCGATCGGGCAGGAGAGGGCCACTCTCGACGACCTGGCCAAGGTCGACGGCAAGGCCGAGTTAATCGGCGGGAGGATCGTGCGATCGATGCCGACCGGATTTCAGCCGAGCCAGGTCGCCGCGAACATTTATGTCAGCCTTCGGACCTACGTAAGGCAAAGTGGAGAGGGTTTCGCCTTCACCGACAACATCGGATATGTGGTTCCCCTGCTGCCGTCCGGGCGAGAGTCGTTCAGTCCCGACGCTTCGTATTTCCGGGGGACGCCTCCCGACAACCGGATGGTCTTTCTAAGCGGCGCGCCCACCTTCGCGGTCGAGGTTCGTAGTCAGGGCGACCAGGGCCGGCGAGCCGAGGCGAAACTGCTGGCGAAGCGAGCCGATTATTTCGCCGCCGGGACCTTGGTGGTGTGGGACGTGGATCTCTTGACTGAGGAGATTCGGTCCTACCTCCCCGGCTCGCCCGACCGACCGAGGACATTCCCCAAGAGGCACGTCGCCGACGCCGAGCCCGCGGTTCCGGGTTGGCGAATGGACGTCGAAGACGTGTTTGCCCCCTGACCTGGCCGACTTTGCGAACGGATCAGGAGCCGTACCCAAACCCGAGAACCGCACCTCCCCGCAATCGCCGATGGATCGCGGGGGGGGCCGATCGCTTATTTTGGGAGGTGCCGAGATCAGGAGCCGGGAGCGACTGATGCCACTCCTCGACCATTTCCAGCCCCCGCTCAGTGAACGTCGGCGCTGGCACGCCTTCCTTAGCTCCTGGGCGACCTACCTCTCCTCCCAACTCAACTCTCTCCTACCTGATGGCTATTTCGCCGAAGCTAACGTCCACTATGGCATTGAGATTGACGTGGCCGCCTTCGAGGAGTCGGGAACGTCCGCTCCGCCGATGGCCTGGGTGCCACCGCCCCCGCAATCGAGCATCGCACTCGAAATGCTGGGGGCGGTCGTGGAGGTCGGCATCTTCGACAGGACGGCGGGGCCCATCCTGGCCGGGGCCGTTGAGCTAGAGCGAAGTGCGTTTTGTCGTAGCGGATTTCTTGGATTTCGACTACACTACCTTCCCAAACCCGGGAGGGGCAACGATGCGTGCTTTGAGCGACGACCTGCGGCTCAGGATTCATGACGCTTGCCAGGACGGCGACTCGACCGCCGAGGTTGCCCAGCGATTCGATGTCTCCCCCGCCTTCGTCCGACGACTCAAGCAACGCTTCCGCGAGACCGGCTCCCTCGCCCCCAAGCCCGGCGGACGCGGGCGTACCTCCAAGATCGAGGGCCGCGTCGAGGAACTTCGCCAGTCGGTCCGCGACCATCCCGACGATACCCCCGAGGAGCATGGCCGGCGGCTGGGCCTGGGCGTCGTCCGCACCACCGTGTGGCGGGCGATGCTCCGGCTGGGCCTGACGCATAAAAAAAGTCGGTCCACGCCAGCGAGCGAGACCGGCCCGACGTGAAGGCGGCCCGCGACGCCTGGCCCGCGACGCTGGCGGGGGTGGCCGTCGAGGACCTGGTGTTCCTGGACGAGACCGGTGCCAGCACCGCGATGCACCGCACCCACGGCTACGCCCCCAGGGGGCAACGCCTGGTGGCCCAAGCCCCGCACGACCACTGGAAGGTGGTGACCTTCGTCGGGGCGTTGACCGCCGGGGGCCTGGTCGCGCCGTGGGCCCAGGCCGAGGCGATGACCGGCGAGGTGTTCCTGGCCTATATCGAGCAGTTCCTGGTGCCGCGGTTACGGCCGGGGATGGTGGTGGTGATGGACAACCTCTCCAGCCACAAGGTCGGCGGGGTGCGTGAGGCGTTGGAACGGGCCGGCTGCCGGCTGGAGTACCTGCCGCCGTACAGCCCGGACTTTAACCCGATCGAGCAGGCCTTCAGCAAGTTCAAGCGGCGGCTGCGCACGGCGGCGGCGCGGACAGTCGAAGGGGTCTATGGGGCGATGAAGGACGCCCTGGATCACTTCCGGCCGGAGGAGTGCCTCAACTACATCCGGCATTGCGGCTATCCGCATGCTACACCGATTCGCATTCCGCTCTAATCAGTCCGGCGGACAAGGATCGCCCATCGCGTCGCGTTGCGTTGATATCGAAATGCGCGAATTATCTCCAGGCGGGGGTCGCTCTGGTGCTGGTTGAAGTGGTGACCGAACGGCCCGCGGATCTCCACCGCGAGTTGATGGCGCGGTGAGGTGGGCCAGTCGGGGGGCCCGGATTGACGCTTTCGGCCGGGCCCTATCGAGCCGTGGAGCGGCACGGAGTTCCGACTTTGGACATCTGGCGGGAGCCAATCGCCGTCGGCCGGTCGTTGCCGACCTTGCCGCTGTGGTTGCGAAGCGGCTTTTGCCTGCCGGTCGAGTTGGAAGCGACCTATCTCAGGGCTTGCCTTGAGCAGAAGGTGCAACCCGCTGCCTGATGGGGCAAGGACCGGAGGATTGGGCTGGCGCGGTCGGGCCGATCAGGTTTCGGGAGTTGTCTCATCGCGGGTTTCCGGGAGGTCGGGCAGCTCGAGTTCCTTGATCCGTCGGTAGAGGCGGGGGCGGGAGATGGCCAGGAGGTCGGCGGCCTTGGACTTGTTGTGACGGGCTCGTCGGAGGGCCTGATCGATGAGACGACGTTCGAGCTGGGTGAGCAGGTCGTCGAGGGGCGTGACCGGCGTGGGCATTGGTGGGGGGTTGTAGGCGGAGGCGAGATTTCCGCGAATGGTATTCGGAAGGTCGGACCTGGCTATGAGGTCTCCTTCGCCTTGATTGTGAGCGGACTCGATGATTCGGGCGAGTTCGCGGAGGTTGCCGGGCCAGTCATAGGAGAGCAGGGCGGCGAGGGCGTCCTCGGCGAAGCCGAATCGCTGGCGGGCTCCTCGGAGGTTGGCACGCTCCAGGAAATGCTGGGCCAGAGTGGGGAGTTCGTCGAGCCGTTCTCGGAGTGGGAGGAGCGTTAAGACCAGCCCGGTGAGGCCGTAGTAGAGGTCGGGGCGGAGACGGTTGTCGCGCAGGGCCTGGGCTGGGTCGGCCGCCGCAGTGGCCAGGAGCCGAACGTCGCCATCCAGCGCGCTGGCTAGTCGGGCCTGAATGTCTCGGGGGAGGTCGAGGGCATTGGACAGCAGAAGGGTCGAGCCGACGGGAAGGTCCAGGGCGGTGCGCGGAGCTTTGTTGGCGATGGGACCGAAGAGGGTCCGCTCCAGGTCTTGCGGAGGGAGAGCGGCACAGTCGATCGCGATCAGCGGGGCGGCGGCGCGATTCGAACGATTATGAATCTCCCGAGCGACTCGGTTCTTGCCAGTGCCTGGCTCGCCGACAAGAGTCACTGTGAGCTCGGACGACGAGGCGGCGACGACCTGGTTCAGCAGCCGTCGATGCGATGGCCCCTGGCCGATTAGCGCGTCGGAGCCGTGACGGGCCAGGAGTTGTTCGCGAACCGCTAACAGTTCTACTCGCAAACGTCCCGTGTCGGTTTCCGAGAGTTTGGGTGACGCTGGTTCGGGTCGGATGATCCCGAGGAGGCAGAAGACCATCCCCCGGGCGTTGTGGAAGGCCCAGAAGTCGACGCTTCGCCAGAATCGTTGTCCGTCGGCGCGGAGGATCAAAGTGGGACCGCTGGTGGGCTGGCCGTTGAGGGCTTCGGGCGGAGGACAGAAACTGCCCAACATGCCGGAGACGTCGGGAGGAGTGGTCGGCCCGTGAGCGTCGCAAGAGCCGCCCAGCGCCGAGGCCAGAGTGACGCCGGTGAGTTCTTCCCAGGCCGGGTTGGCGTAGATCAAACGGCGGCGGGCGTCGAGCAGGAAAATCGGCTCCCGGGCGTGTCGCAGAATCCGGGGTGAAGCCATGACGGGTGAGCCGCGGGGCGAGGGTCAGGTTCCTAACGGAGCCGAGATCGCTCCCCGGGATCGAGGATCGCCGATGCCTCGGTAGTAGGCAAGGGGTCGACCGCGGACTCGGGTCAGCTTTCGCCGAATCGGCTCCAGGACCAGACCACCTGGCCGAGGATCGCGGTAAGGTCGCCGCCGTCGGCGCGTGGGACGGGGATGAGGGGGTGGTCGGCGCTGGGTTGATTGGGTCGGAGGATCAGGTGCCGGCCGCTGACTTCGAGCCAGCGGATCATGGGCGAGCGGTCAGGGTCGGGCCACGCCGCGACGAGTTTGCCCTGGAGCTGGGCGGGGTCGGTGACCGAGCGGTCGACCGCGACGACCGAGCCTTGGGACAGGATCGGGTGCATCGCGTCGTCGGCCAGGCGGACGGCCACGGTTTTCGAGGGATGCGGGAGCCAGTCGCGCGAGGCCAGGATCGACTGGCCGTCGGGGTTGGGGTCGCTCAGGGTCCCGTCCTGGTCGCCCAGTTCCTCCAGAGGGATCATCGGCACAGCAACGAATTCGGCCGAGGGATCGCCGTTGATCCCAGACGAGGGGTAGGCGGCGGGATTCTGGCGTTCGAGCTTCTCCAGGCCGCGACGGATCAGGTCCTCGGGGCTGAGTTCCCGCCAGTTCCGGTCGTCGGCGGGACGGCTGAACTTGGGCCCCTCGCCATTGAAGAGCCAACCGGGGTTGGTTCCGGTTTGGTCGATGAAGCTGAGCAGGACCTCGGCGGGGACAGTGACGCCTGTCTCGTAGTTGTACCAGGTCCGGGCTGGGAGATCTAAGCGACGGGCCAGTTCGGGACCCCCGTGCTCGCCGAACCGCTCCTGGCGGACCTCGCGGAGTCGCTGGGAGATTAACTGCTTCAGGTCGACCCGGACCTTGGACGTCTTCTTGCGGGCCACGGCGCTCGGTCCCGCTGTCGGGGACCCCCCTTCAGGGACGTCCGGTCGGCCCCGATTCGGGGGCGAACGATGCGAACTGAACGAAGCCGATTGCCTTGTCAGCGTCGGCACGAGTGCAGGGAAAAACATCGTTTTCCGGTCGCCGCGAAACCAGGCGCGGGCCGATCGAGGCACGCCCATCTTAGGCGGTGAATGACTGATTGCAATCCCATGTCGTGAGGGGTCAACATCGTCGGTGACGATTGTCCACATCTGGTCCCGAGTTCGCTAAAAGATGCCGAGTTCGTCGCGGGCCGCGTCGGTCATGCGGTCGGGAGACCACGGGGGGGACATGACGAGTTTGACGTTGGCCTTGGCAACGCCGTCGAGGGCTTCGAGCGCCTTGACCGCGTCGCCGAGGATCTGGGGGCCGGCGGGGCAGGCGGGGGTAGTCAGTGTCATTTCCACGTCAACCTCGTCGTCGCGGCTCTGGGCCGTATAGACGAGGCCGAGGTCCACAATATTGACGCTGAGTTCAGGGTCGTTGACGGTGCGCAACGCTTCCAGGATCGCCTCGTGGTCGGGCATCGGCGGGCTCCACAGGGTCTGGCGGGATTGGGGGGAGGTCGTGGGTTGGTTGCGAGCCGAGGTTTCGGATCAGTGGGAGACCGAGCGGACAATGGCAGCGCGGGTGGCTTCGGCCTTGAGTCGCCGGAGAATCCGGGGAAGTCCGACAGCGCGTTGCATGCCGACGAGTTCGCCGATTCCGGAGCGATCGACGAGGTCGTCGGGCGAGGCGAGAATCTCCTCAACCGTTGAGCCGTCAAGCCCTTCAACCAGCAGGCCCACGAAGCCGCGGACCGTGGGAGCTTCCATCGGTGCGTCGGCGAAGAGAGCGGCGCGGCCGTCGGGCCCGATTTCCACGAACAGGAAGACCGGCGAAAGGCATTCGTGGACCCGGTGCGCCGCGTCCCGCAGCTCCTCGAATCGCTCGGGCAGGGGCGGGAGCCCCTTGGCCAAGTCGATCAGCAATTCGGTCCGTTCGGCCTTATCAGCGTCGCGGAGGTCGGCGGCGATCTCTTCCAGCTTGGCGGACACGGAACCTCCGGGGGTCGTCAACGCGGGTTCGACCGGCTCAGGCACCCTTGGCGATTGGGGCTCGGACGAGGTTGCCCCACTCGCACCAGGAACCGTCGTAGTTACGGACCTTTTCAAACCCTAGGAGATATTTTAGCACGAACCAGGTCAGGCTGGAGCGCTCACCAATCCGGCAGTAGGCCACGACATCGTCGGTGGGCTTGAGGCCGATTTCCTTCTCATAAATCAGAGAAAGCTCAGAGGCCGATTTGAAGGTGCCGTCCTCATTCACGGCGCGAGCCCAGGGGACGCTGGCGGCGCCAGGGATGTGCCCGCCGCGGAGCGCGCCTTCCTGAGGATAGTCTTCCATGTGGAGCTTCTCGCCGGTGAACTCCTTGGTGCTGCGGACATCCAGCAGCGGGCGGCCAGCCTGGGAGTGGGCGAGAACCTGGTCGCGGAAGGCGCGGATCTCGGACTCGGCTGGCTCTCCGGTTGTGTAGCTGGTGGGGGGGTAGGCGGCGGTTTCCCTGGACAGAGGACGCTTCTGGTCGATCCAGAGCTTTCGGCCGCCGTCCATGACGCGGCAATCCTTGTGGCCGAACAGTTTGAAGGCCCAGAAGGCGTAGCAGGCCCACCAGTTCGACTTATCTCCGTAGAAGACGACAGTCGTCTCGGGGGCGATGCCGGCCCGGGAGCAGATCAGGGCGAACTTGTCGGCGTCGATGTAGTCGCGGACAAGCTGGTCCTGGAGGTCGCCTTGCCAGTCGACCTTGACGGCGCCGGGGACGTGGCCCATGTCGTAGAGGAGGATGTCCTCGTCGCTCTCGACGATGCGGACCTTGGGGTCGTGCTGATGCTCCTGGACCCAGTCGGCCGAGACGAGGACTTCAGGGTGGGCATAGGCGTCGGCCATCGCGGGCGGCTCCGGGTCGGGTTCAGTGAGAGGTTGACGGGGTGTTGGCGGAGTCTGGGGCTTCGGCGTCGACCGCGGCGGCGGCGGTCGCGGTTGGGGCCTCGTTGAGTTTGGCGGCGACGGCTTGCCGGAGGGTTTCGCGGACGGGTTCCAGGGTGATGCGGTCGTAGACGTTGGCGAAGAAGCCCTCGACGACCAGGCGGATGGCGGTTTCCTTGTCGATTCCGCGGCTCTGGCAGTAGAAGAGCATCTCGTCATCAACGCGTCCGGCGGTGGCGCCGTGGGTACAGCGGACGTCGTTGGCCTCAATCTCCAGGCCGGGTATCGAATCGGCGCGGGCCAGGTTGGAAAGGTGGAGGTTGTCGTTTTTCTGGTAGGCGTCGGTGCGCTGGGCTTCCTTCTCGACGCGGATCATCCCCTTCCAGACGATCCGGGAGCGGCCCTTGAGGCCGCCTTTGTAAAGGAGGTCGCTGGTGGTGTGGGGGGCCTGGTGATCTTGCCGGGTAAAGTAGGCCAGGTGCTGGCGGGCGGAGGTAAACATCACGCCATTGACCTGGGCATTGGCCCCCTCGCCGGCCAGGGCGACTTCCTGGTTGACCTTGGCCAGCCGCGAACCGAGACCACCCACGGTCCATTGCAGCAGGCCGTCGCGGCCGACGACGGCGCGTTCGCGGCTGAAATGCCAGGTGGAGTCGTCCCAATCCTGGATGTTGACGAAGCGAAGTCGGGCGCCTTCGCCGACGATCAACTCGACCGCTCCGACATGGAGACCAGGCGTCTTGCCGCGGCTGGCCCCGGCGTATTCCTGGACGAGGGTCGCCTTGGCCCCCTCTTCCAGGATGACCAGGGTGTGATGGAGATCGGCCCGACCGGAAGCGGACAGCCCGACCAGCGTCGAGAGCGGTGTTTCGAGGACGACCCCTTTGGGGACGTAGAGCAACGTGCCGCCCGTCCAGAAGGCCGCATGGAGGGCCGAGAAGGTATCGATGCCTGGGTCGACGGCCCGAGTCATCAGGTAGCGTTCGAGCAGTTCGGGATGCTGGCGGGCGGCGGTGCCCAGGTCGGTGAAGATCGCCCCGCCAGGGAGATTGACGGCGGGAGTGGCGATAGGGGCGGCATCGACATGCTCGATCCCGGCGGCGTAATGGGTACCGAGGGATTCGCGGCGGCTCGCCAAAGTGGCGGTGGCGTCGTCGGTGGGTTGGTGAGGGGCGGGGGGGGCGAAGTCGGCGAGTTTCAGGCCGCGGATGTCGGTGCGTCGCCATTCCTCGTCGCGGAGGCTGGGCCAAGGTAAGGCCTGGAACTGAGCGAAGGCGTCGCGGCGCTTTTGGCGGAGCCATAGCGGCTCGTCGTGGTTTTTCAGGAAGGTTTCGAGGGCGGTCTCGGTGAAACCACCAGTCAAGGATTTGGCCGCTGGTGCACTGCTCATCGCGGATGACACTCGTTTGACAGGTTAGGGACTGCCCGATCGAAATCGGGGGGGAGGAGAGACCCCCGGACCTCAGCGATGGGCCAGGGGGCTAATTAACTTTGCGATTAAAGGGCCAACATTCGCAATCAGCGAACCGACGATAACACCGATCAGCCCCGGGACGAGTGACCATCGTCGTCCACGAGCTTCCTTCAACGCTGTCTCTTAACTCCTCGAAGGGGCTAACTAATACCCGAAAGTCGGACAGCGTGTCCGTCGCGCTCTTTTCGGTCTCGGCGGCATTCTTCTCGATGCGTGCCATGTCCTCACGGAGTTGCGAGACCCGTGCATCGAGGGTTGACAACTTTTCAATGACAGCCAACTCGCGAGAGTGGTCGGCCTCCGACCGAGGCATGTCTATAGTGCCCCCTGCGACTGCAGGCCGGAGATGTAATCATCAGTTTGAACGTGAGAGCGGACCTGGAGCAGATCCCCCCAGAGCCGGTACAGTCGTCGCTCCAAGTGAGAGAAATTGTCCAGTTCCTGGGGGGCGAATTTATACTCCACGGCCCCAGTCCAGTCCCATATTTTCAGGACGATTAGTTCCCTGTCGCGAGCATCCACTTCCAGGGACCATTTCTCCTTAACGAGTCCAGCACTCTGACCCAGAACGCCTCGGAGGACTTCCGAACCGGACCGGGCCGCGTCCAAATCTTTCGCTCTGATGAGAGGGTCCAAGATCTCTTCGTCGTTGCGCGTGGTCATGAAAGCGATCCCTGGCGGGTGTACGTTCGCTCCCCTTTGCCGTTCCGGACAATCCAAGCCCCGCCAACCGAGATGTCCCCTTACCTCAACCCACCGAGCCTTCCATCTGAAGCTGGATGAGCTTATTCATCTCGACGGCGTACTCCATCGGCAGCTCCTTGACTAGGGGCTCAATGAAGCCGCTAACGATCATCGTGGAGGCTTCGGTTTCGGAGAGCCCTCGGCTCATGAGGTAGAAAAGCTGCTCCTCGCCGATCTTGGAGACGCTGGCCTCGTGGCCGATCTTGACGTCGTCCTCGTCGATCTCGATGTAGGGATAGGTGTCGGATCGGCTGATCGGGTCGAGGATCAAGGCGTCGCACACGACGTTGGACTTGGCCCCCTTGCATCCCTTATCGACCTTCAGCAAGCCGCGGTAGCTGGCCCGGCCGCCGTTCTTGCTGATGCTCTTGGAGATGATCCGGCTGCTGGTGTAGGGGGCCGAGTGAACGACCTTGCCACCGGCGTCCTGGTGCTGCCCCTTGCCGGCGAAGGCGATGGAGAGGATCTCGCCTCGCGCTCCCTTGCCGACCATGTGGACGGCTGGGTACTTCATGGTCAGGCGGCTGCCGAGGTTGCCGTCGACCCACTCCATGACCGCGTCCTCGTGGGCGACGGCTCGCTTGGTCACAAGGTTGTAGATGTTGCTGGACCAGTTCTGGATCGTCGTGTAGCGGCAGCGAGCCCCCTTCTTGACGATCACCTCGACGACCGCCGAGTGCAGGCTCTCGGTGGTGAACGTCGGCGCGGTGCAGCCTTCGACGTAGTGAACCTGGGCGCCTTCCTCGACGATAATCAAGGTCCGCTCGAACTGACCCATGTTCTCGGCGTTGATGCGGAAGTACGCCTGGAGGGGAATCTCGACCTTGACCCCGGCCGGGACGTAGACGAACGAGCCTCCGGACCAGACCGCCGTGTTGAGCGCGGCGAACTTGTTGTCGGCGGTGGGGATGATCGTGCCGAAATACTCGCGGACGAGGTCAGGGTATTCTCGGAGGGCGGTGTCGGTGTCAACAAAGATGACGCCCTTCTGCTGGAGGTCGTCGCGGAGACTGTGATAGACAACCTCCGAATCGTACTGGGCGCCGACGCCCGCCAGGAATTTGCGCTCGGCTTCGGGGATGCCCAGCTTGTCGAAGGTGTTCTTGATCTCGGCGGGCACATCGTCCCAGGTGCGGCCCTGGCGGTCCGACGCCCTCATGAAGTAGCGGATATCGTCGTAGTTCAGTTCGCCAAGCTCACCGCCCCAGAGGGGGGTCGGCTTGCTCCAGAAGACGTCCAGGGCCTTGAGGCGGATGTCCCGCATCCACTGAGGCTCGTTCTTGATCTCAGAGATCTGGTGGACGATCTCGCGGTTCAAGCCCTTGCCACTGCGGAACGAGTAGTTTTCCACCGAGTCGTGGAAGCCGTACTTGTACTCGTCCTTGATCCCCTGGACCTGGGTACCGAGGTCGGTCGACATGGGAAAAACCTCTTGAGAGGGGCGGTTTGCGGAATGTTTCGGTGGAACCGATCACAAATCGACCGGGTGGGGTGGCGGGCGCGTCGAGCCGGAGATCGGCGGCGGGCCGTGGCTAGAAAGACGCCGGAGTCGCGCCGGCCTGTTCCAGGGCGTCCTCGTCGCGGGCGGCGTCGGGGTATTTGGCGCGGATCCAGTCGTAACCCTCGGCTTCAAGCTTGGTAACAAGCTCGGGGCCGCCGTCCTCGACGATCCGGCCTCCGAAGAGGATGTGGACGAACTGGGGCTTGATATAGTTGAGGATGCGCTGGTAGTGGGTGATGACCAGCACGCCGGTGCCGACCTTGCTGGCGACCTTGTTGACCCCTTCGGAAACGACCCGAACCGCGTCGATATCGAGGCCGCTGTCGGTCTCATCAAGGATGGCGATGGCCGGTTTGAGCAACGCCAGTTGGAGCACCTCGGCCCGCTTCTTCTCGCCGCCGGAAAACCCCTCATTGAGGTAGCGGCGGGCGAAGTCAGGGTCCATGCCCAGTTCGTCCATTTCGGAGCGCAACTCCTTGCGGAAGTCGCGCATGGGGACGAGGTCCTCCCCCTCCTTGCGGTCGGGACGGCGGACGTTGCTGACCGCGTGGCGAAGGAAGTTGGCCACGGTGACGCCGGGGATCGACGTGGGGTACTGGAAGGCCAGGAACAGGCCGGCCTTGGCCCGGTCGTCGGCGTCCAGGTCCAGCAGGTCGACGTCGCCCAGCCGGGCCGTTCCGCCGAGGACTTCGTAGTTGGGGTGGCCGGCCAGAGCGTAGCTCAGGGTGCTCTTGCCCGAGCCGTTGGGGCCCATCAGGGCGTGGACTTCCCCCTCGCGGATGGTCAGGTCGACCCCCTTGAGGATCTCCTTGCCCGCGACGGCGACTCGCAAATTCTCGATCTGGAGGGCCTTGCTCATCGTTGGTGTCGCCCGGGGGTCCGGGGTCGAGGTCTCCGTGGACAGGTTCAGGGGTTCGGGATCGGGTTGATTAAAGCGTGAATCGGCTTGGCCTCGAAGTCACAGGAGCGGTCGCCGTCGAGGCGGCAGTGGCTGAGTCTCAAGGCGCGACCCAGGACTTTCTCGAACATCTTTCGTTCCAGAGCGCAGATCGCGTGGTCAGTCTCGGCCAGTTCATAGTAGGGGCAGGAGTGTTGTTTCAGAACGGGAGGGGCGTCAGCGTCTCCGGGGACGAGTACGACCTCGGCCTCCACCCCTCGACCGTGAAGGACAGTTCCGAGTTGCACCATCCGGTCTCGCCAGTCATCGCCACGGACCTCGGAGCGGTACAGGTCGGCCAGGCGTTCGGTGACCCTGCCGAAGAGCAAGCGCCGAAGTTTGCGGTCGTCGACACTACGCATCAATTCATCCCAGAGGACCACCGCCAATTCCGTATAGTTCTGGCCCAGACAGCTTTGTGTCTTTGCGCTGGCTCGGTAGGCGAAGCGAGGTCGGCCCCTACCCCCGGTCTCGGCCGTACGTTCGACGAGGCCGGCGTCGGTGAGACGACCCAGACGATTCCTCACGGCCGTGGCCGTCACACCAAGACCCTCGGCCATCTGCTTGATGGTCAGCGGGCCTTGTCGGCGGATCAGGTCCAGAAGTGGTCGGTCCGCGGAGGAAGTATCCACCCAAACCTCTAGGAGCCAGGCGGTTTCGACGATTCAGGGTCGTCGGGCTTTACGAGGTCATTGTAGGGACTCTCAGGGCGTCCGTCCAGCATCGACGGGCGTTTTTCGCAATCAGGCTTGCGACAAATCGGTGTTGAGTGACGAGCGCACCGTCTGGCGGAGGCGAAAGAATCCCCCGAACCGGAATCTGGGGAAAGGAAAGACGCGTTGACAGAATCAGTGGATTCGGAGGTCAAGAAGGACGATTTCAAAGGCAAGCGATCAGAAAGTGGGCCGTTCGCGTCGGAGGATGATCGACCGTCGGCCCGCAGGAATCGCCTCCCCCCGGCACCCTCTCCCGCCGGATCAAGACCAGGATGCGTCTTAAGGATGGGAGTTTTACGGATGAGAACGGTTTCCCGACCGGCGCGGCCGAGGTGGGCGGTGCTGGCCTTCGCAATCGGCATGGGCGGGGTCGAGGCCTCGGCGCAGGACGGAGCGATTCGCCCCGTCGGCGTTTCCGGCTATTCCCCCCAGGCTCCATCACGGGCGAAGCGGCCCGTGTTCGGATCGGGCGTGCGACAGGTCCAGGCGACTCCGGCCGACGTGACCCCGCCGCCTCCGCCGCCCGAAACCCCGCCAGTGCCCGACGCCGGTGTCCCCCCCGCTCCGCCGACCTCTGAACCGATCAACTACGGCAACTCCGCGCCCCCGGTCGCCGAGCCGGGCGGCCCGCCAGTGCCCAGCGACAACGACTTGGCCTTGCCCCGCGCTGAGCGTGAAGGCGGCGGAGGAGAGCCAACCACTGGCGAAGCTAGCGCCGATGCTGCTGGTGGGGAAGAGGCGGCCGAAGAAGAGCCGGAAAAGGACGAAACCAAGCTGTTGATGAATTTCCTGGGGATTGAAGACTCCCCGGTCAAGTTCTACGGCTGGATTCAGAACAGCTACACCGGAAATACCAATGGCGTCCCCAACAACGCCACCAACTTCGGTGTGAACCCCAACTTCCTGGCCAACCGCTGGATGGGGAACCAGTATTACCTGATCGTCGAAAAGCCCCTGGAGCAGAACGACAAGGTCAACTTCGGCTTCCGGGTCGACAACCTGTTCGGCAATGACTGGCAGTTCAACCACATGCACAGCCTCTCCGACGGGGCTTACACGCTCAACCACTTTGCCGGCTACGACCCGGCCCAGTTCTACGCCGAAGTCCACTTGCCGATCTTGACCAAGGGCGGCCTGGACATCAAGGGTGGTCGGTTCTACACCCTGGCCGGTTATGAAGTGGTGCCCGCGACGGGTCGTCCGCTGCTGTCCGTGCCGTACATGTTCAACTACGGCCAACCGTTCACTCACATCGGGATGATCTCGACGTTGCACGTCAACGACCGGATCAACATCTACAACGGTGCGGTCAACGGCTGGGACCGGTTCTTCAACTCGAACTACGACTACAACTACATGGGCGGCTTCTCCTGGACGTCCAAGAGCGGCAAGACCAGCTTCACGACCATTGTCATCACTGGCCCCGACCAATATCCCAACTTCACCGGCAACAAGACCCAGATCATCCTGCCGGGCAATACCGAACTCCTCAACCCAGGGTTTCAGGCCGGTCGTCGCAACATCGGCTATGGCCACAACAATCGTACTCTCTTCACCAACGTCCTCAGCTACAAGTGGAACGACAAGCTGACGCAGGTCATCGAGAACGACGACGCCTACGAGCAGAACATCCCCGGCATCGGCGCGGGCGGCACGTCGAAGAATGCCCAGTGGTACAGC
This sequence comes from Isosphaeraceae bacterium, assembly GCA_965201075.1. Lineage (GTDB taxonomy): Bacteria > Planctomycetota > Planctomycetia > Isosphaerales > Isosphaeraceae > CBDAVP01. The sequence continues at coordinate 174,258 of CBDAVP010000007.1, read as the reverse complement.
TTCGGTAACTGGTTCCTGTACAGCTTCGGCGACAAGCTGACCGGCGTCTGGCGGTCGGAAGTCTTTCGAGACAGCAGCGGTGTCCGCACCGGCTTCTCGGACAACTTCTACGAGCAGACCGTTGGCCTGATCTACAAGCCCAAGCCCTACATCTGGGTCCGGCCCGAGGCCCGTTACGACTGGGCCCAGTTCACCCACCCGTATAACAACGGAACCCGCAATAGCCAGTTGACCCTGGCCTTCGACGTGATCCTGCTCTTCTGAGCTTGCCCCCCCGGGCATGACGAACCAGACGCCGCCGCCCCTGGATCAGGGACGGCGGCGTCTCGTCGTTGAAACCTTCAGCTCTGGTGCAACCGCGATCAGGCCCCAACGTTGGCCGCTCCAGCGGGACGGTTGTCCAGGGCCGTGCGAACTCGATCCAGGTAGGCCGCGTCGGGCACCTGGTAGGGCCGGAACTTCTCCATCACGTTCTCGGACTCGCTGTTGTAATAGGCGCGGTTGGGACCGAGACGGTTGGCGATCGGGGTGTCGAGTAGGGCGCTGGAGTCGTTGGCATTCATCTGGAACAAGACGCGCAGCTCGAACTCACGAAGGCTGGAGCGGTCGATCGTGCGGTTGACGTTGGTCAAGGAGTCAGACCAGGCCAGAGTATGAACGTTGACGTTGGGTCCGTCGCGGAGGATCGCCGCGAACCGCTGAGAGGGAGGGGCCTGAACCGGCTCGTCGTCGCCGAAGCCCCGGGAGGAACCGAAGCTGTAATCGTCCTCGGCCTTGCGGAGTTCCCGGAAGCGCTGGAGGTCGTGGATGATCAGGTAGATGGAGGGGAGGTCGGCGGTGGCGGCCTCGGCCATCCGTCGTTCCACCTCGTCGGCGACCTCGTGGATGGCCGGCGCCGCGTCTCTCGCCCCGGTGACTCGGCTGGAGTGGGGAACCGCGCCCACGGCCCGGCCGAGAACTCCGGACAGAGGAGAGTCGACCGGCAGCCCGTCGAGGATCACGAACCGGGCGTTGTCGGCCGGATGCTGAGCGGCCAGGCCAATGATGGCGTTGGCCAGGATGCCAGTCGCCCCTTCGTCCTCTTGCCCAACCAACAGCAGGTTCGACCCGCCCTGGGGCCGGAAGGTGGCCGAGGTGGGGTCCTTGATTGCAATCGCCTCGCCCAGCCAGGCCGAGGCGGCCTTGGGTGGCTCGCTTGGCCACGACGAGGCGTCGAGCAATCCTTCCAGCCTTGGGTTGTTCGACGGCAACGCTGGCAGGCTCCCCTCGAAGACAATCTGGGAGCGGGGCGTCTCCTGGCCCTGGGAGATGTCCAGGGCCCGCAGCTTCTTCAAATAATCTTCCTTGCGGTGGTCGGCCAACCAGACGACCTGGAACGGGTGGTTGCCCTCGACCAGACCATTGGCGTCGTTATAGATCGCCTCGCCGGGCCGGGACAGCAGTCTCGCGGCGCCGTTGTCCTCGCTCAGGATTAGGTGCGAATCGGCCTCGCTGCACTGGAGGGCGATGCGAATGGCCATCTGGCCCAGGGTGCTGCGGGCCAGGCTGTAAGCGCCACTGAGAGTTTGCGAGCCAAGGTGGACGTGGATGCCGAAGGCTCGGCCCTGGCGGACCAGGCGATCGAGCAGCAGCGACGCTTCCTGGGCGAGCTTGTCGTCCTCGATGAAAAATTCCTGGAATTCGTCGATAATGAGCAGGATTCGTGGGCAACGGGGGTGGTTGGCGGAGTTGCGGTACGAAGCAACGTCCTGGGCCCCGACCTTGCGGAAATTGTCGCCGCGGAGGGTCAACTCGACGTCCAATCGCTGAAGGACGCTGAGGCCGAATTCCCGCTCGCTCTCGACGGCGATGACCCGAGCGTGAGGCAGGCCCCAGGAGGCATAGGTCTTGAACTCGACGCCCTTCTTGAAGTCGATCAGGTAGAACTCGAGTTCATCAGGGCTATACCGCAGGGCGGCGTTGACGATCAATGCGTGCATCAAGGTCGACTTGCCCGAGCCCGTCTTGCCGGCGACCAGGACGTGCTGAGATGTACCTCGTCCGAGCTTCATGTGCTGAAGACGAGAAGCGCCGGCGCGTCCCAGGGGGATATCCAGGCCCGAGCGGCTGTCGTTGGACCACCAGCGGTCGGCCGCCGGGGCGATGACCTCGAAGGGGACCTCGACCCGTTTGGCCTCTTTTGCCTTGGCCCCCACGATGTGCATCAACTTTGAGATGGCATCGGGCCGAGGTCCTCGATCCAGGGTGAGCGGATAGGGAGAAAAGGCCTCGTCACCGGTCCACGCGAATGCGCCATTTTTCCATTCCAGAGTCAGGCACTGACGTTCCAGTTCCGGCACGTTGGCGCCGACGGCCGTCGCCTGCTTGGGGTCAAGGCTCAGAAGGGTGTGAACGCCGCAACGGACCCCGCTGTCGATGATGCTGGCCAGACGCTTGACCGCATTGTCGTTGAACCCGGCCGGGTAGTTGGCCACGACCAGGATGCGGAACGGCTCGGCAACCTCGCCCGCCTGGGCGTTGTATTGCTCGATCGTTTCGTACTCGTTGCGGAGATACTTCTGGATGACGTTTTCCATGTGCTCGGTCAGGTCGACGAGACGCTGCTCGACCTGGCTTTGCTCGGTCCAGATGCGGCTGGTGACGAATTGCTCGTCATAGTCGGCCAGGTGCATGAACGCGGCGAAGTTGCGGCCGAGACCGACGGGGTCGATGATCGTGAAGCGGACCTTGGCCGGGGGCAGGGCGGTAATCAACCGCAGCATCGTGGTGTGCAGCACATCGACGGCGGCCTCCTTGCCCGCCCCGTCCCCCGCCTTGAGCATCAAGGAACCCTTTTGCCCATAGAGTGGCAGCAGGGCCGGAATGTCGAAGCCCTCCAGGGTTGGCCTCAGTTTCGCGTCCTTGGGAGGACCGCCGGGCAATTGAGCGGGCTCGACCCGGAGCGTACCGAAGCGGACGCCCGAGGGGACCGACGGCGCCGGGGCCCACTGATCCCAAGGGAGGAAGAGCCGACGATCTTCCTCCTGGACGGTTTGAATCTCTTGGCGGGCGTGGTCGAGGGTGTGGTTCCAGGCACCGATCATCCGCTCGGTCTCGGCCTGGAATTTGGCGGACTCCTCGGCCTTGCGGGGTCCGTAGGTGGCCTCGACGCGGTCGGAATCGGTCTGGAAACGTTTCTTGATCTCGCCGGCCCGTCGGGCATAGGCTTCGTCGGCGACCTTGATGGCTTCGTCACGCACCTTCTTCAAGTCATTCGATTTTTTGTCGAAGGTGTCCTTGGCTTGCTGAACTTCGAGGTCGGCGTGAAGTTGCGAATCGAGCGTGGTCCGCCTCAACGTGTCGTCGGCTCTGCGGAAGGAACGGTCGCGTTTCTTCTCAGCCTCGGTCATCTCGCCGTTGCGCCGTGCGGCGATCCAGCCGGGGCAGCGGGCCACGAGGGCTTCGGTCTCGGCCAGGGTCGCGGCCAGGACCGGGCGAACCTGAGCGACCTGGGAATGGGCCTTGGCCATCAACCCTTTGCGTAGGGCGATGCCGATCCCCACCGCCGCCGCGAGGCCAACGGCGATGCCCACCGGCCAGTTCTTGGCCAGAAACCCGATGGCCGGGATCAACAGAATCGCCAGGCCCAGAATCACGACGAAAAACTGATTCCAGGCCAGGAACTTCGGCAGGGTAACCTGCTTGAGTTCGTAGAGGTGGGCGTCAAGGTCGCCTATGGCTTGCTGGAGCAGCAGAGTGGGGTCGGCCCCTTCGGCGATCGACGGATCCAGCGGCGGTGGCGGAGGCTGGTCGGCGGCGGCGGCGGCGTCTTCCCCGGGGGCGACCTCGGACGACGCTTCGCCCTCGGCGCCCGAATCGGGGTCGTCCTCGTGCGAGGAGTGGTAGGACGGGTCTTCGCCCAGGAACGGGGCGAACTCGTCGTGGACGTAGCGCGCCTCTTCCTGGAGTGGCAGAAGGGTTTGGGTATCGGTCTTGAAGCGGGTGTCCAGCGCCTCGTACTTGCGGCGAATGTCGTCGGCAGCGGCCTCGAAGACGGCGTTGGCTTGCCAGCGGGCTTCTTCGTTGTCGTTGGCGAACTTCTCCTTGTCGGCCTCGACCTGCTCGGTCGCCTTGCCTCGAAGTTCCTTGAGGGCAGCCTCGGCGGTGGCCTGCGCGGTGCCGAACCGCGACAGGGCGGCCTGCTTCTGCTTCTGGTACTCCCCCTTGCTGGCCTCGGAGTCGGCGGCCATCCGGCCTTCGGCTTCTCGCAGCGCCTTCTGGTGGTCGCGGTCGGCTGCGGCCTTGCGCGAGGTGAAGGTGGTGCTGAGCTGCGTCTCGGCGGCGGCGCGCGCCGAGGTCTGGCCGGACAACTCGCGCAAGAGCGAGCGTTCGCGGTCGATCAACGAGACTTCGCGGGCCGCGGGTTCGGCCTCGGCCAGCTCGACGGGTGCGGCCGGGTGGCCGTTGGTCTGTTCAGGCACAGTCTTGCCGGACCTTCTTGATGACCTCGGCGATGTTGTCCATGCCCCGGATGGCGGCCGAGGCTCGTGCCTCCAGGGGGGCCATGAAATTCTTCTCGAACTCGAGACGGTTCTGGTCGTTCCAGTAGTCGCCAACGAGTTCCCACTGCATGCGGATTGCCTTCAGGGCGTGTTCCAACCGAGCCGAGCCAGCGCTCATGATCGGGCCTCCACGGGTTCGGCTTCGGGGTGGACCTCGGCGGCCGGAGCCAGGGAGGTGGCCTCCGCCGGCTGGGGCGAGGCCGAGTCGGGTTCGGGCGAAGGGGGCGCGATGGCCGCCGATTCGGTCGTGCCCGCCGCCGCTCCGGCGGGAGACCCGGCCGTCGTGCCCGACGCAGTGGCGTCCCGGGAACTGGGGGGCGGAGCGATCCGGGTGTAGGCATCGAGCGCCGCGACCATGTTGTCCAGCAGCCTCAGGGCCCGATCGAGTTCGCCGGAAGCCATGTCGCCGATCGGGTGGACGCGGGCGTGGAACTCGCCCACGGCGTGCTGGAACTGGGGAATCCAGCGCTTGACGACCCGCAACTTGTCCTCGGCGTGTTGGAGGCGACGCTTGGCGTTGCGGAGATTCTCCCTTTGCTCGGAGTCATTGGCCGTGTCGCCGGTCTGGCTGATCTTGCGGCGGAAGAGGGCGGCCTGGGCCTCGGCGACGGCCAGTTCCGATTTCTTGATCTCGGCCTGCCAGAACAGGGTCTGGCCCCGGGCAAGCCAGTCGTTGGTCCGGCGCACGTCCATCTCGGCATTGCCGATCGACGACCTGGCATCCTCGGCGAAGGTGCAAAGGGCGTTGCGGAACTCGGCCAGGGCGGCGATCGACGTGACCTTGACGTTCTGGCTGCTCATGGCGGTGCGGGCTCCCCGATGCGGTCTCGGCTCCAGGACGTTGCGAACCTGGTCGGCCGGAGGGCTCAACGCTGCTGGAGGTATTCCTCGGCGCGGCCGGCCTTGCGCATCAAAAAGGGGATGAACTGGTTGGTCGCCTCGATGAACCGGCCCAGGCTCTGCATCGTCTGGGCAAATTCCTCGGTGAACTTCTCTTGCTCGCGGTCCCGCCAGGTCTGCCCGAGGGCGTTGAGCTGGCCGCCGATGGAGGAGAGTTGCGTTTGAAGCTCGCCGTTGAACCGCTTCAACTGCGAGGCGAAGCGCCTGAGGTCTTCCGGGTTGACGACGGCTTGCGACATAGCAGGGGGCCTCGTGAAGCCTCGGAGGGGCTAACGACCGGATTGTCGGACTGACAGGGAGAGGGGACGGACGTCTTCTAGCCTAACTCGCCAATCCGGGACTGTAAAGGAGCCCCTCGGCCCAAGATTTCGGGTCCGCGTCGTCGAGTTGGACCCAGTTGCTTGACAGCGTTCCACCGGCTTTTCTAGGATACGGCCCGGCCGTTCCCGGGGCCCGGCGCTGGCCCTTGAGGTGGCCCTCGCCGCACGCCGTCGTGCGTTTCCCTTCCGCCCTGGTTTCGGAGGTCATAATGCGGGTTGCCCTGGACGCCATGGGCGGCGATCACGCCCCCGGCCCGATCGTTCGGGGGGCCGTCGACGCGGTGACCCAGCAGCCGGGGCTGGAAGTCGTCTTGGTCGGCGATCGCGATGCCATCGAGGCTGAACTCGCCAAAGCCCCCGAGGCGCCCCGAGACCGCTTGCCGGTGGTCCACGCCAGCCAGGCCATCGGCATGGAGGAAAAACCGGTCGAGGCCCTGCGCAAGAAGCGAGACAACTCCATCTCCAAGTGCTGGGGCCTGATGGCCGCCGGGGAGGTCCAGGCGGTCGTCTCGGCGGGAAACACCGGGGCGATGGTCGCCTCGGCCATGCTTAACGGCAAGCTTTTCCTGCCCGGCGTGCGGCGTCCCGGCATCGCGGCGATCTTTCCGTCCCATCAGGGGCCGATCGCCATCGTCGACGTTGGCGCCAACATGAACGCCAAGCCCGAGGACCTCTACCAGTACGGGGTGATGGGCGCTGTCTACGCCGAACACGTCCTGGGAGTGGCCAACCCCACGGTGGGCCTCATCAACGTCGGGTCCGAGGAGGACAAGGGGAACGAGTTGACCCGCTCGGCCCGTGCGATGTTCCTCGCTGGCCCGATGCGCGAGCGGTTCGTCGGTAACATCGAAGGACGCGACGTTTACGAGGGGCGCGCCCGCGTGGTCGTCTGCGAGGGGTTTGTCGGCAACGTTCTGCTGAAGGCCGGCGAGGGGGCCGTGGAATTTCTGTTCACGGCCTTGAAGAAGGCCCTCGGCCCCTTGATGGGCGGACTGCCTCCGGAGACGGCCGGTGCGCTGGTCGGAGGGCTTCGAGGGTTGAAGACCAGTTTCGAGTACCATGAATATGGTGGCGGGCCGCTGCTGGGCATTCGCGGCGCCTGCATCATCTGCCACGGGTCGTCCGACGACCGAGCCATCCGCAACGGCCTGAGGGTCGCCGCGATCATGGGCGAGGATCGCATTACCCAGCAAATCGTCGAGCAACTGGCCGAAGCTCCCGCCCCGCCAGTCAAGGAGACCGCTGCCGAGGCGCGCTGAGTCAGCCGTCCTGGTTGATTGGTCGGTCCTGTCGGAATTTCTCGCGGAAGGATTCTTGGCATGCCGAAAGTCGCGTTTTTGTTCCCCGGCCAGGGTGCGCAAGCCGTGGGGATGGGTCGCGAACTGGACCGGGACGTCCCGGCCGTTCGCGACCTGTTTGACCGCGCCGACCAGATTTTGGGCTTCGACCTGCGTCGGGCCTGCTTCGAGGGGCCGCCCGAGACCCTGGAAGCGACCGACGTCAGCCAGCCGGCCATCTTTGTCGCCAGTCTCGCGGCGCTGGAGGGCCTGAAGGTCGACCAGCCCGAGGTCGTCGCCGATTGCGAAGGCGCCGCGGGCCTCAGCCTTGGCGAGTACACCGCCCTGGTATTCGCCGGCTCGTTGTCGTTCGAGGACGGTCTGCGCGTCGTGAGCGAGCGCGGTCGAGCCATGCAGGAATCGGCCCTGGCCACTCCCAGCGGCATGACCAGTATCTTGGGCCTTGACGTCGCCCAGGTCGATGCCTTGTGCGACCGTTTGATCTCTCACGGGCGTCTCTGGAAAGCCAACCTCCTGGGTCCCGGAAATATCGTCGTCTCGGGAGAGACCGCGGCGCTGGCGGCCGTCGAGCCGGCGGCGACCGAGATGGGGGCTTCGCGGGTCATCCCGCTGTCCGTCGCCGGCGCGTTCCACACGCCGTTGATGAAGCCGGCCGACGAGCGCCTAGCCGCGACGCTGGAGGCGGTCGAGGTGGGCCCTCCGAGAATCCCGGTCTATTCCAACGTCGACGCCTCGATCCACACCGACCCCGACGACCTTCGGGCAACCCTGGTGGCGCAGGTCATTCAGGGCGTGCGCTGGGAGGAGTCGATCCGCAAAATGCTGGCCGACGGGTTCGATACGTTCTATGAGATTGGCCCGGGGCGAGTCCTCACCGGCCTGCTCAAGCGGATCGACCGGAAAGTGCCTTGCACCAGCATCCCGGCCCGTTGACGTAGCGCGAGACCGGTCACGCGAAATTTCTCCTCAGCAAGGAACCTCATCATGGCGGAATCGATCGCCGTCCAGCCCTGTCGGGTGAACCTGGAAGGCCAGGTGGCTCTTGTCACGGGGGCATCCCGCGGGATCGGTCGCGCCATCGCGATTCAGTTGGCGGCCTGCGGAGCCAGGATCGCGGGAGTCGCACGCACGGCCGAGGGTCTGGCCGGGACCCTGGAGGCGATCCGCAACGCCGGCGGCTCGGCCGAGGCGTTCCCGGGCAGCATCGACCGGCCCGAGGAAATCGCCCGCATCGTCGCCGAGGTCGAGACCAAGTTCGAGAAAATCCACATCCTCGTCAACAACGCCGGCATCACCAAGGACGGCCTGATGCTGAGGATGGAGGACGACGCCTGGGACGCCGTGATCGCCACCAACCTCAAGGGGACATTCCTGTTCTGTCGAGCCGTCGGGGCGTTGATGATCCGCCAACGTTACGGGCGAATCATCAACATCTCCAGCGTCTCGGGCCTGGTGGGCAACCCCGGGCAGGCGAATTACTCCGCCAGCAAGGCCGGGGTGATTGGGTTCACCCAGACGATCGCCAAGGAACTGGCCTCGCGCAACATCACGGTCAATGCGGTCGCTCCGGGGTTCATCACCACCGACATGACCGAAGTCCTCCCCGAGAAGATCAAGGCCGAGGTCAAGGAGCGGGTGCCGGTCAAGCGCCTGGGGAATCCCGAGGACATCGCCGACCTGGTGACTTACCTGGCCGGACCCGGCGCGGGCTATTTAACCGGACAGGTCATTGCGGTCGATGGCGGCATGACCGCTTGATTCCTGGAGGGCAAAACGACGTGGAATTCCACCCGGTTTGCCAGGATCGGCAGAATTTCTCTGGATTCGACGTGCGGAAAGCCCGCCCCGAGACCCCGTAGACAAGCGCCGGGGGGCTTGCTAAGTTGTGACCCTAAACACCCTAGGGGATTGGCGTCGCCCGGGGATTGGATTCGACAGGGCCTTCGGGCCGATACCAGAAAGCAAATTCGCCGCGAGGCGAGGGGTCTTGGTCGTCCGATTGAGGACGGTTCGAGGCGTTTTTTGGGGATAGGTGGTTCGGTCGCCGCCGGGATTTGGCCGCCAACGGGTGGCCCGCCACGGGCCGGGCGTGAGTCGAGATGCCAGGAGGTCTGCCCGTGTCAGTGGAAGAACGCGTGATCGAGATCGTCAGCGAACAGATGGGCGTGGCCAAGGACCAGATCACCAAGGACACGTCGTTCGTCAACGACCTTGGGGCCGACTCCCTCGACACCGTCGAGCTCGTGATGGAGTTCGAGGAAGAGTTCGACATCACCATTCCCGACGAAGAGGCCGAGAAGATCCAAACGGTCGGCCAGGCGATTGCCTATATCGAGGAACATAGTAAATAAACCCCGGCCCCCGCCGGCCGACAGGTCGGGGCCACCCAACCCGCCCCGCCTCTGATGGCCCCGACCCCTTGCCCTGGTTGCGAAGATGAATTCATCGGGGCGGGGCTCGCGGCCGTGTCGCTCGGGGAGCGTCGCGTCGGCCGGAGGTGGCCGGCTCCCAACGAATCGGACCTCGCCATGTCGCGTCGCGTCGTCATCACGGGCCTGGGCGTCGTCACCGGCCTGGGTAACACCCTGGACGAGTTCTGGAGTGGCCTTTGCGAGGGGCGCAGCGGCGTCAGCGAGCTGACCCTCTTCGACACCACGCACTTCAAGGTCCACTTCGGCGGCCAGGTCAAGCCCTGGGACGCCGACGCCCTGTTTGGCACCAAGGAAGCCCGCCGGCTCGACCGCTTCGCTCAGTTCGCGATGCACGCCAGTCAGTCTGCGGTCGAGGACTCGGGCATCGACTTTGACACCCTGCCTCCGCACCGAGCCGGGGTGTTCATCGGCTCGGGCATCGGCGGCCTCAGCGAGTTCGAGTCCCAGCACTCGACGATGTTGGAAAAAGGCCCCAGCAAGATCAGTCCGTTCACCATCCCCAAGCTGATGGTCAACGCCGGCAGCGGGCAGGTCTCGATCAAGTATGGTCTCCGAGGCCCAACCTCGGCCGTGGCCACCGCTTGCGCCAGTGCGGCCAACGCCATGGGCGACGCCTTCAAGCTGATCCAGGCGGGTCACGCCGACGTGATGGTCACTGGCGGCAGCGAGGCGGCGATCACCCACATGGGCCTGGGAGGGTTCGCCGCCCTGCGGGCCCTTTCCACCCGGAACGACGACCCCACGAGGGCCAGCCGCCCCTTCGATAAGGACCGCGATGGATTCGTCCTTTCCGAAGGGGCTGGGGTCGTGATCCTGGAAACCGAGGAACACGCAAAGGCTCGCGGGGCCAAGATTTACGCTGAGTTGCTGGGCTATGGGCTGTCGGCCGACGGCTCACACATCACCGCCCCCGACGAGGAAGGACGTGGCGCCGCCCGTGCCATGCAAATGTGCCTGGACGATGGCCATTGCGCCCCTCAGAACGTGGGCTACATCAACGCTCACGGGACCAGCACCGGCCTGGGGGACCTGGCCGAGACCAAGGCAATGAAGACGGTTTTCGGTTCCCACGCCAGCAAGTTGCCGGTCTCCAGCACCAAGAGCCAGCTGGGGCACCTGCTGGGTGCTTCAGGCGGGGTCGAACTGGTCGCCTGCTGCCTGGCGATGACCCGAGGTGTGCTGCCTCCGACGATTAACCTGGATGAGCCAGGCGAGGGGTGCGATCTCGACTACATCCCGCACGTCGCCCGCGAGACTCGGGTTGACAGGGTCATGTCCAACAGTTTTGGCTTCGGCGGCCACAACGCCAGCCTTCTGATTGGTCGCCACGGCACTCGCTAAGGTCGACTCGTCGCTTCAAGTTCGAACAGGCGACCCCCTTGCCACGACGCGGCCGACCCGGCACGCTTGCCACTCCCTTTCGGCAAGTTTCGTGACGGGATCGACCTCTCATGACCTGGCGGCAGGACTACGACCCGTTCGGTTCCTGGCCCCTGGCGACCCTGCTGGCAAGCCTGCCGGTGGTGGTGTTGCTGTCGTTGCTCGCCTCGGGCAAGGTCGCGGCCTGGCGGGCGGCCCTGGGCGGCTGGCTGTCGGCGGTAGCGGTCTCCACTTTAGGGTTCGGGATGCCGGCATCGCTGGCGTTGCAGGCCACTGGGTATGGGCTGGTCTTCGCGGGGTTCAAGGTCGTCTGGCTGGTTGTCGCCGCGGTCTTTCTTTACGACATCGCCGTCGAGACGGGCCAGTTCGAGGTAATGAAGGCCTCGATCGCCCAGCTTTCCGGTGATCGTCGCCTCCAGGCCGTCTTGATCGCCTTCGCCTTCGGCGCGTTCATCGAAGGGGCCGCCGGCTTCGGAGCCCCAGTCGCCATCTCGGCGGCGTTCCTGGTGGGCCTGGGGTTCCGGCCGTTTCAGGCGGCGTTGTTGTGCCTGATCGCCAACACAGCGCCCGTGGCCTGGGGGTCGATCGGCGTGCCAATCAAGACACTCGCGGGCGTCACCGGGCTGGACGTGGAACTCCTCAGCCAAACGTCGGGGCGCATCCTGCCGCCAATCTCGCTCATCATTCCCTTCTGGCTGGTCGCCACTCTGTCCGGCTGGCGGGCGACGTGGGCGGTCGCGCCGGCGTTGGGGGTCATTGGCGGAACATTCGCGCTGGTTCAGTGGGCCTGGTCGAATTTCATCGGGGTGGATCTGGTTGACCTCGTCTCGGCGATCGCCAGTCTCCTGGCCGGGGTGGCGTTCCTGAAAGTCTGGCGGCCATCGAGCGAGTGGCGCTTCCCCGACGACGTGGCGAGCGACCCGACCTCGGCGGAAAAATCGCCCCTGACGCCTCGTCGGGTCGCCCGAGCCTGGCTGCCCTTCGCTCTGCTAACCGTCACGGTTCTGGTCTCGGGTCTGCCCGGCAACAAGGCGACAGGCCGGCCGAGTGTGCGGGAATGGCTCGACCGCCAGGCGTCCTGGAAGCCGGTGATGACGGAGCTGGAAGGGATCGCCAAGGGGTTGGCGGTGACGGGGCACGAATCCCCCGTGAAGGGGAAGGATTTCGAAAAAGCGGTGGTCGACGTGATCCCGCTGTCAGCCACCGGAACCGCGGTCTTCCTGGCGGCGGTGGTTGCGGGCTTCTGGCTCGGGGTTGGCCCGGTGAAGCAGTTGCGAGTGCTCGGAGCCGTCGTCTTCAGGCTGGCCCCGGCCCTGGCGGCGATTTTCGCCATGCTCGCTCTGGGCTTCACAACCAAGTATTCGGGAATGGACGCAGTCCTGGGCCTGGCCTTGACGAGGACTGGGCCCTGGCTTTATCCGTTCTTTGGCACCTGGCTAGGCTGGTTGGGCGTGGCCCTGACCGGCTCGGACACATCTAGCAACGTTCTGTTTGGCAACCTTCAACGGATCACGGCGCTGAAGCTTGGTCTCAACCCGATCTTGATGGCCTCGGCCAACACGACCGGAGGCGTGATGGGAAAGATGATCGACGCTCAGTCGATCGTTGTCGCTTCGGCCGCGACGGGGCAGAAAGGGATGGAAGGGCGACTGTTGCGGGCCGTCGTCGGCCATAGTTTGGCCCTGGCGACTTTGGTCGGCCTCATCGTCTGGCTTTACGCCCACGTCGTCCCCGGTTGGGTGCCGACGGGGGCGTATTGAGGCGGTGTCACTCGGCTTGCGGCAACGCCGACTGGCCGATCGGCCGGCGTTCCAGAAGTTCGAAGCGGGGCTTCGACGAGGTGGCGGTGCGCTGCTCGACGACTCGATAGACGGCGATCTGCTTGGTCGACTGCTCGACAACGTAGATCGGCGACCAGGTCTCGCCGCGGGCACCGAGTCCCCCGGTCGTCATCACGAAGTGAGGGACGAGGTTGCGGGGCAGGGCGAAGTCGGCGATCAGGTCGCGCTCGGCGAAATCGCCGAGGACGCGGATCTGGCCAGGCGCTTGCTGGATCGAAGGAACCGTGGCCAGCAGCCGGGCCCCCTCGTAGTCGAGGTAATAGACCGCGTCCTTGGCGACGTTCATCTGCTTGGCCTTGTCGTACTCCATCGACGCCACGCCAGTCGTCAGGATCGAGTCTCCCGACCGATCCCCCCCCTCGGCTTGTAGCGGCTTGAGCCGCCCGGCCGTCCCGAGGACTCCAAGAGCGATCCCGCCGAGCAAAATGGTCGCCACGCGGAACGGGTGGACGGTGTCGGTTCGCATCGTCGTCGCCTCCATGGGGATGGGTTCCGGAGCATTCTCACGCCCCGGTCCGACCGGTCAAGGGGAATTGTCCGGCAGCCGAGAGTGGGGCGGATCGGCTCGCGACTCGTTTCCGGGACCCTGACGGTTTACGATGGACCCAATGAGACCGCGGACACCCAACCCCTGGCGACCCTCCGCTTTGATCGTCGTCCTGGCCGCATTCAGTCAGGGGGCCGCGCCGTCGCCCCCTCCCGAGCCATCGACCGCCCTTCGGGCCGAGTTGGAGGCGATTCGCGACAAGGAGGTCGCCGGCCTTCGAGGTTTGAACCGACCGCCCAGCCCGGACTGCGTGCCTCCGCCCCCGTCCGGTCCCATCCGGTTCGTGCCTCTCCCCGAGGTTGTTCCGGCCGCTCTTCGCGAGGTCGAACCGGACGACGTTCGCTCCCTCAAGTCGGCGACCGCTGACGCCCTGTTCCTGCTTGCCGGCACGGCGGCGCAAATCCGCCGGTATGCCCTGGCCGACGAATGCTTGCGAGGCGTGGTCTCCCGGAACCGCGACCACGCCGAGGCCCGCCGCCTGCTTGGATATCTCCCTCACGACAAGGGATGGGCGACTCCCTATGCCGCCAAGCTTTTGAAGGACGGCTGGACGCTTCACCCAACGTTCGGCTGGGTTCCCGGCGACTGGATCGCTCACCTGGACCGTGGTGAACTGCCGGCCCATGCCCCCGCCGGGCGCCCCGTCTCCTGGCTGCCCGTCGCCGAGGCCGATGCCCAGCGAGCCGACTTCGCTCATCCCTGGACGATCGAGACCGCCCACTTCCAGATTCGTTCCAACGTCCCACTCGCCGAGGTCATCGGCTTCTCGCACCAACTCGAAGCGTTTCACGACGCCTTCTTCGCCCTGATGGCCGACCTCGTGGGCCCGGAACTCCCCCTGGCCCAGCGGTTTCGCAAACCAGGTCCCCCGAAACTCCCTGGGCGTCGTCATCAGGTCCGCTACTTCGGGTCAAAGGGCGAGTATGTCGCCTACCTGCGACCTCGCCACGGAGACGTCGTCGAGCGGGAACTCGGGCGCTACGACCGGGCTACCCAGGCAAAGCCCAACGCCCGCGGCACGAGCTATTTCTACCGGGCCCCCGAGGAGTCGTTATCGGCCCGGGCGACCCTCTACCACGAGGCGTCCCATCAACTGCTCTTCGAGTCGGCCGGTCCCTGGGCGTTCGGCCGCAACTCCGGCCAGTTCTGGGTGTTCGAGGGACTCGGGACCTACTTCGAGACGGTCGAGCTCCAGGCCGATGGCTCGTTACTCATCGGCGGCCTGGTTGGTCCCCGTGTCGCCAAGGCGCGGACTCTCACCCGGCAGCCGGATGGGCTGGTTCCATTGGGGGACTTCGTTGGGCTCGACGAGGAGGGCTTCAACGCCGAGCCGGCTGTCTATGGCCATTACGCGGAAGCCCTCGCCGTCGCCGTGTTTCTGATGCACGGCGAAGGCGAACGCCACCGGGAACCATTCCTTGACTATGCCCGGGATGCCTACCAAGGTCGCGTCCGGGCCGGGACAAATCGATCCCTGTTCGATCATCTGGGACTGCCGCCCGGTCGGCTTGAGGCGCGACTTCGCCTCTTCCTCAAAGCGACCGACGACTGAGCATTCGCGGATCAGTCGCCGGGATCGCGACCACCTTCCCCGGCCGACCAATCGCGGCCGGAGTGGATAAGTCGATCATTCGCCGACGTAGGGCAGCAGGGCCATGAATCGGGCTCGCTTGATCGCGTCGCTACTGGCCCTTTGGAACGCGGCGCAGTTGCCGCTGCGCTTGCGGGAGAACATCTTGCTCTGGTTGGTGCAGAGCTTCTTGAGCAGACCGATGTCCTTGTAGTCCACGTAGGCCGGGCGGGGGCAACCCTCGGCGGTGCAGAAGCGGCAGCGATTCTTGCGGTTGCGACCGAACTTTTTGCGCGGCATGAAGTCCACTTCCTCGATCAAAAATCCCTGGTGAGACGCGAGGCGGCCGACCTATAGCTCGGCGAGAACTCAAGATTTTAGGGCATGGGCCCTTGGCCCGTCAATCCCCGGGTCGACCGAACGAGTTGGCGACGAGCCGGGCTTCAAAGCCGTCGGTTGGCGCCAAGGTCGCCGCCGTTGGAACGATGGGCCAGAAGTTCGTCGCGACAAGCGGCCTCTCGTTCGCTGAGCAGTCGCTCGGTGGCGACCAGGTCAGGAATCGTCGGCAGGCCGTCGCGACTGTTCTGGGCAAGGGCACGGGCACGCAGGTCGATCCCCTCGCGGTTCTGGAGACCGTCGAGCCAGCGATTGGGAATGGCGTCGAGGCCGTAGTGGGCACCGGCCATCGCCCCGAGGATCGCCCCCGCGGTGTCGGCGTCGCCACCGAGGTTGACGATCTCAACGGCCGCTTCCTCGAAGCTGTCGGTGGTCAACAAAGTATACAGACAAGCCGGGATGCAGGCTGGGGGGAAGCCCATCGTGGGCCGCTTGCAAGAGGGCTCGGCACCGTGGCGATTGGCCTCGTCGACCAAAGCCATCAGAGCCCGTTCGCGAGGGATCTCCAGCAGCGACTCGACGTGGGCGATCGACCGCGAGAGGCTCTTGCCGTGGTCGGCGATCGAGGCGACCCGGTCGCTGTACTCGGCGGCGATCCGGGTTTCGGCCCGGGATACGTCGGCGGCGATCCTGAGCAGGAGGCTTGGCTCGCGCTCGGCTCCCTCGGCCAGTCGGGCGACCGCGTAGGAGACGGCCAGGGCGCCGGCCAGGCTGCGGACGTCGCGATGGGTCATCAGGCTGACGGCCATGACCGATTCGAACAACGCTTCGGGTCGGTCGGCGAAGTAAAGAGCCACCGGGGCGATCCGCATCGCGGCGCCGACGCCCGCGGAGTCTTGGCCGCAGCATCCGGGGTCCACGCCGCGTTCCAGTTCGACCAATACCTGGCGGAAGCTCCGGCCGGGGCCGCGGTGGGCGCCAACGTACGAGCCCCGGGGGATCGCCAGGGCCAGGTATCGCTCGGCGAGCCGTTGGGGATCGGCCTTGCCACAATCGAGCAGGACGTCCGTCAGGGCCAGCGCCTGCTGGGTGTCGTCGGTGTACAGCCCCGGCATTCGCCAGCGGTGGGGTTTCTTCTTCCAGGCCTGGGCCCCGTCGACATAATCCACCACCTGGCCGTAATGAGCCCGGACCTGCTGGCAACTCAGACCCTCCAGAGGAGCCCCGAGGGCATCCCCGACGGCCAGCCCAAGCAGGCAACCCCGAGCACGTTCCAGGCGGTTAAACGATCGCATTGAGGCCAGGCTCCTCGGGTCCTGGTCCGGGGGTTAACCCCCCGGCCGTGCGGGCAGGGCTCGACCTTACAAATCCGGCCTGCCCTCGCCAAATCATTTTTCGCCAAGGGCCGTCACGCGACGACCCGATGGCACCGCCGGCGCCCGGTCCGGACGCCACTTAGGTTCAGTCGGGGCGTCCGAAAATATTTTCCCGATGACACGCCTCCATCGAGGCAGCGAGGGACCCAGCCCATTTCACGTTACATGAACTTCCGAACAATGTGACATGAAGAACACTGGCTGTCTCGCGTCCCCTAAATCACTATCGGCCCGTGAGCCTCCCAGCTTCGCGGACCGTCGAGTTTTTCCCGGCCCCCCAATCCTCCCGACCTTATTGATCCCTTAACTCAGGATTGACGGCCTATCCCCCCCCTTGGAACCTTAGGAGAATCAATTTCGTGGGTTCGAGGGATTTGTTCGGGGGATCGAACCTTGGCGACTCCTATCGAGAACCGTGGAGTGGCCTCGGCCCGAAACCTTATCGTTTTGTTCGGGGCCCTGGCATTCCTTCAGGGACTCATCGAGCCGACCGAGGGGTTGGCGTCCCAGCCGGCCCGCTCGCTGTGGAAGGGGTGGGGCCACGGCGCTTCGGGGATTGCCGGATTCGCGGCGATCCTGGCCGCGCCCTGGTGGCTGAAACCGCTCTACGGTTGGCTTTCGGACAGCGTTCCCCTGGCCGGATCGCGTCGCCGCGGTTATCTGGTCGTGAGCGGGTTGGTGGCGGCGGGGGGTTATGCGCTCCTGCTCTCGGGAGGCGATACGCTCGGGCCGTGGACCTTGCTGGCCGGATTGTTGATTCCCACCGCCGCGATGGCGATGGGCGACGTGGCGGCCGATGCCCTGATGATTGAAGTGGGGCGGCCTCGGGGGTTGGTGGGCCGCTTACAGGCGTCGCAGTGGGCCTGCGCCTACGCCTCGGCGTTGCTGGCGGGAAGCCTGGGGGGGCGACTGGCAATCCCCGGCCGCCAGGGCGTCGTCCTCGTGGCTGGCGCCTTGTTGGCGATTGTCCTGGTCGCGATCACCCTGGCCTTCGTTCACGAGCCGCCCGCCTCCGAGGTCGCCCGGGGCGTGGCGTGGCGGGACATTCGGACCCCGGGCCTGGTCAGAATCGCCGCCTTTCTGTTCCTTTGGAACTTCAACCCCTTCTCGCAAGCCACGTTGTACCTGCACCTGACCCAGGGCCTGGGTTTGAGCGAACCCGAGGCCGGTGATCTCTCCACGGCGTTCGCCGCCGCCTGCCTGGTCGCCAGCGTCTTGTATGTCTGGGTCTCGCGACGATGGTCAATTCGTGCGTTGGTCGCCGCGTCGATCCCGTTAGGCGTCCTGAGCCAATTGATTTACTGGGGCCTGGGAGAGGGACGCCTGGCCTTGCCGATCACAATCGTCGCCGGGTTGATGTACCAGACGGCGACTCTCGCTCAGCTTGAACTGGCCGCCCGGTCGTGTCCCCCCGCGGTGGCCGGGACGCTTTTCGCCTCGCTCATGGCTCTGGAAAACGTCGCCGCGTCCCTGGCGACCGGGCTGGGAGGGGTCTTTTACGAGCGTTGGGAAATGTCCTGGGGAGACCAGGCTGCCTTTAACGCTCTGGTCGGAATCAGCGCGGGCTTCACGGCCGCCTGCTGCTGGATTCTTCCTCGCGTGCTCGTGACTTTACCCACCAACGACTCAGCGGGAAACGAAGGCGTCTCGGTCCAGAAACCTTGACCGAGCCTTGGCTTCCGGGATCAAGCACGCATCCTTTTTGCCAAGGATTCGGTAGCGTACCGAGGCGATTCGGTCGTAAACCCAATCCAGCCACCTTGTTGGCAGCACCTGGAATACCCGTAAAACCTGCCAGGGTCCGCCAAGATGCCCGGCGACGAATAGGACCGCTCGCGATTTCGGCAGAAGGCGTTCAGAGGGTTGGCCCGGGTCGAGAACCACGTAGACCGTTTCCAGGCGCGAAGGGTCTTTCCCCCTGCGGCTAAGAATCTCCCTCGCGACCTCTCCCTGGAGGGGCGCGAAGCGGAAGACTTCGCGGCGGTCGTGTTTCAGGAGGAACCGAACGGAGGCGTCACAGAACCCGCAGACTCCATCGTACAGGAGGATCGGGCCAGACGCGTCGGCCATGGGTGAGGGGTTTCCTACGAGACAGGTCAGTCGTGGTCAACGGGGGCGGATTTCGAGGAGGCATTGGGTCCGGACCACGGCGCGTTCGTCGGGGAAGGTGTGAAAGGCCTGGATGGCGAGGCCGCCCGGACGGATTTCCAGGTGGAGCCGACTCAGGGGGGCGGGGGCCAGTCGGTCTCGGGGGGTGAAGCGGTGGAACAGATCGCCGGGACTGGCGTCGAGGGTCAGCTCGTCTCCCAGGTGGCGGAAGACCTCGGGGTCGCTCCGCTCGACGTCGATGCACGCCTGGTATTCGGCACCGAGGGGATGCAAGGCCGCGTTGCGGTCGCGGCGAATCGGCGCCGCCCAGATCAGACCCGTTTCGGGCAGGGGGGTTTCGGGTCCCGCGAGAATTTCGGTCAGGGTGGTGCCCCCGGATCGCCAGGTGATCGCGTGCCCTCGGTCGATGATTCGCACGTCGGCTTCCCAGTGGCCCCGGGCGACGCGTTGATGGGCCTTGACGGCGAACCAGTCGGGATGGATTGCCCGATGGTACACCTGGAAGACCAGGTCGGAGACCTTGACCCGACCTGACTCGACGCCCATGACCGATGCCCCCGTTTCGGCCGACCTGTCGCGAGTGACCTGTCCCGGCGGAATTATAGGACGGCGAGGGCCGGCCGCAAACTCCCCTCGGTCAAGAACCAAGCCGCCCCGTAAACCTCGGTCCGTCAGCTTCCCTTGACCCTTCGGCGGGCCGCTCGTACACTCCCGGCGCGCCCGGGCCTCAGGAGGCGACGCGACGCCCGCCCGATCCGCCGGACCTCGTTTTGGAGCCTCGCGGTGGAACGCCTCGCCCCCTTGCCCTCTAGAGCCTGGGTCGCCTGGCGGGATCGCGGCGCCCGTTATGCCTGGCACAAGTCGCTGCGACGAGCCCTCGGTCGTTGGCCCGACCTCAAACGCCGGCTCATCTACGCCGACCCTCGCGACTACTGGACGCTCCGCGGCGGCGACGAGTATTTCCGGGAGCAGGAAGGCCAGCCCGCCCGGTCGGAACGCGCCGGTTGGATCGCTGAGCGCGTCGCCTCGTACCGGCCGACCTCGATCCTGGAAGTCGGCTGCGGCTACGGTAAGCAACTCCGAGAGATTCGATCCCGCTGGGATGCGCCAATGGTCGGGGTCGATTTCAGCCCCTCGCAACTGGCGAGATCGCGGTCCTACCTCGACGGATTGGAACGGGTTGGGTTCGCCCTGGCCGACGGTGGTCGCCTGCCGTTCGCGGATGGGTCGTTCGACCTGGTGCTGACCTCGGCGGTGATCCTGCACAACCCCCAACCAGTCGCCGAGCGGATGCGGCAAGAGGTCGTGCGAGTGGCTCGACGCTGGGCAGCCCACAACGAGGACACCGACACCAGCTACAACCGTTACGGATACAACACCGCGGCCTGGTACCGAGAGCAGGAAATTTCCCTGGCCGAATCGGGGCAAATTTTGGACCAAACCGCCTCGCAATTCTGCGTGGCCGACCTGTGTCGACGTTGACGGCCGGCCGGGTTGCCACTCCCTCGCCAAGGTCCGACGACCGCCGAGCCGTCCGCGACAGCCTGGTCGTCACCCTGGGCGGCCAGGTCGAGCAGGTCGTCGGCACCTTCACGTCGCTGTTCCTGCGGTCGAGGGTGGCGATCGGCTGGGGCCTGGACGTGGCCCACATGGGGGTTTACACGTCGGCCCGGGTGCTCTTGGATTACGCCAACTGGTCGAGCCTGGGCACCGGCCTCGGTGCGGTCCAGGAGATTCCTATTCTTCGAGCGGCCGGTCGAGAGACCGAGGCGAAGCGCGTAGCCGATGTCGCGTACACCGCCGCCACCGTGCTCTGTCTGATCTACGCCGCCGGCCTCCTCGTCGTGGCCTCGACGGTCAACCGCTGGACCGGACGCGATCCCCTGGCGACGACCTGGGCGTCGAGCCTGGTGGCCGTGGCGGTCCTGGCGATCTTGCACCGCTATCAGTCCCTGCTGATCGCCGTCCTGAGGGCTCATCAGGAATTTGTCCTGACGACCGAGCTCGCCGTGATCGACGCGACCCTCCAGGCGGTCTTCACGGTGGCGTGCCTGGGGCTGGCGGGGTTTTGGGGTCTTTGGCTGGTGGTGGGGCTGCTCTACCTCTTTAATGTCGCGTATCTGCACGCCCGCAACCCGTTTCGGTTTGGCTGGGTCTGGGACGCCGGAACGACCTGGCGGCTGATGAGGACCGGCCTGCCGATCCTGGTCAACACCGTGGCCTTTGGGGTCGTGCTTCATCTGGACAAGCCATTGATCTTGCGCTACGTCCCTGATGGCGCGGAAGCCTTGGGCCTCTACACGATCGCCCTGATGGGGACCGGATGGGGCCTCGACCTGTCGGGACGGGTCGCGGTGGTCATGTACACCTATTACCAGACGACCCTGGGGCGGACGGACGACCCCTCGGCGGTCGCCCGCCAGGCCGCCCGGACGACCGAATCCCTGGCGCCCATTTTGGCCCTGGGCGGCTCGGTGGCCTTTCTGATTGGGCCGGATTTCCTCGGCTGGGCCTTGCCCCGATACGCCGGGGGCCTGGTGGCGCTTCGGCCCTTGCTGCCGGGGACGGTGTTGCTGGGCCTGGCCTGGCCGGCCCGGCAGATGCTCATCGCCATTGGCCACCCCTACCGACTGGCCCTGGCGACTCTGGCCGGTCTGGCGGTGGCCGCGGCCGCCGGCGCGATCGGGGCGACCCAAGCGGGGCTCGCCGGGGTCGCGGGCGGAATGTCGGTCGGCTATGCGGCTGTGTCGTTGTTTACCAGTGGCGTCGCCTTCCTCCCGGGCCTCGGATTGGGCGGCTGGCTGGGTCATCTGGGAAGGGTCTCCGCCTGGCTCGCCTTCGCGGCGGTTGGCACGTGGGTCGCGTCGGTCGCCTCCTCCGCGGCGGGTCCGGGTTGGGTCGGTCTGGTCGTCCGGGGCGGAACTGTCGCGGCCTGGGGATCGCCGACGTTGTGGATCTGGGGCACTCTCCACGGCTGGGGCGGACTGTTCGACCGTTGGCCAGGGCGGGCGTCCCGATGAAATTCGACTATGACCGCGACTTCCAGGCTCTCGACTTCCGGACCCATCCCGAGCTGTACCAGATTGGCGTCGGCGAGCAGGGAGTTCTGTCGGTCGAGCCGTACAAGAGCGAGATCCTGCCCTTCTGGCGATTCAAGACGCCCGAGGTGGCCCACGAATCGGCCGAGGCGATTCTGAAGCTGTTCCTCGACTATCGAGACCGTGACGACTTCGTGGGCATGGACATGGCCAGGAAGTTCCTCCAGATGGGTTATACCCGGTCTCGTCGGTACGCCAATCACAAGGGGGGACGGAAGTATGCCGAGGATGGCCAGACCGTCCTGCCCACCATCAACGATCCGGTGAAGGCCGAGAGCGCGGCCATATTCAAGGCGGCCTGGACGAGGGCGAAGGACGACCCTGACTACCTCCGCATGAAGGCCGAGCATCGCGAACGATATGATCGGCCCGCAACTGGCGAGCGGTCCTCGAAACGCAAGCCGGCCGGCTAGGACGCGACTCCCTGGGAGAAAAGGGCACGGATGCTCGACCTCGTATTCCTGGTGATCCTGATCGGCATTGCCACCGGGCTGGGCAGGCGGGTCGTCGCCCGGCTCGGCGGTGAGCCCGACCACCCCCTCGATGCATTCGCGCTGGCCGCGCCTGTCGGCCTTGGGCTGATGGGTCTAGGTGTGCTGGCATTGGGGGGGGTGGGAATTCTGGGTCGGGCCTCGATCGCGGGCGGTCTCGCGGTCGCGGCGGGACTCGGTGGTTTCGGTGGACCTCGACTGTTGGCGAGACTCGCCCGCGAAGGATTGATGGGGCCGCGACGCCCAGGTTTCGTGGGTCTGGCGATGGGTCTCGGGGTCGTGGGGACCTTGCTGACCGCCCTGGCTCCCGTGACCGATGGCGATGCCCTTTGCTATCACCTACAGGTCCCCAAGGTCTTCCTCCAGGAAGGGCGAGTGAGTTTTGCTCCGGATCTGCACGAGACGATCTATCCACTGCTGACGGAGATGCTCTATGCGGTTGCCCTGGCCTTGCGGGGGCCGGTCGCCTGCCGATTGGTGCAATGGTCCCTGGGGTTGATCTTCGCGGCCAACGTCGCGGCGTTGGCTCGGCCCATGCTGAGGGAACGCTCCGGCTGGGCGGCGTCGTTGGCGTTGCTGACCCCGGCCATTTCCAACGGGATGGGCGCTCCGCTGAACGACGTGGCCCTCGCCGCGTTCGGCAACGCGGCGCTTCATGCCTGGCTTTGCTGGCGAGCGGGTCCCACGGCGCGGTCAGCGGCCCTCGCTGGGCTTCTGGCCGGGATCACGATGGGCGTCAAGTATCCGGGGCTGGTCTGGGGCGCGATGCTCGGCCTGGCGATGGTCGCGGTCCTCATCGACCGATGGAAAACCGAGCCCGGGCGACGGCTGGCGCTCGGCGAGGTCGCGAGTTTTTCCCTGGTCGCACTGCTTTCTGGCGGAGTCTGGTATGGTCGCGCCTGGCTGGCGACGGGAAACCCGGTATTCCCCTTCTTTCGCCACACGTTCGGAGGCGCGGGGCTCGACGAGGTTCTGGACCCGGGCAGTTTGCCGATGGCTGTGAACCCCTGGAACGTGGTGACGGCGCTGGGCTCGATGACCCTGGCCCCGGACCGTTTTGACAGCCTGGCGCATCAGTTCGGCCCGGCGTTCCTGCTGTTCCTCCCTGGCCTGGCGGTCCTATGTCCGCCCCGGCGGATACTTGAGGTCGTGGCTCTGGGATGGGTGTTTCTGACGGCCTGCGTGTGCGTCCGTCAGAGCATGCGGTTCGTTTTGATCGCCACGGGGCCAATGGCCGTCGGGGTGGCCTGGGCGGCATCGGCCTGGCGAGACCGGTCGACGCCACCCGCCAGGCTGCTCTTTGGTCTTTTTCTGGCGGTCCTGGGAGTCGAGGCCGCCCTCGCCCCTGTGCGGGCCCGTCACGGGCTGTCGGTCGTCCTGGGACGGGAATCGGCCGAGGCGTATCTCACCCGTCGAGAGCCGACTTACCGGGTGGGTCGCTGGATCGACACACACCTGCCCGCCGAGGCGCGGTTGATCGGTCAGGAGCATCGCGGGTTCTACCTGCCTCGCCCCTATACGATGGAACTGGCCCACCGACGACGGACCGGGCTCGGGAAGAGCGGAGAAACCGCCGAGGAGTTGGTTCAGATTCTCCGAGTTCGGGGATTCACTCATCTCTTGCTGTGCCCGCCGGAGCCAGAAACGGCCGTCGAGTTCGACCCGACCCTCTCGCGAAAACTCGCCCCCTGGCTGGGGAGCCAAGAGCCTTTGTATCAAGAGGCGATTACCGACCCCGATGGCGTGACGCGTCGCTACACCATCTACGGACTGAGCGAGGCTTCGATCTTGGCTTCGGGGGCGAACCGATGAGTCCTCATCCGACTCTCGACGAGTTGCGGACTAGGGTCCACAAGGCCCGTCATCGAGAGGTTGGCAACTGGCTCGCGAGACGGGTCGGCCGGCCCTCGGCGATTTATGGCACCTGGGCGGCCCTGCGAATGGGTCTGACCGCGAATCAGGTGACAACGGCTTCGTTGCTGGCCAGCCTGGGCGCGGCGTTGGCGATCGGCGGAGGGACACGCCTCGGCTTCGTCGCCGGGGTCGTCCTGGCGCATCTGGCGTTCTGGCTCGACCATGTTGATGGCCAGGTCGCTCGTTGGCGAGGAACGTCGAACCTGGGCGGGGTTTATTTCGACTATTTGATGCATCACGCCTCGGCGTCGACGCTGGGGTTCGCCCTGGGGTACGGCCTGGCAGTGCGGACGGGCGACCCTCGATGGTCGTTGGCTGGGTTCCTGATCGCCTCGGGGTGGCTATTCCTCGGCCTGCATAACGATTGTCGCTACAAGGCGTTTTTCCAGAAATTGAAGCGAGAGGCAGGCCCGCTGACGGTTCGCTGTTCGGCCGGTGATCGACCCGCGCCGGCCTCGTCGTGGCCTCGGCGGGGTCGGGGTTTGCTGACCTGGCCCGCTTACAAGGCTTGCGAGCCTCACGTCGTCCTGATCGGGCTGACGGTCCTGGCCGGGCTTGCGCTGGGAGCGCCGTCATCGTGGCTCGCGGGCTGGCGGTGGGGAGCCGCGGGGATGAGCGGGCTCGCCCCCGCGTTGGCCGTGGCTCGGGCCGCCCGGACGGTGCGGTCCGGGGCGGTCGATTCCGAATTCGATCGGTGGTTTCGACCCCTCTAGCGAGAACCCCTAGCGCCGGCCGGCGAGACGGAGGTCGGGCGTTTCGGACGTCGTCGATGGGGGCGCGATCAGGGTCTTGAGAAACGCCTCGAGTCCGCCCCGCTGCCAATCGGTCAGATCCACATAGCGGGAAGCCGTCGGAGACGCCTCGCCGCCATGCAAGCGGATGGCCTCATCGAGCGTCGCGGCCCGCCCGTCGTGTAGGTAGGGAGCAGACTGGGCCACTCCCCAAAGCGGCGGGGTCCGCCACTCTCCGGGCGTGACCAGGAGATCCTCGGAGCGCTTCGTCTCATAATAAAGGCCCGAATCGCTCAGCGACGACCCCATCTCGTGGACTATCAGGTCACTATAGATCCCTGAAACCCCGGCGAAATTGGGCCGGTGACAGGACGCGCAGCCGATCGTCTTGAACAGGCGGGCCCCCTCGCTGATCGCCCGTATCGTGGTCTCGACCGCCGAGCTTGGCTGCCGCACTGGCCTGGGCAGCGAGCGGACAAAGGCGACAAGCGAGGCGCACTCCCTTTCGGTCATGTCCAACTGCGCGGAATGAATGGCCGGCGAGGGGCGGGGAGATTGCCACTGGGAACGGCCAGGAACCTCCAACCCGAGTTCCCCAGCGCAGGCGGCCCGGATGAACTCGTCCAAGGTTGCGACCTGAGCCTTCCAGCCGAACCGACCGATCCGGCCGTCGGGCAGCATGGGGACGCGGCCTCGAATTTCCGGAAACCGCCCGCGCCCTCGGTATGCGGCAACGGCATTCAGGATCTGGGAATCCGGAATCGCGTCGATCGCCCCCAGTCCAAAGAGGGGAGGGCTATTGCGTTGTGACCAGTTGAGCACGAACGACCCGATCCGAATCTTGCCGTCGTTCGCGCGAGCCTTGAGCCAGAAGTCCCGCCACTCCGCGTAACGAGGGTCGGTCGAGGACTGATGAACGACGACGCTGGGCGACGACCGGAAGTCTTCATGGATCTGGGCCAGGGGGGCGCGATCCTCATCGCTGAGGACCGTCCCGTCGGCACGTGTGGCCGAGAGGAAATCCACGTTCCGACCGGCCGTCCCCGACCCTCCCATCCCGCCTCGGAAATGGCAAGACACGCAGGACCGGGCGTTGAACACCGGCCCCAACCCGTCGCCTCCGTGGGCCCTGGGGTCGTGGTCGGTCCAGGTCCGGAGGAACAGCGCTTCTCCCTCGGTGGGATTGCCTCTCGGCCCGTCCGCGAAAGCGACAGACCCCGATCCCAGGACTGCCGCGATCCCCATCGCCCGGACGATTTGTACGCGCATGGCATCATCCCCCCTCGCCGGTTGGACGAGGTTTCCACGAAACCGATCGGATTCACGGTTGAGCCTTTGGCGAACGCCCTGCGCCCTCGTGAGCGGCCCATCCCCTTCGACGCCCTGGCCGGTTACCTTATTCGATGAGAGGCGTTGATCCCGGAGAAGCGATCATGAAGCTCGGCCTGATCAATTCGACGTGGGTTCAGGCGGGTCGCGACACCGCGTTTGGCCTGTGCAAGACCCGGGAACTTGGCTTCGACTGCGTCGACATCTTCGCCGATCCCCTGGAGATCGACGAGCCCGAGCGGACTTTGATTCGCGAAGAATGCGAACGCTCTGGACTACCGATTATCTCGGTCCCTTGCGTCGCTCTGGGGCTGATTGATCCGGGAGCCTCGGTGCGGCGGTTTCATGTCGATCGGGTCCGTGCCCATCTCGAACTGGCCCGAGAGTGGGGCGCCCGCAACGTCCTGGTCGTCCTGGGCGAATACGTCTGGAACCGCGAGATTCTCCCGCCGGGCGAGCAGTGGGGCTGGGCCGTCGAGGCAGTCCGATCCCTCGGGCAAGATGCCGAGCGTCGGGGATTGAAGATGGTGCTGGAACTGGAGCCGTTTCCGCTCTCGCTGCTGAACGATGTGCCGAAAATGGTCCGGTTTCTCGACGACGTCGGCCGTCCCAACGTCCTGGCCAACGTCGATCTCTCGCATCTCGTGTTGGCCCACCAGCCGCCCGAGTCGTTGGAGGCCTTGCGGGGGCGGATCGGCCATGTCCACATCTCCGACTGCGACGGCAAGGTCCACGGTGACCTTCCGCCGGGCCGGGGTGTCGTGGATTTCCCTGCTTATCTCAAGGTGTTGAAGGGAATGGATGTCGACGAACTCACGATCGCCCTGGAGCTGGAATTCGCCCCCGACCCCGCCAGCATTGTCGACTGGGTGGCCGAGGCGTATGCGTCGACGTCCGCCCTGATGCGAGAGGCGGGGCTCCGCGAATGAGGTGGATGGGGATGGGCCGGATTGGGCTGTCGCTGGCCCTGGTGACGCTGCTGGGCTGGCCGATGTTGGCGACGTTGAGGGAAGCCTGGCGAGAGGCTGGGGACCGCGATTCGGCCGCCGAGGAGTGGGAGATCGCCCGGCCCCTGGGACTGGCATGGAACACGACCAAGGTGGTCGTGGGGGCCGAGGCGTTGGCCCTTCCCCTCGGGGTCGGGCTGGCCTTGCTGCTGGTCCGGACCGACTTGCCAGGGCGGCGTCCGCTGCTGGGACTGCTGGCCCTGACGCTGTTTGTACCGATGCCGCTCCATGCCGCCGCCTGGGTGGGAGCGTTCGGCAACCTCGGCCGGTCGCAGGTGATCGGGGGGGCGCCGCTGCTGGTTGGCTGGCCGGGGGCGGCGGCCGTTCATGCCCTGGCAGCGCTGCCCTGGGTGATTCTGCTGGCGGGGGTTGGCCTGCGAACTGTTGAGCCCTCGCTGGAAGAGTCGGCCCTGGTCGACCTGCCTGGTTGGCGGGTGGCGATGCGAATCACGCTGAGGAGGGCGGTCGGAGCCATCATCGCCGCGGCGCTGGCCGTCGCGGTGTTGACGGCCGGCGACATGACGGTGACGGACATCCTCGTCGTCCGGACCTATGCCGAGGAAGCTTACGTGCAATTCGGGCTGGGAAAAGGGCCTGGAACCACCGCCGCGGTGACGCTTCCCCCCTTGATTGTGCTGGGACTCGTCATTGTCGCGATGGCTCGCACGCTCCTCGACGCCGACCCCGAGCGGCTTCCCTCGCCGTCGAACGATCCCCGGACCTGGAAGCTCGGCGGCTGGCGTTGGCCGGCCTCGGCGTTGGCCGCGACCTCGGTCGGGTTACTGGTTGGATTGCCCCTGTACGGTCTGATCTGGAGGGCGGGGCGACTCGGGGGTTCGGCTGTCTCGGGGGTTACGCCTCACTGGTCCTTTTGGGGGTTGGTCGGAACCCTGAAGCATGCCGCGGCCGAAGTTTATGGCCCTCCCGACTTCGTCCTCCCCTCCAGCGGTCTTTGGGCGGCGATGGGCGCGACGTTGGCCGTGGCGGTCGCCTGGCCGCTGGCCTGGGCGGCGCGTGGGACCAGCGTCTGGCGAGGCGTCGCGGCGGCAGTCGTGGCTTTGTCGCTGGCGACTCCGGGGCCGGTCGCGGGGATGGCCCTGGTCCTGGCCTACCGGAGCGTCGCGGAGATTTATGACACGCCGGTCATCCTGGCCTTCGCTTACGCCTTGCGGACGTTTCCCTACGCATTCCTCGTCCTCTGGCCGGTGATCCGCAAACTTCCAACCTCGTACCTGGAAGCGGCCCTGCTCGATGGATATGACGATGCGGGGCAAGTGGCCCATGTGGCGCTGCCGCTGACCCTTAGAGCATCGGTAGCGGCCTGGGGAGTGGCGTTCGTTCTGTCCCTGGGCGAGTTGCCCGCCTCTCATCCTGTCGAACCGCCGGGGTGTCGGACCCTGGCCAAATATCTTTGGGGACTGCTGCACACCGGCGTGGAAAGCCACCTGGCGGGCGTCGCGCTGGTGACTCTCGTCCCCTTCGCCCTGGCCGGTTTGTTGGCGTGGGTGGCGATCCGGCGAGAGTGACCGTATCCTCAAGCGATCCTCAAGCACTTGTCAGAGGACGGCCGTCATGATGGGTCGCTGGGGCTTCGGTCCGGTCTTCGCGGCGGAATGGCTGGTGAGGTCACGCCGCTGGCAGGTGTATGCGTCGCGGTCGGTGTTCGTCGGCGTGATCCTGGCGTTTCTGGCCCTGGTGATCATCAATCACCCGGGGGCGGCGGCGTCGGCGACGATCCGGCAGCAGGCGGACCTTGGCGAAGGGTTTTTTGAGGTCATTGCCGGAGTGGCGTTGTCGTTCATCCTGTTGATCGCTCCAGCGGCGACGGCCGGCGCGATCTGCGTCGACAAGGCCCGCGGGACGTTGACGCACCTGCTGATGACGGATCTCTCCTCGGCCGAAATCGTGCTGGGCAAGCTAGCTCCAAGGTTGGGGACAACCCTCGGGCTGATCGTCGCCGCCTTCCCGCTTCTTGCGCTGTTGATGTTGATGGGTGGCATCGACCCTTTGGGGCTGACTGGCACGCTCCTGGTGCTGGTCGGCACGGCCGTGCTCGCCTGCTGCCTGGCCATGGCGCTTTCGGTCTGGGGACGGCGGGCTCACGAGGTCTTGCTCGTCACCTACGCGAGTTTGATCGTGTGGTGCCTGGCTTCACCGACCTGGGAGATGATGCTCAGAACCGGAGGATTTCGGGCTCCGTTCGGACTAAGCTGGGACGGTCTCCGCGTGATCAACCCCTATGTGCTGGCAACGAGCCACGGCAATGGGTTCCGGTCCGTGAGCCTGGGGGACCAGGCGCGATTCTTCGCCGTCGCAGTTGTGCTCTCGGTGTTGATGATGGCCCTGGCGATTGGCCGGATTCGCAAGGTGGAGGCCGGTCGGGGGAGGGTCGGTCGGCGAAGTTGGTGGACCCGACTCGGCCGGCCCTCGAAACGTCGACGACCCTGGCTTCACTGGCCGGGTCCGTCGCTGGACTTCAACCCCGTCCTTTGGCGGGAGTGGCATCGTCGAGGGGCCTCGGGTTGGGTCCGCTGGGTCTGGTGGGTCTACGCGGCGGGGACCTCGCTGTTCGCGGCCGTGGCGATCGGGGCCGCATGGCAAGGGAACACGTTGGCCGCCGATACCCTGGGCGTCACGGTCTCCGCCGTGGCGACGACCGTGGGCCTGCTCCTGCTGGCCGTGAGTGCGGCGAACCCATTGGCCGAGGAACGGCAGCGGGGCAGCCTGGACGTCCTGATGGCAACGCCGCTATCCACGAGGTCGATCGTGCTGGCGAAGTGGTGGGCAACCTTTCGGATTGTGCCCGGACTGGCCGTCTGGCCGGCGGTCATCGCCGCGGTCCTCGTCTCCAAGAAGGTCGAGCACGCCGCGGCTCCGGCCCTGATCTTCGGCCTGATGATCGCGTATGGCGCGGCGCTGACCAGCCTGGGCCTGGCGATGGCGACGTGGGTTCCTCGTCTGGGACGAGCGATGGCGTTAACGGTGCTGGTCTACGTATCGGTCGTGGTTGGCGTGCCCATCCTGATCTCCGCCACGGCCGATCGGACCCGGCCGATTACCGACGTCCAGTTGGGCTGGATAACCGGCTCACCCCCCGCCGGAATCGGGATCCTCACCGACCTGGCCTACACCGAACCTTCGATCGTGAGATGGGATGGACAGTGCAAGAGTTGCGTTGAGTGGATCGCCCTGTATCTCCTCATGAGCTGCCTGTTGCTGGTGGCCGTTTCAGCGACGTTTGACCGGTGTCTCGGCCGCGCCGCGACGACCACGATCCTCGGGACGCCGGCTCGACGGCCTCGGAAGGCGCGTGGGCCGGAACGGGAGCCGCCCGCGTTCGCACCGTCGTCAGGGCCAGTCATTCCGTGACTTCGAAGTGAACCCGCATCTTGATTCGCACCGCATGCTCGAGTTCGTGGCGGAAGGTCCGCAATTCGCCGAGGACTTCCGTGAACGATGAAGACCGATTGGGGTCGCACTCCAGGGCGACGATGAGCCCCTCAATGGTTCGGAGGCAGTCGGCCGCAGGAAAGTACATCAAGCCCATCTCGGCCTCGGCCACGATCACGTCGTAAGCGTCCTGGGCGGCGACGTAATCCGCGTCCTCGATGGGAGGCACGTCGAGGGGGATCCCCTCGCTCCAGGCCGCCGGCAATGCCGGCGCCTCCCAGCCGGCGGCGAGCAGGGCCGCGGCGATCTCGGCACGGGGGTCGACCAGGAATTTGTCCAGGGGGTCGAGTTCGAGCCGGCTGGCCAGGTCTCTCAACTCCGCAAGGTGGGCCGCCGAGGCGCGTCCCGTCGTGGGCGAGCCGGCCGGGACGATCCAGTCGGGGACCACGCCCCTCAGCAGGACCAGATGGAGCGAACCGGCCATGACTCACCCTCTTGAGGAGATCCAGGGCAATAGGGGGCGGACTTCGTTCAGAGGGTCGGGTTGGAAAACTCGCGAAGGGGCAGGTCGACAACCTCCTGGTGCCGAGAACTGCGAGCGACCCCCTCGGTGAAGTGCATGGTGGCCGCGGCTGTGGCGAAGTCGAGGCGACGGATCGGCTTGCCGTCGAGGATCGCGGCGACAAAATCGGCCTCGACGTCCCAATCTCCTCGCAGGTCATCGGGGATCGGCAACGGGTGAAGGTCTGGCTCTCCCGGGCGCGCCCCGCGAATCTCGTCGCGGCAGAGGTCGTAAATGAGGGTCCCATCGGAGCCGTGCAACGTGATGTCGGTACCGAGTTCGTGGTGGGCGACCCCGCTCAACCGCAAGGTCCCGGCCGAGCCATCCTCGTGCATCGCCACGACCTGGATGCTGTCCGCCGTCCCCACCCTTGCCCGTTTGCCGCCGTCGGGCTCTGGGCGAACCGGGATCTGCTTCGTCGCCCTGGCGAAGACCCGGGTGGCCCGAGGCGCCCAGCGAATCAGAATCTCATACAGAGAGCCAAGATGAAGCATGTTGAAGCCGACATACTTGGTCATCTGCTTCCAGGACAGCGGGGTCAGGGCGTCGGCCAATTCCGAGGTGATGCTGCGAGCGTGGACCTCTCGGAGAGTTCCCAGATAGCCCTCGGAGATTAGCCGAGTGAGATAGGCGTCGCCGGTCAGTCCCAGGGGGCTGGGGGCGACCATCGCCGTGAGTTGGGGCAATTCCTGGGAACGCTCCAGCATCCGTTGGGCTTCCCGGGCATTCATGGCCATGCGCGACTGGCAAAGAACATGCTTGCCAGCGTCGAGAGCCCCCAGGGTGATCGCGCAGTGCATGTAAGGCCAGGTGCCAATGACCACCGCGTCGACAGCGGGGTCTTCCACCATCGCCTCCCAGCCGTCGTAAACCTTGGGGATGCTGAACTCACGGGCGACGCGGATGGCCGACTCTCGGCGCAAATTGCTCACCCCAACGAGCTTGACGCGAGGCTCCGCCAGCAAGCCGGGCAGGTGGCGTTTGCGGGCCACCCGCCCCGCGCCGATGATCCCAACCTTGACCAACCCCTGGCTCATCGGCGGCCCACCCTTTCCCCCGCAGCAATCTCCGGGTCCCTGGGCAAGTCGGCGGAGTCGCTGGGGTCAATTCCCCCCGAAGAGTTTCTGGAAGGCGTGGCGATAGTAGCGCCCGTCATAGGACGTCTCCACCACCGCGGGGTTATTCGCCCGGCTGTAATTGTAGCCGCCATAACCCGCTAAATATACCGGGCGAGACGCCCGCCGCCCATTCGGGGTCTCATACGTTGGGCGCATGGCAATGTAAGGGTTGGTCCCGCCCGCCGGTAAACTGCCCCGACCAGGCTGAAACCGCCGCAAGCCCCCCTCGCCCGCGCAACCCACCGAGAAAAGGCCCGCCGCCATCGCGACCATCACCAGTTTCGGGCACCGGCCTCGGCTGTTCATAACGCCGACTCCTCGGAGGCGAGCAACAACCCCGCGGCTCCCTCCGCGCGGATCGTTGTCTCATTCCCCAGGGAGAAACCTATCATGCGAATCGTTGGGAACCACGATTGCCGGAGACTTCAAACGGGGCAATCCGTTACGACCGGCATAACCTTCCTGGCTTGCGGTCAGGCGGCTCCCTGCTCGAACAGGCTTTCCTCACCACGGACGACCTTTTCTGTCACGATATAGGTGTGACCGGCCGGGCGTTCGGGCAGGTCAAACATGAAATCCAACATCAAATTTTCCATGATCGACCGCAGCGCCCTCGCCCCTGTGCCCCGGTCCTTGGCACGCCGAGCAATCTCCCGAGTCGCGTCGGTCGTGAATTCGAGACGTGCCCCGTCATAGTGGAAGAGCACCTGATACTGCTTTGTCAGTGCGTCACGAGGCTCGGACAGGATGCGGGTCAGGTCCTCCACCGAAAGCTGGTCGAGCGAGCCAATTACCGGCAGCCGGCCGATCAGCTCGGGGATCATGCCGTAGCGTTCCAGATCCTCGGGCGTGACCTGGGCCCTCAACTCGTTCGCCTCGGCTTCCCGGTCCGTCGACATGCCCCGGCCGAAACCGATCATCTTGCGGCCTAACCGCTTCCCGATGATCTCTTCCAGCCCCACGAATGTCCCGCCGCAGATGAAGAGGATGTCGGTCGTATCGACGTGCAGATATTGCTGCTCAGGGTGTTTGCGACCTCCCTGGGGCGGGACGTTGGCGCTGGTCCCCTCCAGCAATTTGAGAAGCGCTTGTTGCACCCCCTCGCCCGAGACGTCCCGGGTGATCGACACGTTCTGGCTGGTCTTGCCGATCTTGTCGATCTCGTCGATGAAGATGATGCCCCGCTCGGCCGTGGGGATGTCGTACTCTGCGGCGCTGACGAGTTTGAGGATCAGGTTTTCGACGTCCTCACCGACATAACCCGCTTCGGTCAAGGTGGTCGCGTCGCCAATGGCGAAGGGGACTTCGAGCTTTCGGGCCAGGGTCTGGGCCAGGGCTGTCTTGCCGCAGCCTGTGGGTCCGATCAGCAGGACGTTGCTCTTGGAGACCTCGACTTCCTTGAGTGTCGGGTCCTCGATCTCCTTGCCAGCAACCCGCTTGTAGTGGTTGGCGACGGCCACCGCCAGCATCCGTTTCACCCGCTCCTGCCCGATCAGGTATTCATCCAGGTGGGCGACGAGTTGACGAGGCGTCGGGGGGGTGAACTCGTGGACTTCCTTGGCCTCGTGCTGTCGAAATATTCCCTCGCACGCCTCCACGCAGCGAGCGCAGATATGGGCCTCGGCCGAGCGAACCCCCGTCTGGATCAGGGCGTTGCCGACAATCATTGGCCCGGCGTCGCCGGGGTTGCGCCCGCAGAAGTCGCAGACCTTCAAGACTGGAGCCGCCCCCCCACTCCCGCCGTTCTCACCGTCGCCGCTGCTCATCGTCCGGACAATCCTTCCTCTTCGGGGGCATTCCCCACCGTATTCCGCCTGCCAAAGACGATCCCAGGCCCCCAGAATAGGGACGCGGCACGGTTTGCACAACCTGGAGGGATCTTGGTCGGGGCGAGACCTCGAAAGATCAGGCTCGCGACCATCGCCGGGGGGCCAGGCCGTCGAACTTGCCCGAGGGGGGCGTGAACCGAACGCCTACCTGCCAAAGAAGATCCGGCTGGTGCTTGGCCAGCAGGTATTTCATCACTACCTCGTCCGAGGGGGGCATCCCCGGGTCCTGGAAGACAACGCACAACCGGGCATGGGGCAACAAGGTTCGGGCATCCCAGACCTCGATCAAACCGTGGGGCCGTCGGGGGATGCGGTAAAACTTGTCGCCGGAGTGAACGGTCACGCGGTCGAATCGGCAGAACTCGTCGAACTCCTTGGGCTCGACGACGTCGCGGACGAGTTCGGCCGCGACCAGTTCGGGAACTCCGTCGGCGAACGCCTGGGCCTCGATCCGCATCGGCTCGGAGTCATTCGTCGGACCGGGGACGCTCCGCCCCTCGATGACGCGGAAGGTTTCCCACTCGACCAGCCGAGCATAGCCGGCCCGCAAGGCCTGGCTGCTGATGACCAGTTGGGGAAACTTGGCCGCCGAGCGAACGACCTCGTGGGCGAAGGCGCTGGCTTCCCTCTGAAGCTTCTCCATCCAGAAGCGGGGAGTGGTCGCCCGGTCGCTCTCGGAGTAGCGGAAGACATGCGGGCCAACATCCGGGATGGGGACGTCGACCTCGGGCACGGCGGCGCGACGGGCTCGCTCAACCTCATCGAAGGCCGCCTCGCCCCGGGCAAATCGTTCGGCCGCGGCGACCTGGCCGCCCCCCCGGACGCGTACCACCCGGTAGGACGGCCGGGCCCGGAAGACCACCTCGCGAGCTGTTGAGTCGACGGGGCTCCGACGGTCGTCGGCCTCAATCTCCCAGCGCAGATAGCCGGTCCGGATCATGGCCGGGCATCCCCGAGCCTTGACGACACAATCATCCGCCCTGGATGGCCGGGACCAGCAGGATCTCCGGCGCTTCGGCGTCAAAGGCGCGGATCGCGCGGGTCTGCCCCGGCCCGTCGAGCCGGAAGGCCAGCCGGCCAGGGGTGAAATTCTCGGTGAAGGCGGCCTCGGCCTCGGTCACGGTCGCCGGCTTCCTAGCGTCCCATTCGGCCAGGCAAAGGTCGCCGTGGCCGGTCTTCAGCAGGCGCAACTTGGCCATGACGGGCACACTCCCTTCCTCAAGTCGCCAGCAGCTGGGGTATCGGACCGTCGAGTCCTCGCGGACCACCCCGGCCAGGTCGACCCATTATATCGCCCCCCCCGCCACCGGCCAGACCCATCGTCGTCTGAACCTCGGACCAAACGGGCGACAACGACCCGCGAATCTCGTCGCTGCCCATCGCCTCAAATCCTTGACAGTGCCGAGGGGCCTGGCTATCCTGGGCCTCATCGCCCTCCTCAGCGATGGGAAGGGGATGTAGCTCAATTGGTTAGAGCACCGGCCTGTCACGCCGGAGGTTGCGGGTTCGAGCCCCGTCATCCTCGCTTCGACGATAAACCCTTGGAGACCCAGGGGTTTTTTCGTGCGCTAGGGGTTATGGCCCAAGTCCGACCTCGGGCCGCGCGCGGAAACGGCGCGGTTTCGATTTGCTGACCGGCGAGAGGCGATGATCCCGGCGTCGGTATTCGCTCAACTCTAAAGCAGACGGCCCGGCCTCTCCTTTGGGGGAGAGGACCGAGCCTTCAGGGATCGGGTGTCCTCGCTGGGAGTGCCGCGGCTCAGAACTGGTCGCCGGAGACGACCTCCGCGCCCGCGATGGAACCCAGCGCTCGCCAGGCGATGGGACTGATCGAGTTTTTGATGAAGCGGACGCTGCCGTCGGCGAACAGGGTATTGACCCCGCCGCTGTGGTAGCTTGAGGCCGCCAGCGACATGTAAGTCGGTCCGCCGTCGTTCTCGTCAACCGAGGCCCAGTCCATCGGGACAACCTTTCCGAAGTTGGAGAAGCCGGACGCCTTGCTTTGGGCGGTGATCGGAGAGTTCGGCGGCATCGCGGTGGTGAATCCCGAGTAGTACACGCCGCCGTTGCACCAACGGGTGTGGCCGATCGGGCCGCCCGCCTTTGCTCCCGAACTCGTCTGGCAAGAGGCGATCAGGGCCTGGAGCGCGGCCGTCGAGTTCGCGCCGGGGGCCGGGACGTTCGAGGGACTCCAGGTGCCGACCGACGCGTCCGACGGGACGGAGGGGCTCCTCAGGCAAGCGCGATACTGGCCGTGTCCGATGTAGCCTTCGGAACTCATCAGGGAGTTGCTCAGGCCGTCGTTGGCCATGGCGATGGTGCGGGCGTAGTTGGGGCCGAAGAGAGAGCGGTTCCGGGGGCCGGCCGTGACCGAATTCCCGTTGACCATCGCCGAGAAGACGTACCAATCGCCGTCGCAGGTCCCGTAACTGGTCGTCGCCACCAGCGTATTGCCCAGAGTGGTGTCGTCGATCGACGAGCCGGGATCGCTGGGACAGAGCAAGAACGACAACGGAGTGTTGGCGACGGTCGTGTTCGGCGGGTCGCTGTAAGTGAGGGTGAAGTTGATGGCGTTGTAGAACGCGGCCTGCTCCAGGAACGGCGTGGAGCGTGCGAACGCGCTCCACGACGACTGAAAGCCCCCGCAGTTGGCCTTGAAGACCGGGGTCGATCCGGTGGGGCAGGGGATCAGGACCGTGGTCATCGGGAAGGTGCCGTTGGCGCTCTCGTAGTTGTGGAACGCCAGGCCGACCTGCTTGAGGTTGTTGACGCATTGGGCGCGTCGGGCGGCCTCCCGGGCGGCCTGGACCGCCGGCAGGAGCAGACCGATCAAGACTCCGATGATGGCGATGACGACCAGAAGCTCGATCAGGGTGAACCCCCGATTCACGAGCGACCGACGGCCAGGATACGAATTCGCGGGCATCGAACATTCCTCGGAAAGCCGCCCGGGTTCGACCGGGACGAGGTCGCGGGCGGGATCGCCCGTAGACGGGGAAAGGCGTCGTCACGCCTCATCGCGAAGCACCGGCGGCGCCGGGACTCGGTTTGGTCAGGCGAAATCGGTCAAGCTCCTGCCCGTCGGCGGCGAGTTGCCGCACCGTCAAGGTCTCACCCTCGACGTCGGCCACCGTCAGCGAGTGGGTCGTCGAGTGGAACTTGTCGGTGAACTTCTGCCAGGAGTCGGGGTCGTCGTTTTGCTCGGGGTTGTAGAGTTTCTGGCCACCCGCGCCGGTGACGAGGTAGATGACCCCCACCGGCGTGGTGTCGGACTGGCCGTCGAAGGTTTTGTCCAGACGCCAGCGCCCCGGGACCACCCGGCCGCGGATCGTCTTGCCATCGCGACCGCCGATCATCAGCGTCCCCTGCTTCAACGGCTCGAAGCGCACAGGGAACGATCGCTGATAGTTGTGCAGGTGGCCGCTGAAAACGACGTCAACCTTGCCCGCCTCCAGCACTGGGGCCAGTAACCTCATGTGCTGCTGTTCCAGATGCTCATTGGCCGAGTTGAACCCGGGGTGATGGAAGGCGACGAACCGCCAAGTGGCGGACTGGGCGGTGGCGAGGTCGGCGGCCACCCAGGTTTTCAGCGTCGGGTCGGTCCAGTCGACGTAGGGGTTGGAATCAACGATCGTCCAGTGAGCATTGCCATAGTCGAACGAGAAGTTCGTCATCCGCGGGAAGGCCCCGTCGGTCGACCGCAGGAAGGCCGCGCGGGCGGTTTCGGTGGCCGTCAGGGGGGAGACGAATGGCCCGCCCTGCTGACCCAGAGGCCCATTGAGCGGCTGGTCCCAGTACAGGAAGTAAGCCAGGCCGTCGGGGAACTTCGTCAGATTGCGCTGCTCGGTGTCGTGATTGCCAGGCGCAGCCACGAAAGGGACCGAGCGGATCAGCGGAGCGCCGGCCTCCGAGGGCTCATCCGCGTTGTAGACAGGCCAGAACTTGTCGCGGTACTCGGACATTAAGCCTTCTTCATAAACCATGTCGCCGGGGATGACGACGAGGTCCGGCGCTTCCAGGAAGGCCCGGTGGGCCAGCGGTTTCTGCTCGGGCGTCCCCGCGCCGCAGTCGGCGAACGTCACGAAGCGATACTTCTGATCCGCCGACTTCGGGGACCTCGCAAGGGCCGAGAACACCACCTGATCCCCGTCGAGCACCCGATAAGTGAACGTTACCCCTGGAGTCAGCCCGGACAACTCGGCCCGATGGATCCGGTGCGGCACGATCCCCGAGACGGAGACCCGGCGAGGCTCCGCGAGGCGGGCTCGCTTCCAGGGACCGTCCTCGGCCTCTCGGGATTCGACCGACCACCGAGCGTCCGAATCCGGAGAGTGCCAGAGCAGTTGCAAGGTTCCAACCGAAGGGGTTCGCCCGATCTGCAGGTAAGGCTTGGTCACGAACCGATTACCGGCGGCATCCCGCGCGGCGTCGCTCGTCGAAGGGGCGTCCTCGGCATTGGCCGAACTCAGGGCGGTGCTGATCGCGATGAACCAAAAAATGCGAGCGCGTGGCAATTCCAACACTCCCTGGGGATGGTCAACGGGGAATTTCGGGGTGTGGCGGGCGGCGGCGGCGATCGAGATTCGACTCGAAGACCATCCTTCAAGAGACCGGGTGAGCGTGTCCCCGATCGTCGACTTCAATTTCACATAGACAACCCAGGAGGGTTGACGACCTCAAATTCTGGCCGCTCGGACGGCAGCCCCGCACCAGTCCCACGCGAACCTTAATGGCGGCAGAATTTCGGAGAACATTAGCATCAAAACTCGGGCAGACCTAATTAAGTTTTCGTGAGAAACTTGTGTAAGTTCAGGGCGGATGGGATCTCGGCCGACGACTGGTTGAAAAGGAGTCAGGACGATCCCCGGATTTTCCTAGGTCGCGTGCGAGGCCTCAATTGGGGCTTGAATTTCGTTTCAGAGTCCGGTTGCGGGGCTTGCGGCTCAGATCATGGCGAGCATCTCGGCAACACCTGGGTAATCCTTCGCGCTGCAAACATAGAAGCCTTCGGCGTGATCCACTCCGACGCGAAGTCCCCGATAGCGATTCAGGCCCAGGGTGGAGTCGATATAACTCATTCCGGCGACCTGCGAGGCGAACGTGGCGATGGACTGCCGCTTCGCGTCGGCGACCGTGCTGATGTCGATGGCGACGTTGGGCCAGAGCGTGGACCA
The DNA here is from genome assembly GCA_965201075.1 of Isosphaeraceae bacterium. Taxonomy (GTDB): domain Bacteria; phylum Planctomycetota; class Planctomycetia; order Isosphaerales; family Isosphaeraceae; genus CBDAVP01. The sequence goes on along the minus strand of CBDAVP010000007.1, from coordinate 134,965 downwards.
GACTTCGTAGCACCAGACCTCGCCGCGCCAGCCAACCTCCTCGATCGCCAGGCCCAGGGCCGCGGCGGTGGCTTGATGGTCGCGGTGGTGGTCGCCCGGGAAGGGTACGAGGACCTGGGTGGGGCCCCACTCTCGCAAGAAGCCAGCCAAGGAGGTGGCCAGGGCGGGCTCGTGCAGGGACAAAGCGCCGTCGGGATAGGGCAGGACGCCCAGAATCTCCAGGCCGAGATGAGCGGCTGAGGTCTGGGCCTCTCGGGCGCGGATGCTCGACAAGGATACGTCGCCGCTCGAAGCCTTCGACGACACACCGGGCGAGGCGCTATCCGACGCGTAGACCACGGCCAACTGGCTACCGGCCTGGCGATGCAGCCACAAAGTCCCCCCCGCGCCGATGACCTCGTCGTCCATGTGAGGGGCCAGCACCAGGACTCGACCAGGTCGCACCGTCCGCAGTTCCAGCGGCATCCGATGGGTGATCCGGTGGACCTTGGCCAGGAACCGACGAGAGGCCCATCGCCGCAGGACCCCCGGCAGAACCGAGGATGAGCGGCGTCGCGACCTTGCCAGGAACTCGCGAGGGATCATGCGGGCCAGACCGTTCAAGGAACCCACCCTCCTAGTAAAAGCCACGGGCGGCCAGAATCTCTCGATAGAAGGCGACCACGGCCTCGGCCTTGGCCGACCACACGAATTGTTCCCGGGCTCGCCTTGAGGCCGCCTCGCCCAATCGGCGGCACACGGAGAAGTCCCCCGCCAGTTCTTCCATCGCCAACCTCAGCGATCCGACCAATTCCCCGGCCGGGGCGAGTGGAAGTTTTCTCCCGGTCTCGGGAGAGATCAGTTCCGACGGACCACCGTAGTCGGTCACGATCGACGGCAAGGCCGACGCCATCGCCTCCACCACCACCCCTCCGCCAAATTCCTTGATACTGGGGAAAACAAAAACCTGAGACCTGGCCAGTTCCGCGGCAAGCCCCTTCTGATCCAGCCAGCCGGTGAATCGTACCGCCTCGCCGAGTTCCTGGTCCGCGACGAGTTGCTCCAGTCTGGGGCGCTCCGGGCCATCCCCGACAATCGTCAAGCCGCAGTGGCGGAGCGTCGACGACCCCGCCATTGCCAGCAGGATCAGATCGATCGCCTTGACCGGGGCCAGGCGACCGGCGGTCACGAAGCGGAAGGGCCCCTGAGGCGGCCTCCACTTGTCGAGGACCGGGAACCGCTCGGGGTCGACGCCATTTTCCGAAAGTAGCCGCCGAGGCCCCGGGCCCTCTGGCAAATCCTCGGCGGTGGCCCGACTGGCGACCAGCACCCCCGCCGCCCGTTGATAGGTTGATCGAGCATACGGCAACCAGCGAAACAACCCCCGGTGGCGAGTCAGCCACTCCCCCTCTCGCTGACGCAGTTCCGGAAATTCGGTCGGCCAGGGGAGTCCGCCATTCAATGGCCCAACGACCATCGGGATTTCGCACCAACTCGCCAAGGGGCTCCCCAGGGTCGGAGAAACCGGAGTGACTCGGTGGATCAGGTCGAACGGGGCCCGTCCCGACCCCAGGTCGAGTCGCCGGTAAACCTCCCGCTCAAAAAGCAGGTATCCAGGCCAGCTCAGGGCCGTGTTGAGGCTCCAGCCCAGGGTCTCGCCACCACGCAACCGACGTCCCAGGCGAAACAACGGGCCGGAGACGGATTCCGTGTCCAGGTAATGAGTTTCGACGAGACAAGGCAGCCGGTCATCGGCCAACGCCGACCGATTCCTGGCGTTGGTCGCCAGGGTCACTTCCAGGTCGGGACGATCGGCCAACGCCTTGGCGAAGTTGTAGCCGACCAGTGGCACGCTCGACCAAAGCGGGTTGCACTCCTCGGCCAGGACCAGAACTCTCAGCCGTCGAGGCGAGGTCTTCCGATCAAGCTCCGAAGTCTCCGGATGGCCGAGGGTTAGGGAAACCGTCATGGAGCGGCTCGGGGTCGGCGAGAAGGGCCTTCGGCATGTGTTCGGCCCCCGCTTCAAAGAATAGGGCGCGATTGGCAACCGCGTGGCCGGAATCGGACCCCGGCGAATACACTCTCCGGCGGATGTTGTCCCGCGGCCCGTCCAGCCGACGAACCCTTCCAGTGTCCCAAGGGATCAGGGGCGTACCCACACGTCGTAGAGGTCGTAATTGGACACCTTCCGGTAGCCCAAAGCTGGAAGTCTCGTCGCGGTCCCCTCGACACGTTGGGGGTCTCGATGGGGCTCGCGGGCGACGATGACAACCCGGATCGGTCCCGAAGCGATGGCGGCCTTGAGCCACTCCGAACGGGGGGCGGCGGCCCCCGCCAATTCGTAAGCCGTGTAGAGCCAGTCGTCATGGGCCAGCCCGACCCGGCCATAAAGGCGGTTGTACTGGGGGCGGGCCACGAAATAACGCTCCACGGGCGGGTGGGCCGCGACCGCCGGGTCGGCGAAAAGTTCGCGGAGCCGGGCGGCCTCCACCTCGCGGTTCCTCGCCGAGATCGCGACATAGCGAACATCCACGGCCAATGCCAGCAACCCGGCCGCCACCAGCGTCGCCCGCCTCCAACCGCCGAGCGCCGCGGCCCACGACCGATCGAGACCCCGGGCCACCAGCGCCGAGCCATAGACGACCGGCGGCATCGCGTAGTTGACCCACGACCCGGTACTGTTGACGGTCAGCCACCCCGCCAGGGCCGTTTCCACAACCAGGTACGCCCAGAGTCGGCCATCGGTCGTCCGCCCCGCTTGGCGTCGGGACCAGCCGACGGCCGCCGCCAGGCCCAGGACGATCAGCCCGGCCGACTCCTTGGCCACCTCGAAAGCGACGGCCCGCAACTGGGCCCAGCCGGCGTACTGAATCCGACGCAACTGTCCCGAGACCTCGTAAACCGCCAGACGCATCTGCCCTCGGGTGAGCCATTGCTCCAGGCCGAATTCGCCCGCCGCGATGAGGACCATCAGGGCGATTCCCGCGAGGATTGGTAAAAACCTCGCCCGGCCCCGGACCGCCGCGATCAGCAGGAACGCCGATGTCAGGGCCGGCGTGACGACGTAACTCTGCTTGGTGGCCTGCCCTAGAGCGAAGGCCGAGAACGCCGCCAGCAGGGGGACGAGCCGTCGCCGATCGGCTTCGAGCCAGCGATTCGCCAGCGCGACCCCGGCGGTCTGGAAAGCCAGGGCGACCACGTCGGGCCGGATCGTCGCGGGGAAACTCCCGAAGATCGGCGCCCCGGCCACCAGCAAGGCCGCCCACAGACCCGCGCGCTTCGGAGCCCCGTCGCAACGAGCCAGCGCCCACGTCGCCGCCAGCACGCCGAGCATCCCCAGCGCCGAGGTCGTCCGGCCGCCGGCCATCGCCGCCAGCAACGGGTCTAGTCCCAGCTTCGCGAGCAAATTCGTGAGCAACCCCGCCAATCGGTAGTAGAGCGGGGCGTGGATCAGGACCAGCGGATTCGCGGCGGAAAACGGGCCGTACAGGTCTCCCGGCCCTTCGCGAACCGCGCGGGCGAGGATCAGTTGCAGAGTCGTTTCCAGGTGGTTGGTGTCGTCCCGTCCCAGGGCGATGAGGAGGTTCCACCCCTGGTAAACCACCGCCGAGGCCGCCAGGGCCGCGGTCATGGGCCAGGACGACCGGGTCGGGCGGCTGGCCGGTTCGGTGGGGCGGGGCTCGCTCAAGGCGTCGATCTCTCGGCGTCGCGGGTGGGATTCGCCTGGACAAGGCGGGCCGGGGACTCGAAGATTAGCCGCTTGGCCAGGCCGGGGCGAGCCCAAGTCGGGGCGGGGGACGAGACGTGCACGATGAAGCGGTCCGCAAGGCGGATGTCCTGATCGAGGCCCTGGGCTACATTCGCAAGTTCCACGGCAAGTTCACCGTCATCAAGCTCGGCGGCTCGGTGATGGAGGACCCCGAGGCGCTGCGGGCCCTGCTGGTCGACGTGGTTTTCATGCAAACCGTCGGCATGCGCCCGGTGGTGGTCCACGGTGGTGGCAAGGCGATCACCGCGGCGATGGCCCGCGCTGGGATCCAACCCCGCTGGGTGCAGGGGCGTCGTTACACCGACCAGGCCACCCTGGACATCGTTGCCAGGGTGCTGGCCGAGGAGATCAATCTTGACCTGGAACGCCACATCAACAAGTTCGGCGGTCGCGCCCAGGGCCTGCACCACAAGACCCACCAGTGCCTCTTTGGCCACCCCTTGACCTTGCCCGACCCTCAAGGCGGCGAGCCCCTGGACCTCGGCCGGGTGGGTGAGGTTGACGAGGTGGACGCCGACCCGATCGTCAACCTTTGCCTGGCCGGCGTGGTGCCCATTCTGCCGTCGCTGGCCGAGGCCGACGACGAAGGGCTGCTCAACGTCAACGCCGATACCGCCGCCGCCGCCGTGGCCGTGGCGCTCCAGGCCGAGAAACTCGTCTTTCTGACCGACACCCCGGGCATCCTCCGCGATCGCCACGACCCCGAAAGTCTCCTGCGTGGCCTGACGCCCGAGGATTGCCAGGAATTGATCGCCGCCGGGGTCATCGAGAGCGGCATGATCCCCAAGGTCGCCGCCTGCCTGGACAGTCTGGCCGCCGGGGTCCGCAAGATCCACATCATCGACGGCCGCCTGAGACATGCCCTGCTCGTCGAGATGTACACCGATCGCGGCATCGGCACCGAAATCTCACTCCAGCCCCAGGCCGCCGCGATCTCTTCCGCCGGGGAGCACTTCGGGCGTGTCCCGGTCCGCCACTGATGATCGTCGGACAAAAGTCCCGACGCCCGTGCTTGCCCGCGTGACGCCTTGAGCTTAGAGTGAAACCGGACGTCCCGAGAGGTCGGGGCGACCGGGGAGGGACGGGGCATGGGCGAATTTGACCGACCAATCGGCCGCGCCTGGCGACGGCTAAGGCTTCAGCGATTCCTGTCCGCCCTGGTCTGGAGCCTGGCGGCCACCCTCGCGGTGGCGGTCCTGACCCTGGGCATCGCCCGTCTCATCGGTCGTCCGCTTCCCGGACCGAATTGGGCCCCGTTCGCCGCCGCCATTGGCTCGGCGACGGTGCTGGCAGTCGGCCTCGCGTCGCTAACGGGCCCGAGTCGGCTCGACGCGGCGTTGGCGATCGACCGCGTCTTCGACCTCGACGAGCGGCTCAGCACCGTGCTCAGTCTTCCCGCCGAAACCCGCGAAACCCCTGTCGGCCGCGCCCTGGTGGCCGACGCGGCGCGACACGCTACGGATCTGCCGATCGGTGAGCGCTTCGGCCTGAAACGCCCCGGCCGGGCCTGGGTGCCGCTGATCCCCGCCGCGATGGCCCTGGCGATCGTGGCGATTCCCGACGGCCGAATCGGCTCGAAGGCCAAGGCCGACCGGGTTACCCCATCGACCGACGCGAAGGCCATCGCCCAGCAGGCCAGGGCGCTCGGTCGAAGCATCGCCCAGAAACGCAAGGATCTGGACCCAGCCAAGTTCGCGGAGTCGCAGAAACTCTTCGCCGAGATCGAGAAGGCCGCCGACCGGCTGACTCAGGCCCCTCCGGGCGGTAAGGACAAGGCGCTGGTTCAACTCAACCAGTTGACCGACGCCCTGAAAGAGCGACAAAAGGCCCTGGGCGGGTCCGAACAGGTCGCCAAGCAGTTGCAGCAACTCAAGATGCCGTCGACCGATGGCCCCGCCGACGAACTCGCCAAGGCACTCTCGAAGGGAGATTTCCAGAAGGCCGCCCAGGAGTTGAAGCAGCTCAAGGAAAAGCTCGCCTCGGGCAAGATGACCGAGAAGGAACAGAAGAACCTCAAGCAGCAGATGGGCGACTTGAAGAAGCAGTTGGAGCAACTCGCCAACCTCCAGGAACGTCGCAAGCAACTGGATGACGCCAAGGCGAAGGGTCAGCTCACTCAGGAGGAGTTCGAGAAGCAGAAAACCAAGCTCGACAAGCAGGCTGGCGAGATGAAAAAGCTGCAACAACTGGCCAAGCAACTGGGCCAGGCTCAGGAGCAAATGACCAAGGGAGACGCTAAGAAGGCCGCTGAGGCGATGGGCATGGGTCAGCAGGAACTGGAACAGATGGCCAGACAAATGCAAGAGATCGAGGGGATCGACGACGCCTTGGCCGACCTTCAGGACGCCAAGGACGGGATGACGGGGCAGGGGGCCAACCAACTCGGCAACCGGCTGTCGGACTTCGGCGAAGGGAACTTTCCCGGCAACACCGATGGCGAGAACAACCAGTCGGGACCGGGAGGCCGCGGGCGGGGCCAGGGGCCACGGCCCGAGGCCAAGGAGGCCACCTCCGCCTACAACTCAAAGGTCCGCCAGCAGATCGGCAAGGGGGCGGCGATTCAACTCGGGACGGCTCCCCCCCGCGAACAGCAGAAGGGCGAAAGCACCGTTGAGATCCAGTCGGCCGCCGAGGCCAGCAGCGCCCAGGCCGCCGACGCCCTCTCCAACCAGAAGGTGCCCGGCGGCGTCCGCAAGCACATCTCGGGTTACTTCGATGAGATCCGCAAGGGGCATTGACCCGGGTGACGCCCTCGATCGCGGGAATCTTCCGGGCCTGGCTGGGTGCCATCCTTCGCCCCCTGTCCGCTCGCCCGTACGGACCGGAGACGCCCGCCCTCGGTCCACCGAGGCTCCGTCCGGGCTTTCGCTCGTCGGTCGCTGGACCTAAAGTGGTCGGGACGCCGGCGAACGGTCGAGATCAGCACGGGTCGGGACGCGGAGGTCTCATGTCGGTGGAGCTGTTCACGCCCGAGGATACGTCCCAGGAAGCCCTCCTGGCGGCCTTCGACGCGGCCCTCTTCGAGGTCGGCGTCGACGAGGACGGCGACCTGTTCGTCCACGACAAGTTCAAGGTCTTCGTCATGCTCCACCGGGGCCGGACGATCCGCTTCTCCTGCGCCTTCGGCCTCAAGGACGACTGCCTGGAGCACGAAGTCCACGCACTCTGCAATCGAATCAACGCCGCCCTCATCATCATCCGCGCCTGCGCCATCAGCGAGACGAGGCTACTCATTGACTGGCACATTCCCCTCCGGGGGGGAATCGCCAAGAAGGCGGTCGTCCGTGCCATGCGCGACTTCAACGAACTGGTCGCCTCGATCGCCGAGTATGACCTCGAAGACCTGATTCTCTGACAGTCCGTCAGAATTCCGCCGTCGCCTGGCTGCGGGGTTTGGGGATGTCGGTAATCAGCCGGCCCGCCTTGTAGATCGAAATCGTCCCGGTCGACTGCGAGATGCACATCGCCAACGCTTCGGTCCCGGCGGTAATTCCCGCCGCGGCCTGGTGGCGTGCCCCCAAACCGGCGGGCAGGGGGGGCTCCGGACGGCCCGAGGGGACAAGATACAGCCCCCCGCTCAGAATCACTCCGTCGCCCCGGATCAGGAACGCTCCGTCCAGCGCGGAGTACTCCTTGATCGTCTCCTCCAGGCGGGGGTCAAGGATGTTTCGCTCGCCTTCCAGATAGCCGTGGAACGGATTCAGGACGAGTTGACGACTCTGGGTGAGGACCGCGTCGCCATCTCCCAGCACGAACACCGTGCCGACCGGCCGCCCCTCGCGACCCTCAAGGCCCAGTTCACCCGCCAGTGTCAAGAGTCGCTCGAACACCGTCGGGGCGACCCCGGGGGGGAGGGGGTCGACGGCCGAGGCGGCGAACAGTTCCACCTCGGCGCCCAGGTCCAGAACAACAATCGTGTCCAGGGTACCCGAGCCGTCAATGCCGGTCAGGCAGGCGATGCGGTCGCCTCGGTGGATCAACCCCTCGACCGCGGCGACCAGCGTGGCAACCTTGATCTGGCCCGCGCGAGACATGGGCACGTCGGGCACCCTCACGACGGCGCAAAGGTCTCCCCACCCCGGGGGAGGTTGGAAGCTGGCCCGTCGGGTCACCAGGATCACGCGAAAGTCGACGTCGCGGATCAACGCGGCCAGGGCGTCGTCGTGACCGGCGACGTCGGCGTAGAGCAGGATCGCGCGAGCCCCGACTTCTCGGGCGACCGCATGGGCGTGCCGGACCAGACTGCGGGTCAGAGGGTTCACGTCAACGCCTCGGCGGCGGGTCGGTCGAGGGGGTTTTCGTTGATTCGTCGAGCGGAACTTCCAGGGCCACGCCGACGATCCCGATGTCGTCCAGGTCGACGGGGTCCACCTTTCGCCCCACTCCCTCAAACTCCACCCGGTTCGCCCCTTTCACCAGGACCCCCGGGGGGATCGTCAATCGGAGCCGCTCCGGAACTTCATTTTGCGAGGTGATATGCCGGTTCAGATAGTCGATCGCCTGGCCATTGACCTTGACGGTGGTCCGCAGCTCGCCATCCTTCACCGCCGCGGCGAACTCCAACGGCTCGGCCTCGCCGGCCACCTGCACCGCGTCGACGGCCAAATGAGTTGGCCCGGTCGGGGGTTCGTCGAGGGGGAAGGTCAGCTCCAGGCGACGGCCCTCGGGCTCGGGCGGGTCCAAGTCGCGGACGACATTATTGCCCAGGTGGTGAGCCGATCCGTCGAGTACCCTTCGCCCCATCCGTCCCAGGACGACCAGGCGACGCAATCGAGTCCGGGGAATGGAAAGGGTTCCCGCGTCGGGGGTTTCGACCAGGAACGACTCAGGGCCAATCTGCGACAGGGCCCCCTCGACGGCATCCAGGTCGTGAGGATCGACGCCCGGAGTCGCCGACCATTCCCACCGAGCCCAGAGCCCTCGGACCTCCCTTGAGGGGGCTGAGGATCTCCGAAAGCGGATGGCGGCGACCTCCGTCCAGGGGAACGTAGTCTCTCGCCCGACCACGCTCAGGTGGACCCCAGCGGCATCGGCCTGATGCAGCGTCCCGAAAAGCTGGTCGCCCCCGACGAGGCGGACCTCATCCTGGTCGGGGTCCGAGGCGAGGCCGCGGGCATCCTCGACGACTCTCGCGAGCCTCAGGTCGTCGACGAACGCGGCCAACCCCTCGGGTGGGTCGCCGGCCGGGCCGAGACTCTCGCTGGCCAGGCGAATTTCCAGCAAGGGACCGGGAGGGGCGTGGCCATGTGCGAGGGCGAGCCCGTCGACGGTCAGGTCCGTTCGTTCCGAGGCGAACTCCACTCTCAGGCGGTGCCAGCCGTGACCACGGACCAGCCGCTGGACCGAAAGCGCCGGCCCCGCCGGGGACGTTTGGACCGCCAGGGTCGGCTCATCCCAGCCGAGCAGAGCCCGCGCCCAATCGTCGCCGGAAGGCCCCCGGAACTTCATGTCGATGAACCATCGCTGACCGGGATGGACCCGCCCGTCATCATGAAAGGCTACTTCCAGCCGACCCGATTCGACCGGGTCCGCGACTCGATAAGTCATCGACGACCCACCGGCCGGCAGGCGTAACGCATGCTCCCCGCTGAGTTTGGGCTCACCAACGAGCCCCGGATCTCCTCCGATTTTCCAGTGGGAGACATCCAGGGATTCGAAACCGTCCTGGAAAACCAGCACCTCGCCCGGGCGTTGCCGCAAGGCGCGAACCCCGGATCGAATCAGGTGGACCGGGCGGCGGTCGGGGCCGTCCTCAAGAAGGACTTCCGCCGGGCCAACCTGACCGAGCCTCCCCGAGAGTCGCTGGCCCAGTCCCAGGTCGATCAGGAACGGAGGAGTGGTCGCGCCGGCGGGAGGTGGCGAGGTCGCATCAAAAGTCACAACGCAGCCAGCGGTTAACGCAAACGGGGATTCGCCACCTTCTGGTACGAACCGAAGCTCTGTCGGCGAATCTCCAGCCAGGGTGCCCGTGAGGTGTCGGCCATCTCGAGTGTCGACCCGAGCCAGCTTCGAGGAGAGCCCAGCGGCGGATTTCTCAAGGGCGACGGCCTGGGCCTGGACGGAGAGTTCCAGGACCAGGCCGAGAAGGAAACGACCGAGGGGTCGCGAGGGCGAGTTCATGACCCAATTCTACGACCACCCGGAGAGATGTCGCAACCCGCGGTTCGGGCTGAGTCCGAATAAGGACCGACCCGCTCAGTTTTGCGTCGCGCCCGTTCCCGAGCCGGTCTGATTGCCTGCGCCCGAGCCACCCGTGGTCGTCGTGGTGCCGGCGCCGGTGTCCGTCGGCGGCGGAACAATGCCCACCGTCCCACCGCCGTTGGGGAATGGCGGGTAGCGCCGCAGTACCTTCACCGGGAAGGTGTTGAACTCGGGCAGGACGCTGGCGATGTCATTGAAATTCGCAGGGACCTGCTTGTCGCTGGGGAAGAAGCTGACGCGATATCGCGAAGGCGCGACACCCGTCGAGGGCAGTTCGCTCAGTGGCACCAGCACCTGGACCGCATCGGTCTTGGTGGCGATGCTCGTGGGCGGGATGGCCGTGGTGGTCAGGGTATTGCCGGCGGCGTCGAAGGTCGTCACCGTCCCGCTCAGGCCGGCCGGGGTGACTGCGACCTGAACGACCGAGTCGAACGTCACCTTCGGCTTACCGAAGAAGGGACCGGTCCGGGAGGCCCCGCCACGGTTGATGCCGAAGTTGTAGTACGCTTCCTGACCAAGGCCGGGGGCGGCCTGGACCGTGCCGGCGATGATGCCAGTCAGGACGAGGTTGCTCCCTTCAATGTAAGCCTTGGCGCCTGAGGCGTTCAGGTAGCCGTTAAGAGCGCTGCCGCCCCCGACCGTGGCGTTGGGATTCGTCGGATCGGCTTGTGCGTCCGGAAGTCCGACAGGGCCGGTGTAATAACCGTTGAATCGGGGTACCTTGACGGCGAATCCCTGCCCGATGATGTTTTTGATCGGGCCGGGCTGGTTGAACCGGCGGATCGAGATGTCGACGGGCAAAACGCCCGGGACGATGACATCCTTGGCATGCACGGCCATGTGGCTCATGAGGGCCTTGCCCTCCAGTCGCTCCACGCTGATCCGGGCGACTCGTCGGCGGCCGGAGGGGTCGACGGACGGGCCCCGTTTCGCATCCATGAACATCGAATAGCCTCCCTGTCTTCGCTATCGGTGATCGTGGGTCGCAATCCGGGCGGGGCCGGGGGGAGAGCGCCGGAGCTACCCTTGCAACCCAATCGGGGGTCGCCACGACGGGGGCGGATCTGGACCGCAACAATCGAGGGGGCAATCAAGCCTTACCTCTTCAACCCGTCTCGCCCAGAGTCTAACACACGAAATCAAGGGGGGCGAAATTTTGAAGACGATTCCCGCCCAGGTCTCCCGAAGCCCCAATTCCGCCAGGGAGCTGGGCGACGCCGAGAATCACCAACGAGACCGCCCCCGGGTGGGTGACGACCGAGGACTTGCCTCGACATCACCCGCCCGGGGGCGGTGAAAGTTGGGGTCCAACGAAGCGGCCCGGCGTCAGGGGCTGGAAGCGACCGGAGGTCCCCCGGCTCGGGTGAGGTAGTCCTTGTCGATGTAGACGACCTCGACGCGAGGGGTCCGGTGGTGGAAGGGGATCGGGTAGTCGGCCCAGTAGAGTTCGTCGAAGTAGATGGTGCACTTATAGTGGCAATGGTGAAGCTGGCAGGGGCCGGCTAGGGGGTAAATCTTGACCGGGTCGACCTTGTCGCCGATCTTCTCGATTAGGAAGCGAGCGTTGTTGCGCTGGGTTTCGTAGAAGACCGGGGCTCCGCGCTCAAACTTGGGGACCTTATCCCAAACTTCGGCCTCGCTGGGCGGGTCAAGGCAGCTCGGCGGGGCGAATTCGCCAGGGATCGGGTCGAGAATGGGGACGCGGTCGCGTTCCTCGGCCGCCATATCGTGTTCGAGGGCCTTGGACTGCGAGGCGAAGATGGGCCAGGCGAACGACCAACCGGTCGGTCTCAGCGGCGAGATCGTGCGAAAGACGTACGACAGACCGCAGCCGCCCAGGCCGGTGGTGGACAGAGCCATCAGGGCGCCGGTCAGCACGCCGCGGAGCCAGCGTGGGGTGGTCGCGCCCCGGTGCCGCGCGGATCGGGTCATGAGAATTCCCCTCCTAGGAATTGCGCAATCGGACCGGAGAGCCTCCCGCCCTCCGGCATCGGCGCCGGGACCGCTTCTGGACCTGTTCGGCGTCCTCGATCGGCCCGCGCCTGGGGCACTCCACCCCTGACGGCCGATCCGGTGGTGTAGTTATCGACGGCGCGTGGTCGGGTTGTGAGAAAAATCGCGGCTCAGACGGGAAGTTCCCCTTGCATCCCCCGATGGGGCGATCCCTCGGCCCTTCGTCGGAGCCCTCGGGAGGGGGCAGGGGGGAATGCGAACGGGCCGGGTGGAACTGGTCCACCCGGCCCGGGAGTTTGAGATTCAGGCAGGTCCGACTTAGTAGGCGAAGATGCCGAACGGGTAGGGGGTGAAGAACGGGCGGGTGTAGTGCTTCTTGAAGTCGAGCCACCAGATGCCGTCGTCCCAACGCAGGGTCACGGCCCGCCAGTCGAGGGGCACTTCGGGGTAGGGGTAGAAGGGGCCGATGTTCGGCCAGGCCTGCCAGGGGTAGGCGGTCGGATAACCCACGGCCGACGCATTCGGGTACGGGGCATAGCTGGGCCAGGCGTAGTTCGGCATGCCGGGCTGGGCGGCCCCGCCAGGGCCGGTGACCGAGCCGGCCGCGCCTTCGGGGGCCGGTCCGTCCATCATTGAGGCGTCGCCGCCGACGAAGGCACCCGAGTCGTTCATGATCGGCCCGACATTCGTCGGGCTGCTGACCATCGACCCGTCCGCCATGCCACCGTTGACCATCCCTCCGTTAACGGGCGTGCCGTACTGGGGGGCGTGGCCGTTGCGAGCCATCTGGTACTGGGCGGGCGTGACGCGGGGGTCGTTGGAGACGCGAATTTGATCGACCACCTGGACGACTCCCGGACTGCGGCGAGCCCGTTCGATCGCCTCCGACTTCTGCGCGGGGGAGGCGACCGCTCCGGAGAGGGTCACCTGGCCCCCTCGGGTTGAAACGTCAATTCGATAGGCGGACAGCGAGGGGCTCGTCCGCAGGGAGGCCGCGACGGCCTCGGCGGTGGCCTGATTGCGATTGATCGCCGGGGCCTGGGCTTGCGCCGAGGCCGAGAAACCGGCGGCCAGGAGGCCCAGAGCCAGGGCCGTCGAAATCCGTTTCTGTCCGACCAACATGGGCATCTCCTCTTCCCGCCTGGGGCGACCCGACCCGACGAACGACCGGCGGGCAAATGCCGTCGGAGGGCCGGACCGTACTGTGATCGCGTGTCTTTGGGGAATTCAAACGCGGCCTGACCTCAATGCCCTTGGGCATCGGGGACGAGGACCGGCGGGGAGGAGTTGCGAGGGGGCGGATTCGTGGCCGTTGGGTCCGTCGCCGGGCCGACGGGCGAACTATGGCGCACGGTTCGGGGGCGGTCAAATGGCGGGGGAAAAAAAACACGGGGCCCAAAGGCCCCGTGGGTGGATCTCATTTGTGACAGACAACTTCGGTCGCGAAACTTTTAGGCGACGAGGGGCGACTCCGCGACCCTGCGGCGGAGGACCGCATGGGTCGGATCGGTGACGCTTTCTCCAATGGTCATGCCGATCAGGAGGGCCGTCAGGGTCACGCCGGCAAAGAGGGCGAACTCCGAGTCGTGGCGCCCGCAAAGGGCTCCGCCCACACCCAGGCCGATCAGGGCGATGACGAAGCCCACGCGGCCCCGCTCAGCCCAGCGGGTCGCGGGCATCAGCCGGGAAATGCATAGAGCCACCACTCCGATGACCTGAAAGACCACCACGGAGATTTCCAACAGGAGGCACGGACGGATTTGCGGCAACACCATACAGGCTCCTTCCTTGGGCACTGTGTGGGGACGTGGGCGTCGTCCGGGTCAGCCTCGACCTCAACGTCGTCGGCGACTCGTCTGATGGCGGAAGTCCAAAGCAGGTCCGGGGCCAAGCCCGCGAAATCTCCAAATTCGGTGAAGCCCGCGACCACTCAAGACGAGAACTTGAGAAAAACGCGTCAAGACTCCAGAAATTTCCCGGAACGCGGAGGAATTCTTACAGGACCTCCCACGTCATTCTTACACCCTGAGGCAAACGGGCCGGTCCAGGTCCGAGGATCTTCCGTCAACGCTTGCTCTTTCGCGACTTCCGACCCACATAGCTACGGTCGCTCGTGAAGTCCATGACCTTCCAACCGGCCTTTTCCTTGCGGACGACGACGGTCTTCTCGATCCGGTCGTTGCTGGTCATCTTGCCGATGATGACGTTGGCCCGCCCGGTGCTCTTGCCGACGATGACGTTGGTGACCCGGTACCCCTCGAACTGGTCGGCGAGGTGTTCCATTTTCTCGTCGGCGAGTTCCTTGTCGAGAATCGCCTGGAAAATCTTCTGATGGTCGGTGGGGACGTCCGGGTCCTTGGCCGCCCGCAGGGCCGTGGCCTCGGCGAGGGCGTCGGCATCGCGTTCCTTGACGGCGTCAATGAACTCCAGCACGGCGCGGACCTGGCCGCGATACATTGGCGGGAAGCTATTGGCTTGAGTCTCGGCGTCGGGGGTATCCGCACCCGGCGCGGCGGGCTGTCCGGGACCGGCCGGATTGGCGCCGATCCCGGGAGGCATCGCGGGCGGGACCTGAGCCGGGCAGGGGGGCGGCCCGATCGCGAATGTCAGCGTCAGGGTCAGGCCGATCGCGTGGGGTCGAAGTCGAGGAGACATGGCGAGAATCCTCCGGCGGAAGGTGTCGCCACGACGAGGCCGAGGGACGTGGCGAGCCGGGACGGGCCGGCGGGGGAACCTCGATTATGGCGACATGCCAGGACGACCGAAAGGGGCCGCCGTCCGCCTGGCTCCCTTGTCCGTGCCGAAGTGGCGCCTGTATGATGAGGCCGGCCCGACCGAGGGTCGTTGAGGACGGGATGGCCGGAGATCGAAACGTCATGGCGGCTCAGAAGACCATTTTGCTCGTCGATGACGACCACGAGATCATCGAGTCGATGCGCACGGTCCTGGAGGCCAAAGGGTTCCGCATCCTGGTGGCCCGCGACGGCAACGCCGGGCTCTCCACCGCCGAACGCGAGACGCCCGACCTCATTGTCCTGGACATGATGATGCCCAAGAAAAGTGGGTTTCTGGTCCTCGAGAAGTTGAAAAGCCGGCCCGGCGGATTGATCCCCACCATCATGATCACCGGCAACGAGGGGAGCCGGCACCGCGCCTACGCCGAGTTCCTCGGGGTCAAGGACTACATCCGCAAACCGTTCGCGCTGGACAAGTTGGTCAAGTCGGTCGAGACGATCCTGGGCGCCCCCGAGGCCAAATGATCCTGGCGTCGGGAGCGTGCGCGACGTGGCCTCGGATCGACCCGCCCGAGACTCGCCCCGGAGCGTGTTCTTGAGCTTGTCGCCTGAGGAACTGATCCGCGCCCTCCTTCTGTTTGTCGCGGCGGGGCTCTGCGAGATCGGCGGAGGGTATCTCGTCTGGCTCTGGCTCCGGGAAGGGAGAGGCGTCGTCCTCGGAGCCCTCGGCGGACTGGTCCTCTTTACCTATGGTGTGTTGCCGACATTCCAGCCGGCCGCCCCCTTTGGCCGGGTCTACGCGGCATACGGGGGGGTGTTTGTCGTGTTGTCACTTGGCTGGGGATGGGCCGTCGATGGGGTGCGGCCCGACCGTTTCGACGTGCTCGGTGGGATGATCTGTGTGGTCGGGACGGTCGTGATTCTGTCTGGGCCTCGCGGGGGCTGACGGTTTTCGTCAGGATGGAGTGGTGAGGGAACGTAGGTAAGCTAGGCCAGCGGCAACGTCACGTCGGCAGGTGTCGGGGTCGTGGCCTCCTCGCTCGACGACCAGGGGGCCCTGGAAACCAACGCGGCGGAGGGCGGCGAGGAAGTCGGGGATCTGGACCTCGCCCTGACCCAAGGGGACTTCCTGGCCCCAGTGACCGGGAGTGGTGGGCCGTCGGGCATCCTTGACGTGGACGCTGCGAATGTCGGCGCCCAGAACCTCGACGGCGCGGATCGGGTCGCCCATGTCGTAGAGGAGCATGTTCGCGGGGTCGAAGTTGACCTTGAGGTTGGGGGCCGCGAGGTCGTCCAGGGTTCGTCTCAGCAAGTCGGCCGACTCCTGGCCGGTCTCGAAGGCGAGGGTGACACCCGCGTCGTCGGCCATCCGGCCCGCCGTGGCCAGGGTGTCGAGGAAGGCGTGGCGGTCGGGGTCGGAAGGGTCGGGGAGAAACCCGGCGTGGAGTGTCAGGTCGGCCAGGCCGAGGGCGACGGTCCGTTCCAGGCCCCAACGGAGCGTGTCGAGTCGGGCGGGGCGGGTCGACGGGTCGCCAAAGCCGCCGGTGGCGCGGATGGTGGAGGGGGTGGTGTAATCCTCGCCCGGGAAGCCGAGCATCGCCCCCGAAAACTGGAGGCCGGACCGACGCGCCGTCTCGGGGAAGGCATTCCCTTCTTCCCAGTTGGCGTGGTTGGGGTCTCCGCAAGCGATTTGCCCGCCCGAGACGCCCAGTTCGGCCAGCAGTCGGGCCAGTTCCGCCACGCTGCCGACGCAAAGGCTCCAACTGCAAACGCCCAGGGGCGGGGCGGCGGGTGTCGCGGTCACGGGGGTCGGGTCCTGGGGCCTGGGATCGGGTGGTTGAGTCCGGACCCGATCATAGCTCGACAGTATGGCCCTGGCGACCGACGGGTACGGGAGGCTGGGGGCAAGCAATGGGGTGGCCGGTCGTCGGTGGGGGGTCGGCGGGGCCGATCACGCGGTTGCGACCGGCGTCCTTGGCCCGGTAAAGGTGGCGGTCGGCCGTGTCGATCAAGGTCGCCGGCGGGATGGGACGTTGAGCCGGGGAATACGCCAGGCCGATGCTCGCCGTGATCCGCAAGGGGTGGCCCTCGGCGAAGATGCGGCGAGCGGCCAGGGCCCGGCGGACGCGTTCGGCACGCTCGGCGGCAAGGTCCGGAGCGGCCACCGGCAGGGCCAGGACGAACTCCTCGCCGCCGTAGCGGGCTACCAGGTCTTCGGCGCGAGTGGCCTGGCGGAGCACCGCGGCCACCTCGCGAAGGGCGACATCGCCGGCCGCGTGCCCGTAGGTGTCGTTGACCCTCTTGAAGTGATCCACATCCAGCAGCAAGATCGCCAGCCCCAATCCCTTGCGTTGACCGCGGTCGCCCAGCGGGCCGACCTGATCGAGGAAGAAGGCGCGGTTGTAGAGGCCGGTCAGCGGGTCGCGGACGGCTCGGTCGAACATTTCCCTTTGAAACCGCTCCTCGCAGGGGTCGGGTCGAGCGAACTTCAGGACCATGGACGAGCCAAAGCGGAGGCGGTCGCCGTCTCTCAAGACCACGGGGATATGCTCGGCGACGCGCTCTCCGTTGAGGAACGTGCCATTGGTGCTTCCCAGGTCGGTGAGGCGGACCATGCCATCCTCGTCGGCCTTGAGGTAGGCGTGGTAACGGGAGACACTGGATTCGGGCAGTTGCAGGACGTTGTCGGGAGCGCGTCCCAGACGAGTGCCCCCGGAGCCGAGGCGGAGCATCGCGCCGGGAATCCCGCCGTCCACGACGATCAGGTAGATCGGAGGCGCGGGGGCGTCCCTTGAGGGTTCGACCTCAACCAGATCGACCCGGTCGAAGACATTGGTGATGCCGTTCTCGTCCATGGTCCAGGCTGCCCCGGGGGAGTTGCGGCCGGCCGGCCCCTCGGCCCGCGAGGGGTGCGGCGTGGCCTCGATCGGACCGCCCACTCGGACCCTAGGTCACGCCCGGCGTTTGTCAACGGTTGGAAGTCCCGAGGGCGACGATCATCGAAAACCCCGATTGACCATCGGGGCGGGTTGCACTAAGACACCGGGCGCGAGGAAGTCTGCCGCGGTCGGTCGGAAGGAGCGAGCGCATGCGTCCGCAGGACGGCGAGACCCGGCGAGGGGCAATCCCCTGGGGACTGCTGGGGATGATCGTCTTGGTGGTCGCCACCGAGCGGGCCATCTCACGGATGGAGATCGACCTGGTCGACCCGGTCCAGTGGGATTGGCGAGCGGCGTCGGATTCGGCGTCGCGGACGCGGCCATCCGAGGTCCTCTGCCTGGGTGATAGTCTCACGAAAATGGGCCTGCTTCCCCGGGTGATCCGGGGGTGCGGGGGCCCACCGGTCCGCAACCTCGGCGTGCTGTCGGGGCAGGCTCCGGCCACCTACTTCCTGCTGAAACGAGCCCTGGAAGGGGGCGCTCGGCCCTCGGCGGTGGTTGTCAACTACCGTCCCCTCGCGCTGACGGTTGACATCAATCTTAACGAACGGCAATGGCCCGAGTTGCTGGGCGTTCCCGAAGCCCTGGACCTTGCCTGGACCGCGCGAGACGGCCGATTGTTCTCGGCGATCTGCCTGGGTCACTACCTGGCGTCCTTCCGGGACCGCCACGACATTCGGGCGAGCGTGCTGGCCGCTCTGGACGGGCGTTCGACGTCGAAACGCGACCAGATTGAAGCCCACCGAGCCAACCGAGCCTTCAACGGAGGGGCCCTGGCCCTTTGGAAAAACCCGACGTTTCAAGACCCGAAACCCGCGGCGGACGCCCCGGTCCCGTCGGGGAACTGGGCCTGCGACCCGGTTCATGCGAAGTATTTGCGACGGTTCTTCGCCCTGGCCACTCGGCAAGGTCTGCCCGTTTACTGGCTCCTGCCACCCGAGAGCCCCGGCACGGCGGAGACTTGCGAACGAAATGGGGATCACCACCGGGTCGACCAGTTCATTCGTCGAATGCAGTCACGGTTCCCCAACGTGGTGGTCATCGACGGCCGGCGGTCGGGCTATCCCGCGTCGGTCTTCAACGACCCCTGCCACCTCGACCGAGAGGGAGCTCCGGTGCTGAGCGCGGGGTTGGCGGAACTCCTGTCGAGGCCGGGACTGGCGAAGGGGCCTCGCTGGGTGGATCTGCCGCGTTACGCTCCCAAGCGAATGTTGCCGTCGGTGCAGGACCTGGGTCAGTCGCACATGGCCTACAAGGCCGCTTTGGAAACGACTCGACGCTGAAGCGGGATCAGGAGACGGTGGCCGGGGGCGTGGGGGGAGTGAAGAGCTCCTTCAACGGCAGGGCGAACCCAGGCAGGACCGCGCCGCCGTCGAGGGTGTCGTCCTCGCCCAGAACGGTCGAGACGCCGGGCCCGGTGTGAATGGTGACCTTGCGAGTCCTGGGGTCAACGTACCAGACCAGCAGGACGCCCGCGGCGAAGTAGTCGGCGAGCTTTTCCTCCATTTCCCGCTTCGAGTTGGAAGGGCCGAGGACCTCGACGGCCAGATGCGGGGCCAGTTGCGGGGCGGCGACCTTGGAGTCGATCAGGCCGGGGGTGATCCGGTCCCAGGCGACAAAGCTGACGTCGGGGATGCGGATCATGCCCGGGAACAGTCGGATCATCCCGTCGGCGCCGGCGACGATGCCAAGTTTGCGTGGCTGGACGAACCGCATCAGGTGGTAGACGATAAGGACCGCCAGGTGCGATTCCATGTAACCCATCGTCTTCTCTAGCAGGATCCCGTCGACGAGTTCGTAGAGACGGCCTTCGCGGTCGTGGATGGCGACGACGTCGTCCTCGTTTGCGGAGCCGGGAGGCGGGTCCTGGCGGATTCTGCGGAAGGGGATTGGTCCGAATCGGTCGAGGAGTTCGGCGAGGGTCCAATCGGCGGCGGGGGCAGTGGGTGGGGTGATCGTGGCCAAGGGTTGGTTTCTCCGGGGGCGAGCGCTTGGTCCCGTTTCGGCGTTCTCCTAGGATACCCTTCCAGGGGGGAGGTGGTCATGGGACGGACGAGCATCGAGTGGACCCGCGGCGACGACGGGGCGGGGGGGATGACGTGGAATCCTGTCCGAGGCTGCACCAAGATCAGTCCTGGCTGTGCCCATTGCTATGCCGAGACGTTCGCCGAGCGCTTTCGAGGGGTGCCGAACCACCCCTATGAACGCGGGTTCGACCTGCGAACCGTCCCCGGCAAACTGGCCGAGCCGCTACGCTGGGCCCGGCCGAGCATGGTGTTCGTCAACTCGATGAGCGACCTGTTCCACAAGGACGTCCCCGAGGCGTACATCCTCGACGTCGCGCGAGTGATGATGCTCGCCCCGTGGCATACCTTTCAGGTCTTGACCAAGCGGTCGGGGCGAATGGCCGAGATGCTCCGCACGAGCCTGGGCTTCGCCAGCCGGTCCCCTCATATCTGGTGGGGGGTTAGCGTCGAGGACCGCCGCCACGGCTTGCCGAGGGTGGATGAGCTTCGGGACGCCCCGGCCGGGCTGCGGTTCCTGTCGGTCGAGCCATTGCTCGAGGATCTCGGCGCGGTCGATTGGAAGGGGATCGGCTGGGTGATCGTCGGTGGCGAGAGTGGCGCCGGCGCGCGGCCCCTGGACGCGGCGTGGGTGCGCTCGCTCCGCGACCAGTGTTCGGCAGCGGGCGTCCCTTTCTTCTTCAAGCAGTGGGGCGGCGTGCGGAAGGCCAAGGCCGGACGCCTGCTCGATGATCGGACCCACGACGAGATCCCAGCTCGATCCCTGGTGGCCGTGCCCGATGCCGCGGTGAGGGCCGCGCTCATCGCTGGCCTGGAAACCACGCCCGAATTCGGGGCCTGATTCCAACCAACGGGCTTCCCGGGCCCGCGTGACTCGGAATCGTTCGAAATCGGTCGCGATCCGGCCGACTGGTCCCTCACGTTTCAAAGGACGCACGTCGGTCCTGCCTTTGATCCCCACCTTGGTTGAATTTTGTGACGAAATGGTTCGTGTTGAGTGTCACTCTCGGGTGCTTCCGCGTATGAGATGTACCGTGATCCTGAGAGCGGTTTGGAAGAGGCATCACGTGACGGGAACTTCACTGGAGAATGGGATTCATGCGCAGGATTTTCTCGGGCGTGGTTGCCCTCGCGGCGGCGATGGCCTTCCTGGTGAACGAAGCGGCCGCGGTGCCGGTCACGCCGTCCCCGACCGAGCAGGGGTTGGGTGTGGCCGGGTCTTACAATGAATTCATCCTGGGCGACTCGACGAGGAGCGCTGACAGTCAAGGACGGGTGGCCGTCGGTGGCAATGCGACCTTCACCTACTTCAGCGTGGCCAGCCAGCAACCGCAGACCACCGCCAGCCCCACCAACCTGGTTGTGGGTGGCAACCTGAACATGACCGGCGCGACGATTCAGGGCAGCACGATCGTCGGCCAGACCGCAACATTCTCGAACCCCTCGGTGGTGGGTACCACGGCGAACAATGTCTTCGCGGCCGACTCGGTCAACTTCGTCGGCTACGGCCAGATCAACGCTAACGTCCACTACGGGACGTCTTATACGAACCCCAACGCCTCGGTGATGGGAAGCGTCACTCATGTCGCGACTCCCTTGCCGTTCAGCTTCGCGGCCGAGGGAGCGTATCTGAAGAATCTGTCGACCTCGCAGTTCTCGGCGAGCGACCCCTACGCCGCCGCGCCGCAGTACGGCACGATCAACTTCGTGGGGTCGACGTCCTCGACGCCGACGACCAGCTACATCAACGTGACGGCGGGGAATTTCTCGGGGAACAACACTTACAACTTCAGCGGTTCGGCGCAGGATACCCTGGTGGTGAATATCCTGGGTGGCTCGACGCCAATCAACTTCAGCGGCGGCTTCAGTCTGTCGGGCGGTCTGACGGCGAACCATGTCTTGCTGAACTTCGTCAATCAAACCGGCGACATCAATCTCCAGGGGATCGGGGTCTTCGGGTCGATCCTCGCCCCGCTGGCCCACGTCAACTTCAACAGTGGTCAGCTCAATGGCAACTTGATCGCGGCTTCGCTGTCCGGAGGAGGTGAGACCCACATCTACCCCGGGGGCGGGACCTCGGGCCCCTCGGTGCTGTTCGACGGGCCGATTCGTCCGGCCGCGGTCCCCGAACCGGCCTCGCTCGCCCTGCTGGGTTGCGGCGGCCTGGGTCTCGGCCTGATCGCCCATCGTCGTCGTCGGATGGCTTGATCCCAGGTTCGCGACCGTCATCAACGGCCCGGCCCGATCTCAACCGATCGGTCCGGGCCGTTTTTCTTGGTCGGTCGTGGATCCGGTTGACCCCTTCACCATTATCCCGATCGGTCCGACCAGGCCTCGACGGTCAAGGGGCTCACGCGGGGCGTTGGCGTTTTGCTCGTCGGTGGACTCGTCGAGCAGACGCAGACGGAGCCGGTCTCGGAGGGCGCGGGTCAGCTCGAGTCGGCCGTTGGGGTCGTCGACGCGGAGGCCCTCGATTCGTTCATCCAGGAAGGCGAGGAGGTCTTCGGCCACGATGGGCTCGCCCCTCCAGATGTGATACAGGGCGAAGCTCTCGGCGCAGACGCCCCGCCCTCCGGTCCCGCAGAATTTGGAATAGAGAAGTCGCCCTTTCGACGCCAGGCGAGCCCTCCGTTCGGCGGTCAGCGGCGTCTCGCCGTGTTCCATCGGGAGTCTCCTGACCGCCACTGGTGAGGCGGGATCAACGGGTCAACGCCTTGTAACGGATGCGATGGGGTTGGTCGGCCTCCATCCCCAACCGCTCCTTCTTCTGGGCTTCGTAGGTCTGATAGTTGCCGTCGCACCAGACGACCCGGCTGTCCCCCTCGAAGGCGAGGATGTGCGTGGCGATGCGGTCGAGGAACCAGCGGTCGTGACTGATGACCACCGCGCAGCCGCCGAAGTCGAGAAGGGCTTCCTCCAGGGCGCGGAGCATGTCGATGTCGAGGTCGTTGGTCGGTTCGTCCAGCAGCAGCAGATTCCCGCCGCTCTTGAGTAGCTTGGCCAGGTGGACGCGGTTCCGTTCGCCTCCGGAAAGGAGCCCCACCTTCTTTTCCTGATCGGGCCCCTTGAAGTTGAAGCTGGCGACGTAGGCGCGGGCCGGGATCTTCCGCTTGCCGAGAACGACCTGGTCGAGACCGCCGGTGATCTCCTGAAAGATGGTGTTCTCGGGGTCCAGGGCGTCGCGGTTCTGGTCGACGTAGGAGAGGACGACGGTGTGGCCCACGCGGAGTTCGCCGCCGTCGGGCGTCTCCTGACCGACGATCATGCGAAACAGCGTCGTCTTGCCGGCGCCGTTGGGCCCGACCACGCCGATGATGCCGCCGGGAGGGAGGCGGAATTCCATCCCCTCGACTAGGAGGCGGTCGCCATAGCCTTTCTTGACGGCCTTGGCCTCGACGACAAGGTCGCCCAGGTGGGGACCGGGGGGAATCTGCAAGATCACGGCTTCGTCACGCTTCTCGGATTCCTGGCTGGCCATCTGCTCGTAGCGGGCGAGTCTCGCGCGATTTTTCGCCACGCGGGCGCGGGGGGCCATGCGGACCCATTCCAACTCTCGGGCCAGGGTCTTGCGGCGGACGCTTTCCTGCTTCTCTTCCTTGGCCAGGCGGTCCTGCTTCTGCTCCAGCCAGGACGTGTAATTCCCTTGCCAGGGGATGCCGTGGCCTCGGTCCAACTCCAGAATCCAGCCGGCGACGTTATCGAGGAAGTAGCGGTCGTGAGTGACGGCGACCACCGTGCCGGGGTAATCCTGAAGGTGACGTTCCAGCCAGGCGACGCTCTCGGCGTCAAGGTGATTGGTCGGTTCGTCGAGCAGGAGGATGTCGGGTCGTTGGAGAAGAACCTTGCACAGGGCAACGCGGCGCCGCTCGCCTCCGGAAAGCTGAGAGACGTCGGCGTCGCCTGGGGGCAGGCGCATGGCGTCCATGGCGATATCCAGGCGGCGGTCGAGGTCCCAGCCGTCGGCCGCCTCGATCGCGTCCTGGACCTTCCCCTGTTCCTCGAGCAGGGCGTCCATCTCGTCGGCGTCGGGGCCTTCGGCCAGGCGGGTGTTGATCGCGTCGAACCGGTTCAGCAGGGTGCGGGTCGTCGCGACGGCTTCCTCGACATTGCCCAGAACGTCTTTGGAGGGGTCAAGAGTTGGCTCCTGGGCGACGTACCCGATAGTGGCGCCGGCGGCAGGG
Organism: Isosphaeraceae bacterium; assembly: GCA_965201075.1. GTDB lineage: Bacteria > Planctomycetota > Planctomycetia > Isosphaerales > Isosphaeraceae > CBDAVP01. The sequence goes on along the minus strand of CBDAVP010000007.1, from coordinate 111,184 downwards.
CGCGCGGTGCCGTGGAAGTCTTTTTCGACGCCCGCCATGATTCGCAAGAGCGTGCTTTTTCCGGCGCCGTTGCCTCCCAGGACCCCGATCTTGGCTCCGGGGTAGAACGAGAGCCAGATGTCTCGGAGGATCTCTTTCTTCTGATGGGCCTTCGACAGGGTCTCGATTGTGAAAATGTACTGAGGAGGCATCGTGACCGCGTGCTCCGGGAAGTGAGGCGGGGGTCTGAGGATTTGGGCGAAACGGTCGGACCCGTCTAGTAGACCCGAAGTCGCCCCCGTCGGGAAAGGGCGGACCCGTTCCTCTGGCCGCGCCGGAACCCTTCCCAAGACGGACTGGCTCGGCTAGGTTGGGAGACGCTTGCCTCGCGACGGAACCGGGCGAGGGTGGCTGGCCGGGGGCGGGTCGCCATGAGACCGAGGGCAATGGTGGGGGGCGGGCCAGACGCCCGAAATCGCCCTCGGGCGTGGGTCGTGGGGCTGTTGGCGATCCTGGCCGCCTCGACGACGGTTCCCGGCCTCGGCCAGGCTCAGCCGCCAGCCCAGGGACGGGTGAACTTCGCCTCCCGGCGAGTGCCCGAGGGCGCGAACCTCGCGACTCCGCCTCCCGAGGCGACTCGCGGCGCGGATCGGACGCAGGCCGAGACCCGGCGGATCATCGTGGGGGACGCCGACGGCCGGGTCATGGTGGCCCGAGTCCTCGGAGAGCGGGGCCAGGACGTGGTTGCCCTGCTTCCCGACGGCCGTCTGGGCTGGCCCGACGGCGTGGTCCCCACCGACCGGCCGTTCGTGGCCGACTCGGCCGACGCCCTTCAAACCCGGTTGCTGTCCGGCGAGTTTCGCGGCTACACCGTCCACCCGACCGACCACTACCTCGTCTTTTCGCGGGGGTCCCGGGAATTTGGAGACTCCAGCGCCCAGCTTCTGGAGAGCCTCTATCGGGGGCTGATGGTGGCATTGGCCCGCGCCGGGGTGCCGGTCCACGACGCCGAATTCCCCCTGGTCGCGGTGATCGACCCCACCGAACGCGACTTCCGCGCCCGCCACGGCGTCTCCCCCGAGGTCCGGGCCTACTACCATGTTCCGTCGAACCGGATCTTCTTCCATGAAGATTCGGGGCGGGATCGAAACGCCCCCGACCTGGCGGCGATGCGTCGTCCGCAGACGGTCGCCCACGAGGGGACTCATCAGATCCTCCAGAACATCGGCGTCCAACCTCGACTGGCGGCCTGGCCGGCGTGGTTGACCGAAGGGCTGGCCGAATACTGCGCCCCGACGACGACTCGCGCCGGAGGCGATTGGGCGAGTTTCGGCAAGGTCAACCCGTTCCACATGGCGACCTTCCGCGCCCTGTCCGACCCCCTCTCGCTTGTGCCGACGGGGCCTAGGCGCGGGACAGGGGTCGAGTCGCTGGTCAACCGTCCCGAGTTGAGCCCGACCGACTACGCCCGATCCTGGGCCCTGACGCACTACCTGGCCACGGCACGTCCCGAGGCGTTCGTGGACTACCTCCGCGTCCTGGGCCAACTGCGGCCCCTGGAGCGACGGACGGCCGACCAGCAACTGGCCGACTTCCGCGCCGCGTTTGGCCGCGACCTGGACCGCAAGGTCGCGAACTACCTGGGACATCTGCCTGAGCCGGAAATTCTGCCCTTTTACGCCGTGGCCTTCGAGCAGGCGATGCCCGAGGGGCTCCCGTTGCGGGCGACGCTAGTGAGCCAGTCGCCAACGGAGGTCCGCCACTGGCTGGAGGCCCGGTATTCGCCTCATGGGGGAATGCCGAACTGGGAAGTGGTTCCCCACGCCACCAGGGCCTCGGCTTTGCGGCACGTGAGGGCCTGGGTCGGCGAACCATGACCACGTGACCTCGCCTCCTCCGCTTCGGCTCGCCCCGTTAGAATGGGGGACGAACCTCCCGGAGACTCCGTCCCAGGCGAGACCCCCGTCCGATGAATCCGAAACGACTCGGCGAGCCGATGATCCTCGGCCTGGTCCAGATGCGCTGCTCGACCGACCCCGCGGACAATCTCCAACGCGCCTGCGACGCCCTGCGAGAAGCCGCGGCCCGGGGCGCGACGGTCGCCTGCCTGCCCGAACTGTTCCGCACCCAGTATTTCTGCCAGACCGAGGACCCGTCGACGTTTGACCTGGCCGAGCCGATCCCCGGTCCCAGCAGCCGCGCGCTGGCCGAACTGGCGAGGGAATTGGCGATCGTGGTCGTCGGTTCGTTGTTCGAGAGGAGGGCGGCGGGGATTTACCACAACACGGCGGTCGTCCTCGACGCGGACGGCTCGACTTGTGGGATCTATCGGAAGATGCACATCCCCGACGACCCGCTTTACTACGAGAAGTACTACTTCACCCCCGGAGACCTCGGCTTCCAGGCGTTCGCCACCAGCCAGGGATCGGTCGGGACGCTGATCTGCTGGGACCAATGGTATCCCGAGGCCGCTCGCCTGACCGCCTTGCGGGGGGCCGAGGTGCTGTGCTATCCGACGGCGATCGGCTGGCACCCGGCCGAGAAGGCGGAATATGGAGATGCCCAGGCCGACGCCTGGAAGACCATGCAGCGCTCCCACGCGATCGCCAACGGTTTGTATGTCGCCGCCGTGAACCGGATTGGCCACGAGGGGCCGGCCGACGGCGGCATCGAGTTCTGGGGCGGCTCGTTCGTGGCCGACCCGTTCGGAAGGGTTGTCGCCGAGGCGTCTCGCGACCGAGAAGAAGTACTGATCGTCGAGTGCGACCCCAAACTCTCCGAGACGACCCGCCGCCACTGGCCCTTTCTTCGAGACCGGCGAATCGACGCCTATGCTCCGATAACCCGCCGGTTTCTCGATGCCCCCCCCGAGCCGACGCACTCATGACCTCCGCCGAAATACCCTCGACCGACACCCCCACGTCCCTCGGCTACCGGATGCCCGCCGAGTGGGAGACGCACGCGGCGACCTGGATTGCCTGGCCCGAGAACCGCGAGGACTGGCCCGGCAAGTTTGCGCCAATCCCCTGGGTTTACACCGAGATCGTCCGTCTCCTGTCCGGGGCCGAGCCGGTCCGCGTTCTGGTGAAAGGGAAAGGCGCCGAGGAACGAGCGGCTCGTCGGTTGAGGACGGCCGGCGTGGACCTGAGCGACGGCCGGGTCCAGTTCGTCCGCTGCCGCACTGATCGGTCGTGGCTGCGGGACACCGGGCCGTCGTTCGTGGTGGGAGACAACCCCGGCGAGGTTGGCGCGGTCGACTGGAAGTTCAACGCCTGGGCCAAGTATGAGAACCACCGATGGGACAACCGCGTCGCCCGTCGCCTGGCTGAACACCTGGGCATCCGTCGCTGGGTCCCGAGGGCTTCGGTGCACGGCAAACCGGCGCGGGTCGTGCTGGAAGGCGGGGCGATCGATGTCAACGGCCGGGGGACAGTCCTGACGACCGAGGAATGCCTGCTCCACGAAGTCCAGGCCCGCAACCCAGGCTTGCTCCGCGAGGAGGTCGAGGCGGTCCTGGACGAGTCGCTGGGCACCCGTCACGTCGTCTGGCTGGGCCGGGGGATCGCCGGTGACGACACCCACGGTCACGTCGACGACCTGGCCCGCTTCGTCGATCCCAACACTGTGGTCGTCTGTGTCGAGGACGACCCCGCCGACGCCAACCACGAGCCCCTGAGGGACAACTGGGAACGGCTCCAATCCGCCCACGACCAGGACGGCCAACCTCTGCGAGTGGTCGGCCTACCGATGCCCGGCCCGGTCGTTTTTGAAGGCCAACGCTTGCCGGCCAGCTACGCCAATTTCTACATCGCCAATGGCCTGGTCCTGGTCCCCACCTTCAACGACCCAGCCGATCGCGAGGCCCTGGCGATCCTGGCCGAACTCTTCCCCGACCGAACCGTGGTCGGTCTCCATGCCGTCGACCTTGTCTGGGGCCTGGGCACCTTGCACTGCCTGACCTGTCAGCAGCCGCTCGGGTCGATTGGATCCGTCATTCCGCCCGATCAAAGCTGAGGGATGGCGCCCCGGCGGACCGCCCGGGTGACGAAGACGGCGCCCGTTCCCAGCAGGGCGAACGGCATCCCCATCATGATCAGGATGCTCCAGAAATAGCCCTCGACCAGCCCCGGCCCATCTCCCGGAGCCTGCGACGCGACGGCCTCCTTGCAACCGGGGCAGGCCGCGGCCGTCGGCGCGAATGCCAATGCTCCGGCCACGACCAGTCCCATTGACGCCCTGAGAAAACTCGTCCTTCGGCGGTCTCGGTTTCTCATCCCCATCCCCCCACCGGCAGCCGGTACAGCATCAGGTAAATCACCACGCCGGTGATTGACACATAGAGCCAGATCGGGAACGTGATCCGCGCGATCCGGGCGTGACGGATGTAGTCGCCCCGTGCGGCCCGGTAGAGCGTCATCACGATCAACGGCAGCATCGACACGGCGAGCAGGGTGTGCGACAGCAAGATCGTCAAATAAAGGAAACGCGACGGTCCGACCCCGCGGAACGGGATGCTGCCGACCCGGAAATGGTAGAGCAGGTAGCAGGACAGGAACAGGGCCGAGTCCACGACTCCCAGGATCATGCAGGCCGCATGCCCCTTCCACAAACCCTTCCGAATCAGGATCCACCCCACCACCAGCAGAACCGCGCACATCCCATTGAGAGTCGCGTTGATGGCGGGCAGGACCGCCGAATCGCGCTGACGGGCTCTCAAGAGGAGTTGCTCTCGGGCTTCGGGGTCGTCGGCGTCAAAGTAACCGATCACCCTGTTACCCCGATCCACCAGGGCCAAGCGGGTGGCGTGCATCACGGCTTCCAGGGTCGGGTCGGCCTGACGCTCTTCGGTCGATGGGACCGAGACATGCAGCTTGAATCGATCCAGAATCAACCGGGTGACATCCGCCGCCGGGCCAGTCAGGAACCACCAACGGTTCGGGTCGGCGCTGAATTTGGCGGCGTACCGTGCCAGGACTTCGGGCGTGTCGTGCTCGGGATCAACGCTCAGGTCCACCAGGGCCACGCCGGTCCTGACGAGGCGTTTCTGAAATTCCTGCATGTACCCGTTGATGCGCGGGCATGACGACGGGCAGCGGGTAAAAGTGAACGCGGCGATCCATACCTTGCCGGCGAGGTCGGCGTCGGTCACGGGCTTCCCCGTTTCGCGAGTCAGGCGGAACGATCCGAGAGGGAACGCTCCCAAACCCAGGGCTTCACCGGCCGGCCGAGGGGCCGGGGGAACCATCCGGGTCGTCGCGACGCCGGCTCCCAAGGCCAGGGAAATGGAGATGGTGGCCACGCCGAGGCGATACGAAGTCAGCAAAACGACCATCCTGCCTGTAAGTGTTGCCGAAACCTTTTAGGTCGCCGGGGCGGGACGAATCGGCTCTATCGTCACGGCAGGGGCGGCGTTGGAAGGATCATCCTCGCGGATTCCAATATCGGGGTAGAGCGCCAGGACCAGCACCATCGCAAGGAACCCCGCCGGGATCAGCATTAGGAAGACCCAACGTCCCTCGAACTTCAGGTGCATGAAATACCAGCCGACCAGCCCCGCCTTGACGACCGCCAGCGTCAGAAGGCCCGAGACGAGGACTCCGAACGAGTCCTTGAAGATCCGGGCGAACAGGTACTCCAGCACCGTGAACGCCAGCAAGGCCAGGAAAACCTTGCCGTAAGGGGCGTGCGATTCCACCCCCTGCTGCTGGTCATAAGTCCGATGCGCTTCGGTCATCGCCGACACGTCTCCCTGCTTGCCGTCCCGTTCCGAGCAGATCCGATCAGATCAGGTAAACCACCGTGAACAGCAGGATCCAGACCAGGTCCACGAAGTGCCAGTAGAGCCCCACCAGTTCCACCGGGCTATGGTGCCCCACCGAGTAGTTGCCTCGGGTTGCCTGGGTGGCGATGCACGTCAGCAAGACCACCCCGGCGAAGACGTGGGCCCCGTGGAACCCGGTCATCGTGAAGAAGCACGAGGCGAATAGGCTGGAACTTGGCAGGAAGTGGCGGTTGGCCGACACTCCGACCGAGTGGAGATCCAGGAACATCAGTTTGGAATATTCAACGACCTGAATGCCGAGGAACAACGACCCAATCGCCACCGTCGCCCACAGGTAGCGGGCGCACCGCCCTTTTTCTCCCCGTTGGATCGCCGAGAGCCCTTTGACCATCGTCACCGACGAACAGATCAGGAAAAAGGTGTTGAGCGCCGTCAGGTCGATGCTCAGGGGATTGGTCAGTTTGTCATAGGGGGCGGGCCAGCGACGCGGGCCGGTGTCGCGAACTTCCGCGGACCCGCCCGCCGATTTCAACCGCCCGACCAGGGCCTCGGCGTCGGTCGGCGAAAGGTCCGCTCGGACGACCTGCGGCGTTTCCTCGGCGAGCGCCTCGGCCTCGGTCCCCTCAAGTCCGGTCGCCTCGGAAACGATTTTGGCCACCTCCGCCGGTCGGTCGCCTCCACCGGTCAAGACGACTCCCTTGGCATCCTTCAACAGGGTCAGGTCGGTGTTCGGCGGGTAGAGGGCCGAATACGCGCCCGGCGGGCTGCCGGCCCTCAGGACGATGTAGGAGCCGATCAGGCCGGTGAAGAACATGACCTCGGTCGCCAGGAACAGCCAGACGGCGACCTTGCCGGGGGTGACGGGCAGAGCCTGGACCGTCGGCTCCTCCAGCCTCGGGCGGTCGATCGGCAAGGGCGCCGGGAACGCGGCGGTCGGGGGCGGCTGTGACATCGCGGGTCGGGGTCTCTTGGTCGGGCGATCAGGGGGTCGCGGGGTTGGCCAGCAGCATCGCCAGGATGAGCGGAAGGTAAAGAAACGATGCCATCATCAACCGACGGGCGTTGGCGTCGGTCCGCTCGGCCCAGAACCGGAGCGATCGCACCAGGTAGTAGACCCCGAGAACCGTCGCGACGCCGAAGTACCAGGGGCCCGCCATCCCCACCACCGTCGGCAGCAGTCCCGCCGGGACCAGAGCCAGGGCATAACCGGTGGCCTGCCTCCCGGTCAAGGTTCCGGCCGGGTCGACGATGGGAAGCATCCGGTGGCCGCCCCGGGCGTAGTCGTCTCGGTAAATCCAGGCGATCGCCAGGAAGTGGGGGAACTGCCAGAGGAAGACGATCAGGAACAAAGCCCAAGCGCCAACCTCGAGCCCCCCCGTGGCCGCCGCCCAGCCGATGACCGGCGGCAGGGCTCCCGGGATGGCGCCCACGGCGGTGTTGAGGGTCGTCAAGGGCTTCAGTGGCGTGTAGACGAAGGCATAGAGGTGGAACGTCGCCGCCGCGACCGCCACCGCGACGGCATTGGTGCCCAGGGCCAGCAGAGCGATTCCCAACCCCGCCAGGGCCGTGCCGAAAACCGCCGCCTCTCCGGGAGAAAGCCGCCCATCGGGCAAAGGCCGCCCCGCCGTGCGTCTCATGCGGCCGTCTCGAGTGCGTTCCAGATATTGATTCCAGACACTCGCCCCGGCGGCGACCAAACCGGCGCCCAGCAGCGTCAGTACCAGAGGGCCGGGAGGATTGTGGGCCCACCTCGAAAGCGGCGAGCCACCGCCAAGAATCACCGCGGGCGCCGTTCGCGCCCCGGCGACGTACCCCACCGTGACGGTGAACAGCACCATCAACGCGATCCGGGGCTTGGTCAGCGCCAGGTAATCGCCCAGGGCCGCGCGTCGAGGCTTGGTCGTCGCCGTTGGGACGATCACGGCGTCCACCATCGCGGGGCCACTCATGCCACCACCTCCAAACGGGGCGATGGCGTGGGGCTGACAGTGGCCGCGACCGGGGAAAGCGACCGATACGCCCGCAAGGTCAAAACCACCGCCGAGGCCAGCAGCAACGACCCGTTCGCCAGATGTCCCGTGCGGATGTTCGCCGAGACAACCGAAACCGGCCGCGTCACCCCATCGAAGGGCCTCAGGAGCCACCAGGCGGCGATACCCAGCGCGATCTGCAACGTCACCAGGACCGCCATTGCTCTCGACGCCGACACCAGGCTCGGCACCTCGTCGCGTCGCCGCTCGATGCGGATCGACAACGCCAGAGCGTGAGCCCAGACCGCCACGGCCAGCAGGGCATGCGCCGACAACCCCTCGCCGTAGTGTCGCAAGACCGCGCCGACCACAATCTGGGCATAGATCATGACCAGAGTGACCAGCGCTCGACGGCGGAAATGGCCCACGTCCGGCGTCGTCCCCTCCCCATTGGCCCAGCCGCGGCCCGTCCAGACGCAAAGGGCCACGAGGAAGCCAAACACCGCCTGGGCCGAGCAACCGTGGACCGCCGCCAGGACCGTCGAGACCAGTTTGACCCGATATCCGCCCAGCAAGCCCTGGACGATCACCGCCCCCAACGCCCCCAACCCCGCCACCTTCAGCCAGCGACGAGAGGTGCCGAACAGGCAAGCCGCCGCCAGGCCGATCGCCGCGAACCCCAGCGTCGCGCCGAAGAGTCGATGGCGATGCTCGATGTACGAACCCCAATCCGCCGTCCACATGTTATACAAAAACATGTTGGCGCCAAAGGTCGTCGGCCAGTCGGGCACCGCCATGCCCACGCGATAGGTCGTTACCTGGCCGCCCGAGAGCAGCAACAGCCAGCAAAGGACGGCCGCCACCAACGCCAGAAGATGGGCGGCAACCGGAAAGCGCCGGGAAGCGGGGCTCGGGCTCGAATTCTCCTGCGCGGTCATGGTCGTTCGCCTTCAAGGGAGTAAAACCGGGAGCTTCGTCGCTGGCTCGCTCAGGCCATGATCGGGTCGAGCGGCCCGGCCTCGACCGGCCGGGGGCGGGTCTGCGGCAGGTAATCCTCGGTCGCCTCGGGGATACTGTACTCGTAGGCGGCGTGGTAAACCGTCGGGATTCGGGCGAAGTTGTAGTAAGGCGGTGGCGAGGTCGTTTGCCATTCCAACGTATTGGCGTTCCAGGGGTTGTCCGCCGCCTTCGGACCGAACGCAAGGCTATACAGGACGTTGGCGATCACGATCAGTTGCGACGCCCCCAGCGCCAGGGCGCAATAGGTCGTGAACCGATTCATCCCAATCACGCCTGGCGTCCGCAGGAACTCATAGGGCTCCCAGGAGGCGATTCGCCGAGGGTGGCCGTGGACGCCCAAGATGTGCATCACGAAGAACGTCCCGTTGAAGAATAGGAACGTCAGCAGGAAGTGCCACTTGCCCATCGTCTCGTTCAACATCCGCCCGAACAGCTTGGGAAACCAGTAATACAACGCCGCGAAGACAGCGAACGTGCTGCCACCGAACAGGACGTAGTGAATGTGGGCCACGATGAAGTAGGTGTCGTGGATGTACATGTCGACCGGGGTCGCCGCCATGAAGATCCCCGACAGCCCGCCGACGATGAACATCGCCACGAACGCCGTGGCGTTGAGCATCGCCGAGGTGAACGTGATCTTGCCGCCCCACATCGTGCCAATCCAGTTGAACACCTTGATCGCCGAGGGCAGGGCGATCACCATCGTCGAAAGCATGAACGTCGCCCCGAGCGCAGGGTTCATGCCCGACTGGAACATGTGGTGCCCCCAGACCAGGAAGCCCAAACCCGCGATGGCCGACAGGGCGAATACCATCGGCTTGTAGCCAAACAGCGGCTTGCGGCTGAACGTCGAGATGATGTCGGAGACGAACCCCATTCCCGGCAGGATCATGATGTAGACCGCCGGATGCGAGTAAAACCAGAACAGGTGTTGCCAGAGCAACGGTTGACCCCCGCCGACACCGAGCGGGGCGTTGGCGACCTCCCAGTTGGCCGGCGCGAAGAAGTTAGTCCCAGCTGTCCGATCCAGGAGTTGCATCACCAGCGCCGACGTCAACACCGGCAGGGCGAACGCCTGCAAAAGTGCCGTGATGAACAGGGCCCAGACGGTCATCGGCAGGCGGAACATCGTCATTCCGGGCGCCCGCAGCATCAAAACCGTCGTGATGTAATTGATCGACCCCGTCAACGACGACAGCCCCGCGAAGAGGACCGCGAGCAGCCAGTAGGTCTGGCCGTTAAGCGACCCCGGCGTGGCCCAGTGGGCGATCGCCAGCACCGGGTAACTCGTCCAGCCGGCCTCCGGCGCGCCTCCGGGAGTGACGAACGAATACAGCACGGCAATGAACGCCGGCCACATGCACCAGTAACTGACCAGGTTCAGCTTGGGGAACGCCATGTCGCGCGCCCCGATCATCAACGGGATCAGGAAGTTGCCAAATGCCCCGGTCAGGATCGGGATGATCACGAAGAAGATCATGATCGTGGCGTGCATCGTGAACAGCTTGTTATAGGCCTCCGGCGGCATCTTCCCGCCCGAGTCGGACCACAAGGTGTCGCTGAGAATGGGCATATGGCTCCAGGGCCACGCCAGTTGCCAGCGGATCGCCAGCGCCAGCAACCCTCCCAGCACGAAGAACAGCAGGCCCGAGACCAGGAACTGAATCCCGATGACTTTGTGGTCGGTCGAGAAGACGTACTTGAGCAGGAAGTTCGCCGGAGACGGGTGGACGTGGTCGTCCCCATGCCCCGAGTGGTGGGCCGTGGCGTGAGTCATGGTCAAGGCGTCACCTCCCCCGCGGCCGCGACCTTCAGGCGGTCGGCCGATTGCCGTTTCCGAGCCCCGTCGAGCCATTCCTGGAACTGGGCGGGCGTCTCGTGAACCGTCAACTCGCCCCGCATCTTGTAATGCCCCCACCCGCAAAGCTCGGCGCAGGCGATCTCGAACCGCCCGGCCGTGTCCGAGTCGAACCAGACCGGAATCGTCAAGCCCGGCACGGCATCTTGCTTGATCCGCATCCTCGGCAGGAAGAACGAGTGCAGCACGTCGCTAGATTTCAGTTGAATCAAGGTGTCGACCCCTTTGACCATGTGAAGGTCATTAACCGTCACCAGGTCGTCGGTCGAATGGAGCCGGCCATCGGGTCCCGGGTAGCGAATGACCCACTGAAACTGCCGGGCCGTCACCTCCGCCAGCGGAGCCACCTTGGGCGCCGCCGAGCGAAACTTGATGTCGGCCCAGGTTCCCATCTGGTAAAGGGCGAGGAACACCAAAATGCCCGCCGGGATGATCGTCCAGACGACTTCCAATAACTGGCTACCGTGGAAATAGTCGGCCTTGAGACCCGGACGGTCGGCCGAGTAGCGATACGCCGCCCACGCCAGGGCCGCCTGTGTGCCGACGAACACGACGCCAGTGATTCCCAGGATGATCCAGTACAGATGATCGACTCGGGCCCCCAGCTTCGAGACGTTGCCCGGCAGCGACCAGGACTCGTCGGACCACGCTGGGCCGTAGGCGAACGCCCCCACCGAGAGGATGGCGACGGCCAGAAACAGCAAACTCCAGTAACGCAAGGCAATCGCTCCGGCGGCGGACCCGACAAGTTGCCAACAATCAATCGGAGGGGCCGAGGATGTCCCCCTAGCCCTACCCGCAATCTTCAACCCACTCGATCGGCCCCCAGAAAGTCCGCCGAACGCCTCATCGTGTCATCTCGCTCGGAGCAGTCGAGGCGGAGGCGGTGGGCGGAGGCGGATTTCCCTTGAGCAGTTCCGGTTCAAAAGGCAGGGCCAGAACGAAGTTGACCAGGTCCCAGATTTCCTCGGGCTTGAGCGACTGCTCGTGGGCCGGCATCTTGGCCCCGTTGATCCCCTTGGCGATCCGCCAGTAGAGATCCAGGGGGCGCCGTCCCCCCTTGTAAACGGTGGTCCCGCCGCGGTTCAGATTCGCGGGCCGCAGCGGGTTACCCCACTCGTCCAGCGAGCCCAGCCAGGCCTCGCGGTCCTTGCGTTGCCGGGCAACCAGCGACGGACTCACCAGGACCCTCCACCGCGACCCGTCCTTGCGGACCTTTTTCTCATCCTGAAGGCGAGTCAGGATGCTGTCGACCTTGAGATAAGGCGGAGCGTTGGGACCGGCCACCGAGCGAATCTCCTCGGGCAGCGGTGACGGCTCTCCCCCCACCTTGACCTGCTCCTGCTGAGCCAGGAGCAACCCGAGCACCTCGGCGTCATCGAGCCTGGCGAGGGCCTTCGAATCCTGGAAGGCGATTCGGCGGAAGGTCGATTCGTCGACGAAGCTCTGGCCATTCCCCTTCGCTTGAGGGCCGTGGCAGCCCAGGCAGTCGCTTTTCCAGAACAGATCCCGGCCCCGGACAATGCTGGCGTGGTCGGCCTCGACTCGCGGTGACGCCGGCTCGACAATCGCCCCATCGGCGTCCTTCCAGCTCGAAACCACCGCCTCCAGATGCCCCTCGCTCGCCTCGGCCAGCGCCTCCTCGTCATCGGCCCCAGCCTCGGTCAGCATCCGCGTCTCGTACTCGCCTCGCAGGGTCAGCAGGATGAGGTAGTCGATGACCCGCTCGGTCTCCTCGGGGGACATCAACGCCACGAACGCCGGCATCGACGTCCCATGAAGCCCCTCCCGCAACACCTTGCGCAGGTCCTCACGGGTCGGCTTCTGGTCCGAGGCGGTCGAGGTGAACTTGAACTTCCCCTTGCGATAATCACGAGGGCGGGGAAACAGGAAATCGGCCGTGGGACCGTTTCCATCTCCGGATGACCCGTGACAGTGCTGGCAATGGCGTCGATAAAGGCGATACCCGCCTTCGACTTGCGGGTCGACCTTCGCTAGCGAAGGGACCAATTCCACCGCCAGCGACGGCACCCTGGGCGATTCCGGAGAGGTGCCAAACGCCTGGCTCACATACTGGGCAACCTTGGCTCGTAGCGAGGGCTTGACCGGAGGTTGCAACTCGTCGGCCAGGTGGTCGTTGGCGACGAACGCCAAAGGGGCGGAGGATCCTCCGCAGCCAGTCAGCCAGGCGAGCCCCAGGAGGGTCGAGACCAGACGGAACCGCGGAATCACTCGCCTATCCTTCCCGGACCAAGCCGGACCTCGCGGGCGGACAGTCTGCAAAGCACTCGGGCGGGTGTCATTTCGATCCGCGACCCGGCACCGCGGGTCGAAGGGTCGATTTGACGGGGGACGCAGGCGGGTTATTGTCGACCGCCCGATTCCCCTCGTCAAGCGTCCACAACGCGCAAGTCCTCCAGTGTTGCTTCGACCCGCCCGGACGATCCGGCAAAATCCAACCCCTCGACCGCCGCCGAGCCCCGAATCGCTCGCCTCGATCCGACCCGAGGCCGATGCCAATTCCGTGTTTACTCAAGACGTCCGGAAATCGGAACGCCGCCTGAACGCGCGAGACCGCCTCGATCGGGATCGAGGCCGGCTCGACCGCGACTCTCGCGGAAGGGACGGTCGCCGACGGGGTTCGTCCTGGCGGCACCCCCCCGAGTCGTACTGGGCCCAGGCTCGCCGACCACTGCATGGCCTGGTTTTCGTCATCCCCTTGCTGGCCACCTACGAGTTGGGGGTCGCATGGCTGGGAGGAGCCTCGGCGGCGGCGGTTCGCTCAGGGGCCGACGCCTGGGTTCGCCGGGGCCTGGCCACCGTTGGTCAGACCGACCGTTGGTTCCCGCCCCTGGCGATTGTGCTCGCCCTTTTGGCCTGGGAGTCGTTCACCCCGCGCAACTGGCGGCTCTCGGCGTGGTGTCTGGCGGGGATGGCCCTCGAAAGCCTCATCCTGGCGATGGCCTTGGTGGGCCTCGGCCGGGCCGTGTATTTGGGGTTCGCGCACCTGGAGACTCACGCCATACTGTCGGCCCCTTCTCCAGACCCGGACGCTGGACCGATCGGACCGCCCTCGGGGGAATCCCGAGAACGGCTGGTGGCCCTGGTTGGTTATCTGGGGGCGGGAGTCTACGAGGAGGCTCTGTTCCGCCTGGCCATCTTGTCGATCCTGTACGGAGCCGCCCGGCTCCTGCTCCTGCCCCGAGCGCCCGCGCTGGCCCTGGCGATGACAGCCTCGGCCCTGGCCTTCTCCCTGGCACATCACGCGGGAGCACCTGGCGAACCGTTCACCTGGTACGCCTTCATCTTCCGCTGGTCCGCCGGTATCGTCTTCTCGTGGATCTTCCTGGCCAGAGGGTTCGGCATCGCCGTCGGCACCCATGTGGCTTACGATGTGCTGGTCGCCCTGATCGGCTGGACAACCTGACCTCCAAAGTTTACCAACTCCAGCGAACTCGCCCAGTCCTCCTGCCTTGCCGACCTTCCTAATGTGCCGAGTCGCTGGTCTCCACCCCGGATGGAACCGTATCGAGGGTGCTTATGAGGATTCACAAATTGAGGCGGCGGGCGCTCACCTTTGATTCGCTGGAGCGTCGTGAGGTCCTTAGCACTGCCTCTCACCCGCTGATCACCCCGGGTCATGCCAAGCACGTCGAGACTCCGACGGTGACGCACAAGGTCACCGTACCGCTCGTCGGCGCCGGTCAATTGTTCGTCCTCACGAACGACCCCGTACCGGGCCAGGGGTATAGCAACAACTCGGCAAACCTCGCCGGCCGAGCCTCGAAAATTCAGGTTTTCACCGGGCAGGTCACGGGGGCTTTGAATACCTTCGGATCCTTTACTTCGACAGGAACCCTGACCCTCCAGAACGGCGATGTCCTCGCCGTGGCGATCTTTGGCGCCACGAAGAAGAACCAGGGGAAGCCGCTGCAATTCACCGGTCCCTTCTTCGTCGCCGGTTACGCCGGGGTCTACGATGGAGCGCAGGGCTCGGGGACTTTCGTTGGCCACTTCAATCCGAAGCTCAACACCGCCTACTATACGTTGAAGGGGACCATCACGCTGGTCGTGCCCGGCGCGGCCCGCGTCTGAGTCCCCGACGACCCCTCGTCGCCGCCGGGACCGCTCCCCGTGAAGATCGTCCACCTCTCCGACGTCCACATCTGGCGCTATAGTCTCAACCCCTTGCGCCTGTTCAGCAAGCGATCACTCGGGATCGCCGAACTGGTTCGCGGGCGGGCCCGAAAGTTTCGGCTGGAACGGATCGACCAGGTCGTCGATCGCGCTTCCTCGCTGTCACCCGACCACGTCCTGATCACCGGTGATCTGACGACCACGGCGCTCCCTTCGGAATTTCGAGCCGCCCTGGCCGCCCTGGAACCTCTGCTGGCCGACCCCTCCAAAGCGACGGTGGTGCCCGGCAATCATGATCGATACACCAGCGGCTCGGTCCGTCGCCGGAAATTCGAGAAGTATTTCGGCCGGTACGCCCCCAGTCAGACTTACCCCTGGCTGCGACCGCTCGATTCCGAGACCGCCATCCTCGGCCTCGACGCCACCCGTTCCCACATCACGGCCCGGGGCTATCTCCCCCCCGCGCAACTCGCCGCCGCCCGCTCCTTGATCGCCGACCCCGCCAATCGCCCCCGTCGGCTGATCATCGCCTGTCACTACCCGCTGGCCGCGCCACCGCCGTATGAGAAGGAATTGGCCAAGAAACGGCTGCTCAACGCCTCCGAGGCCCGAGCCTGGCTCGCCGACCTCGGCCCTCACCTGTTCTGCTGCGGGCACGTGCACGCCGCCTGGGCTTTCCACCCCCGCGAACTGCCGGCGCAGCTTTGCCTCAATTCCGGCGCTCCGCTGCTGAGAGACCCCACGGGACTGCACCCTCCCGGGTTCTTGGAGATCGACCTCGACGGCGACAATTTGACCGTTCAGCACCACGCCTGGGTCGGCACCCGCTGGGAAGTCCATCCGCTCGTTCCGACCATGAGCTTCTTCACCGATAAATCGCCTTTGGGATCGTAAGCGGACGTCCCGATTGAGCTTGTGGAAAAAGGCGACGAGCGAGGGGGAGGCGGACGTGGACCGAAATCGACTATCCGCCGGCTGGGGGGTCGTCCTGGCGTGCCTTTCGTGGGCGCACGCCGATGACCTGGATCGCCACATGGCGGACCTCCGGCCTCAGTTGGAGGATGCCCGTGTACCCCTGGCCGAACGGGAGCGTCTGGCGCTGGAGTTGGCCGCCAACCTCGACGACGCGGCCAAGAAAGCGAGAATTCCCGCGGTCGCGGCGCTAAGGTGGGCCGAGGCCGCTTCGCTGCTGGAGGGTTTCACCGGCAAAACTCCCGAGAGCCAGGGTGCCCGGCCCCTGGCACTTCAGGCGGGCATCTACCGATGGGCTCAGGGGGAAGCTCGATGCCGAGAACTCGCCGATCACCCCGCCGACTCCCGCTCCCGGACCGCCGCGCTGTCCGCCTTCGACCATTCGCTGACGATGCTGCGGCCCCTGCTCCTGAAGCCTCCCGAGAAACCGGCCGACCCCTTCCTGGCGAACGTCCGCTACCGACTGGCTCGGACCCTGGCCGACCGCGCTGAACTGGATCCAGCCTCGGCCGCCTCGTCGAGAGTCGAGGCCCTGGCGATTCTGGAGGGCCCGCACCCCCTGGCGGACCTTGCCGGGCATACCCACGTGCTGCGAGCGTCGCTGGCGACGGCCCTGGGCCGGTTGGATCTGGCCTCCTCCGAGTGGGAGGCGGCCAGCAAGAGCATCCCGACCCCCTCCGAATCGGAATTGCTCGGGGTCCGGGTGGACCTGCTCATTGCCCGCAAGCGGTTCGAAGAGGCTCTCCAGGCGGCGTTGACGTCGAAGCTCGACGAGACTCGTCGTCAGGCCTTGGCCTTGAAAGTCTTACTGGCCCGCCGCGCTGACCTTCCAGAAGGACCGGCTCGCCGAGCCGTCGAGGTCGACCTGTTCGAGCACGCCGAGGCCCTCCGCGGTTCGGGTCGACCAGAAAGCCACACGGCCCTGGCCTCGCTGGCGGCGGCGGTCTCCCAGCCCGACCCACAACTCGGGCCGGAAGGGCGCGACACGCTGGCCGAGGGGGCCTCGCTCCTGGGCCACCCTGACCGCGCCGGCGCTTTGGCCGCATCGGCCGCTGAAAAAGCCGCGGCGCTAGGCCATCTTCCCCAGGCCGCCGCCCTCCGGTTCCGCGCCTCGGCGTTTCTGTTTCAGGCCGGATCCTACTCAGCGGCGGACGCCCTGCTGACCCAACTGGCCCAGGACCCCCAGGCTGGACCGATCCAACCCAAGGCTGGACTGCTTCGCATCCTCACCCGCGAGCGATTGCTCGGCAAGTCGGTCGGGAAAAACCCGGAACTCGCCTACCGAGAGGCGCTTGAAACTCAGGTCCGAGACTTCCCCAAGGACCCCTCGACCCAGGAGGCCCGTTGGCGGCTGGGCCTCATCCGACTCGCCGCCGGGGACCGAGCCGCCGCGGTCAGGCTCTGGTCGGCGCTACCCGCCGTTTCGCCTCATTGGCTCGACGCTCGGCTCCGCGCCCTGGATCTCTTGGAAGCGGACCTCGACGCCCAACGGCTCAACGGCGACGCCGCGGCCTCGCTTCGAGCCATGGACGAAGCCCAGCGGTTTCTGGACGGGGCGACCGCCGAGGCCGGGGACTCTCCCGATCGGGCAGTGCTGGACCTCCGCCGAGCCCGACTCGACCTGACCCCCTCGGTCGGCCGTCCCGAGGCCGCCCTTTCAGCCTGCGAACGAGCCCTACGCACCGCGAATCGGACCGACCTGGCCCCTTTGGCGCGTCGCCTCCGGATTGCCGCGTTGGCCCAGCTTGCCAGGACTGTCGACGCCGAGACCGAGGCCCGCGCCGAGGCCCGCCGGGGCTCGCCGGCCGACCTCCTCGACCTCGCCCGCCTGATCGACCGCGCCGCCTCGGCTTCCGACGCCGATCTACCCCGACGACGGGCCGGCACCCTGATCCGAACCCTGATCGACCCGCTGTCGGCCAACCCGACAACGCTACCCCCCGCGATCCGCACCGAGGTCACCCTCCGAAGGATTCGCGCCCTGATGTTGAGCGGTGACCCGGACTCGGCACGCGTGGCGATGGCCGACACCGAACTCAACCTCGGGACGCTCGACGATCGCCAACTTGCCGATCTCGCCTCGGCCGCGGCCCAACTTGGCCTGCCCGCCCGCGCTTCCGACGCTTATCGAAGACTCGCCCGCCGCTTCCCCGCCGGTTCGCTGCCCTGGCTCTCGGCGCGGTTCGGCCTGGCCCTGGCCTATTCCCAATCTCAAAAGACCCGAGAAGCCCGTCAACTCATCGACGGCACCGCGATCCTCCACCCCGACCTCGGCGGCGCCGACCTCCGCAACCGCTTCGAACAGCTTCGCGAGCGGCTAGCCCACGAACCCTAACCCTCGACGATCCACTGGACCCGCGACTTCCAAGGTTGGAAGCCTCTGGCCCGGTTCGACCCCGACGAGAGGGTCGACGACGTTGGCAGGCCCGTGCAGGATGGCTATGATCGGATCCGTCAGGAGAGGCGGATGGTCTCGACCAGACCACCGCCAACAATGGCGCTGACCGCGTTCGCCCATCCCGAGGACGAGTGCGAATCGCCGAGCGTCAGACGCGTGTCGCCCAGCCCGTCGACCTTACTGAGCGAACGGCCATCGTCGAAAGTCAGGCCAATCGGACCGGTTGAAGCGATCCGAGGTGGGGCCGCTAAGATCAAAAAAAGGGACGAGTCGAAAGCCACCGAGTGGAGTTGAACCACCAACCCCCGCTTTACGAAAGCGGTGCTCTGCCGATTGAGCTACGGTGGCAGGGCTCACCATCCTAAATTTCGAGGCGGTACGTGTCAATCGCGACGGCGGGGCGACCGGTCGTGGACCTCTCCGAGGATCGGTGGCCGGGAAGGTCTCGTGGCCGAGTCGGTCTCCTCGTTCTGGCGATCTTGCTGGGCGGATTGGTCGTTGAGACGACACGGGGGGACGTGA
Organism: Isosphaeraceae bacterium; assembly: GCA_965201075.1. Classification (GTDB taxonomy): domain Bacteria; phylum Planctomycetota; class Planctomycetia; order Isosphaerales; family Isosphaeraceae; genus CBDAVP01. The sequence continues at coordinate 92,546 of CBDAVP010000007.1, read as the reverse complement.
TTCGGTTCGCGGGCGGTGGGGAAGTGGAGGTGTTGGCGGAGCAGGTTGGGGGGCGGTGGTTGTTGTCCACTCCGGGACGGACCTGGGAGTTCTCGACGGAGCAGGTTCAAGAACGAATTCGGTTGCCAAGTCCCGAGGAGGAGTGGCCGGAGCGGGCGACCCGGGCTCGACGAGGCACCGCGGGAGAGCAATTCGCGGCCGGCTGGTGGGCGCTCGAACGTGGCCTGACGACCGAGGCCGTCGCCATGTTCCGGGCGTCGAGGCAGGCCGATCCCGCCCAGGAACCGAGCGGCCGGGTGCTCGCCCTTTGCGATCGGCTGGAGGTCGATCGGCCCGACCCCGACCTCGGGCCGTTGAACCGGGCACTTGGAGGCCAGTTCGCCGTGGCTCGGGGTCCTCATGTCGTGCTGCTGCACCAGCATGATCCGGCCGAGGCGATGGCGCGCGTGGCCCTCCTGGAACGGGTCATCACGACCTTTTACCTGGAACTGGCCGGGTGGGGGGTGGACTTGCCCATGCCGGCATGGCGGATGGCCTCCGTCTGGCTGGCCGATCAGGACGCTTACCTGGGATTTCTGCACCGGGAAGGGGCCGATGCATTTCGTTCGACCCGAGGTTATTTTCACCCGACCCTTCACGCCATCGTGGCCTTCGATGCCCGAGAGGGTGCGCCGCAACGCCCGGCCCGGGAGGCGGTTGCCGCGGCCCGCGCTGTCCTGGCGAGGCGGCCGGGGTCGGCGCGGTCGCGTGGCGAATTGGCCCGCCGCGAGTTGCTGTTCGACCTGGAATGGCGGGGGGTGGATGTCGCCACGGCGACCCACGAACAGGTTCACCAACTCGTCGAAGCGAGCGGCCTGTGCCCCGGACCGGGGGCGTGGCCAGTCTGGCTCCAGGAAGGGCTGGCGATGCAGTTCGAGGTCGTCCGGGGCGGCCGTTGGGCGGGGGTCGGTCGGCCGAACGACTTCCGTCTCCCAGTCTGGCGAGCCTTGAATCCTCCCTCTCGTCTCGAAGCCATCCTGCGAGACTCGGGCTTCGGCCGGGGCTACCAACCCGGCCGCTACGCCGAGGCGTGGGCCCTGGTGTATTTTTTGAGGAGGGAGCATCCCCGAGAGTTTCGGGCCTATCTAGACCTGCTCCAGACGCCGACGCCGGTGGGCGAACCCGGTCGAGGCTTGGCTGCCTTCGGCCAGGTGTTCGGATCCGACCTCGGTCCCCTGGAAACCCATTGGAAGCGGACCATCGGCAAGTTGCGAACCCCGGCGGAGGCGGCCGGGGGCTCGGCCGAGATTCGCGACGGGGGAAGGGTCGACGCGCCGATGGATGGGCCGGCCCAGGAGCGTTGAATTAGCGACGGACCGTTTCGGCTGCCTCTCGCGCTCTCATGGCCGTCGTGGATTCACCGAAGTCTTCCAGACGGACGGGGTCGGCTCGCTCGACGAACGGCGGCAGTTGCACCCGACGAGCCGAGCCGTCGGCCTTCGAGGGCGGATGGGCCAAAACCTCGGCGAAGTCCTCGCTCAAGATTGTGGCCCCGTGGCGGGAGAGGTGGGCATCGTCGTAATAGAGCGCGTCCGGATAGCTCGACTGGGGCGTGCTGACCGCGACGACGTTGGGAAATTCGGCCAGGAGGTTTCGAGTGTACCGATCGACGATCTGACGGTCTCCCGAGCGGGTCCATTGATCTTCGTTGGCCGGACACTCGGGCAGGTCGACCCAGTAGACGGCAATGCCCTTCGACGCGGCCAGGGCGAAGAACCGGCGGAGATACTCGACATTATAGGGGCGAGGGTTCCAGGGTCCGGGTCGGGTGCCGGGAGGCGCCGGCGCGGCGACAGTCTGGGGCGGGTGCGGGACCGGCCAGAAGACCGCGGCGCCTTGATTCTGACGGATGTTGCTGACCAGTCCCCGGTTCCAGACCAGGGTCGCGGTGTCCTGGCCCCCGAACGCTCCCAGGACGTTCTTGCGCAGGGCGTCTCGTTCTCGGTAGCTGATGAGGTGAATGCCGAGGAAGGTTTTGGCGAAGAAGTCGGCGTCGCGGGCGGTCCAGGCCAGTTCCAGGCATTCGCGGTCGGTCAGCATTTCGGCCCAATGGAGGTCATTGATCGTCAGGTCACAGGCCAGCAAACAGCGGCGGGTGTTGAGGACGACCGCCGAGGGACGCGCGCCCGCGGCGAGGGCGCGGCGGAACAGGAAGTAGCTCGAGGGGGTCTGGCCGCAGAGAATCGCGAGGTTGTAGACGCCGCGACCTGGGAGACGTTCCTGGAGAACTCGGGGTTGGATGCCGAACATCGCCAGGCTGTCCCCGAAGCAGAGGATGTCGCGGCCGGGAGCTTGGCTGGGAAGGCTCCGGTGGGTGAAACGCCAGCCCCATTGGGTCATGTTGACCAGGGTCGCGGCGAAGGGGTCGAGGCCGCGTTCGGTGGCCATCACCAATGCAATCATCCCCAGAAAGCCCAGGGGCCAGCGTTTCGGACGGCTGGGGGAAGCGTCTTGCATGGGCGGCCCGTGACCTGACCAAGGGACGGCCTTCCGAGGGGGACGGGGCGATTCCCGATCCTTCCCGAGCCTCGAAAGGGAGGATGGCGGCTTGATCTAGGGGAATCGGTCGGGGGCGTCAAGTCCAATGGGTCAGGCTTGTTGACCCGCCAGCCAGCCGGTCGACCAGGCGGCCTGGAAGTTGTACCCGCCGATGAGCCCGTCGAGGTCGAGGACTTCTCCCGCGAAGTGCAGGCCTGGCTGGAGGCGGCTTTCCAGGGTCTCGGGATGGACCTCACCCAGCGACACGCCGCCGCTGGTGACCTCGGCCTTGGCGAATCCCAACGTCCCGGCAACCGGCAGGGCCAGTCCCTTGATCGCCGAGACCAGTCGCCGACGCTCGTCACGGGACAGTTCGGGCCCGGTTCGTCCGGGGGGGACCGAGGCGGCGTCGAGCACGGCCACGCCGAGACGCCGGGGGATCGGCTCGGGCAGGAGATTCAGCACCGAGGGGCGGCCGACCCGGCTCCTGGCCACCAGGTGAGCTTCGAGAGTTTCGGCCCTGGTTCCGGGGTCGAGGTCCAGCGTCAGGGTCAACGGGTCGGGGCCGTCGTGACGGGCCACGGCGCGGCTGATGTCCAGGATCGCAGGCCCGCTCAGGCCAAAATGGGCGAACAGCACGGCTTCCCGCCGCTGGAGCAGGGTCGGACCGTTCGTCCCCGTCGGCGGCAGAATGGACGCGACGACATCGGGCAGGGCCAGTCCCTTCAGTTCCGGAACCCAGGACGGCGTCACTCGCAAGGGCACCAGCGCCGGGCGGGGCTCGACGATCGAGTGGCCAAATCGCCGGGCGATCGCGTAGCCGTCTCCACGAGTGCCGCAGCCGGGGTACGACTGGCCCCCAACGCAAAGGATGACCCGGTTGGCCGTGAGGGGTTTACCCCCGGCCTCGATGGTGAACCCGCCGCCGGGCTTTGGCTCGACGGAGAAGATTGGCGATTCCACCCGAGGGGTCACTCCCGCCCGGGAGAGGCGAGCCAGCAAAGCGGCCAAAACGTCGGTGGCTCGGTCGGAGGCGGGAAAAACCTTGCCGTTGGGCTCGACGTAAGTGGCGACCCCCTCGGCCTCGAAGAGTTCCACGGTCGCCTCGACCGAAAGGGCTTTCAACGAGGGAGCCAGGAAAACGCCGTTCGGTCCAAACGCCGCCTGAATCGCGCGGGCTCCGCGGGCCTCTCGGGGATCGTAGCCTGGGTCGACCGGACCCGAGATCACGCCGAGATTACGCAAACCTCTGGCATTGGTCAGGTTGCAGCGGGTGCCGCCAGACATCAGGATTTTGACGCCCGCCCGCCGATTTTTTTCCAGGAGCACGACGGTTCGACCACGCTCCGCCGCTCGGATCGCCGCGAACAGGCCGGCGGCCCCGGCGCCGAGGATCGCGACGTCAAATGGGTAGGAGGTTTCCGGATCGGGCACGGATCGCTCAAGCGAGAACCTTTGACTGACCGCGACTTTGAGAGGATATCCTAACCTGTAGAGCCAATCTCGTGAGCGACCTTCCCAAAGGTGTCGGCGGAGTAGCGTTCGAAGCCCCGCCGGGATGGGCGGAGGGTCGCCGATCGGGCGGCACGGTTCACGGAGAAGACAGCGGCGGCCATTCGGCCCACAGTTGAGTTCCGTCCCAGTTCATCCCCTTTGGAGAATCCGGGACGGCTGTCTCGACTTGAGCGAATCCTGTCAAGGCGTCGGAGCGGGTCGGAGGAGGCCCCGGTCGGCAAGCCATTCGGCGCAACGGTCCGACCAGTGAGAACTGGGGTGGGGCGAGGCCCTCATGCCGAAGCCGTGCCCGCCGGAGTTGTAAATGTGCAGTTCGGCGGGAACGCCGGCCTCTTTCATCGCCAGGTAGAGCCGGGCGCTTCCCTGGGGGGGCACGGGGTCGTCGTTGGCGTGGGCGAAGAAGGTTGGGGGCGTTTGCGAGGTGACGTGGATCTCGGGAGAAAGCTGATCGCCCTTGAGGAGGCCGCCCGGATAGATCAAGACCACGAAGTCTGGGCGAGAACCAAAGGTGTCGGCGGCATCGACGGGCGAATAGGTTCGGGGGTCAGGGTTGGTGGCGGCCCAGGCGGCGAGGTGGCCGCCCGCGGAGAAGCCGAGGATTCCCACCCGGCTGGCGTCCACGGACCAGTCGTTGGCGTGGCTTCGGACCAGGCTCAGAGCGCGCTGGGCGTCCATGAGAGCCTGGGGCGGCGGCTGGTCTTTCGGGGAGCCGGGACGCCTCGGAACGCGATACTTCAGGACTGCCGCGGTGACGCCCAGGTCGTTCAACCAGCGGGCGACCTGTTCTCCTTCGTGGTCCCAGGCCAGGGCGTTGTAGCCGCCGCCGGGGCAGACCACGATGGCGGCTCCGGTGTTCTTGTCCGGCGCTGGGCGGGTGACAGTGATCGAGGGCTTGGTGACGTTTGTGATCGAGGTGACGGGGTTTTCCCCCTTGCGGACCTCGGGTCCAACCTCACCGGTCTCGCCCGGGGCCGCTCCTGGCCAAAGGTCGAGGGTTTCGGAGGCGGGAGGATCGGCCGCCGGAGCGACGGAAGGCACTCCGAAGGAGAGCAGGTGGACGAGGGCGAGCGAGGCGAATCTCATGGAGGACGTCCTCGGAAGGTGGACCGGGCGCTTTGGGGACCTCGCTCAGGCGACGACCCGGTTCGCGACGATACCCGGTCCCGCCGAGCTTCACGAGGGACCGGCGATGTTGCGCCTCATCTCGGAGAGACGTCTTCAACGGGTGAGGCCAGGGCGATTCGCAACGATTCGGCGGTGATGGCGGGGAGGGTCAGGGTCACGACGCGACGGGAGGGGTCGAGCGGGGCGATGCGGATCGACCAGGCGTCGGGGGGGAGGCGATCGGCCACGCGATCGGCCCATTCGATCAGGCAGACGCCCCCAGCGCCGAAGTAGTCGGCGGCTCCCAGGGCGTCGAAGGCCTCGGCGTCGGGGAGGCGATAGGCGTCGAAGTGAAAGAGGGGGAGAGTGCCTTCGTATTCGTGGATCAAGACAAAGGTGGGGCTGGCAACCTCGCGAGGGTCGACGCCCAGGGCCTCGGCAATCGCCCGGGTCAGCCGCGTCTTGCCGGCGCCCAAAGGGCCGTCGAGTGCGATCGTCGTACCTGGGACGACGATCCGGGCGATCGCCCGGCCGAGGGCCTCGGTGTCGGACTCGTCGGCCAGTTCAATTCTCAGCCCCTCGGCGATCCGCTCGATGCGCATGACTTCACATCCCCAGGACTTCGCGACCAGCTCCCGGACAGGTCCGGCTGATCCGCTGGAGGGCCAGGAGGTCCATCGCGATCGTGACGACCACCCAAAAGACCGCGACCCAGCGTGTTGAGGTCCACGACGGGCGTCGGCGGAGCCACCACGACGCCCCCTCGACCAGCAGAACGGCGATCGGGCCGATCGCGGGGAGAAGGTAACGTCCCTGGGGCTGGGTGAAGGTCAGATTGAAATGGATGATTCCCGCCAGGGCCGCCAAGGGGAAGACCGCCGCCATCGCCAGCCGAGCCCTTTGGGAACCAGGGAGTGTTCGCCAGCCCGCCAGCAGGCCCAGGGCGCATCCCCCCAGAACAAGATTTTCCAGGACGTAGACCGGCCACGGAAAGGAGATGTTGAGCCAGCCGAAACGGCCGAAACTGGTTTGGGTCAGACCTTTGGGGAAATCGTACCGGAAATAGTCCGAGACCAAGGGGCGGGGCGTGGCGGCGAACGCCAGTGTGATGCGCTCCATCTTCGTGCCCAGGAGATCGCCATAAAGGCGCTGATTCCTTGCGAAGAACCAGCCGGCGACGACCAGGGCGATCCCGAGGGCCGGCAGGGGGCCTTTCCAAATCCACGTGGTTCGTCGCTCTCGAGGTTGGCGGAAGAGGATGACGGTCAGGAGGATCGCCAGGCCCGGTAAAAGTGTCAGGCAGGTTTTTTTCGAGATCAGACCGAGCCCCAAAGCCAACCCCATCCGCGAGTAATGCCGCCAACGGGTCGGCTCATCGAGGGCGGCGAAGGCTGCTTCGATCGTGAGCGTCGCCAGCAGGGCGGCGAGGACGTCGTTGCCCAGGACGCCGCAGTGAAACAGGTACTGCGGGAGGGTCGCGACCAGCCAGCCGGCGGTCCAGGCCTGTTGAGGGCCCCTGGCGAGTCGGCGAGAGAGCCGAAGAAGGGCCGCGAGGTTCGCGGCGCCGAGGGCGACCGTGAAGAGCCTCAGGAGGTAGAAGATTCGGCGGTCGGCCGCCGAGCGGAAGGTGACGGGGTGGCGGAATAGGGGTGTCGAGAAGGTTGGACCGCCGTTCCAGAGGTGCTCGGGGTTGCGTGTCGAGTGGACGCTCACCGAGTGGTCGAAGGGTCCGAAGGCTCTGACCAGGATTGCCGCGGCGACGTAATAGAGGGGCGGCTGGTTCCCCTCGGCGATGACGAAGCGGTCGGGGTCGAACTGGTTGGTCAATTCCCCTCGACTCGCGACGAAATTGATGTGGGCGAGGTGGTCGGGCTCATCGGGCGCCTCGAAGACCGGGACGATCAGGGTGAAGGCTGTCGCCAGGACCGTGAAAGCCAACAGGGTCGCCACATCGGAGGCGCGCATTCCGGTTTGACCCGTCAATTCGGAACGTCTCTCGGGAATGGCTCGGCGGGGGCCCGGGACCGGGAGGATCGCCTGGGGGTCGCCGGCTCCTTACTATTATAAGGTAGAGACGTCCCCACCGGAGACCTCGCGATGACCCAGGCGGAGATGCGGACGGATTACCGCAAGGCGAGTCTGAGCGAGTCGGACGCGGCCGCCGACCCGATCGCCCAGTTCGCTTCCTGGTTTTGCGACGCGACCGACGCGGGCGTCCCCGAACCCAACGCCATGACCCTGGCGACGGTCGGGCCGGACCATCGGCCCTCGGCTCGGGTCGTGCTCTTGCGGGGATTCGACGAGGCGGGTTTCACCTTCTTCACCAACTATTCGGGACGCAAGGGGCGAGACCTGGAGGGCAACCCGTTTGCCGCCTTGACCTTCTTCTGGCCGGAACTGGAACGCCAGGTGCGGATCGAGGGAAAAACGACCCGGGTCTCGGCCGAGGAGTCCGACGCCTATTTCCAGTCGCGGCCGGCCGGGTCTCGTCTGGGGGCCTGGGCTTCCCCGCAGAGCGAGATTGTCCCGGATCGGGAGTCCCTGGAGGAGCGGGCTCGTGCCTTCGAGCGGCAATTTCCCGAGGGGCGAATTCCTCGGCCGCTCCACTGGGGAGGATTCCGCGTGGCCCATGAGGTTGTCGAGTTCTGGCAAGGGCGACCCAGCCGCCTCCATGACCGGATTCGTTATCGACGGTCGGGCCAGGGCGGTTGGCTGGTTGAACGCCTGGCTCCCTGACCTCGCAATGTTCCGGCGGTTTGGATGATTTGCGTGTCCCATTAGAATGAAAAGCGGCGGGCCGTGGGCCGTGGGCTCGGCGAGATCGAGGGTTGTTTTGTGAACGAGGCAAATCCAATGGCCCAACTTTTGACATTGCCGGTCCTGCCGATGCGTGGGACCGTGATCTTTCCTGGGTTGACGGTGCCGATCGCCGTGGGACGGCCGGCTACCCTACGCGCCGTCGAGGCGGCGATGAAAGGGACCAATGGCCTGGTCTTCGCGGTCGCCCAGCGTGAGAACGTCGAGGAGCCGCTGCCGGAACAACTCTTCGGCGTTGGCCTGATCGCCCGCATTGGCCAGGTTCAGCGCGGTCTGGGCGGCGTGCAACTGCTGCTCCAGGGCGAGAAGCGAGCGAACATCCTGCGTTACTCCGAGGCGGACGGGTATCTCGCCGTCGAGGTCGCCCCGCTCGAGGACATTCCGCCCGTCGACGAGGCGAATCCCGCCTTCGCCGCCATGTCTCGCGAGATTCGCGAGCGGGCGATGGAACTGGGCGAGAAGCGCGGACTTCCCGAGGAGGTGTTGCACCAGGTGCTCGACTCGGTGACCGAGCCGGGCCGGTTCGCCGACCTCGTCGCCGGTTACCTGGAGTTGCCCGCGGTCGAGAAGCAGGCGTTGCTCGAGTCCCTGGGCGTCGAGGATCGGATGCGCCGCGTCCTGATCGACGTTCAGCGCCAAATTGGCATGCTCGAAGCCCAGGCCGAGATCAAGTCGCAGGTTCAGGAAGAACTCGGCCAGCGACAGCGAGAGATGTTCCTCCGAGAGCAGCTCAAGGCGATCCAGAAGGAGCTGGGCGAGGATGACCAGTCTCGGGAGGTCCAGGATCTTCGAGACAAACTGAGCAAGCTTGAACTGCCCAGGGAAGCCCGCGCCGAGATTGAACGGGAACTGGGTCGGCTGGAGCGGTCGGGCCGCGAGTCGATGGAAGCGCAGGTGATCCGGACGTATCTGGAGTGGGTCGCCGAACTCCCCTGGAATTCCCGTTCCGACGACAACCTGGACCTCCGCCACGCGACCGAGGTTCTGGACGAGGACCACTACGGCCTCAAGGACGTAAAGGATCGCGTATTGGAATTTCTGGCGGTGAGGCAACTCCGCGCGGGGGAACTGGCCAAGGAGGCCGGCGAGCCGGGTGGTGTCCCGGCCGAGGCCCTGAAGGTGGGCGAGGACGTTTCCCCGACCGACGCCGGCAAGACGATCACCGACGCGACCGAGGCCAAGGCCAAGGCGATGGCCCGAGGGCCCATCTTGCTGTTCACCGGTCCGCCGGGTGTGGGCAAGACGTCCATCGCCAAGTCGATCGCCCGCGCCCTGGGACGCAAGTACGTCCGGGCGGCGCTGGGTGGCGTTCGCGACGAGGCCGATATTCGGGGACATCGCCGTACCTATGTCGGCGCCATGCCCGGCCGGATTATCCAGAGCCTCAAGCAGGCCGGGACCAAGAATCCCGTTTTCCTGCTCGACGAAGTGGACAAGCTGGGGGTCTCTCATCAAGGCGACCCGGCCAGCGCGTTGCTGGAAGTGCTCGATCCCGCTCAGAACGACACGTTCACGGACCATTACCTGAACGTCCCGTTCGACCTGAGCGAGGTGCTGTTCATCGCCACGGCCAACCTTGTCCAGAACATCCCCGCCCCGCTGCTGGACCGGATGGAGGTCGTCGAGTTCGCCGGCTATACCGAGCGTGAAAAGGCCGAGATCGCCAAGACCTACCTGATCCCCCGACAACTCGAGGAGTCGGGGCTGTCCGGCAAGGGATTAACCTTTACCGACGACGCCGTGGCGACCGTGGTGGGGCGGTATACCCGGGAGAGCGGCGTCCGCCAACTGGAGCGACAGGTGGGGGCGGTGGCGCGGAAACTGGCCAGGAAGATCGCCGGGGGGGACACGGTCGATCCGTTGGTGACTCCCGAGTCGGTGCGCGACCTGCTCGGTCGGCCGCGAGTCCACCCCGAACGCGCAGGGTCGGCCAGCGAGATTGGCGTGGCGACGGGGATGTATTACACCCCGGCCGGCGGTGACATCATGTTCGTCGAGGCGTCGCTGCGAAGGCTTCAGGACCGACCCTCCGCGGACGTCTCGACAACGTCCTCGGCGGAGGGATTCGGAAGCGTCGGGCTGATTTTGACGGGGCAGCTTGGCGACGTGATGAAGGAGTCGGCCCGCGCGGCGCTGACCTTCGCGGCGAACCAGTCGACCCGATTACGGATGGGTTCGGAGCGAACGGGGGCGATCGAGGTTCACGTCCACGTTCCGGCCGGCGCGATCCCCAAGGATGGACCGAGCGCGGGGGTGGCGATGGCCGTGGCGATCGTCTCCGCCATGTCGGGCCGTCCGGTCCGTCAGGACGTTGCGATGACCGGCGAAACGACCCTCCGCGGCCGTGTATTGCCGATCGGCGGAGTCAAGGAAAAGGTACTGGGCGCCCATCGAGCGGGGATTGCCCGGATCATCTTGCCCAAGGCCAACGAGGCCGACATCGAGGATCTTCCCGAGGACATCCGCGAGGTCTTGGAGTTTCATTGCGTGTCGAACCTTGACGAGGTGTTCGACCTCACGCTTTTGCCTCCGGAGTCCACTCCAGGTCGGGAACGAGCCCTGGCGGGGACCATCGGCTGATTGGCCTTGGTTTTCCAGGTGGCGGGTCCAGGGACTGTCGGCCGGCCCCAGGGACGTGATGGTCGTCGGCGCTGGTCAAAACGGTCCTGACCAGAGCCGCCGACCTGGCGTGGGCGGTGCTTTTTGGACGGGAAACCGTCGATCGTCTCGGCGGATTAGAGGTGGGTCAGGAAGTCGTGAAGCGCGGGGACGCTGGCGTTGATCGCGACGCCGTGGGGGCCGTTGTATTCGTAGACCGTGCCGTCGGGGAAGTCGCGGCGGAAACTTGGTTCAAACGCGTTCGCGACGATATTCACGTCCCGGGTGCCAAATGCCGCCACCATGTGGGCCGAGGTTTGGACTGGTCCACTGAGGGCGCCATACGCCGCGGTGTTGAAGTGGCCGTGCTGAACGACGTAGGTGCTGAAGTGGTCGTGGCCGTGGAAGGCGAGGTAATCGCGAAGGTCGGGCGGACTGTAGTCCGCGAGGACGGCCTTGGCATTGACGCCTGGAATGCCGGCCAATCGCTCGGCCAGGCTGCCGCCGGCGCTGAAGCCCACGAGACCGACGGGGGCTCCGTGACTGATCCGCTCAATCTGGCGGGCGACGTTGTTGATGACCGCTGGCGAACCGAGGGCCGGGTAGGCGAGCTGGACCGGGCGGAAGCCGGCTTGTCGGATCACGGACGCGGCGTTAGCTGTCAGCGAGGTTGGCTTGGCGTCCCCGTAACCGTTGCCATTGAAGATGAAAACGAGCGATGTGGCCAGCGATCGGCCCTCGCAGCCCTCGACCGCCGGAGTCGCGGAACGGGATGCTCTGCGTGGACCCGTCATGTGCCTTACCCCCAGGCGCTTGTCTGGATGTGCCCGAGGGTAGCTTAAATCGCCGATCGACAGAGTCAAACGGACCGAAGCGTGCATGGCTCGATTTCGGACTGGGCCAGGGCCGGACAGTTCGCGGTTCACGTTCCGGTTTTCAACTCCGGAGCGTGCCACTGGTCGCCGTCACGCAGCAGGGAATCGGCCTCGGGTGGGCCCCAGGAGCCGGGTTCGTAGTCGTGAGTCGGCATGGCGCCGTCGAGTGCGGGGTCGACGATTTGCCAGGCGAGTTCCACGGTGTCTTCGCGGGCGAACAGGGATTGGTTGCCGCGCATCGCCTCATCGAGCAGGCGTTCGTAGGGCTGGATCTCGTGGGGGACTTCCTGATGATCGATCAGAAGTTCGACCGACTTCCCCTTCATCTCCTCGTCAGGACCCATGATCTCGACACCCAGGCCAATCTCGATCTTGGGGGAGAGGCGGAACCGCAGATGGTTGGGGTTGGGGGCCTGGCCGTAGACGGCGATCGGCTTGCGGAAGGTCGCCAGGACCTCGGTGCAGGTCTCGGGCAGGCATTTCCCGGTGCGGATGTAGAAGGGGACGCCTTCCCAACGCCAGGTCTGGACGTCGAGGCGAATGGCGGCGAAGGTCTCCACCCGCGAGTCGGGCTTCACCCCTTTGACGTCGCGATAACCTCGGAACTGGCCGAGGACGGTGGAGTCGCCGTCGAGTGGCGCGACGGCGCGGAGGACCTTGGCCTTCTCGTCTCGGAGGGATTCGTCACCGTGCCCCACGGGCGGTTCCATCGCCAGGTAGGAGACGACCTGGAGGAGGTGATTCTGGACCACGTCGCGAAGGGCACCGTTGGCGTCGTAGAAGGACCCCCGGTCGGAGACGCCGAACTCCTCGGCCATGGTGATCTGGATACTTTTGACGTGGTGACGGTTCCAGATCGGTTCGAGGAAGCCATTGGCGAAACGGAAGTAGTGAAGGTTCTCGACGGGCCGCTTACCCAGGTAGTGGTCGATGCGGAAGATCGACGCCTCGTCGAAGTTGGCGAGCAGGACCTGATTCAACTCGCGGGCTGAGTCGAGGTCGTGGCCAAATGGTTTCTCGACGATGACCCGGGCCCCCTGAGCGCAGCCCGATTTGCCGAGTTGCTCAACAACATGGCCAAACAGGGAGGGCGGGATCGCCAGGTAGTGGGCGGGGTGCTGGGCGTCGCCGAGTTTCTTGCGGAGTTCAGTGAAGGTAGCCTGATCCTCGTAGTCGCCGTCGAGGTAGTCCAGGTTCTTGAGGAGGCGATTGAAGGCGTCCTCGTCGACGCCTCCGTGCGTTTCCAGGCTTTCGTGGGCCCGTTGGCGGAGGCGATCGAGATCCCAGCCGGCCTTGGCCACGCCGATGACGGGCAGGTCAAGGTGCCCGCGACGCGCCATCGCCTGGAGCGCGGGGAAGATCTGCTTGAACGCCAGGTCGCCGGTCGCTCCGAAGAAGACCAGGGCGTCGGATTTCGGGGAGGTCATCGCGGAGGGAGCTCCACCGGCGAAAAAGGGGAAGGAGAGTGGGCCGACCGTCCGGGGTCGCTCAGGAGTTGGCCGATTTTTCCTTGTGACCGCCGAACTCGTACCTCATGGCCGAGAGGAGCTTGTCGGAGAAGCCGGCCTCGCCTCGGGAGGCGAACCTTTCATAGAGAGCCGTTGTCAAGACCGGCACTGGCACGGCTTCGTCGATAGCGGCCTTGATGGTCCATCGCCCTTCGCCGGAGTCAGAGACTCGCCCCTCGAAGTTCTCGAGTTGGGGATCTTTCAGGAGGGCCGAGGCTGTCAGGTCGAGCAGCCAGGAGCCGATGACGCTGCCTCGTCGCCAGACTTCGGCGACATCGGGGATGTTCAGGTCATACTGATAAAGCTTCGGATCGCGGAGGGGAGTGGTTTCGGCGTCGTCGGTCTGCGACTTCTTGCCGATGTTGGCGTGGGCCAAAACGGCCAGGCCCTCGGCGTAGGCGGCCATGACGCCGTATTCGATGCCGTTGTGCACCATCTTGACGAAGTGCCCGGCTCCGCTGGGTCCGCAGTGGAGGTAGCCGTGCTCGGCGGTGGTGGACTGGCCCTCTCGGCCGGGAGTGCGTTCGGCGGAGTCAACCGCGGGGGCCAAGGTGGCGAAAATCGGATCGAGGTGCTTCACCGGCTCGATTTCACCACCGATCATCATGCAGTAGCCGCGATCGATACCCCAGACGCCGCCGCTGGTGCCAACATCGACATAGTGGATACCGCTGCCCTTGAACTGCTCGGCGCGGTGGATGTCGTCGACGTAGTAGGAATTTCCCCCGTCGATGAGGATGTCGCCGGATTCGAGTTGGGGACCAATCTCGGTGAGCATCTTGTCGACGACGGCCGCTGGGACCATCATCCAGATCGCCCGAGGCTTGGAAAGCGCGCCGAGGAACTCCTTCATCGAGGAGGTTCCCCTGGCACCTTCATTCGCGAGATCCTTGACGACGTCGGCGTGCGTGTCGTAGACGACGCACTCGTGGCCGGCCTTCATGAGGCGGCGAACCATGTTCGAGCCCATCCGACCCAGGCCGATCATCCCCAGTTGCATCGCGATTTCCCCTGAATTCTGGAAGGAAGGCCCGGATCGACTCCGAGCCTGCTCGTACTGAAAATCTCGCCACTGGGCTCGGCTCAGGAATTCTGTTCCTGGGCTCCCGAGAGCACCCGCGAATCCAAAGCCGCATCGGCCGGGGTTCCCGAATCGCCGTCGTGCGGGGCTTCGGAGTGTTCTCCCTCGTTTTCGTCCGTCGGCGTCCTGGCTTCGTCTTTCTCGGCCCCATGGACGGGGATGGCGTTGGTCTGGATTCCGCAGCCGTCGTCCCAGAGCCGAAAGCCTCCGATGAAGGCATTCGCGTTGTCGCCAGCGCGGGTGCCCGGGGGCATCTCCTTGAGTTTGGTCACGTTTCCACCGCCAATGACCACGTCGGTCGGCTGGAGGGCCGCCTCGAACGCCTTGACCACGTCGGCCACTCGTCGCCGCCAACGCTTCTTGCCCAGACGGTCGAGGCCGCGAATCCCCACGTAATCCTCGAACGTGGCCTTGCGGTAGGGCAGATGGGCCAGCTCCAGGGGTTCCACGACCCCCTCAACGATCATGGCCGAACCCAGGCCCGTGCCGAGCCCCAGGAACAGCATTCGCCCGCCTTCATAGCTGCCCACCGCCTGCATCGCCGCGTCGTTAATGATCTTGATCGGGACGCCAAACGCCTTCTCGAAATCGAAGCCCACCCACCCCTTGCCAAGGTTGACCGGCTCGGCAACCGGGTGGCCACGAAGGACCGGACCGGGGTAGCCCATCGAGATCGCCTCGTAGGACCAACCTTCCGCCAGTTTTCGGACGCCATCGACCATCTGTTCCGCCGCCAGGTCCGGGCCCGACTCGAACTCACGCTTTTCCTGCTCGCCGGTAGCCAGGATCTTGACGTGATGTCCGCCGACGTCGATGACCAGCACATTCATCGCACCGCCCCCCCTCTCGAATCGCTAACCGATCACGATCCCACTCCACTCGCGGCCGGTCCCACCGGACGCGTCGAGCGAAAGATCCGTGAAGCCAGGGCCAGCCGAGCGAGGCAGCCCTGGCGAACGAGTCTTTCGAGTCTACGACGTCATGAAGCCCAATCGCCACGGTCTTCCCTAAAGCAGAACGAGGCGAGGTCGGCGGGCAGGCCGTTGGGGGGACGAGACATGCAAGCGACCGTCATGCCAAGCGGTCGACGCGGCGAAATTTCCACGGGTTGGCTGCGGGTTGCATCCCTGGTGGGTTCTCCGAACATGAAGTTGGGAAGATCATGCCAGTTTCTTCAGAATCTGCTTACCATAGACCTGTCGCATGACCCACTCGGCAAAGCGATTGAAGCGGTCGAAGATGAACGGCATCGGCCGGCGGACGTCGACGATCAGCACGACCCGTTCCGAAGCGCAACAGTTGATGACCTCGTGGTCCCAACTATCATCGAAAAGAACGCTCTGCCCTTCCTGCCAGGTGTAGTGCTGATCCTTGACCCGCAGGGACGGAGGGTCGACCGGCGGGACGATCAGGCCAAGGTGGTAGCGCAGGTAGCCCCGATACGGACCTCGGTGGGCAGGAATCGACTTTCCGCCGTCGAGGATCGAGAAGAACGCCTGGAAGAGGTCGGGGACGCCGTCGAGCAACGCGGAGGTTCTGGGGCACCTGGACCGATTGGCGTCCGGTTTCTCGCCCATCGCGTACAGGTAGAAGACTTTCCAATCCTTGTCCGCATCGAACCGACCGGAGATGTAATGCTGCATCCGGTCGACTTCGTGATACTTCGGAATTGTCTGCTTCTGGGTCAGCAGACCGCGGACCTCCTCGCGAATCTCGTCGACGTGCCGGTCCAGTTCCAGCAAAGGAGGATATGTCTTCGACAGATCAAAGAAGACGGGACGGCGATCCCCCCCGACGTGCCGGTCCAGAAACCAGTTCGCCCCGTCGAGCAAGACCATCAGATTCATGTAGTTCATGGGTGAGGTCGGAAGGTCGACCCCTCTCTCGATGCCGCTCAAGTTAGGCCCATTTTACCCAAATTATCAACTTGCCAGGAGCGACGTCAAGGCAAAGGGTGAATTCCGGCGATTGGGTAGCCGCGAGGGCGGGTGAGCGGCGGGCGGATGGGGGAGCGGGCTCGACCGTGGAGGGTGGCTTTTGAGGTCCCCTTCGCGAGGAGGAGGACCAGGCCGGTCAACGTCCAGGCGAAGGCGGTGAACGTGCTGATAGCCCGGCCGAGAGCAGCGCCCGGGGGTTGGTAGGTCATGACGACTTGATGGGTGCCGGCGGTCGGCAGAACGACGACTCGGTGGGCCAGGTCGCCTTCGAGGAGGGATACAGGTCTGCCATCGAGTTTGGCCGACCATCCTGGCATCCAGGTGTCGGCCACGACGAGCAGGCCGGGGGCGGTGGTGGTCGCCTCCACCACAACGCGATCGGGGTCATCGGCGCGGTAGTGAACGGGCCGGAACGGTTGCCGGGGGCCCTGGTGTCTGGCCAGGGGGTCATGCGGGAGGAGGACCGCGGCGCGGGGGTCGATTCTCGAAAGCCGATCGCGGGAGCACTCGCCGGTCGCGACGACTTCGGCCCGGGGGACAACGTAGGCCCGGGGCAGGGCGGTCGGATTGCGGTGGATGAAGTACGCCGAGTGGGCGGATTGCCCGCGGGCCACGACGGGCCAAGGGACGTTGGGATCGGGTCGGTCGGTGATGAGTAGAGCGACCCCCATGCGGTCGAGGACCGCTTGACGGACCTCGGCGGGGATGACGCCGGAGCGGCCGGGCGGGTCGAAGATCGGGTAGAGCGCCTGGTAAAGGTCGGCGGCGTGCTGGAGCTGGAAGGAGTCGTGAATGTTGGTTTTCTCGACTCCGGCCCGGGAGGCGCGGAGGTCGTCGTAGGCGGCATCCCGGGCGCGGATTCGCCAGGGGCCACCCTCGGGCAGCAGTCGGGCGACGTCGGCATCGAGGGCGTCGGGCCGATCGAATCGAGACGAGGGGGACGCCTTGAGCGCGATCGCCCCATGAACGGCCAGCTCCGCCAGGGCAAGGGCACCGAGGGCAAGGGCGGCCCTGGGACAGTTGGCCGGGCTTCGCTTGACCCAGATCAGGACTCCCGCCGTCGCGCTCAGGGCCAGCACGAAAACCGGATCGATCGCGAGGCTTCTGGCGGACTTTCCCCAGATCGCGAATTCCTGGTCGGGATGGGCTCGACGATGGACGGGTCGGCCGGTCCTCGATGCCGCGGGGATGAGGGGCGTGGGTTCTGGAGCGGCGATTCCGACCACAAATAACGTGAGGATCGCCACGATCGCGATCGCCCGGGACCGACGGAGCCAGGTATTCCAGTCAGACGAGAGGGCCGAGGCGAGGGCGTCGACTCCCAGGCCAGCGAGCATCGCGGCGGCGAGATTGGCCAGAAACAGGGCTCGGCCGGGGGCGCGCAACTGGTTCATCCCTGGGAGCAGTTCGTACAGAATCGCGAAAAGGCCCAGTCGCCAGCCGGCGGCGAAGGCCAACGAGCCTCCTAGCAAGGCGCCCCAGCCTCGAACCAGGTCCCTCCTGCACGAGAGGGCGACGCCCAGCCCCGCCAGGACCAGCGGAATCCATCCCAGGCCGAGTTGGGCTTCCCACGAGTTGTCGTGACCGAAATAGTTCGCGGGCGCTCCAAGGGCACGTGGACTCAACAGTTGGAGCAGGTTCGCGGGGTTGAGGTGATACTTGCCGGCATCGTCGAGCCCGAGCTTCCCACCTCGCAAGCCCCAACTTCGGGAGGCCAGGTCGGGAGCGACCTCGACGGCGAGGAGCCCTGCCGTGGCCGCGGCGATTGCTGCCCAGGTGGCCAGTTGCCGGAACGCCCGGGGACGCTGACCCAACCGGGTGGAGCGATGGAAATCCCAAAGTCCCCAGGCCCCCAGGGTGATGGCCAGGTAATACCCCGGCTGAGGATGGCCGGCAAGCATGGCCATCGCCAGAACCGGGGGTAACGAGAGAATTCCCCACCAGTCGCCCTGGCGGGCCCGAGACGCCGCCAGGAAGGCCCAGGGATAGCAGGCGGCGGCCCAGACGTGCGGATAGTGGCCCGCGACGACGTGTCCGAGGACGTAAGGGCACGCCTCGAAAATTCCGCCCGCGATTGTGGACGCTAGAACCGAAAGGCTGGACGCACGGGCGAGCGTATAGGCCCCAATTCCGGCGAACGCGAGATGGGCCAAGGTCAACCAGCCAAGAGCGGAGGGACTCCAGAATCGCCATGCGAGCCAGATGGGGGGGTAGAAGAGTCCGCCCTGGGGGTTGCCGATGGCGGGGCGGCCGCCGAAGCCGCGAGGGTCCCAGCCGGGCAGGTGTCCGTGATTCGCGACTCGCCGGGCCATCGCCGAGTGGTGGGGGAGAAAGAGGCGGGTCAAGTCGTTGCCGACGGCCGGTGTCTCGATTTTCTGAGCGTTGTCGAGGCTGGGGTTCTGGCCATCGACGAGGAGGGCCGACGGGTCCAGGACGAGGCGGAAGGCGCAGGCCATCGGCAGGAGGATCAAGGCGACATACGGCCACGCCCGCCACCATGTCGAGGGGGTCCGGTCGCGGGGCGTCGGGGCGGAGGTCATCGTTGGGCCCGGTCGGATTCCGGGGCGGGGGCGCGTGAGGTCACGGCCGGGTAGTGGGGGACGGGAATGGACCGGCCGGACCGCAGTCCATGAATCAGGGCGAAGTAGCGGTCAAGGTGGGCGGCCTCGGACCATTCCGCGGTGCGCATCGCGTAGCCGCGGTCGCCGAGTTCGTCGCGAAGGTCGTCGTCGTGGACCAGCCGGCGCATCGCCAGCAGGAGTTCGGCGTCGTCGCGGTAGCCGAGGCCGCCGCCGCTGGCGACCCCGGTCTCGCCGAGCGCCCCGCCTCCGAGGTGGACGATGACCGGGGTCCGGACCGCGAAGGCTTCCAGGACGACGTAGCCGAAGGTTTCGGGGAACAGCGAGGGGACGACCACCGCCCGCGCACCGTGGAACAGGCGGGCCAGAGCGTTGCCGCCAAGCAGCCCCTCGAAGTGGACGTTGGGCAATCCCTTGGCGAGGGCGCGGAGGGTCGACTCATAAGGCCCGGTCCCGGCGATCCGCAGGTCGACGTGGGGTAGGTAACGCATGAGGGGGATGAGTCGCTGGAACCCCTTCATGCGGACCAAACGACCGGCGGCGGCGAGGTAGGGGCGGGGGGTGTGGGCGGGTTCCTCGTCCTCGATGCCGCCGGACCAGTCGTCGGGCAGGAAGTAGGGCAAGTGGACGAGCGGCACGCCGATACCCCTTCGGCGATGCTCCTCCAGGGCGTGACGGCTGGGGAAGGCCAGGGCATCGAGTTGCTGGAGGCCCCGGTCGATCGCCCCGGTGTAGCGCCAGACCTGCGGGGGCCGTCGGCCGGCGAGGCTGCATTTGATGCACTGGGCCGAGTCGCAGGGCTTGCGGTCGTATTTCCAGAGCAGGTGCATCGGGCAGATCAGCCAGTGTTCGTGAGCGGTCATCAGCCGGACGGCACGACGGCCCATGTGGAGGACGCCGGGGCCGCCGACCAGCGAGATGTTATGGAAGTGGACGACGTCGACATCGACCGCGTCGAGGGCCTGGCGAAGGGCCTCGGCCTTGAAGTAGGGGCGGCCGGTGACCTGCGTCGCCAGCGGCGAGAGGATGCCGAAGCGGCTCTCCAGGCGGTGGACGTGGACGCCGGGGGGTGGTTCGTAGGGCCGCAGGGGATGCTTGCCGCGCACGGCCTCGAAGGCGTCGCCGCAGTGGAGGACGTGGACCTCGTGGCCCCGTCGGGCCAGCGCTCGGGAGAGGCGGTCGACGTACGCGGCGTCGCCGCCGAAGCTATGGGCGCCGAAGAACGTGGTGACCATGCAGAATTTCAACGGCGTCCTCCCTGACGTCGACGCGGGGCTCGCCCTTCCTGGTTCGATCCGACGACAAAGGGGAACCAGCCCATCCCTGGGCGGGTCGGCCCGCGTGGTCGGGTCGCGGAGGCGCGGCACTTGGGTAACACATTCGACTCGAAGACACCAGACCGGCTTCGGGGGGTCCGGTGACGCGATCGAGGTCCGAGTGGTTCGGGGTCGTTCAGTCCCAGGACCGGCCCAGGAGGGTCCGCGGGTCGCCCGGACGCAGGCCACCGAGAGCGACGAGGGCCAGGCCGTAAACGGCGGCCCCACCGGCGACCGCCGCCACGACGTGCCAACGCTGAAGGAAGAGGCAGGCGGGAACCATGACCGCCGACGCCAGCAGGGGGCGGGCCAGATGGTGGTGCCAGGCGGGTTGACGGCCTTCCCTGGCCAGCAGGCGGTAACCGGCCACAACCAGCGTGAAGGCGACCAGGACCACCGCCGCCGCGGCGCCTGGCAGGCCCCACGCGAGGCGCAGGGCCGCCGCCAGGGGGGCCGCGGCGATCGCACCTCCGGCCAGGAGCTTCACGCCGGCGGATTCGCGCCCGACGGCGATCAGGGCCGTCTGGTAAAGGAACGCCAGGGTCAGCAACGGGGCTCGCCAGACGCCCAATGCCAGGAGGAGGGCCGCGTCATCGTAGGCCGCGGGGAGGTTCAGCACGTCGACCAGCGGCACCGCCAGCGTCGTGGCTCCCACGGCCAGGGGCACCAGTCCCATCATCAAGAAGCGGACCGAGGCGTCGAGAGCCCTGCGGCCGGCATCGGGGGCGTCTCTCCAGGAGCGGGCCAGGGCGGGGAAGATGACCTGCTGGACGATGAGCCCGAAGGTCAGGACCGCGCCGGCCATCCGGTGGGGGACGCTGTAGATTCCCACATCGGCCCACCCGCTCAGAAGTCCCACGACGAGGAGGTCGGCCGAACCGATGACCGCCGACGAAACTTGGATGGCATAAACCGGCCGTCCCCTGCGTAGCAGAACACGCAACGACTGACGGCCGAGCGCCGGCTTCGGCCAGCCATAAGCTCGGATGTAAGCGGCCCAGACCAAAGCGATTCCGCAGGCCTCGCCCACGACCAGGCAGGCGGGAACCCAGACGATTCGCGAGGGAGATGTCACCAGGAGGAGTACCCCGACGGCATAGGTCGCCGTCCGAATCGTCAGGGACGCGGCGACCAGCCCCATCCGTTCCAGACCTCGGTAAACGAAGTCGAGACCCAGCGCCGTGGTGAACAGCATCAGCCCATAGAGGGCCAGAACGGCGCGTTCGGCGGGCCCAGAGAGCGTTGCCCAGTTGATGACCCCCAGCGCGGTGAACAGCGCAGTGGCGAGCATCAACTTGACGGCCAGGACATGGTTGACCAGGTGGCGGATCAACCGGGGGTGCCGGGCGATCTCCCGAGCGGCGATGATCTCCAGTCCATCGCGGACCAGGAGCACCAGCCAAAAGACGATGTTGAAGGCGAACTCGACCTTGCCCTGGGCGTCGGTTCCGAGGCGTCGGGCCAGGGTGAGCATCACCACCACGGAGATTGCCCGACAGACGATTTCGGCCAGGCTCAGGGCGGCGAAGTTCCGCGCCATCCGCCGAGGCTGGGGGGGCTCCGGTTGGGGGGGACCGGAGTTTGGGGCGTTCGGGGTGTCAAGGCATTCGGAGCGTGGTCGAGCGCGGGCGCGGAGCCTGAGGGGCCGGGCGGTGGTGGTCGTGATGGCCATGCGCGGTCGCGTTCCCAAAGGCCCGGGCGAGCGGCTCGCCCGGCCGATCACGGCGCATCCCGACCAAGACGCCACGCCTCGGCGCCCGATGAACGTCGGGCCCGGACCTCCGTTGTCCGGGGTGGGTCCAGGGGACGCGGCATGGTAGTGCCGGACCACGAGACCGTCAACCTGAAGGTCGGTTCGCGAGACCCACGCGCTTGAATCCCAACGCCGGGGCCGCCTCGACCACCCAACCCGTCAGCCCCGCCTGACGCGGTCGAGGATGGAGCTGCGTCGGAACTCCGATCCCTCGGGGAGTTTAGCCCTTTGGGGCGTGGAGTTTGTAGACGACCTCGATCGTCGAGCTGAGTTCCTGTTCACGGGCGTCGGGGACCAGCAGGCCATCGGTCGCGGGAACCCCTCGGGCCATCTCGTGAAGACCGATCGCGCGGCCCGTCGGCGGGGGGGCGACGACTTCGTGGAGACTGACCAGGTCGTCGACCTCCAGGTTGGCGGCGCCGGCGAACAATTCGGCCTTGCGACGGGCGTCGGCCACGGCTTGGCGACGGGCCTGATCCAGCAGGGTCTCGGGGTTGTCGAACAGGAAGGCGACCCCGTGGACTTGCAACTCGCCGGAGTGGACCAGTTCATCCAAAATCGGCCCGAGTTGTTCCAGGTCCCGCGTGGTGATCCGCACCGAATGGCAAATCTGGTAGCCCACTTGCTTCACGACGGGTGGGCCCGAGTCGGGCGCGGCGGGCGACCCTTCGCGAGCCCGATGAGCGAATCGGGACTCGACACTCACGTGGATCGAGCGGATGTCCGTCTCGGAGACTCCTCGAGGCTTGAGCGACTCGGCAAGGGTTCGGATCGAGGCCTCGCCAGTCTTCATCGCCTCGCGGGCCGACTCTCCCCGGCAGAGGAGGACCAGGCTAATTTCGGCAACGTCGGCCTTGGCCAGCACCCGCCCACGCCCAATCACCGAGAGCCTGGGGGAGTCGGGCCGACCCTCGGCCTCCGCGGCGCGATGGACCCGTGCCCAGTTCATCACGACAAGACACATCCCACACACGACCAAGGACCTGGCCATGACGAGATACCCCGGGTCGGATCGGATCGACGCAAAAGAAAAGACAGGAAGGGACGTCGCTCCTTCATCATAACTCGGCGGTGGACTCGCGAAACCCCCGACTCGGCACGGCCGGTTGGAATCGCGAGGGTCAGGCGGGGTCTCGGCGGCGGAGCCGGTCCAGGGCCACCGCGGCCACGATGATTGTGCCGATGATGACGTCCTGGGTGGCGTTGGGGATGCCGGCGTGGGTACACCCGGCGTTGAGGACCCCGATGATGAGGCAGCCGATCAAAGTCCCCAGGACCGACCCCTCGCCTCCGGAAAGGCTACCCCCGCCGATGACCACCGCCGCGATCACCTGGAGTTCCAGCCCGTCGGCGGTGGTGGGGTCGCCGACGGTCAATTGGAGGAACTGCATGACCCCGGCCAGACCCGCGAATAGCCCGGCGATTCCGTAGACGGCAATCTTCACCCGAGAAACCCCCACCCCGCAGAGTCGGGCGGTCGCTTCATTGGAGCCGACCGCGAAGGCGTAGCGGCCCAGCAAGCTGGATCGCAACGCGACCGCGAGTAGCAAGCATAAACCCAGCAACAACCAGACGCCGGGGGCCACGATCAGCCAGGTCGGCTCCGGTTCGATCCGCAAAGGGCGGTCGAACCACCAGGGGCGGTCGGCCGCCGGGATGTTGACCGTGTTGTTGCCGGAAACCCACTTCGCCACCCCCCGGAACGCCTTGAGCGTCCCCAGGGTGATGATGAACGGGACCACTCGCAGGCCAGTGATCAGACTCCCATTGACGAGCCCGCACAGTCCACCAAGCAAGACCCCGGCGAATATCGCGATCGCCATCGGGATCTTGGGAAGATGCCATTCCGCGCCGGCGAGCGCGGCGGGCAGGGGGAGAGTCAGCAGCGTTTCGGGAACGACGATGGTCACTCCATTGACGAGCGACGCCAACGCCACCGTCACCAGGGCCACCACCGAGCCGACCGAGAGGTCGATTCCCCCGGCGATCATGATGATCGTCATTCCCAGAGCCGCCGTGGCCACCACCACCGTCTGGGTGACGATGGTCCTCCAGGTGTAGGCGGTCAAGAACGTGCCCGAGTCGCGGGTCAGGAACGCGAACAGCCCGGTGATCAACGCCAGGCCGACAAAGGGCCCCAGCACGCTCCAGGCCGCCGACAGGGTCCCCTTCCAGGTGGCGGCGCCGGATCTTGATCCGACCGATTGACTTTGGTCCACGCCCACGAAGGTGCCCTCGGTCGACACGTCGCGGGGGGACGGATTCGCCGGCCCGGCTCGAACGTGGGGCGCCATCGTATGACGCGCGCTCCGGGTCCTCAAGCCGCCGCCAGTCCTGCGGCCGCGATTCCCTCGACCCTTGAGAATCGCCTCGGCTAGGATTGGCTCGGCACCCTTGAGAGGGAGGAGATCAACAATGACCATCACCCCGCCAATCCCGCGGCTTCGCCTTGGACCCTACAGCGCCGGCTTGCCGTTGACCCCCGAGGAATTCGACTCGGCCCTTGACCAGCGAGGTTGGCGTTACGAATTGATCCACGGGATGCTCATCGTGTCGCCAACCCCTCGCAAGATGGAGCGTGACCCCAACGAGGAGTTGGGTCGACTGCTTCGGAATTATCAAGACGACCATTCCCAAGGCTCGCCGCTAGATGCGACCTTGCCCGAGGAGGTCGTCCGCTTCCCATTGCATCGACGCCGGCCCGACCGCGTCATCTGGGCGGGCCTGGGCTGACTCTCCAAGGTCGACGAGATCCCGACGATCGTCGTCGAATTCGTCTCGAAAGGACGCACGAATCGTCGTCGTGACCACGAGGTCAAACGGGCGGAATACCGCGACCTCGGCGCCAAGGAAAATTGGATCTTCGACCGCTTCCAACGCACCCTGACGGCCATCCGCTTCCGGGACGAAGGCGATGAGGAACGGATCTTCCTGGAAGGCGAGACGTTCGCCACGCCGCTGCTTCCCGGCTTCGAACTGCCGCTGGAACGTCTCTTCGCCCTGGCCGATCGCTGGACCGACGACGAGGCGGAGTGATTCTCTCGGCCATTGTCGCTTCGAAAGTTCCTGGGTCGTCAGCCCCCCGTCGCGACTTCCATGATCGCGTGTTCGGTCCACTCCGCGACGGGCCGGGCGGGGCTGAGAACACCACGGGACATGACCGCCACTCGGTCGCAGACTCCCAGGAGTTCGGGAAGGTAGGAACTGACCATGAGGATGGCTTTTCCCTGCGCAGCCATCTCGCCGATG
This sequence comes from Isosphaeraceae bacterium, assembly GCA_965201075.1. Classification (GTDB taxonomy): domain Bacteria; phylum Planctomycetota; class Planctomycetia; order Isosphaerales; family Isosphaeraceae; genus CBDAVP01. The sequence continues at coordinate 67,697 of CBDAVP010000007.1, read as the reverse complement.
AGCCGGTAAATCTCGGCCTTGGAGCCGACGTCGATGCCCCGAGTGGGCTCGTCCAGCAGCAAGACATCGGCTTGTTGGTGAAGCAGGCGGGCAATCGCCACCTTTTGCTGGTTGCCGCCGGAAAGGTCGCCAACCGCCTGAACGGGCCCCTGGGCCTTTACCTTCAACGCTTCCATCCAACGAGACGCCTCCGCCCGTCTGCGACGCAGGTTGAGCCAGGCGTTGCCGTATCTTGAGAGCGCCGAATAGGTCAGGTTGTCCTCGATCGACCGCCGCAGCGCCAGCCCCTCCACCTTGCGGTCTTCACTGACAAAGCCGAGCCCCCGGCGGATTTGGGACTTCGGCGTCAAGACGCCCGCCTCGGACCCGGCGACCTTGACGTGCCCCCGTCGCACTGGCTCCAGCCCGTAGATGGTTCTCAGCAACTCCGTCCGACCCGCGCCCACCAGGCCCGCGATCCCCAGGACTTCGCCGCGACGGAGGACCAGATTGGCCTGCCGGGGCAAGACCAGGCCTTTAAGGTCCGCCAGTTCCAGCAGCGGCTCGCCGACCGCACGCTCGACCCTGGGAAACAACTCTTCAAGGTCACGTCCCACCATCTTGGCGATGATCTCGGCCTGAGTCGTCCCGGCCATCCCGCCCGAGGCCACCGTTCGGCCGTCCCTCAGAACCGTGAACCGCTGGGCCACGCGGCCAACTTCCTCCAGGAAGTGACTGATGTAGACGATCGCCAGCCCCCGCGACTGCAAGGCTCCGATCACCCCGAAGAGCCGTTGGGCGTCGCGCTCGGTCAGCGAGCTCGTCGGCTCGTCGAAGACGATGACTCTCACGTCGGAGACCAGGGCGCGAGCCACCTCCACCACTTGCTGAAGGCCCACGCTCAGTCGCCCGGCGATCGCGTGCGGGGAAAGGTCTTCATGCCCGAGTTCCTTCAAGGCCCGACGAACCAGCGCCCGATGCTCTCCCCCACGAAGCAGGCCCACCGTGGTCCGCTCCTGGCCGAGCATGACGTTGGCCTCAACCGTCAGGTCTGGCGCGATCGTCAACTCCTGATAAATCATCGCCACGCCGCGGGCCCGCGCCTCCTTCGGCCCCTTGGGCGCGTAGGGCTCGGCGTTGAGGCTCATCGACCCGGAGTCGGGACGGTAGGCTCCGCTGAGCACTTTCATCAGTGTGCTCTTGCCCGCGCCATTCTCGCCGATCAGCGCGTGGACCTCGCCGGGATACAGGTCAAGCGAGACGCCATCGAGCGCCCGGCTCGGCCCAAACGCCTTGCGGACGTCACGCATCTCCAGCAACGGGCCGATTGCGGTCACGGCTTGGCGACCATCGTCGTCGGCTTGACCATTCCGGCCTCCTGCAACGCCCGCAGCATGCCGAAGGTGCTCGACTCATTCGGACAGTAAATCCCGTCCACCTGATCCCGATATCTCGCCACGACGTTCTGGGCTTCCTTTTGCGCCGTGTCGGCGGTGGCACCCGCGTAGCGACTCTTATCCAGGAATTTCAGCTTCGGGAATTCCTTGCTGATCGTCTCCTCGAACCCCTTTTCTCGATCGTCGGTGGCGGCCGAGTTGATCATGTAACGCATCATGATGATTTTTCCCTCGCCACCAAGCACATCGGCAAGCCGCCAGGCCGCCAGAACCCCTCCGTGGTAGTTGTCGGTGGCGATGAAACTGACCGGCTTCGTCGAGTGAAGCGACGAATCGAAGATCACCACGCTGATCCCCTTGGCAATCGCCTCCTCGACCGGCGCCACCAGGGCTTCGGAATCGAGAGGGGCGAGGACGATCCCATCGACCCCGGTGCCAATCGCTGTCCGGACGAGTTGGACCTGCTGGGCCCGGTCGCTTTCCTTCTCCGGTCCTAGCCAGATCACCTCGACGTTGCCGAGTTCCTCGGCCGCTTTCAACGCCCCGGCGTGGACGGTCTGCCAGTGTTCGTGGGTCAGGCCCTTGGGAATCACCATCACCCGCCACTTCTTCTTTTTCGCGCCACTCGGACCGCCCGCCGGACCTTTTTCCTTGGGAGCGTGAAGCAGACGTTCCACGTCCGGGCTTGCCATGTTGTCGGGGGTCGCCAGGGTCTCTCCCGTGGAAACCTTCGCCTCGACCGGCCGCTTTTCCAGTTGGTCCACCACGGCCTTCACCGAAAGTTGAGCCATCCGATAGGGATCTTGCAGCACCAACCCCTGAATTTCCCCGGATTTCAGAGCCTCGACGAGTGGCCCGCTGGAGTCGAACCCAACGAACTTGACCGTATGGACCGAGGCCGGCGTGGGGCGTTTGTTGGCCCCGGGAAGCGAGCCGCTGGAGTTCTCCGTTCCGCTGCAACCGCAAAGGCTGATCAGCACCAAAAGACCCGCCCAAACGCAATCGCGGCGTTGAGGTCGCACGGACCACCCCCAGGAAAATCGCTGTCCAACACCGAAGACGTGAGAGGGACTTAGCCTAGGGGGGCGGCATGGGCGGGTCAATCCTCCCAGTATCGGCCTCGCACGATTGCGTCGTCGGTTCGCACCGACGAATCGCTGGATTGGACTTTCGGAGACTTCACGGAATTTTCTCGGCAGGGTGTTGACCCGGGGCGAGTCGCCGTTAGGATAACCCCTGTCCCGTCGCCAAACGCTGCCATGCGAACGGTGCGGGACGCTGAGCTTGGAAGGTTGTGCCTGCCCGTCGCCTTGCGACTTGGACGGACTGTCTTCGGGGTCAGAACAAAGGCCGGTGTGATCCCCCTGGAAACAGGGAGCGGTCGCCCCGGCCGCGGTTGTCGGTTCTTTGACAAATCGGTCGATCGTCCGCGAGAGAGGTCCCTTGAGGGACAGCCCGCCGAGGCCCTCGGTGTGGACTTTTGGGAGAGGCTGGGTCTTCGGGCCTGGTCGTTCACTTGGGTTCGCATCGGCGGTACAGCAGCGACATCAGCATTTCCTCGCCCTGACGAGGAGGCGATGCGGGCTGGAGGCTCTTTCGGCAACGAAGGGTCTTTCAGTTCCTCAAAGCCCATTTCGAAGGGTTTGATCCTGGCTCAGAATGAACGTTGGCGGCGTGGATTAGGCATGCAAGTCGGACGCTCCGCAAGGGGCGTGGCGCAAGGGTGAGTAAGGCGACGGTAACCAACCTCGGGGTCGGGTCTAGCCGCGGGAAACCGCGGGTAATCCCCGGTAACGTGACGCTCTTGGCATCAAGGGTTCACCAGAGGTGCAATTCCGCCCCGAGACGGGCCGTCGTGGTATTAGCTTGTTGGCGGGGTGACGGCCCACCAAGGCTGCGATGCCTACCGGGCGTGCGAGCGTGGCCCGGCACACTGGGACTGAGACACTGCCCAGACTCCTACGGGAGGCTGCAGTCGAGAATCTTCGGCAATGGGCGCAAGCCTGACCGAGCGACGCCGCGTGGAGGACGAAGGCCTTCGGGTTGTAAACTCCTGTCGAGGGGGAACAAGGGCCGGTGCAGAATCGGCCTTGAGTGATCCCTGGAGGAAGCACGGGCTAAGTTCGTGCCAGCAGCCGCGGTAAGACGAACCGTGCGAACGTTATTCGGAATCACTGGGCTTAAAGCGCGTGTAGGCGGACCGGCACGTCGACTGTTGAAAGGCCTCGGCTTAACCGGGGCAGTGGCATCGATACGACCGGTCTGGAGGGGAGTAGGGGGGTCGGGAACTTCCGGTGGAGCGGTGAAATGCGTTGAGATCGGAAGGAACGCCCGTGGCGAAAGCGCGGCCCTGGACTCTTTCTGACGCTGAGACGCGAAAGCCAGGGGAGCGAACGGGATTAGATACCCCGGTAGTCCTGGCCGTAAACGATGAGCACTGGGTAGGGGGCTCGCCGATGGGCTCCCTGCCGTAGGGAAACCGTGAAGTGCTCCGCCTGGGGAGTATGGTCGCAAGGCTGAAACTCAAAGGAATTGACGGGGGCTCACACAAGCGGTGGAGCATGTGGCTTAATTCGAGGCTACGCGCAGAACCTTATCCCGGGCTTGACATGCACGGATTAGCCGGCGGAAACGTCGGTGAGGCCGCAAGGTACAACGTGCACAGGTGCTGCATGGCTGTCGTCAGCTCGTGCCGTGAGGTGTTGGGTTAAGTCCCGTAACGAGCGAAACCCCTGTCCCTAGTTGCCAGCGAGTGAAGTCGGGGACTCTAGGGAGACCGCCGGCGTTAAGCCGGAGGAAGGCGGGGATGACGTCAAGTCCTCATGGCCCTTATGCCCGGGGCTGCACACGTGCTACAATGGACCGGACAAAGCGTTGCCAGGCCGCAAGGTCGCGCTAATCGCCCAAACCGGTCCCCAGTTCGGATCGCGGGCTGCAACCCGCCCGCGTGAAGCCGGAATCGCTAGTAATCGCGGATCAGCATGCCGCGGTGAATGGGTTCCTGAGCCTTGTACACACCGCCCGTCAAGCCACCAAAGCGGGGGGCACCCGAAGTCGCCGACGCCGCGAGGCGGGCGCCGAAGGTGAATCCCGTGATGGGGACTAAGTCGTAACAAGGTAACCGTAGGGGAACCTGCGGTTGGATCACCTCCTTTCTAAGGATGATTCGGGGTCGGCGATCCTTCGGGGTCGGGACCCCCAGGCTCGAAGATCACTCGGTGGCTTGCCACCGGAGACTCTTCGGCCGCATCGGCCCGCCTGAGTCTTTCGAGACCCAAGGGCTTCGCAGGCTGTTTTTCGAGGGACCTCTCCCGCGGATGGTGGACCGATCCTAACGATGACCCGCCGGGTGCGGGCCTGGTTCGTTGACCCTTTTGCTTTTTTGGCGAGGGGGGACGAGCTGAGCCCCTGGCCGGCGGCCAGCCGTTCGCATTTTGCGCCTGCGTGGCCGACCTTTCGGGGTGGGGCTCGTGGGCGTGGGTGGACGGGGATCTTTGACAATCCGGTGACGGTGACGTAGAGCAATGCTCCGCCAGAATCGTGCGGGGTCGTCGTTTCGCCTCGGCGGGATGGGGGCCTCGCGTTGAGACTGGCGGGGAGATTGATCCGATAGTTTTGGCCCTTCGAGAGCGATCGTTACTCGAACTTCAGGCGGCCGCCGCGTCGAGAGACGCCGCGGGCCGTCGCAGGGCGGGGCGGTGGCCAGGGCCGGTTCGGTCGTCAAGGGGACGTCGTTTTTTTCGAGAAACGACGTACCGGCGACGCCGGGTCGGCGTGGTCAAGCCCCCAAGGGCACGGGGCGGATGCCTAGGCGTCATCAGGAATGTGGGCGTGGAAGGCTGCGAAATGCGTGGGGGAGCTGCCCAACGAGCGTCGATCCCGCGATACCCACCGAAGACCCGGGGAACTGAAACATCTCAGTACCCGGAGGAAAAGAAAGCAACCGCGATTCCCTCAGTAGCGGCGAGCGAACGGGGACCAGCCTAAACCGGTGGGGACACCCACCGGGGTCGTGGGGTCAGAGTCATGAGATCCGTGAGTCCGAGCCGAAGCGACCTGGAAAGGTCCGCCATAGCGGGTGAAAGCCCCGTAGGCCAAGGGCAAGCGGCTCTATCTGATACCCGAGTAGGGTCGGGCACGAGAAACCCGGCCTGAATCGGCGGGGACCATCCCGCAAGGCTAAAGACTCGATGACGACCGATAGCGAACCCAGTAGGGCGACCGAACGGTGGGAAGAACCCCGACAAGGGGAGGACACTGAACCTGAAACCCCGTGCCTACGAGCGGTGGGAGCGCGGTTCCATTTTTGGACGCGTGACCGCGTGCCTTTTGCATAATGATCCGGCGAGTTATGGTGGTCGGCAGGGTTAACCCCTTCAGGGGGGGAGCCACAGGGAAACCGAGTCCGAACAGGGCGACTGAGGTCGGCCGCCATAGACGCGAAACCGAGTGACCTACCCATGGGCAGGTTGAAGCGGCCGTAACAGGCCGTGGAGGACCGAACCCACCAATGTTGAAAAATTGGGGGAGGACCCGTGGGGAGGAGTCAAAGTCTCATCAAACTCGGAGATAGCTCGTTCTCTCCGAAATGGCTTTAGGGCCAGCCTCAGGCCACTCCCACGCGGGGGTAGAGCGACGGAATTCGGTCGGGGGGCTTCCCGCCTACCCGCCGAAACCCAACTCCGAATACCGCGTGGTGTTACCCTGGGAGTCAGAGCGCGGGGGATAAGCTTCGCGCTCCAGAGGGAAAGAACCCAGACCGCCGACCAAGGCCCCCAAGTCGACGCTCAGTGGCAAAGGAAGTGGGATCGCGGTGACAGCCGGGATGTTGGCTTAGAAGCAGCCACCATTTCAAAAGTGCGTAACAGCTTACCGGTCGAGCCATCCCGCGCCGAAAATGACGGGGACTCAAGCGTCGCGCCGCAGTCGCGGAATTCGTAAGAATTGGTAGGAGAGCGTCGTGGACCGCGTTGAAGCCGCACCGGCAAGGAGCGGTGGAGCATCCACGAGTGCGTATGCCGGAACGAGTAACGATAAGAGGGGTGGGAAGCCCCTCCGCCGAAAGCACAAGGTTTCCTGGGGAAGGTCAATCCGCCCAGGGTCAGTCGGGACCTAAGACGAGGCCCAAGGGCGTAGTCGATGGGCACGCGGTTAATATTCCGCGACCCGAGGGGGAGGTTGAAACGGGCAGGACGCCGGGGCAAGACGGATCGGGGAGTTAGATTTCCCCGTCCCGCAAGGGCGACGGCACTTCGATCCGGAAGTTCGTCGACCCCCGGCCACGAAAAGCCGCCCGTGGACAAACCCTCGGCCCGTACCGCAATCCGACACAGGTGTGCTAGGCGAGCATCCGAAGGCGTTCGGGAGAACCCTCGTGAAGGAACTCGGCAAAATGGCCCCGTACCTTCGGTACAAGGGGCGCTGAGGGGGCAACCCCGCAGCCGCAGTGAATCGGCTCTGGCGACTGTTTACCAAAAACACAGGACTCTGCCAACGCGCAAGCGGACGTATAGAGTCTGACGCCTGCTCGGTGTCGGTAGGTTGAGGGAGCCAGTCAGCGCAAGCGAAGCCGGCGACCGAAGCCCCGATAAACGGCGGCCGTAACTATGACGGTCCTAAGGTAGCGAAGTTCCTTGTCGGGTAAGTTCCGACCTGCATGAATGGCGTAACGACCGGAGCGCTGTCTCCACGAGGGACCCGGTGAAACTGTAGTCGTGGTGAAGATGCCACGTTCCCGCGGTCAGACGGAAAGACCCCGTGAACCTTTACTGCAGGTTGGCACTGGCCGGCCGCGGTTTCTGTGTAGCATAGCTGGGAGGCTGCGAGGCGGGGGCGCCAGCCCTCGCGGAGCCACCGGTGAAATACCAGCCTGAACCCGCGTCCGTCCTCACCGGCTGTCACAACAGTCGGGACCGTGCTCATCGGGCAGTTTGACTGGGGCGGTCTCCTCCCAAACGGTAACGGAGGAGTGCCATGGTACCCTCGGCCCGGTCGGCAATCGGGCAACACGAGCGCAAACGTAGAAGGGTGCCTGACTGCGAGAGCCACCGCTCGAGCAGGGACGAAAGTCGGCGTTAGTGATCCGGCGGTCCCGCATGGAAGGGCCGTCGCTCAACGGATAAAAGGTACTCCGGGGATAACAGGCTGATCTCCCCCGAGCGTCCACAGCGGCGGGGAGGTTTGGCACCTCGATGTCGGCTCATCGCATCCTGGGGCTGGAGAAGGTCCCAAGGGTTTGGCTGTTCGCCAATGAAAGCGGTACGCGAGCTGGGTTCAGACCGTCGTGAGACAGGTCGGTCCCTATCTGCCGCGGGCGTGGGAAGCTTGAGGAGCGTCTCCCCTAGTACGAGAGGATTGGGGAGGACCGACCGCTGGTGTGCCGGCTGTCCCGCTCGGGGCATCGCCGGGTAGCCAGGTCGGGACCGGATAAGCGCTGAAGGCATCTAAGCGCGAAGCCCCCTCCAAGACCAGGCTTCCGTCAGCACTTTTGCTGTGAAGGCTCCTGGAAGATCACCAGGTCGATAGGCCGGGAGTGCAAGGCGAGCGATCGCCGCAGCCGACCGGTCCTAACAGCCAAGCGGCTTGACCACCCCGACCCGCCGCCGCGGAACACCCACTCCGCGACGACCGGGCCGGCCCCGTCCCCCGCAACGAATCGAAGATTCAACCCGCCTTGAATGCGAGGATCGACGCAACGATCGCTCGCTCGCAAGGGTCCAGGAATGTCGAGCGGTCTCCGGCAAGGCTCCACGTCACCGCCCACCGAACCGTCCCCCGCGACCGTCGAGGCCCCCCCGCCCGACGGCCGCTTGCCCGGCGACCATACTGGCGGGGCCACACCCGTTCCCATCCCGAACACGGCCGTTAAGCCCGCCAGGCCCATGATAGTGCCTCTGGCGCGAAAGTCGGTTATCGCCGGGCTCCTCCAATGCCCTCGACTGAAATCCCCCCGCCCCGCTCGCCAACCACTGGTGAGCGGGGCGGGGTTGTTTGATGAGCCGCATTGGGGATCAGGAATGGGGGATTGGCTCCATCCTCACTCCCTGTCGGCTCGGTTTGGTCCAACGAAGGGAAACCTCGAATCCCAGACGGTTGCGTAATCGGAATTCCACGGTTTCGCGACGAATCGCGTCAAAATCAGCGAATCCGTAGAGGGTCGGCCCCCAGGAGCTTTGTCCGACACCATGCAATCCTTCCGATCGCATGGCCTCGACCATCGAAGCGGAACGTGGATGAGCGAAGATACCACCTTGGGTTGGTGAGAACGCCTGACCGACTCGTGCCTGTATTTCGGAGAGGGCCTCGCCAAAGGTTTTCAGGTCGTGCTCGACAAGAGCGGGCATGAGACCCATCAAGACGAGTCGGCAGAGTTGGTCGGTCACACCTGTAGGGATAGGTGGGAGACGGTCGAATGCCCGAGTCTCGTCGAGGCCGTGGAGTCCCTGAACATTCCGGGGGATGGCGAGCAAAATCGACCATTCGTCCGGGAGGCTGGAATGGAAGAGGAGTGGAGGCGGCCCCAGTGCCGAGGACCGTCCGCCGTCGACGATCAGTCCTCCGAGAGCCGCGCCGTGCAATCCAATCCCGGATCGAAGGCCTCGGCCCGCCCATTCCGCCAGGGACGTGAACGGGGCGTGGGACAGACCAGCAAAACTTGCCACGAGTCGAGCCACGGCCAGGCCGAGTTGGGTGCCGGTTCCCAGCCCAACATGCTCGGGCGGGGCCTCCAGGATCTCGAAATCCAGGGGTTGAACGGCCGTCCGCGAGGGCGGCAGTCGGCTGGCGACGAGCTTTGCGAAACCGAGCACGCGGTCGGCGCGGGGACCGTGGGCCCCCCAATCCGCGGCGGGTCGGGCCGTGATCTCCAGGTGAGGCCCCTCGATCATCAAGCCCACCCCGCCGAACTGGCGACTCGCTTCCGGGTTGAGCGAGAGCAGGCCGAAATGGAGTCGACTGGGGGCTCGGAGGATGAGGCCGTTCATGGGACGAGTGCGTCGGGGTTGAACCCCCGGGACCGCGTCTCGGCCAGGATATGATCGAAAAGAAGTTTGTAGGCCTGATGCTCGGCCTCGCCTCCGGTCTTCTCGACCGGAATCCGCAGCCGCTGGAATTCCCCGAGAACTTCGGCGGGGGGGAGCCAAGCCGCGCGAGTCGCCAGGATGGCCGCCTCGACGATCGCCGCCTTGGCGCGGTTCAGTCCGAAAAACTCCCGACCGCGGCCCTGGGCGACCACCAACGCCGCGAGTGAGGGCCGCTCGTCGGCCACGTCCGGCACGACCACCCGAAATTCATAATAGCGACAGGCATCCGCGAGGATTCGGCCGCGGACCACCTCGGCCGGTCGGGTCGGGGTGTCGTCCGCCGCTCCCAGGGCCGCCCGGGCAAGCAACAGCACGTCGTCGGTCACGTGCAGCACGCCTTCGCCGAGGGCTTGCAGGTTCCGAAACGTTCTCGACGTGACGAACGGTCGAAGTTCGAACGATCGCCAGTCGTCTTCAATCCGAGGTCCCATCGGCGAGACATTCAGCGTGCCGTCCGGCCCCAGGGTGGTCACGATCCCCTCCAGGATCATCCGTTCCCCCGCTCTCGGTCGCGATGGCTCGTTTCCGGCTCGGTCAGGAAGCCCCAATCCAGCGCCTGATCCTGCCGATACGCCTTGCCCAGGGTCAACGCGGTCTTGGCCTTCATCAACTCAGATCCGAGGTAAAAGGCATGGGAGGGGTCCTCGACGCCCATGCGGTCGAAGAGGAGAAACGGGTCGGACTCGACGAGGAACCGATCGCGGCTCAGTGCGTACAGTTGGCCGTCCTCGGCGAAGATCCGCCAATTCGGATCCTTGATCCGTCGACCCAACTCCTCCAGAACCTCGCGTCCATGCCTGGGGACTTTCGGGTCTCGCAGCAGGACCAGGCCCGGTTCCAGATGTTTCGGGAGCACCTTACGTGTCACCGCATGATAAACCAGCCGGCGGGCCAGGTCGATCTCGCGGACCGATGAGCGGGCCCAGGGGATGACCGCCGTGGTCAAGACGCTCCCAACGCCAAGCTCCTGGCAAATCGCCGTCAGCAAGACATTGACTCCGGCCGAATCGACGTCGGTCAACTCCGTCAGGTTGCCAATCCCCATGAGCATCGCCGTCTCGGGATAGCGGCGACGGACCTCGGCATAACGGGCCAGGGACGCGGCAAACCCGAACCCGATCGGTTCCAGGATCGGGTCGAGACGATGAGGGACGCCCCGGGCTTCCAGGAACGCAACCGTCTCCTCCAGCCCATCAAGGGTGCCCGGGCGATCCGGTACGACGACGACCTCGACACCCCAATCGGCCGCGTGCTGGCGATTGGTGGCATTGACGCTCAAGACCAACTCCGCCCCCATCGCGACGGCGTCGGCCACTTCCGCCGGGTCGAAGCTGTCGATCGAGACGCGCAGGCCGTGATCCCGAAGTTCCCGGACGGCCTCGCCAACACCCGTCCACCTGTCGTCGGGATTGCAACCCAGGTCAATCCAGTCCGCGCCTTCGGCCCCGAATCGCTCGGCCTGGCGGAGCAATTCGCGAAGTTCCAGGGTCGGGGCGTGATTGATCTCGGCCAGAATTTCAATCGAGTAGCCGCCGTAGCCTTCCCTCTTGGTGTCGGCCTGCCCGAAGAAGACCGGCAGGTCGCGTAGGTCCTCGGGGCCTCGCTCGACCTTGACGTCTCCGACCTTCTCCAGGACGGGACCCAGGTCGCCTCGGCAATATCCGGGCAAGATGACTCTCCCCACCCCTTCAGGAACAACCAGGTGGCGGGCGACCCATTTCGGCGGCATCAAGGCGGCGACCGAGATCGGCAGGACGGCGACCTCGGGCACGAATCCCGCCCTCGGCGCGAGGTCGTCCAGCAGCCGCCTCAGCGCGAATTCGGCCAGGCGCCCCGTGACGAACAGGATTCGCGGAGGTCCGGTCAACGCCGCGCCTCCCTTGACGTCGTCGTGGATCAGCGGACCGCGCCCCCGTTGATCCGCACCGTCTGACCGGTCAGGAACGACGATTCCGGCCCGACCAGGAATCGTGCCGCCTGAGCAACGTCCTGGACGTTCCCCCAGCGTGCCAAAGGGGTTTCTCGCAAGACCCGCTCCTGCCAGGCGTCCGAAGCTCCCTCGCCCCATTTGGTCAAGATCCAGCCCGGGGCCAGCGCGTTCACCCTCACAGCAGGGGCCAGCGAGAGCGACAGGCTACGGGTAAACGCCAAAATCGCCCCCTTGGTCGCGGCGAACAGCTCGCCCGAGTCCCCCTCCATGCCGGATTCGGCCTGATCCCAGCTCATCGTGACGATCGACCCGGCGCCCCGCTCCTTCATGAGAGCCCCGACGGCCCGGCAGAGCCGTATCGTCGCCACGACGTCGACTTCCCAGAGCCGATCCAGCTTCGCCTCGAACGACCAGCGGGCCGCCGATCCGGTCAGGGTGTCGGCGCCGGCCAGGTGCAGCCAGGCGTCCAGCCCTCCCCAAAGGTTCCAGGCTTGCTCGACCAGACGATCCCCGGCCTCCCGATCCGCCAGGTCGGCCATCAAAACCGAAGCGCGCACGCCGAACCCGCGAGCTTCGCTGGCGACCGTTTCGGCCTGTTCCCGAGACTGTCGCCCGTGGACAATCACGTCGGCGCCTGCCTCCGCCAGAGCCAAAGCCGTGGCGCGACCAATCCCGGATGTGGAACCCAGCACCGCCATCCTCATCCCGGCCAACACTCGCCCATGATCGACAGAATTCATCTCCACCTCGCGTATCGCCCGGGACACCACCGACCATTCATTGTCGCCCCGGAGGACCACTTGCTCAAGGGGACGCGGAACGTGCCCCCGACGGGTATGATGGCGGGCCGTTCGCTCCCAAGGCTCGTCAAGGTGGTTCGCGATGGCGTCGACCGAATCCGCTGCCCCTCGCCCCACCCGTTTTGAGGATTCCGTCTGTCCGGCCTGCGGCTGCCTTTGCGACGACATCGGCGTGGGAGTCGAGGCGGGAAAAGTCGTCGAGGCCCGCAACGCCTGCCCGATGGGCCAGGACTGGTTCCTTCGCGACCGGACGGAACACCAGGATCATTCCGCCACGGTCGCTGGCGACCCTCGCCCGTTGGGAGTGGCGGTGGCTCGTGCCACGGACCTTCTGAAGACGTCGCGTAGCCCCGTACTGGTTGGGCTCAACGGCGCGACGCTGGAAGATCAAGGAATGGCCGTCGCCCTGGCGGATCGCCTGGGGGCCGCGGTGATCCTCGGACACGAGACTCTCGCGATGCCCCGAGTTCGCGCGTTTCAGCGGGTGGGGCTGGTCACGGCGACCCTGGGAGAAGTTCGCGAACGCGCCGACCTTGTCATTTACTGGGGAGTCGACCCGGTCCGCACCCATCCTCGTCATTGGGAACGATTCGTCGAGCCTCCCGGGCGATTCCGACCTCGTGGCCGCCGCGATCGGTTCGTCATCGCGGTCGGGGCCGAGCCGACCGCCACCTCTCGCCTCGCCGATGCCTTCATCCCGCTCAACCCTGCCGATCAACTCGCGACACTGAGGGGGATTCGGGCTCAATTGATGGACTACCCGGGCGATCCCACTGGGTCCGGACTTCGGCTCGGACCCGAGGCCGATCATTTCCGAATCTTGTTCGATCGCATTCGCCTCGCCCACTACGGCGTCCTCTTTTTTGATGCGACGCTCGGTCAGGGGCCCATGGGACAGGCCGTGGTCGAGGAATTCTTGCGACTCGTGCGTGACCAGAACGCCTCGTCCCGGTGCGTCGCCCTGAGTCTCGGGATGCCGGGGAATCCCAGCGGCGCCGAGACGGTTCTCACCTGGCAGGCCGGGATGCCGCTTGCCGTGGACTTTTCGCCGGGATGGCCCCGTCCGCGCGTCGGCGATGTCGTGGCGACCCTGGCCGTGGCCGATGCCGTTTTGATCGTGGCCGACGACCACACCACGGCCTTGCCCGTTGCCGCGATGGAACGCCTCCGCCAACTGCCTCGCGTGGTGATCGGCGCGGAACCCGGCCCCTTCGATGACGGGGCCGACGTTGTGTTCCGCACCGCGATCCCCGGCCTCCAGGTACGGGGGACGTTCATGAGATCCGACGGACTGACCCTCCCGTTGCGGCCGATCCTGGAAACCTCACGGCCCACGATCGGCGCCTGTTTGCAGGCCATTTCGACCCGCCTGTCGGACCCGTCATGAGACCACGCGTCATGCCCTCCCTCCCAAACTTCTCCGGTTCTTGCTCAAACCGAAACGAACGGGAATCCCCCCGCCGCGACCCTGCTCTCCACCCGCGAAGAGAAGGATCAGGTCGGGCCGATTCTCCCAGCGAGGTTTCGGGCCGATGACGCTCTTGAAAATTTCCGGTGGTCGGGTCGTGGACCCGGCCAATGGCGTCGAGGACATGGTGGGGGACCTCTGGATCGAGGGGGCGGCGCTCGTCGCGGCCCCTTCCGACCCGGCAACCCGGCCCGACCGGACGATCGACGCGAGGGGTTACGTCGTCATGCCCGGCGGGGTGGACGTCCATTGCCACATCGCCGGTTCCAAGGTCAACGCTGCCCGCGCTCTTCGCCCCGAGGACCGCGAGGGGGTGGTCCCGAGACGGCCGGGGATGCGGTCGGGTACCCTCGGCAGCGTCCCCAGCACTTTCGCCACCGGTTATCGCTATGCCGGTCTCGGCTACACCACCGCCATTGATGCCGCGATTGCCCCGCTCGGAGCCCGGCACGCCCACCACGAATTGCGCGACACTCCCGTCATCGACAAGGGATTTCTCGCTCTCCTGGGGAACAACCACCTGGTGATGGACCTGATCCACGCTGGGGAAACCTCGCGACTGCGAGATTACGTCGCCTGGTTGCTGGGCGCCACCAGGGCTTACGGGGTGAAGGTCGTCAACCCTGGCGGAGTCGAACTCTGGAAGCAGGGGAAGGGCCGGGGCGTGGTCGCGACTCTCGACCAAACCGTCGACGGCTTTGGTGTCACCCCTCGCCAGATCCTGCTGGCCCTGGCCGAGGCGGTTGATGGCCTGGGGCTGCCCCACCCGATGCACCTTCACGGGCTGAACCTCGGCCTGCCCGGCAATGCCTCGACGACGTTGGAGACGATGCAGGCTTTGGATGGGCGACGGACCCACCTGGCCCACATCCAGTTTCACAGTTATGGCGGCGATCCCCACGACCCCGCCACGATGACCTCACGAGTCCCCGAACTGGCCGAGGCGTTCAACGCCACCCCCGGCCTGACCACCGACGTCGGCCAGGTCCTGTTCGGACGCACGACCAGCATGACGGCCGATGGCGCGGTGGGGTATTTCCTGCACCGCTTGCTGGGCCAGAAATGGGTCAATGTCGACCTCGAACACGAGACCGGCTGCGGCATCGTCCCGGTCGAATACAAGGACACCAACTTCATTCACGCGCTCCAGTGGGCGATTGGCCTGGAATGGTTTCTCCGAGTCGAGGACCCCTGGCGAATCGCCCTCAGCACCGACCACCCCAACGGCGGCTCCTTTCTGGCCTACCCCGACGTGATCGCTTTGCTCATGGACCGAGGCCACCGCGACGATGCCCTCAACGCCCTTCCCAAGCGTGCCCGGGGACGCACTGGCCTGGGAGAACTTTCCCGTGAGTACTCCCTGTCCGAAATCGCCATTCTGACCCGGGCCGCCCCCGCCAGGATGCTCGGCCTGAGTCGCAAGGGGCACCTCGGTCTGGGGGCCGACGCCGACCTGACGATCTACGCCCCCGACCCCGACGTCCGCCAGATGTTCGCGATGCCTCGCTACGTCCTGAAAGCCGGCCGGGTGGTGCTGGATGACGGGGAACCCCGGCCCGTTCCCGCGGGAGACCCATTAACCGTCTCCCCGCCCTTCGACGACGCCATCGAAACGCTCGTCCGCGACCGCTTTGACCAGGGCTCCTCGATCCGGTTCGCCAACTTCCCGGTGGCCGACGCCGACCTGGCCGTCGAGGAGGCTTTGTCGTGAACCCCGACACCTCCACGACCTGGGAACTCAACGGCGTCCCCGTCGCCGACACCTTCGCCGAGGCGTTCCCGATGACCGGAACGCGGGCGATCCTCACGGCCGACACCCCCGAATGGGCCGCGATCGCCGGCGCCACCATGACTGGCTACGCCTGTAGCGTCATTGGTTGCGACGCCGAAGCCGCCATCGAGCGGACCTTGCCCCCCGACCAGACTCCCGACGGCCGCCCAGGAGTCTCCGTACTCCTGTTCGCCTTCAGTCGAGACGCTCTGGAAAAGGCCGTGTCCAACCGCGTCGGCCAGTGCGTCATGACCTGCCCGACTTCCGCCTGTTACGCCGGCCTGCCCGCCGGGGAAAAGCCGATCACCGTGGGCGGTCGTCTCCGCTACTTCGGCGACGGCTGGCAGATTGCCAAGCGTCTCGACGGCCGTCGATTCTGGCGAATCCCGGTCATGGACGGCGAATTCACCTGCGAGGAGACCTTCGGCACGGTGAAAGGGGTGGCCGGGGGGAACATCATCATGCTGGGCGTCGACGG
Organism: Isosphaeraceae bacterium; assembly: GCA_965201075.1. Classification (GTDB taxonomy): domain Bacteria; phylum Planctomycetota; class Planctomycetia; order Isosphaerales; family Isosphaeraceae; genus CBDAVP01. The sequence goes on along the minus strand of CBDAVP010000007.1, from coordinate 51,793 downwards.
CCCGACGACCCTCGCCGCCGCGACGGCCGCCGCCTCGTCGATGAGGGCTTGCCCGGACGTGATCCTGCCGTTCCCCGGGGGGATCGCCCGTTCGGGCTCAAAGGTCGGCAGCAAATACAAGGCGCTCAGGGCCAGCACCAACACCGCCTTTGCTCCGACGCTCCGTGGCCTGGTAGAGACCGAACTCCCGCCCGAAGTCCAGGCCGCTTACGAAATCGTCATCGACGGCCTGAGCCTTGCCGCGGTCGAGGCCGCCACCGCCGCCGGTCTGCGAGCCGCGGCCCTGCCGGGCATCGTCCGCCTCACGGCCGGCAATTACGGCGGGAAACTTGGCCCCCACCATATCCGTCTGCACGACGTACTCAAGGCCCTCTAAATCTTGCGCTTCAAGCCACGGGCGACGGGGAGATCGGCTTGGTTCGCGGCTGGGCTGTCGCGGAACGAGTCGCGGCCAGCGCGGTGAAGATTGTCAGCAGAAGGACACTCACCAGACGGTCCCCCGCCGTCGCGCCGAACAGGTTTATCGATGGCTTGGAGATCTGGAAGATCGACGAGGCGACCGGCTGGAAACCCGAGGCCAGCAAGGCGCCAACGCAGCCACTCAGCCCCGGGCCAAGAACTCCTCCCTTGCGGCCGAGGCCCAGCCCCAGGGCTAGTCCACCCAGCAAGCCGATAGGCCCCCAGATTCCCGCCATCGTCATCGAGGATTGCACCAGATCACTCGGATCGCGGATGGGATGGATCGTCCTCCAGTAAAGAACCCCCGCCGTCGCGCCGGCCCCGATGGCACCGCCGACGACCAGGCCCATAACCCCCACCAACGCCGCCAGCCGAGTGGACCGCACGACCATGCCCCCGGCCACGCCCATCGACAGACCCAGCAACGCGCCGATCACCCCGTACTGGATCGTGTCATTGCGATTCCTCGTGAGTTCATTCCGTGCCCGGGCCGCGAGCATCTCGGGAGTCGGACCGGACAGCCCCGGGGACTGCTCAAGTTCCAGGGGGAGATAGGGGGAGGCAAGCTCGCCGATTCCCCACGACCCCACGCCCGACACGATCGCCCCAAGCAGGGCGGCAACCCAGAGTCGACCCGTCAAGGACCTCGCCATCGAGACGGGGCTTGTCGAGACGGGGGCGGCTGGTACGGCTGGGGCCACGAGATTTTCGGGAACTTGGGGCGTCGACATGGGAGCATCCCTGGAGGAGAGTTGGCGATTGGACCGGGCCCGGGAACGGCCGCGGCTCCCGGATTGTAAGGCGGAAGGCCCAGCAACGCTCGCACGAAATCCCGGAGGTTCGGTCGCTTCCACGGATCGCTCTCGAAGCTCGTCTCGGTAAGATCAAATGACGCAAAGTCCCGTCTCAATCCTCGCGAGCCCCCGCATGCCGCTGACGCTCTCATGGAAAGCCGCCGTCCGGGCCCCTGTCGACGGCCAGGGGCTCCGACCCGACCTCCTGAGGGACGCCGACGCCGCCGAGGTGGCCCGCCGGCCGATCCTCGTCGGTAACGCCCCGGCCGAGATTGGCGACCTCTTTGCCGTCAAGGGAAGCGCTCTCGACGGCGAAATCGTCCTCGAAGGGGACCTTCGATGCATCCGTCGGCTGGGGGCGGGCCTGGCCGCGGGCCGCCTGACCGTCCACGGAGAGGCTGGCGACGGAGTTGGCGAGGGGATGGCCGGCGGGGTTTTCGAGCTGTTCGGAAGGGTCGGCGATGGCGCCTTCGCGGCGATGACGGGCGGACTGGTCCGGGTCCGCGGCGATGCTGGCGACAACCTGGGCGGAGCGCTGCCAGGGGCGACCCTGGGAATGCGCGAGGGGGTCATCCTGGTGCACGGCAACATCGGCGTCGACGCCGGTCTGGCGATGCGTCGAGGTCTGATCGCCGTGGCCGGCGCCTCGGGGCCGGGCCTGGGCCGCTCGCTGGTGGCTGGTTCCCTGTTCGCCTTCGGCCCCGTCGGCGAGGGCCCCGGCGCTGGGATGAAGCGTGGAACCCTCGCCCTCTTCGACGTTTCCGACCCGCCCAACCTGCCGATCACCTTCCGCCACGCCTGCCGGTTCCGCCCGCCGTTGGCCACGCTATTCCTGAACCGCCTGCGACGCTGGGGATTTCCTGTCCCTCCCGAGGCTTTCCTGGACCCGTTCGACCGCTACAATGGCGACCGAATCGCGGGCGGGCAGGGGGAGATCTGGGTCCGCGTCCCCGAGGGTCGTCGATGAATCTCAACGCTCGAGCGCTCGCCCTGGTCGAAACCCTGCTCGCTCGCTCTCCGGAACGCCGGGTCGTCGCGACCGAAGTTGAAGGAGGTGGCCGGGTTGTCGACTGCGGCATCACCGCCCGAGGTGGCTTTCTGGCCGGGCTGGACCTGGCGAGGATTTGCCTGGGGGATCTGGCCGAGGTCAACCTCGCCGCAGGGAACGTCAGCGACCGCCCTTGCCCGATCGTTCAGGTCGCCACCGATCACCCGGTCCTCGCCTGCCTGGCTGGCCAGTACGCCGGCTGGCAACTGGCCGAGGGAAAGTTCTTCGCGATGGGCTCGGGCCCGATGCGAGCCGCCTCGGCCCACGAAGCCCTCTTCGCCAAACTGGGACTTCCCGCCGAGTCGGCCCAGGCGGTCGTCGGCGTGCTGGAAGGACGCAAGGTCCCACCGCCGTCGGTCGTCGCCCGGGTGGCCGAGGCCTGCCAGGTTTCCCCCTCGGCCGTCACTCTGTTGATCGCCCCGACCGCGAGCCTTGCCGGTGGCGTGCAGGTGGTGGCCCGGTCGGTGGAGACCGCCTTGCACAAGCTCGTTGAAGTCGGCTTCGACCTGAATCGCGTGGTCTCGGCGCAGGGCTCGGCCCCGCTGCCGCCGGTCGCCGCCAATGACCTCGCGGCGATCGGCCGCACCAACGACGCCATCCTTTATGGAGCCCGGGTCGTTCTGGCGGTCACCGGCGACGATGATTCCCTGGCCGCCGTCGGCCCCCTGGTCCCCTCCTCCTCGTCGAAGGACCACGGAGAGCCGTTCGCCGCGATCTTCGGTCGCTATAATCACGACTTCTACGCGGTCGACCCCCACCTGTTCAGCCCGGCGGTGGTCAGTTTTCAGAACCTCGACTCCGGAAGGGTCCACACCTTCGGACGGGTCGAGGAAGACGTCCTGGCTCGCTCGTTCTTTGACTGAACCCGCCAACGACCCCCACGTCCTCCGCCCGATGCCGAGCGCCTCGTCCCGCTGTTTGGTCGCACTGGTCTCGGGCCTGGGCTGGCACGTTCAGGACCTCCAACGCGCCGCGATCGCCCAGGGAGTTCGTTTCCATCCCGTCCCGTTCCCGAGTTTGACCGGACACATCGAGGCCGGATCGACGCGGATGAAGTCGGGCCGCCTGGATTTGGGATCGGCCGACGGTGTTGTCGTGCGGATGATGCCGCCGGGCACGCTGGAGCAGGTGGTCTTCCGCATGGACGCCCTGCACCGACTGGTCGCCGCTGGGGTGCCGATCTTGAATTCACCCTCGGCGGTGGAGGCGTCGGTGGACAAATACCTGGCCACGGCCCGACTCGCCGCGGCCGGATTGCCGGTTCCCCCCACCTGGGCCGGCGAGCGGGCCGACGATGCCCTGGAGGCGTTCGAAAGTCTCGGGGGGGATGTCGTCATCAAACCCCTTTTCGGCTCCGAGGGGCGCGGCCTGGTCCGGGTTTCCGACCCCGAGCTTGCCCGCCGCGCCTGCCAAACCCTTTCCAGGCTGGGCGCGGTCCTCTACCTCCAGCGATTCATCCCTCACCCCGGCCACGATTTCCGCGTCTTCGTCCTGGGAGGTCGAGTCCTGGGCGCGATCCGTCGTCACGCTCCGGCCGGCGACTGGCGGACCAACATTTCCCTCGGCGGCCGGGCCGAATCGATTTCGATCGACCCTGAACTCGGCCGCCTCGCCCTTCAGGCCGCAGAGGCGGTCGGCGCTTCGATGGCCGGCGTCGACCTCCTGCCCGGCCGGGACGGGTCGCTCCAGGTCATCGAGGTCAACGCCGTCCCCGGCTGGAAGGCCCTGGCCGCCGCCACCGGTCTCGACGTCGCCGCCGAGATTGTCCGAGAGGTGATGGGCCGACCATGACAACCCCCGCCAAACCGAGCTTCACCCCCGGAGAACTTGCCCAGATCGCCTGCTTGATGGAAGTGACGGCGAGGAAGCCCGGCAACGTCCATCGAGGGGCCGACTTCGCCGACGCCCACTACCTCGACTTCGTCCTGAGCGCCTCGGCTCTGGTCGGCCCCTTGAACGACGCGGCGCAAACCGGGGTCGGCTCGGCGGTGCTCGGAGCCGTTGAGTCGACCCGTCGACTCGTCTCGCACAACACAAACCTGGGGATGATTCTGCTCCTGGCCCCCCTCGCGGCGGTGCCCTCGGGAGTCGATCTGCGCTCGGGAGTCCAACGGGTCATGGCCTTGACGACCGTCGAGGACGCCATTCGTGTCTACCAGGCGATCCGTCTGGCGAAGCCGGGGGGACTCGGGACCGCCGACGAGCAGGATGTCGCCTCTGAGCCCTCGGTGACGCTGGTGGAGGCCATGAGGCTCGCGGCCGACCGCGACCTCGTCGCCCGCCAACTGGCCAGCGGATATTCCGAGGTCTTCGACGTCACCAGTCCCGCGCTGAGCGCGGCCTTGACCTCGGGGCATTCGATCGAGTCGGCCATCATCCTCGCCCAACTCACCACAATGGCCCTCACTCCGGATTCCTTGATCCTTCGCAAACGAGGACCCGACGAGGCGGCCGAATCGTCCCGGATGGCCGTCGACGTCCTGCGAATGGGCTGGCCCGACGGCGGACAGCGAGCATTTGATACCTTGGATGAATGGCTGCGTGCCGAAGGGCATGCGCGCAACCCCGGAGCGGTTGCCGACTTAGTTTGCGGCGCCTTGTACGTTTTATTGAGAGATGGCACAATTGGTCTCCCCATCTCCGCCCGATGGTCCCACGTCGATCCTTCCCCTCCTTGAGGCCCCGTTGACCAGCGAACGCTACTCCGTCCGGGTCAGCAAGGAAGAGCTGGTTTTCTCCGCCGGGCATTTCATCACCTTCAATGGCGAGACCTGCGAGCGGCTGCACGGTCACAACTACCGGGTCGCCGTCGAGGTTGAGGCGGACCTGGACGAGAACCATTACGTCTTCGACTTCATCGCCCTGCGAGACCTGACCAAGGCGTTGGTCGGCGAGCTCGATCACCGCATGCTTCTTCCGGGACGTAGCTCCCTGATCGTCCTGGCGACGGATGGTCCGAACCTGTGTGCCCGGTTTGGAGATCGCCACTGGAGTTTCCCCCGCGAGGAATGCGTGGTCTTGCCGATGGCGAACACGACCGCCGAGCGACTGGCCGACTACCTGGCCGGCCGCCTGCTCGCCGACTTCGCCGCCCGCTCGCTGTCCGAGCCCCGGGTGTTACGCGTCTCGGTGGAGGAGAATTTCGGCCAGTGGGCGACCGTCGAACTGCGGGTGGCGAAGTCCAACGGACCATGAGCCGACGGACCACCGGACTTCCGGCGGGTGATCGATCGACCCTGTCGAACGCTTGACGACGACGCGAACGAACCGTGGCTGCCAGGCCATCAAGATTTTGGTGTTGGGGAGGGGGAGTGGACGGAGAAACCGCTTGTCGTGACGAAGCCCGTATTGTCTTCGCGGTCGACCAGCCGGCGTTTGAGGTGGGGCCGAACCGCTTTTGCGTGCTCTACCCGCTGATGACGGTGGCCGGCGACCGATTCGAGGACGTCGATCAGGCGTTCCCCTACCGGGGGCGAGTCTGGTGGCTCTTGCGTTCGACCCTGACCAGCGATCAGGTGGTCCCCGGAATGCTCTGGACCGGGGGGATCGAGATGGCCCGGCAGGGGGAGAAGGATCGGTTCCAGGTCCGCCTGCACGAGATCCAGCCTGGCGACCCGGACCTGGTCGAAATCCTCGACATTCCCCAGGCCGAGCCGGGCGTCGAGTGGATTCACCGGCAAAAAGGGCTTCCCTGGCCCCGTCCCACCACCGCTCGGGTCTGGTTGCGGGGCCGGTCCAGCCTGCTCGGGCCACTCTCGGCCCACTGGGAGCCCGCCGAGGGTCGGTTGCGCCTTGCGCCTCCACCCGGGGAGGATGCCGAGGTTTGGAAGCTCTCCAGGGAGGCCTTTTCCGCGATCGCCCGGGTTGAGGAGTTCCGGGTCGAGCTCGGCGAGTACACCCGCAACCCGATTGATCGCAAGGTGGTGGACCTGGCGATGACCCGGACCTCCTGGGTGGATGCGTCCCGTCTGCGGTTGACGGCCGAGTCGGTCGACGCCACCAGCGACGCCGAGGTGATCCGCTGGGCAACCCGCCAGATGCCCCGCAAGCAACGCCAGCAGATTCAGTCGGCCCTGCAAGACCTCCGCGAGGCCGATCCGGTGGCCGCCTCGGGAGTGGGCGCCGCCCGTAAGCGCGAGCGGCTTCGCCAGCTTATCGCCGACCGCGAGCGAGTCCTGGAACTCGGCGAGGACGTCGCCCGCGACCTCGCCGAGACCCCGGCGTTCGAGGAACTCGTCCGCCAGCACGCCGACACCCTCGTGACCGTCCAGGTTGAGGACGCCGTGCGTCGACGGAATGAGGAGATCGAGGCCCGAACCGCCGCCCGCCGCGACGAATTGCGCCTCCTGGAAGGGCAGGCCCAGGCGTTCGAGGCGGAATCGATCGCCCGACTGGATCGGGAGATCGCCGCCCGGAAGGAAAACGATGAGGAACGATCCCGCTCGCTGGACCGTCGAGAAGCCGCGCTCTCGGAGCGGGAAGGCGCCCTGGACGGGCGGGCCGAGGCCTTGCGAGCCGGACTGGACCGGGCCGTTGAGGATTATGAGCAGCGGACCGATCGCGTCGTCGATGAGTTGTTTGGCCAGTGGCCGGTCCTGCGACGCCTCTCGGGGGCATCGTCCCAGGCTTCCGACCCGTTGCCCGTCGCTCCCGCGTCTGCTCCTCGACTGCCGATGTGTCTGTCGACCCGATCCGCGCCCGAAGGCCCTCCGCTCTCGGAGGCCGACTTCCTCGCCCAGTTCCACGACGTCGTTCGCCGGGCGGGGTTCACCTTCGCGACCGAAGACCTCGTCAACCTGCACGCCTGCGTCAAAACGGGGGCCCTGACGATCCTGGCCGGGCCCAGCGGCACGGGCAAGAGCAGCCTTCCGCGCCTCTATGCCGAGGCCCTTGGGTCGGAAGAGGCGTACCTTCACATCCCGGTCCGGCCCGACTGGCTGGACGACCGCGACCTGCTGGGGGCCTTCAACGCCATCGCTGGCCGGTTCGAGCCGCCCGCCGCCGGGTTGGTCGAATGCCTGATCGCCGCCGCGGCCGACCTCGCCGCGGGGCGTGGGGGTCTGGTGCCAATCTGCCTCGACGAGATGAACCTCGCCCGCGTCGAGCATTACTTCGCTCAGTTCCTCAGCGTCCTGGAATTGCCCGAGAAGTCCCGGGCCCTGACGCTTTTTGCCCACGGGCTGACCCGACCGGACGACCCCTACGCCGACCACCGACGCATCCCCCTGGGACCGAATGTGCGCTTCCTGGGGACCGTCAACATCGACGAGACCACCCACTTCTTCAGCCCCAAGGTGCTGGACCGGGCCCAGGTCGTCGCCTTTTCGGCCCCGGACCTTGCGGCCTCCGCTCGCGCCGAGGCGTCGGTGTCGAGCACGCCGGTTCGCCCGGTGGGCCTGTCGACGTACCTGGGATGGATCCGTCGGGGGCCCGCCCCGGGTGAAGCTCGCGACTTCATCCTGCGGGTCAACGAGGTCCTACGCCGCTCCCGCCTTGGCCTGGGGTTCCGCCAGCGGGACCGGATGCTGGACTACGTCGCCTCGGCCCGGCCGTTCCTGGCCGAGGACCGCGCTCTCGACTTCCAGCTCATGCAAGTGGTTTTGCCGCGCCTGCGTCCCACGGCTCCTCATTACAAGGAGACGCTGCGGGCCCTTCAGGAATTCATCGGCCGCCCCCGGTTCCCCCGAGCCGCCGACATGCTCGGGGCGATCCTCGAAGCGCCGGCCGAGATTGACTTCTTCCAGCTCCTGTGAGACCGCTCGCCCCGGAGTCGCCCAGGGATCGCCCGTGACCGCTCCCGACCCGTCCGCTTTCGAGATCCGCATCCGTGCCGGCGACCGCGACCTGTTGCGGCGGTCGATCGCGGCCAGGGTCGGGCCGTCGAGAGTCGAGGCGGTCGGGCTGTCGATCGCGGCCGAGGAACTCTTCGCGATCCACGTCCATGTCCCGCTGGGTTCCGCCACGGCCTCGTTGCGGCTGAGGCTCGCCGACGAGGTCATCGCCGAAGCTCCCACCGGCGCCCGCTACTTTCAGACGGCCGAGGCCCCCTGGTTTCGCAACGCGTTCGGCTCCAGCCGGATCGTCCTGGAGCGGGGCGAGGTGGACGCGGCCGCCGAAACTCTCTGTGACCTGGAGATCGAGGTCAAGGCGCGGCCCGAGGTCGCCCGGGACTACCGGGTGATGCTGAGAGACGTTTCGGCGGTCCACGAAGGTCTGGCCCAGGACGTCGCCGGGCGGAGCTTCACCCGTCGGCGGGTCGAGGCCGGTTCCGTCGCGCTGGTTCACCCCCGAGCGATGCTCAACCGGCTTCGGGAGGTCCGGGCCCACCTGCAAGCCTCCGTCGAGGTGATCGCCAAGCAACCGTCGGTCTCGCTGGGCCGCCAGGTCCGGACGGTGCGTTACCGGGGTGGGGACCGGGTCGACTCGGCCTCGGCGGTCGCGGCGGCTCGGGACCCCGCGACCCGGATTGATCGGTTTGGCCGGGTCTCCGCCCTGGGGAAGCTGCTGGTCCGAGGGGCGTCCTTGACCGAAGACCTCCCCGAGCATCGTCACATCGCCGAGGGCCTCAGACGCCTGGCCGCGCGCGCCGAGGGACTTTCCCGCCACTGCGAGCGCACCGCCGACCGCCTCGACTGGCAAGCGGCCCGCCATCGTCCGGCCGCCACCCCATCGGCAAGCGTTGCCCCCACCCTCGCGGCGCCTCCCAACCCCGGAGTGACCCGCGCCAGGGCCCTGAGGCGACTGGCGGGCGACGCCCTCAACGTCGGCGCTGAGTTTCGCGCGATCCTCGCCCGTCACCGGTTCCTGGCCAACGCCGGGCCGGCCCGCACGGACTTCGGCCCGACCCCCGTGTTTCTCGGTCGGCCCGCCTATCGGGAGGTCTACCTTGCCCTGCTTCGGGCCCGGACCGCGCTGGGCGTTTTGATCGACGGCGACGAGTTGCGGGTCGCCCATCGTGACCTTCCCACCCTCTATGAATACTGGTGTTTCCTCCGGGTCGTTGGCCACTTGCGCGCCCGTCTCGGGCCGCCGGCCGCCGACCACGCCTTTGAGCTGATCGACGAGATTTACCGGCCCGACCTGACCCCCGGCCAGTCGTTCCGGTTCGAGGTCGGCGCCGGGGCCCGTGTCATCGCGACCTATGAGCCGGAAATCCGGCCCTGGCGCGACGCGCTCCGATACCCCGACCGCTTCGGAGCGACACTGACCAGGGAATCGCTCCGCCCGGATATCACCGTCGAGGTCGATCGGAACGACCAGCCGCCGACGATTTTGGTCCTGGACGCGAAGTCCACCGACACCTTTCAGCCTCGGAAGTTCCGCGAGATGACCGACTACGCCCGTCAAGTCCTCGACCCCCGCACCGGCTGGCAGCCGGTCCGCCAGGTCTTCCTGCTCCACCGAGACCGCCTCGCCCCGACCTGGGAAAACCTTCCCGGTTACCTTGCCGGAGACGGACCCGTTCCCGCCGAGACCTCGGTCCTGGGCGCCATCCCCTGCGTCCCCGACCGGATGCGTGCCAGTCCCGGGGACCTCGGTCGCCTCCTTGACCGCTTCCTCGCCCTCCACCTTCCCGACCTCGCCACTCGATAGGCGGAGGAAGGATATCGGGTGATCGCTCAGGAGCGTCCCGCCAGGTCTCCCGGGACGATCCGGCCATCAAGCAGGGCCGACCCGACCAGGATCGTGGACACTCCCGCGCGCTCGGCAAGGTTCAGATCGTCGCGCCCCGCCACGCCCCCACCGATCCAGACCTCAACATCCCCGGCCCGCAGGAAGGTCGCGGAATCGACCCCTCTTGAGGGGAGTCCGCTCCCGAGGCCCACCCGGGCGAGGTCCAGGAAGAGGATGCGTCGAGCGCCCACGCCAACAGCCTGACGAACCAACCCGGTCGGCTCCCGGGATTCCCAGTCGGCGTCAGGGGCGAGAATCGGCCGGTCCCCCTTCAGGTCCAGGCTGAACACCACCCGACGAGGTCCCGCCCGGTCCACTATTCGGAACAGCGCCTCGGCTCCTCGCAGAGTTTCGGACCCGGCGACCAACCCGGTCACTCCCTGATCCACGAGGGGGAGAACCTGGGCCTCATCGCGCAGTCCCGCGTCGACCCAGAGTTCCAACCCCAGTCGGTTGAGGGCTTGATACAGGTCGAGGGCGGGAGGACCGCCGCCGATCGCGTCGAGGTCGGCCAGGTAGAGGGAGCGAAGCCCCAGGACGTCTCGAAATGCCCTCGCCAGTCCGAGCGGGTCGGACGTCGGATGCAGGGACGTTTGGACCGGGGCATAATGAGCCCGATCGCCGGCGACCGCGTGGACTGCCTGGCCCCTCGAAAGGTCCAGGACTGGCATTACCCTCAAGCCGATTGGCCCCGTCGTGCTCGTCATCGCGCTCCACGAATACGTGACCGGAGGCGGCCTGGCCGAAACGCCCCTCCCACCCTGGTGGACCGCCGAGGGAGGGGCGATGCGCCGGGCCCTCGCGGCGGATTTCGCCGCCATCCCCGGGGTACGGGTGACGATGACCCTGGACCATCGCCTTCCCGGCGAACCAGGGCCCTGGGAAATCGTTCGGGTCGGGCCGGGCGAGGAACGCCTCACCCTCGAACGCCTGGCGGGCCGGGCGGATTATACCGTGCTGGTCGCTCCCGAGTCCGACCACCTTCATCGGGACCGAGCCCTTTGGGTCCACCGAGCGGGCGGCCGTTCCCTGGGATCGACGGCCGAGACGATCGCCCGCGTCTCGGACAAGGCGAGGCTAGGAGAGGAGTTGCGTCAATGGGGATTGCTGTCACCGATGACGAGACGACTGGGACACACCGAGGCGTTGCCGAGCGATTTCCCCTACCCGGCGGTTTTGAAACCCAACGATGGCGCGGGGGCGGTGCGAACCTTCCGCGTCGACGGCCCCGGCCCTTTTCCCGACGGAGCGGGCGAGATGGTCAATGTCATTCTTCAGCCGTTCGTCCACGGCCACCCGATGAGCGTGATGGCCTTGAAAGGGTGCGACGGCGCGACCCAGGTGCTGGGAATCTGCCGCCAACGCATTGAGGACGCCGGCGGGAAACTGACCTATCGCGGCGGTAGTCTGGAAGGACCGGCGCCAGGAGCCATCGTGGAGGCGGTTGAGGTGATCGGCCGGCAGCTTCCGGGACTGCTCGGCTGCTTTGGGATCGACTACGTCCAGGGTCCCGAGGGAACCGCCCCCACGATTTTGGAAGTGAATCCCCGACCCACGACATCCTATGTCGCCTTTGCACGGTGTTTCGGCCTCGGTGTGGTCGCGGGGGCATGGCTTTCGTCGATTCGCGGCGAGGTCACCACGTCACTTCCGCCCGCCCGCCCCTCGCTTGGGGATTTTCGCGCTGATGGAACCGTCATCTCCTGATTTCCGGAACGCTCCTTGACGGTCGGCGATCGCGGGTTCATTCTGACGCATGGAGGACCCCCCGATCATGCCAGCGCTGAGCCATTCCCCCCCCGGCGGCCCGTTCGCTCTGCGTTTGGACACTCCAGAGCCGCAACCGAGTTCGCGGACCCGGCCGAACTGGTTGGCGCTGGATATTGGCGGGGCCAACATCAAGGCCGCGCATTCGGCCGCCCCGGCGAGGACCCTCCCCTTCGAGCTTTGGAAGACCCCCAACGAGTTGCCGAGAGTCTTGACGACCCTGACCGCCGCCTTCCCGACGACGGACCGTCTGGCGCTGACGATGACGGCCGAGCTTTGCGACTGCTTCCCGACCAAGGCAGTGGGTGTCCGCGCGATTCTGGAGTCAATCATTCGGGCCTTCGAGGGGGTGCCGACCCGGATCTGGGGGGTCGACGGACGGTTTCGGTCGGTGGAGGAGGCCCTCGACGCTCCAGCCTCCGCCGCCGCGTCCAACTGGGTCGCGTTGGCGACGGTCGCGGCCCGCTTGGTTCCGGAGGGGCCGGGATTGCTCATTGACGTCGGCTCGACGACCACCGACCTGATCCCTCTCCGGGACGGCCAACCCACGCCTCGGGGCCGGACCGACTCCCAGCGATTGCGCTCCGGGGAGTTGGTTTACGCCGGGATGCGCAGGACCCCCCTCTGTGCCGTGGCCCACGAGTTGACCTGGCGGGGCGAACCCACCGGTTTGGCGGCCGAGGTCTTCGCCACCACCCTGGACGTTTATCTGACTCTGGGCGATGTGGACGAAGACCCCGCCGATGAGCTGACCGCCGACGGCCGGCCCTCGACCAAGGAGGCGGCCCGAGACCGCCTGGCGAGGATGGTCGGCGAGGACCGCGATGGCTTTTCCGAGGCCGATGCCCGAGACCTGGCGCTCGCCGCCGACGCCGCCTTGATGGATCGCCTGGAGGGGGCCGCTCGAAACGCCATCGAGGTCGAGGTGGATTCGCCCAGAGTGGTCGTCGTGGCCGGATCGGGGTCGGCTCTGGGCCGGCGACTGGCCGAGCGACTGCTGGCGCCCAGGGGTCGAGTGATTTCGCTCGACGAAGTCTGGGGGTCGGTGGCCAGTTCCGCGGGTTGTGCCCACGCGCTGGTCTTGCTTGCCGAGGAAGAACCCCTCTGATCGGTCAGCGGCGTTCGCGGGCGACCACTTGCGTGGTCTGCGACGACACGACCCGCCAGGCCCCTTCCTTCTTGATCAGGATGTGCTTGATCCGGGACCGCACGGCCCCATCGGCGTCCAGAGTCAGACCCGTGGGTGGCGTCTTGATGTCCATGACCGCGCCGTTGACGTCGGCCAGGGCAACGCCAGGAGCAAGCATGCGGACCGAGCGGACCTCGAATGAGGCGTGACTGCCTCGCAGGACGGTTGTGAAAATCTCGGCGTGGCGGACCTCGATTGCCTTGCGGCCTTCCAGGACCAGCCCCATGATGTTCACGTAATCGGCGTCCTCGGTATAGTGGGCTCCCATGGCCTTGGCATCGAGTCGGGCCCACGCCTCGCCGACCTCCTCGGCCACCTGGCGGACCGCCTGCAATTCAGGGGTTTCCGAGGCGTCGTCGGTGCCGTCCCCCGCCCAGGATTGGCGAACGAGCAGGAGAGGGCCGCAGGCGGCCAGAGCCTGGAGGAGCCGTCGGCGCATGAGCATGAATCGCCCTCCCGGTCGGTTCTGTCCTGTCATTCCCCCCGGTTCGACTCTACGCCCAAGCCATTCGGTTGTCCACCGGCGGGCGCCCACCCTCGCCCGTCGCCCGGCATTGTCTCGGGCGCCGAGCCGATGAACGGAGAACAGCCGCCGGTCGTGGTCAAGGTGGGTGGTAGCCTCCTAGGATGGGCCGGATTGGCGGCCAGCCTGGCCGATTACCTGGTCAGCCGGAGGAGCGACCGCCTCATTTTGGTAGTCGGGGGGGGCGGGGCGACGGAATGGATTCGTGGCCTTGATCGCGTCCATGCCCTCGGCCAGGAGACGGCGCACGCCCTGGCGCTGAGGTCGCTCGACTTGACGGCCGAAATTCTGGCCGCGGTCCTCCCCGAGTTGGACGTCGTCAACCGCCTGGCCGACCTCGAACCTTGCTGGGATGCGGGTCGGGTGCCTGTCTTCGCCCCTCGGGAGTTCCTCGACGACGATGACGAACCAGGCGATTCGCTTCCCCACCATTGGGACGTGACGAGCGACAGCATCGCCGCCCGGCTGGCGAGGCGGACGGGGGCGCGGGAACTGGTCCTTTTGAAAAGCGCCACGCCCCCCGCCGGAGGGGATCTGGAAGAGGCCGCCCGGTTGGGCTGGGTCGATCCTCGGTTCCCGGTCGAGGCACGAGACCTCCCTCGCGTGTCCTGGCGCAACCTGCGTGGACCAGGAGGGGGAGAAAGTGGGGAGTTTTCCGTCTCGGTCAACGGTTGTGGAGAATGGCCGGATCGAGACGCGGGTCGACTGGAGACCAGATCCTCGGGTCAATCTCGGGATCGCCGGGAAACTCGATCGCCGGGTCCAGGCTCGAATACGGCATGAGGTGCGGGCCAAGATCCGTCGGAACCGGCCGCCCGGACCAACCTTGCCACCAACTCCGCCTGGATCTCGTCAAGGCGAGACCCCCCTTGGCAGGCCGCGCCTCGGACGGCGAAGAGGTCGGGACGTAGAGGTGCCAGGCGACGGATGGCGGCCTCGTCCAACCCGCCGGCCAGGGCGACGAACCGGCCGGACCCCTGGGCGCGGCGAACCCACGGCTCCCAGGAATGGTCCAGGGGGCTCGGCCGGGATTTGTCCCAGGTGTCCACCAGCAGGCCGACGCAGTCCGGGGCGTTCTCGGCGGCGTCGAGGACCGCGTCCGGTCCCGGCGCCGCGCAGCTCTCGGCATCGGCGTAGGCCACGGCGACCCAGCCGGCTCCTGGACCCAGTTGTCGGCGGATCGTGGCCCAGCGACTTGACCATTGACCACCCGAGCCCGCCAGGCCGAGTTTCCTGTAGGCAACTCCCTCGAATGCCCTCGACTCGCCGTCAAACGCTTCCCAGTCAGCCATTTCCCCCAGCGCGACACTGACGGGAACCGTCCTGGGCAGGGACTCGCGGACGGCCCTCCAGGTGGCCACGTCGGCGCGACCGAGGGGCCCGCGGTCGGGCTCCTTGACGTCGATGATCGCCGCCCCTCCGGCCATCGCGGCGAGGGCTTCCGTCGCTGATCGGACGCTGACCAGCAATCCCGCCATCAGGCCGTCACCCCGTCGAGGACCTCGAATCGCAAAACGCGATCGAGACGAAACGACTTCTCCTGACCGTCGATATGGCACTCAGCTACTACATAAGCCGTCCCGCCTCGGTGGGCGAATCGTCGAGGGGTGACATCTCTTGGCCCCGCCCCTCGGGTGCCCCCGGAGTATTCCAGGCGGACCCGCCGGTTGTCGGCCATCGCGACGGCTAGGGCGTCCCAGCCGGTCGGCACGGGCGGAACCTTGCGAGGGTCGAAGATCGGGTAGGAGAGCAAGGGGGCGTCGGGCCCCGAATCGCCTCCCAGGGCCAGCCAGAGGCCGCGGACCCGTTGGGCGTCGGCGAGCGCTCGGTGGGCTCCGCTGGTGTCGAGGTTGAGGAGGCGGGCCAGGGTGTCGAGGCGGAAATCGGGAGCCGAGGCAAGTCGGTCGCGGGCCAAGGGCAGGGTGTCGACCACCCGATGCGCGGGCAGGTCCAGGTCCAGCCGGGTTAGTTCCGCGCCAAGGAAGCCCGCATCGAAGGCGGCGTTATGGGCCAGAAGGGTCGTGGTGTGGGGGTCGCCCACGAATGCCAGGAACGCCGGCAGGACGATTTCGGGAAGGGGGGCTTCGGCCAACTCGTGATCGCCGAGGCCGTGGACGGCTCGGGCCGAGGCGCCGACGGGCCGGCCGGGGCGGACCAGCGACTCGAACCGCCCGAGTTCTCGCCCGAAGCCGTCGAACCGGACCGCGCCGATCTCGACAACGCGGTCGGCCTCGGCGAACAGGCCGGTCGTCTCCAGGTCGAAGGCCACGAACTCACGCATCGGTCCGTCCCCCCTTCCGAAATCTTAGCGAGGCGCGGTCCCGCCGGAAACCTCGCCCAGCGCGGGTCATTCTGGCGAACTCACCCCAAGGACTTGCCAGGGGCGTGGCCAGGTTGAACAATCCGGGAATGGAAACTCACATTCGTCGAACTGCCGTCACGGCCCTGATGGTGCTGGCGAGCCTGACGACCCCGGCTTGCGCCACTCCGGGGGCCCGCCCCGAGCCGCCGGCCGACGCTCCCCCCGCCGAGCCCGGCGAGGCCCAGGCCAAGGCCCCCGCGCGACCCACCCCGCCCGAACTTCCCGGCGACGCCGAACTGGCCGAAACGCTCATCGCCGCCCACAACCGCGTTCGAGAACGGGCCAAGTTGCCCCCCCTGACGCCCAGCGACCCGTTGACCGCCGCCGCCAGGGTCCAGGCCCTCGACATGGCCGAACATGCCAAGATGGCCCATGAGGGCTCCGATGGATCGAATCCCCAGCAGCGCATGACCCGCCAGGGGTTCAAGGGCCGGGGAAGCGCCGAGAACGTTGCTTATGGGGCCCAGGCTGTTCCCGAAGTCATCGACCTATGGCTCAACAGCCCCCCTCACAAGAAGAACATGCTGGGCGATTACGACCAGATCGGGGTGGCTCGCCGCGACTCCGAGGATGGAACCCCTTACTGGTGTGTCGATTTCGGCAAGTCCTGGCCGCTGCTCGATCCCGAGGCCGCCGCCAAGGCTCTGATCGAGGAGGTCAATCGGGTCAGGGCCGACGCCAAGGTCGAACCGCTGACATCTCACAAGAAGCTGGCGGAGATCGCTGGCAAAATGGCTCAGGAGATGGCCGACCAGGCCAAGGAGGGGAAGCCGACCCAGGCCGGCGACGATCTCGGCGCCCGGCTCAAGGCGGTCAGATATCGCTTCCAGGGGGTGCAAATGGCCATCGCGGTGTACTCCGCCACTCCCGAGGAGGTCGTCAAGACGTGGCTTGACAATGAGGGCGTCAAGTCGGGGCTCCTTGGCGAATATACCGAGGCGGGCGTTGGGGTGGCCCGGGGGGACGATGGGGCCCCTTACTGGTGCTTGATCCTCGCCGAACCCTCGGACTGAAGGTGGCGTCCCGCAAACTCCCCGCAGCCGCCACGCTCGTCAGGTCGCCCACCCGAGTCTTGCCTGGAAGGGTCGCTCACCCCAATTGGCGGAGTATCCTTGGTCTATCGAGTCGCGGCCTGGGTGGGCGGCGAAGGATTCGATCGGGGAGGGAGTGCCATGAGTGGTCGTCGGCCCTGGGTTTACGGAGTGTTGTTGATCTGCTTGGCCGCGGCCGGCTGTCGCGGAGGGATGGCGAGCCGCCGCTCGATCACAAAAGCCGAGCCGCCCTTGGTGGAGACCCCGGGAGGATCGTCTTCCGGAGTGATCGAGGCCGCCCCGAACGCTCGGCCGGTGACGATGGTTGACCGCCACCCCTTGCTCTCCAAGCCCCGAGAGTATTACGAAACGTCGGGCCAGAACCGAGTCGTCAAGGCCGCCGCCGCCACGGTCGTCGGCATCCCCGCGGGCATCGTGGGGGAACTTCGCCAGATCGTTCGAGGTCAGCCGGCCGCCGTCAATTATTGAGGCTGACGCATCCTGCCGATCACCGAGGCGAAAACGGCGGGGGGCACGAGTCGGCCTAGGTTCACCAGCCAGGCCATCCGCCGAGGAAGGGAAATCTCGGCACGACCGGCCGCGACCCCTCGCAAAATTGTGCTCACCGCGGGACCAACGTCCATCGCGAAGGGCATGGGATGGTTGGCCCCGGCGGTCATTGGCGTGCGGATGTAGCCGGGATGCACGGCCGTGACCTGAATGCCTCGGGGACCGAGGTCCGTGCGGAGGCAGCGGAGCATCGCCGTCAGGGCGGCCTTGCTGGAACAGTATCCCGCCCCCTCGGGCAGGCCGAGATAGCCGGCCAGGCTGCTGATGCCGACCAGTTGCCCACGTCCCCGTTCCAGCATCGAGGGCAGGACGACCTCGAAGGCGTGAGCGGCTCCCAGCACATTGACCCGCAATTGCCGGTCGATTTCCTCAGTGCGAAAGGCCGCGCCCGGGACAGGCTCACCGTAACCAGCGTTGCCCACCATCAGCTCGACTGGCCCCAATACCGAGGCGAGATGGCCGATAGCCCCGCGAGTGGCCTCAGCATCGGCGGCATCGGCCACGGCAATTTGGGCGATGCCGCCGCCCTTGCGGATTTTCTCGGCCACCTCTTCCAGTGCAGGAAGTCGACGAGCCGTCAGGCCCACACGCCAGCCCATTTGGGCAAGCTGGTGGGCCATCTCGGCCCCGATTCCGCTTGAAGCCCCCGTCACGATGGCCACTCGGCCCGAGCCTGGGTTCAAGCGGGCTGCCACTGGCTCTCGACTTCCTTGTGATCCTTGTTCAGGTGGATGTGGTCGTGGACCTTGGCTACCCAGGAAGTCGGAATCAGGTGGTGCTGCCCGTCGGGGCTATCCTTGCGTGTGAGCTTGATGTGGTCGCCCTGAACATGATCCACCACGCCGACCTTCTTGCCGCAGGAAGCATAGACCTCCTGATGCTCCTTGATGTCGGCCACCGAGCCGACCTTGCCAGTGCTCTCGGAAAGTTTGGCCCCGGCGGAGTGGGTGGTCTCGTCAATCCGGTGTCCGGCCTGGTGGGCTTTCTCCTTGGCCCAGTCGGTGGCCTCTTCCACTTTCTCACCCACGCGATGGCCAACTTCGGTCGCCTTGTCCGCGATCTTCTGGCCCGCGTCTTCCATCTTCTCCTTGAATGATTCAGCCATGACATCTTCCTCGTGCAAAAGCGATTCACTTTGGGCGGAACGAGGCGGATCTTTTGTGCAACCGACGTGCCGCCCGAGACGGTCTTTCCGTCGTGAACGTCAGGATCGCCCGGTTCGACTTTGTGGATCTTGGGAACCGCGGGGGATCGTGGCGGAACCGGTCGATGAGATCGAAGGTGTTACGCGAAGGTGCGACCGGAAACGGGGCGTCGAAGGAGGTTGTGAATCATGGGTGGGATCGTGTCGGGGGTATGGGTTCTGCTCCTGGCGTTCGCGAACTCGGCCGTGGCCCAAACGGATGATCTGGAACTGACCCCCCCCTCCGACCTCGCGCCGGCTTCCCCAAACTCGGCTTCGCCAGACGGACGTGGCGATTCGGGGCTGGGCCTCCGTTTGACTCCCGACCCGGAACCTCCCACGAGACCCCGCCCGGCGAGCGTGGTCACGCAGCCGCGGACCGTGTCGCCCGCGACAGGGTCTGCCTCGGGTGGCGATCTCCCGGTCCTTTTTGGACCGGCGGAGATGCCCGAACCGGCTCCTTCGCGGCGAGGAGTGGACGTCTCGCCCCGGACGCGTGGCCCTGTGGTTCGGGAGTCGGCCCCCCGGCTGACCCTGGAAACGGAAGCGCTTCCGCCCTCGGAGACCCGGCCCAAACCGCCCGTGGCCCCCTCCGCGGGCTGGCGGTCTCGCTGGTTCGGTCGGGGCGGCGATGCCCCCTCGACCATGCCCCTGGCGAACCCAACCGCCCGCCCGCCGTTGACTTCGACGGCGGAGGGATCGTTGGCAGCCGCCACTGATCCGGCCGCCGACTCGGCCCTCAAGCGCCGAGTCGAGCGGGAGATCCGGCAAGCGGTAGGGTCCCACCTGCGCTCCCTGGAAGTCCTCGTCGTCGACCGCCGGGTCATCGTCCAGGCCAGCGCCCTGCGATTCTGGCAGCGGCGGGCCCTGAGGCGTTCCATCGAGACCTTGCCGTCGTTGGCCGGCACCCGGGCCTCGGTTCACGTCGACGACTGACCGTCCCGCCCGTTCACGATCGCGATCGCTCAATCGGCCCGGTCGACGAAACCCAGAGTCAGTTGACGGACCCCGGCGGGGCGGTGGGGGCCTCGGGGGGCGTCGGGAGGGTCGAACCGGATTCCTCCGGGCCGGGCCGCCAGGGAACCGGCCGCGGCGACCGTCCGACCCAACGCGGCCAGCGAGGGCCGAGGGTCGATCCGGCGGAGCAAGGTGTCGAGCTGGTCGGGGTCGAGGAAGGTCAGGTAGGAAGCGATCATCATCTCGCCGAAGACCGGGATATTCACGGTCAGCATGATGCCGACATGCAGGCCGATTCCCCCCAGGATCACCCAGGGGCGGGCGGCTCTCGACCAGAGCAGGAACGCCAGCGAGAATTCCATCACCAGGGCGCCGTGGGTCATCACGCTGGTAAGCATTGGGTAGTCGGTCAGGCCGAAGGTGTAGCGGCGGATTTCGCCGTTGCTCAGGACGTAATGCAACGCCGAGCCGTCGAGCCAGGCCCTTCCGGCGGATTTCACCGAGGCGCTCATCAGGTAGACCAGGCCAACCTGGAGCTGGATCAGCCGCATCGCCCAGGGGATGATGATCGGCTCGGCCTCGGTGCCGCCTCGGCGTTTCGCTTCTCGACGGGCGTCGAGCGAGTAGGCGGCTCCGGCGGGGCTGAACATCAGGTAGAACGCCAGGGCCACGATCAGGACATCGGCGCTGCTGGCCGACATCAGGTTGCGGTGGTGAATCGACAGGAGGCAGAGGTAGAGGAGGACCGTCGCCGCCCGGGTCCGCCAGCCGGCGATGACCAGCAACGCCGCGACCGTGGTGGCTCCGAGAAAGACCCGGGCCGCCAGCGGGCTCTGCCAGTAGAGCATCGGCGAGAGGCGGATCGGCCCGGCCAGCTCCCGGGCCTCGGAACCGACCAGCAGGCCGGCGTCGCTGAGCCAGTAGTCGGCCTGGGGGATCAGGAATGCGACGTGGACCAGCACCGCCAGGCCGAAGGCGATCCGGAAGGCCGCCAGCGGACGGGCCGAAACCGGGCGGAACCAGAAGACGTTCCAGGCTCGCAGAGGGTTCATGGCAGCAATTCCGCGAGGGTCGGGAATCGGTAGGTTTTGAGGATCAAGGTCGAAGGGGCCTCCTCGGTGGGCTCCGCTCCGGGAGCGGTCGAGGGGCGCGTCTTGTAGAGGAGTTGGGCCTCGACCGGGAAGTCGTCGGCGGTCAGGTCGCTCTCGCGGACGATTTCCCGGACGACGTGGCGGGCCAGCATCTCTCGGTGGACCGTGTAGTCGTCACAGCCCATGATGTCGGCGAGCTTGGCGTCCCGATATTTCCAGGCCCCGGCCGGCACGCTCATGGCGCCCACGTTGGGGAAGGCGTATTCGTGCAGGAGGCCGCGGCGGTCAAGCACCAGGCCTTCGAGCAAGGCCGTTTGTCGAGACGGTTCGGGTCCGAACATCCCCCAGTACTGCCAGAGCCCGGTGGGCATCATGTAGAACTGGAGGTAGGGGACGCAACGGTCCTTGAACTGGCCGCAGGGAAGGTTCCAGATCGCCACCGCCAACATGTGGGCCAGCACGAAGGCGGAAATGACCAGACGTTTGCAGGTCCAGGCCATGCGGCCTCCCTCCCGGGCGGTTGCGGACGAGACGGCGGATGTGGGGGTCCGGGTTGCGGCGCGGCACAAGCTAGAAAATGCGGTCGGACCCGTCAAGACCGGTCGCGAACGCGGCAAAAGCGCGACGACCCCACTCGCCGAATTGAGGTTTCGGTCCGCTGATTGCGGGCATTCTCGGCCAACCGGCCCAAATCCCTCGCGGCCGACCCCGACCCGAGAGACATCATGACACCGCCACGGATCGCCTCGTCGCCGGCTTTTCGCGCTCTGGTCCTTGCCCTGACCTTGACCCAGACGATTTCCGCTGGGGCCGACGAGCCGAAGTCCGGCGACGCCCCCTCAACGCTCGACGGTCTGAACAAAACCTATCGAGACCGGTTCGCTGACCTGGAGCGTCGCCAGATCAGCGACCTCGCCACGCTCGCCCCGACGCTCAAAGGGAGGGAGGCCGACCTCGCCTTCCACCAGGCGTTCAACATGGCGATCGCCCGAGACGCCTATGAGCCTGTCGCCGACGCCGCCGCGTCCTATCAAGGCAACGACGCCGAGCTTCGCGGCCTGGCCACGTTCATCGGCGCGGTTCACCGGGTCAACCGCGAGCAATATCCCCAGGCCCTGGACCTTCTCGGCAAGTTCCTTGAGGGAGAAACGCCCGAGAAGCGGCTTGACCCCAACACCGCTTTCGCCGTGGGCGAGGCTCTGGTCCAGCGGCTGTTGAGGGCCGGCCGATACGCCGAGGCCGCGAAGGCCTGCGAGCTGCTGGCCCACGACAAGGCCGACGAGGCGATCGCCCGCCACTTCGCGTCTCGCAAGGGGCGCATCAGCATGCTCAACCGCCCGGCCCCGGCGATCGCCGGCAAGGACGTTGACGGGCAGACGGTCGCCCTGGCCGACCTCAAGGGGAAGGTTGTCCTGGTCGAGTTCTGGGCGACCTGGTGCCCGCCCTGTGTTTCCCAGGCCGCCGCGACCCGCGACCTTTACGACCGGTTTCGCGAAAAGGGACTGGAAGTCATCGGCGTCAACGTCGACCGGCTCCGCAAGGACTCCGGCGACCCCGACCAGGTGGCAGACGGGGTCCGAGACTTCCTGTTCCGCAACCGAGTGACCTGGCCCAACCTCATCAACGGCAAGGCGGACGATAATTTTGCCAAGGCCTACGGAGTGGCCGACCTGCCGACGAATTTCCTGATCGACCGCGAAGGGAAAGTTATCCAGGTGGAACAGGGCGGACCGGGCCTGGAGAAGGCCATTACCGCGGCCCTGGCCCCCTCTCATCCGTCGTCGACCAAGGAATAATAATCGCTCGATCGACGCCGAACGTCCCGGCCGTCACCCTTCCGCGGGCGGGTCGTCGGCCGGGGCCTCGAACCGGAAATTGCAGTAGTCGGCGCCTTCCATCAGGGTCTGGGTGCGGGTCAGGCGGACCGAGGGATTGAACCCTTCGATCAAGGCGAAATCGCGCTGGCAGGAGAGCGAGGGGCCGAGTTCCGCCAGGCCCAGGGTTCGGTACATCTCGGCATAGCGGCAGCGACGGACGTTGAAATCCAGCCGCCGGGGCGACTGCTCCAGCATTTCGATTTCCAACGCCCCGCCCTCCTTCCAACGGTCGAGCGCGCCGGCGAAGGCGTCCAGGGTCGTTGATGCCAGTTCGTCCGCCAACGCCGAGCCGGCCTCGCGGGCCAGGTCGGTGATGACGCCCCGGAGCAACTCCAGGGTCCGCGCGTCTCCCAACTCTCCCCGGACCGCGGCGATCAGCGGGCCGATGATCCGCGCTTCGACCTCCCGTCGCTGCAACAGAGGGAGATGGACCGGTTTCTCATCCATTCCGACTTCTCCAAAACCAAGAAGGTCACACGGACAACAGAATTCTGGTGACAGAGCGATCCCGCGATTTCTCGGAATCGCCTCCGAACCTTTCGGGGCGGATTCGCAAGCTGCCTCAGAAGTCTGACTTGGGCCGAATTGCCTCCTCTAGTGGACGGTCGGGAGAGGGATTGCGGTTTCGCGGTCCATCGCTTGCATTGGGGCGGTTGGGCCGCCCCCGATGGGCACCTCCTCTCGGAGACCTCGTCATGTTGGCAATGGCACTCAGCTGTTCATTAGCACTCCTGGGTCAAACTGCCGGAGGCGAGGCCGGGGCTGACGAGGTCAAGGCGGACTACCAGCATCAGGTGGCAAGCGCCGACCGCTCGGCCACGGCCCAGGTCCGGCTTGCGCTGTGGTGCGAGGCTCATGGACTTTCCGAGGAACGGGTCGAGCATCTGGCCCGCGCCCTGCTGTCCGACCCCACCAATGCCGTGGCGAGGGGACTTCTGGGGTGGGTGGCCGACGCGGGCAAATGGCGCAAGCCCGAAGACGTCACTCGGCGGGTCCAGGCCGACGCGGGCCTCTCGGCGGCCCTGGCCGAGTATAACGCACGACGCGATCGGACACCCGACACCGCCGATGCCCAGTGGCGGTTGGCTGCCTGGTGCGAGACGAAGGGTCTGAAGGCGGAGGCCGATGTCCACTTGGCGGCAGTCATCCGCAAGGATCCTCAAAGGCAGGCGGCCTGGCGGAAGTTGGGCTATCGGAAGCAAAAGAATGGGCACTGGGCGACTGAGGAGCAAGTGGCCGAGGCCAGGGCCGAGGCCGAAGCCCAGAAGCATGCCGATCGATACTGGGAGGCAGCCCTCACCAAATTGCGGCGTTACCTCGCCATCCCGGGGCAACGTGAGCAAGCTCGGGCCGAACTCCTGTCGCTCTCCGACCCCCGCGCCGTCCCGTCGCTGGTCCGTGTCTTCGGCAAGGGGGTCGCCGATCAACGGGTCGTGGTACAGCTCCTCGGCCAGGTGGATAGCCCCAGGGCCTCGCGGGTGCTGGCTCTGCTGGGTGTCATCGGGGCCGGCGACGACGTGCGTCGCCTGGCCAAAGAGACCTTGCGACTGCGAGACCCGAGGGATTATGGGGAGATCCTGCTGGGCCTGATCCAAACGCCGATCGAATACGAAGTCAGGCCTGTGGGGGGGCCGGGCTCACCGGGCACCCTTTATATCGAGGGCAAAGCCTACAACCTCCAGCGAATCTACGCCCCCCCCCCGCCCCCTGAATTTGTCCCGCCTGCCGGGTCGTTCCTCACGGCCGATGCACAGGGGCTGCCCGCCCTGTCCATTCCCATGGGCGAGGTCTCCAGGGGTATCAACCGGAGACAGGCTTCGGATCTGGCTGACGCGATCGACTCCGGCCGCTCCCCAGATCGTCTGGTCATGGAGAAGATCGGGATTAAGTCCGCAGGCGTGTTCATTGGTAAAGATCTCGCTAATGGGATTCGGTCAGCACTGGCGACAAATCCTTTGTATGACAATGTCGAATTTGGTCGGCCGGTACGGGAAATCATCCCGATCGGGCAGATGCTCCTGGAAGTCCAGAAATCCGCGATCGTGGCCGAGAAGCAACTTGCCGCGGATGTTTTCGCGATCAATGCCCAGAATGCCGCGATTCGTCGGGAGAATGAGCAGGTGCTCGACGTCCTGAACGCGGCGACAGGTCAGCGCCTCGCGGACGATACCAAGGCCTTGACGATCTGGTGGGCCAAACAGCAAGGGATGTCGCTGATGGACCCCCACGCCGCGAAACCCGTCCCGACGTATGTGGAAGAGGTGCCCATCGTCTACCAGCCGCGACCGCTCCCGAGCACCATGACAATCGGGGGGATCAACTCCATTTCGCTTCAACATTCGTGTTTCGGGGCTGGCACTCCCGTTCAAACCCGCGAGGGGACTCGTCCGATCGAGACCCTCCGCGCCGGCGACCAGGTGCTGACCCAGGACCCCGACACCGGGAAACTCGATTTCCGGCCAATCCTGGTGGTCTATCACAACCCGCCGGCCGAAACGCTGCATCTATCGCTGAGCCGAGATTCGATTGTCGTGACGCCCATCCACCGCTTCTGGAAACCGGGGCGCGGTTGGACGATGGCCCGGGACCTCCAGGTCGGCGACACGGTGAGGGTTCTGGGGGGAGTGGCGAGGGTGGAGTCGGTCGAAGAGGATCGTGTTCAGCCGGTGTTCAACCTGCAGGTCTCCGGGAGCCCGAGCTTCTTTGCTGGGTCGAGCGCGGCGCTGGTTCACGACAACAGCCCGGTCGAGGCGACACCCCAGCCGTTCGACGCGGTGCCGGTTGTCGCGTCGTCCCGCTAGGGCCGACTGCCAGGGAAGCGTTTCCGGATCACGAGACCTCTTGAGAGATCGAAGATGGACTTCCTGAAAACTGTGTGCGGCGGGGATGGTCGGTTGTCGGCCGATGGACCCGATGCTCTTGCCCTCGTCGAGATCCTCGACCAACTGGAAGAGGGGGAGGTTCCGGCCAGGGTCGCGAACCGGGCGGGCCTTGGGCCCAGACGTTTGATTGAAGCGTTGGCCCTGGGAGCCTTGCGAGAGGGGAGCCACCTAGGCCTCGTACGAGGAGAGCCGTGGCGCCCCCAACTGCGGTCGGCGCTGGGTATCGACGCGCTGACCAGTCTCTGGCCCAAGGCGGACGAGGCGGCCCTTTACGCCCTTTCAGCGGGATTACTGCAAATTTACGACTTTTGGGACGCGAGCCACGACGCGGCGCAGCGGGCCGATGACCTGGGCGATTCGCGGAGCGCGGCGTTCTGGCACGGAATCGCCCATCGCCGAGAGCCTGACTTTGGAAACGCCAGTTACTGGTTCCGCCGGGTCGGCAAGCATGACGCGTTCGAGGCCCTCGGAGTCGCGGCGGGGGCGAAACTCGACGGATGGGGTGAAACCCCATCGCCGGAGGGCGCCCGCATCGTCCGGGGTGGGGTCTGGGACCCGATAGCCTTCCTGGCGTTCTGTCGTTCCGCCCGTCCGCACACTCCGGTCGATGCCCTGGCAAGGTCGCTCCAGGCGTGCGAGATGGCCGTCCTCCTCGACGCCTCGCTGGCGGCCGTCGCCTGAACGATGCCACCCCTCGAACGGCATCAGCGACGACTTGGCAAGGCTGGGCCCGACGCGACGGCCGTGGCGGGACGGGCCCCCAACCGGACCCAGGGCTCGATTGGCCTGGCCGTCAAGGCCGAGGCAATCTCTCCGGTAAAGGCGGTGGCACCCAAGCGGTTCAGGTGGACTGGATCGGTGAAGAGACTCTCGGGATAGGCCAGGCGGCGACCATCCAGGATGCGTAGCTCGGGGTGATCGGCCTGGAGGGCAACGGCGAAGCGGTCGTAGGCGTCTTCCAACCCGCGACGCTCCCGCTCGGCCAGGATCGCGGGGTCCGAGGGTGTCATGATCCAGACGACCGCGATCCCCCGTCGTTGGGCCAGTCTCAGCAGCCGGTGGACGTAATCGAGGCTCGATTCCGGGCAAATCCAGCGTCCGGGATAGACCACCTCGCCGATCCGGGCGTCCCCGCCGGGGGACCAACGGGCGCGACGTGCCGCCGCGTCGTAGGCGGTCGGTCTCCCAGGGCCCGGGTCGTCCCAGCAGGTTCTCAGCCGGCGGCGAGATGCCGAGGACGGGAAGACGTGGGCCATCAACAACTCGGCGCCCAGCCCGGAATCGTGAGTCGTCCAGGCCAGGTCCAGGACGTCTCTCAGCGTTGTCACCTCGGGCAAGCGTCCCGCCACGGCGCGGGGCTCCCGGACGAGCAGGAACGGCGAGAAGTCGACCAGCAGCGTATCCGGCCTCGCTCCCGAGTTCAGGGCGTGCCGAAGGAGGAAGTAGCTGACCGGCGGGGGCGAACCAGTCAGGGCCAGGTTGCGCACGGGACGCTGGAGTCGCGACTCCAGTTCCGTCGCCGCCACGCCGAACCGTAACTGACTTCCGCCCAGGCAGAGGACCGAGGCCCCGGCTGTCTTGCGGCGGGCGGCGCGGTCGCCGAATCGCCATTCCAGGGAGCCGTGGTCGAGCAGGTCGTCCCGACCGCCGACGATTCCCTCGATCAAGAGCACCAGCGCCACCATGCCGAGGAAGCCCCGGGGGCGTGGTCGGCTCGGAGGACGGTCCACGGTCGGGCTCCTCGCTCGCGGGTCCTTCGCGGCGGCGGCAGTGTAACGGCCCGGGAGATCATGGCAAGACCATCAGGACTGGCCGATCCACCGATCACGGGAACCCGGAGGAGTAGCCGGGGATGCTGAGAGCTTGATGAAGCTGCCCGCAGGTGGTGACCAACTGGCGGATCATCTCGATGTAGGGACCGTTGCGTCCCCGGGTGATTCGTTGAACTCGCCTCCAAAGACGGGTCCAGGTGGCGTCGATGTCTCGATAGGCGAAAGCGAGTCGATTGTTGTCAAACCCCTGGGCCACGGCCTGCTGGAAGCGGGCCGCCTCGTTCCGCAGACGGCGGGCGTCGGCCAGGATTTCGGGATTACCGGGCGCGGCGCGGATCAATGGAGTGAAGGCGTTGACGAAGGAATCCGCCTGGGCGAGCAACTGATTGGACAATGCCACGACTTGCGGCGATGGACCGGGGGCGGGGAGCGGCCGGGGATTCGGACCTGGGATGGGCCCGATGGGCAGCGTCGTCGCGCCGAAGATCGGTTGAAGCTGGGCGTCGACCGCGAGGATTCCCTGCCAGGTTCGCGGAATCGGGGGAGGCCCCGCCTGCATCGCTCGGGACATCTGGCCTAGCTGGGCGGCGACCTGGCCGTAGAGCCCGGCGACGACGCCCGGCGGCTGGTTGGCCGCCTGGGCGTCGTGGAAGCGGTCGGCCAGGACGGCCAAGGTACGGGCCATGTCCATCATCGCGCCGGTTTCTCGGCGGCCGGGCATCGCCCCAGGGATCACCGCCGAGAGTTGCCGGCTCCTCCACACGAGGGCGTCGGAGAGCCGGCCCACGTCGCTCGCCCCGGGGGGCGGGGGCGTGTTGCCTCCATAGTCGGGAGACACCTCGTTCAACCCCAGCGACTGGCGAATCTGGGCGTCCACCTGGGAGAGCCGGGCCACGGCGTCATCGGCCGACGGACTGCGGCCCGCCAGGGGTGAGAGGCGTGACCGCAGATTGTTCCAGGAGACCGTCAAGCCGTTGTAAGCCTGCTGGAGCCCATAAGGGTCCCCCTGGATTGATACCAGGGCCCGGAAGTCGCCGGTCGTCCTGGCCAGCTCGCGGAGGTCGCCCAGTAACTGGTCCTGACCGGGCATCCCGGCGAAGTCTCGGGCCGTGGCGCCGGTGAGTTGATTGACCCTCGCGGCCATCTCCTCGGCCAAAGGACCCAACTGGCCGCCAAGTCCCGGAGCCGTTGGGGGCAACGGCGTGGGCAAGGGGCCATAGGCCTGCGAATGCCCGGTCCGTGCGGAAATCAGGGACAGGGCCACGGCCGAGGCCAAGATCCCGGCGATTCGTCGACTCATGGGGGGGCTCGATGGCAAAAGGGATTGGCGTGGGAAGGGTCCCCCGCCAGTCTTGGCGGAAACTTTTACGGTCAGGGATAACCCGGAGGGTAGCCCGGCATGCCGAGGGCCTGGTGGATCTGGGCGCAGGTGGCGGCGATGTCGCGTGTCTGCTGGACGAACGGGGCGTTGCGTCCCCCCGGGGCCCGAGCGATCCGCCTCCAGAGGCGAATCCAGGCGGCGTCGACGTCTCGGTACTCGTAGGCGAGCCGTTCGGTGTCTTCCCCGGCGACCACGCTAACGCGGAAGTCGGCCACCTCGTCACGCAGGCGTCGGGCGTCGGCGAGGATGGCGGGGTTGGCCTTCTGGTCGTTGGCCAGCGGGGTGAAGCCGTCGAGGAAGGTCGCGACCTGGCGACGGAGACGGTCGGTGAAGCGGGGCACGGTGGGAGGCTCCCCGCCGAGTTCAGGGTCGGCGGGATTCGGATTGGGCGCCGCGGCGGGCGTGTTGGGGCCAAACGCCTTCTGAATCTGGGCGTCGACCGCCGCGACTCCCTGCCACACGCGCCTTGCCGACAGCGGAGCGACTGAAAGCTTGGGCCGCAGTCTGGATAGCAGCGGGAGGGTCGGCAAGTAGCTCTCTCGCAAGGACTCGGCGGTCTGCCGCTCGCCAAGGGCGTCGTGGAAGCGGTCGGCCTCGACGGCGAGGTTCACCGCGGCCTGGGCCAGTTGCGGAGCCTCGGGGTCGTTGGCCATAGCCACGGGAATCGTTGCGGCAAGTTGTCGAGACCGCGAAACCAGGGCATCGGCCAACCGGCGGAGGTCCAATGTACCGGGGGCCGGTTGGTTGCCCGAGTAGAACCCGGACGAGGTGGTGTTGAGGCCCAGGACCTGATGGGCCTCGTCGTCAAGGCGCCGGATGCTGGCGACCGTCTCGTCGGCCACGGCGCTGCGGCCGGCCAGCGGGACGAGCCGGGCCCGCAGGTGGTTCCACGAGACGTCAAGTCCGGAATACGCCTGGCGCAACTGGTCGAGACTGGCCGGGCCGGCCAGAGTCTTGCGATACTCGCCGACGGCCTCGGCCAATTCGTTCGCGTCGTCCACCAGCACGCCCCGGTTGGGGACCTGGCCGAACGACCTGGACACCTCGCCCCCCAGTTGACGGACCTCCTCGGCCATCTGGTCGGCGAGCTGGCCCAACCTCGGCTTGATGTCGGCGGGCGGGGCGGGTGCTGGCTGGGCGAACGTGAGGATCGGACCGAGGCCGAGCAGCAGGCCGGCGGCGAGGGCGAGGCGCGGAGTCATGGAGGATCCTCAAGAGGCTTGTCGCGGGCCGGCCGTCGGACCGACTTCGAGTGCAACCGGGGGGACGTGGGATGTCAAGCGTCGAAGGCGCCGAAAGCCTCCAGGAAAAGGGTCCGCGCCTGAGCCGATCCCCGGCGGTCGCCTGGGTTCTGATCGCCCTGTTCGTGCCGGTGGGCGGGTGGCTGCTCTGGGAAATTCACCAGACGATTGGCCTGGACGCTCCTCATTTCTGGGAGTTGCTGGCGAAGGACCGGGTCTTCGACGTGGCGATGCTCGACTTCGCGCTGACGTCTGGGTGGGCGTTGCTGGTCCTGGGCGACCGGGCCCGCTGGCGGGGATGGCGATTCTGGGTCGCTTTGCCGTTGTTTTGCGTCATTCCCACTCTGGGGATTGCCCTGTACGTCCTGCTGGATCGGCCACGGCGTGCGGGCTAGGATCGGCGGGGAACTCGACAGCTGGATATCTCACAGGAGGGGACATCGGATGGGACCTCCCCGGAGCGAAGCCTTCCCCCCTGCTTTTAACCCGTTCGAGGCACCGCTTTCCGACCCGCGGCCCTCCTCCCCGACAGAGCCCGAGCCGCGTTGGGTCGAACTGAGGCGATCGGGACTCGCGGCCGAGGCCCGATTGAGACTTGTCTCATGGATGCACTGGGCCTTCGCCACGTGGTCGGCCGCCTTGCTCCTTCCTTTTGCGGCGGGAATTGCGGCAACTTACTGGAAGCGTAATCGTGATACATTGGTTGATATAGAGGCCGGAGAAGCGTTGACCGCGTTCGCGATCAGCCTCGTGACCGCTACGATCCTGAACTGCTTCGCCGGCGCATTGATGCGGCGGCCCGGCGGGGGGAAGATCATCACCGAAATCCCTCTGGCGGTCTCGGCTTCGTTCATCCTTGTGTGGGGGATGCTACGAGCGAGCAGCCCGGGCGATTATGCGATGATCATTATCCTTAGCATCTTCCTCGGCTTGACCTGGCTGACGGTAGGCCTCCTCCCATGGTCCAGGCTGGCGCTGCACCGTTCCGCGACTTATCAAGCCGCCATGCTGCAAACTCCCGAAATCCGACCACGATACGGAACGGTCGCTCAAGTCGGCCTCGGCCTCCTGGCGGTCATCACGTTTCTCATCCTTGCCCTGGGTTTTTGGGAAAGTTGGATGGCATTCGCTCAGAACCTTTCGAATGGCTGACGATCCCGATGGTGACGCGGCGATCGCGACCTTGCCCGGTCGTTGGTGAGACGGCTACCATCGCTCCGACCCGAGGGATACCGCCAGGACGAGGGATCGCCGCACGATGAACCCGTATCGCCAAGCGTTCTACCAGCGACAGGCCGAGTGGCACGGATATACAGACCCCGAGTTCGCCAGAGCCAAGCACGCCGGACGAGTTCCCTACTACGACTGGTACACCCTCGACTGGCTGCCGACCGACAAGGCGACGCCGATCCTGGACATCGGTTGCGGGAGTGGCCAGTTCCTTTACTTCCTTCGCGAACGGGGATTCTCCCAAGCGACCGGGATCGACCTCGACGGCCAGCAGGTGCAAGTGGCCCGGGGAATGGGACTGGACGCCCGGCATTCGCCGATCATGGACTTTCTCGGCGACCCGGCTGGTGGCCCGTCGTATGGCCTGGTGGCGATGCTCGACATTCTGGAACATTTCACTCGCGAGGAGCTGTTTCCGCTGCTGGAAGCGGTCGTGGCAAGGCTAGCCCCGGGGGGTCGGCTGATCGTCAGCGTGCCGAACGCCGATAGTCCGCAGGCGTCGAGGGCCATTTATGCGGATATCACCCACGAGATTGCCTTCACTCCGACCTCGCTGGCCGAACTTTTTTTTTGCCACGGCCTGAAGGTCGCGGCCCTGAGAGACCCGTGGCCGGCGCCGGTGTCTCCCGCCCGCAAGCTGTACCGGGCCCTGAGTCTGCTGGCCCGGAAGTCGGAGGCGGCCCGGCTGAGGGTGTTGGGGTTCGACGCTCCTCGATACTGGTCGTCGGTCGTCTGGGCGTTGGCGGAGAAGCCAGAAAATCGGCCGGAATTGGGCTCGGGCCGGGCCTGAGCGCAATCATGTGCTAGATTCGATTGACCCACATCCCCCACCGGCCGCCCGGCCTCGTCGCCCGGGCGTGTCTCCCGGCGAATCGGGCTCGGCACGCAGTGGACGCGGGCTTGCCTTGGACTGCGAGGAGGAGAGTCGCCCCTTGTCCAGGCACTCCCCATGCGCAACCGGCGACGACGACCCGCCCGGCCGGGCGTCAACCCCCTGGAAGACCGGCAGCTTCTCACCGCCACCAACCTGACGGCTCAATGGATCGGCCAGGACGGTCACGACCTGGTCGGCTACTCGTCGACCTCCGGCGGCAACGGCTACCAAGACATCCATATAGCTTTAGGCGGACTCGACCCCGCCCGCACGATCACCAGGGCCGACGTCGAGGGGCTTGGCGGCGGCCAGTGGCTCCTTGGCGGGCCGGCGTCTTCGTGGCTGGCCGACATTGTGCGGACACCCAGCGCCACCACGGCCGACCTGTACATCGAGCCCTACCAACAGGATTCGGGCCGACCGTATAACGTCGCGCTGACCTTTGATAACGGCTCGACCGCCAACGTCTGGGTCAACGGCGGCCCGGTTAACCCCAATCTCCCCGCCGCCGCCCTGGCCGCCTTATGGCTCGCGACCGACGGCACCGATCGGGTGAATCCCAGCCCCTCCGTCGGCCCCGATGGCGTCGCCGACCAACGGATTGGCCTCACCGGGCTATCAACGACGGCCACCATTGCCTCGGTAACTGTCAATGGCAACGATGGACTCACCTGGAGGTCGGGCAGCGGTTCCGGAGGGTTTCTGGACCTGGAAACGGCCGTCAGCCCTACCGACGCGACGCAGGCCACCCTGTTTCTGGCCACCCGGGCCGGGTTCGCCTCGCAAACCTTGACGGTCAACGTCGCCTACACAAACGGAAAAATGGCCTCGGCCACGGTTCCGGCCACTCCCAACACGAACCCGACCGCCCCAACCGCGACGCCCTCCGTCCCGATCCAGTTTTCAGGACTATCCGTCGCCTGGATGGGGCAAGACGGCCAGGACGGGCCTGGCAATGTTCATCTGGCCATCTGGGGACTTCCCAGGGGGCGAACCGTGGTCGCCGCGGCGATCAGTGATGAGTCGGGCAACGCCTGGCAGTATCAGTCGGCCAACGCTTCGGGGTTTGTCGCCGACCCCAACGCCTGGTCGCTCGACTTCCGCCAGGGGATCGGCTCGACCACCGCCGAATTCTTCCTCCCCCCCGCCCGAGACGAGACCGGCGCAATCCTCACGGCGAGGCTCCTGCTCGACGACGGTTCCACCGAGGTCGTCACGTTCGCCGGTCAGTCGGCCGACCTGACCTTGCGGTCGCCCCGGCCCTCGAACACCGCGATCACCGCCCACCCCGGCGACGACCTGAACGCCCTGGCCAACGCCTTTGGCTCGGTCCACCTGGCGGCCGGAACGTATCCCCTGTCTCAACCGCTGGTCCTGAATCACCCGGTCACGATCACGGCCGATCCCGGGGCCACATTGTTGTTTACCCAGCAGGCTGGGTCCGCTCCCTGGACGACCGCGATCAAGATTCACGCGGGGAACACGACGCTCGATGGGTTCGCGGTCCGGTTCGCCACGTCGGTCGCTTGGTCGTCCACGGTCAGTTACGGACCTGCCGTAATTGGCACGACCGACGACCAGGACGGTCCCGGCTTCAACGACCCGATGGCCGGGCTGACCTTGACCCACCTTGACCTGCAATCACCGCCGGCCGCCACGTCCTGGGAGGAAGCCCCTGGCCTGTTGAGACTGGTCTCGGCCGCCAACGGTGTTGTCTCCGACGACGTCCTGAAGGGAGGGACGACGCAGGTTCACGGTGGTCCCTGGACGATGACCGGCAACACCTACCTGGGGACCGTTCCCGGCACCTACAGCTACGCCGCGTTTGCTGGCCACTCCACGCACGACCTGACTCTGTCCCACAACGTCGCGAATCCCGTCGGCGATTCGGGCAAGACCTGGAGGTTCCTGGTCCTGACCCAATCGGGGATTGGCGACCTAGTGGCGGGCAACTCGGTCTCCGGGATCGGACCCAGGGACGACGACACGGTCCCTTCCACCAACGCCCCCGAGATCATCCTCTCGGAAGCCTATCAGCTTCATTTCGAGGGGATGCCCACGGCGATTTCCCAGGATGGGCGAATCCTCCAAATCTCGACGCCCCAGGGAGGAATGGCCCGGACGGGCGATGTTGTGGCGATTCTGAGCGGACCCGACGCAGGCCAGTACCGACGGATCTCCCAGGCGATCGACTCGCGAACTTACCTGATGTCCGACCCGTTGCCCGCCGGCAGCTATGCCATCTCGATCGCCACCGGTTTCGTGGACGAGACTTATCGAGAAAATATCGTCGACGCTCGGGGCAGCTCGGTGGCGGCGCCTTTGGTCCTGGCGGGAACCCAGTTTGGCACGCAGGTCGTGGGCAACGTGTTCCTGGGAGGGAGCGCCGGATTCACGATTCAGGCGACGCCCACCGAGCAGCCGGTGACCTGGGGATGGTCGCATACGCCGGTCTTCGGGCTCAACGTGGCAGATAACCTGTTGGTGGACGCGACAGTCGGCGGAAACCTGTCCATTGGCGAAGACCCGTCAGCCAGGGCCGACGACGGCCGAGTCTATTTCTCCGGTACCTTGACCGGCAACGTCGTGGAGTGGACCGCCGATGGCCTGGCGGCCCGTTCCACGGCCAGCGCCCCGCTCGCCTTCGTCGTCGGCGACCCGAACGCGATCAACCCCGTCGACTTCCTTTTGTCCCAGTCGGGAAATCGCCTGAATCTCCCCGCTGGAACCTCGGCGCCTCCCGACGTGTTTCGAGTCAACTCGGCCACCATCGAGGGCGTCGCGATTTCCGGGGGATCACTCCCGCTACCGACCGCCGGGCCATCGGTGTCCGATCCCGTCCTGGTCGAGGATACGGGCGTCAGCGACTTCGACGGCCTAACCTCGGACGGACGTCTTGTGTTCGCTTCGGTCCCGGGCGGGGTCGGTTACGCATATCGCCTTGCGAACGCGACGGAGTTCGTTCCGACGACACCTGACACACCGTTCCTGCCGGTTGGCCTCGTCCAGGGCGCTAACTCGGTCATCGTCCATGCCTTCGACGCTTCGGGGCGGGCCGGCCCTGACGCATCGGTGACTTTCACCCTCGACACGATCGCCCCCAACCCGTCCGCTCCGACGCTGGCCCCCGGCTCCGATAGTGGGGCCTCGGCCGTCGATGGGCTGACCAACAACGCCTCGCCGACCTGGCTGGTATCGGGAGATTCCAACGACGCTTTCGCGCTGCTCAGAGGCGGAATGGTCGTGGCGACCCGACAGGGCCCCGGCCCCTTGCAGGACCCGACGGTTTTGGCCGATGGCGTTTATACTTATCAGACTCGCGAGATCGACCCCGCTGGGAACATCGGAACCTCCTCGGCAGTGGCCGTGACGATCCTGACAAATCCGCCGCCCGCTCCCTATGTGTTGACGACGCTGGGGGGGGGGTGGGTGCAGCTCATTGAATCGGTCTCGGGGGTGATCCTCGAGTATCAGGTCAACGGAACTGGCCCTTTCGTCCTGGTGGGGACGGCCACGACCTTTCTGCCGGCGGGTCTGGATTCGGGTGTCGATAACCGTTTGAGCGTCCGCGCCGTGGACCTTGCCGGCAATGTGGGTTTGGCTCAAACAGTGGTGATTCCCGCCGAGTCAACGACGATCTCCTCGTCCCCCACGCAGCCTGCCTCGGCTTCCCCAGTCTCGACCCTCTTGAGCGGACCGCCGGTGACTTCGATCCACCTGGTCGGTCTGTCCCCCCGGTGGACCGTCGTGAGCGTCTCAGTCGGGGAAGTCGGCCGAGGTGTGGGCCGATCGTCGGTGCAGGCCCAACTGGTCAGGGCCTCCGGTTCGTCGACGGCCGAGGTCGACTGGTTGGGAAAGGCACCAGTAGCCGGGCGACGGCTCGTCCTGGCCTTGCGACTGGTTGGGGGTCGAACCGTGATCCTACCCGTCGGCCAATTCCCGCCCCTGGCGGTCCGGCTCGCGGGCGGCCGGCCCAGGGCCTTCCTTGAGATGGATCAGACGCGAATTCCGGTTGCCCCCACGGCGTGGCAAACGGCTCACGAGAAGGCCTCCGCCCGCTCGTCCTGGGGAAGCGGTCGGCTCAGGCTTCGTTGAGGATCTTCTGCGTGACGTCCTTGACGCAGGTCTTGCACCACTTCCAATGTCCATCGCCGACGGCGGTGTCGAGGTGTTGCTTGGCCCTGCCGATGGAGCGAAACCAGAACTTGGTTTCACCGTCAGGCGCCTTCTCCAGCTTGGGGCAGCGGGCGAAGTGCAGGAGGTTGGAACCCGCCCGCGCCGGAGCCCGCTTGCCGTCGGGACGGGGCAGGGAACCGTGGAAGATGAATCCCACGGCTTCGAGCCGGGCCTCCACAAGATCCTCGGCCGTTTCGAGCGGACGGACGGTGTCCTGGGCGTGATCCTGGGCGAGCATGACGTGACCCTCGGGGGGACCGGCCTCGGCCGCAACTTGAAGTCGCGTCGGGTATTTGGGCAGCCGCATCCTACCCCAACCCGGCCCTTTCCGCAACCCCGACGCGTCGGCCGCCGCCGCTTGTGGGCTCGGGCCGGCGGGGAGTAAACTGGTCAAAATCCATCTCCCCTCCGCGACCCAGAGGCCGCTCACCGGTGCTCCGCGAGACTGTCGGTCATCTCCGCGACCTGCCCCGCTACCGGCAGATCCTCGCCACCCTGATCCACCACGGATACCGCGACATCGTCGCCGCGCTGCACCTGGATAGCCTCGTCCGTCCCTCCGCTGTTGAAGACCCCGAGGCACCGACCCCCCGCGACCGTCCTCGCCGTCTCCGCCTGATTTGCGAGGACCTGGGTCCCACCTTCGTCAAGCTTGGCCAGGTTTTGAGCACCCGGTCCGACCTTTTGCCCGAGGCTTACACGGTCGAGCTCGCGCGACTGAGGGACGACGTCCGCCCGTTCCCATTCGCCGAGGCCGAGGCCATCCTGACCGAGGACCTGGGGCGGCCACCTTCCGAGGTCTTCGCCACGATCGACCCCGAGCCGGTCGCCTCGGCCTCGATCTCGCAGGTCCATCGCGCCACCTTGCCCGACGGTCAGGAGGTGGCCTTGAAGATCCGCCGCCCGGGGATCGACAAGGTCGTCCAGGCCGACCTCGACATCCTGAAAAACCTCTCGCAACTGGCCGAGAGGCACCTCCCCTCGCTGGCGAGTTACGGCCCCTCGGCGATCGCCCGCGAGTTCGAGCGTTCGCTTCGCCGGGAACTGGACCTGAATATCGAGCGCCGCACGATGGAGCGTTGCCGCGCCCAGCTGGCGAGGGAACTCTCGGCACATGTGCCGAGGACGTACCCGGAGCTTTCCTCGGCCCGGGTCCTGGTAATGGAATTCATCCACGGCGTCGGTGTCGACGATGTGGAGGGAATCCGCCGAATGGGAGCACGGCCCGAGGATGTGGCGGTGACCGGGGCGCGCATCCTTCTGGCCCAGATTTTCACCTTTGGCTTCTTCCACGCCGACCCGCACCCCGGCAACCTCCGAGTCTTGCCCGGAGGGGTCGTCGCCCCGCTCGACTACGGCATGTTCGGCCACATCGACGCGGCCACTCGCGAGCGGATCGCCGACCTGCTGCTCGGGCTGCTCGCCCAGGACGTCGACCGCGTCCTGAGAGACCTCGACGCCCTGGAAATCCGCGGCCCCGCCACCGACGCGCTGGCCCTCCGTCGCGAGGTCGGGGTGATGGTGGCGTCATACTCGGATCTGTCTCTGGACAACATCGACCTGCCAACCCTGCTCCGGGAACTGGTCGAACTCGTGCGCAACCACCAGTTACGCATTCCGCCGGACCTGGTCCTGCTGATCCGCTCGCTGGTGACGATCGAGTCGGTTGGTCGGACGCTGGACCCCCACTTCGACATCGCCGCCCAGGTCGAGCCGTTCGTCCGGGCGCTGGCGACTCGCAAGTATCACCCCTGGCGGATGCTGACCCGACTTGCACGCTCGGCCGAGGATGTCCAGCGCGTCGCCACGCTGCTGCCCGACGTGCTGGGCCATTCGTTGGAGTCAATCAAGCGCGGGGAGTTGACCGTCCGGTTCGACCTCCAGCATTTCGAGAGCCTGGTCCTCCAGCTTTCCCGGGCCAGTCACGTCCTGGCGGCGGGAATCGTGATCGCCGGCCTCCTGGTCGGCTCGGCCTTGATCGTGCGACTCGGTGCCGGACCTGTCACCCTGGCCAACATCGGATTTGCCTTGGCGTTCCTGATGGGGACCTGGCTGGTCTGGAATGTGGCCCGTCACGGCTGACGAGTCGCACGGCTGTCACTTCCCGCCAAGCTCGGGGGCCGACGTGTCGGCCCGGTGACGCAGGAGTTCGTCAAGCTGGAAGGCGTGATACGGCTGGCCGGCGGCGGGCTCGCCCGAGGCCGAGGCGTTGGCGACCCACAACCGGGTCGACGCCGGCTCGAACAGGACGTTGTGCAGGTTCGACTTCATCGCCACGGGCCGGTCCA
Source organism: Isosphaeraceae bacterium (assembly GCA_965201075.1). Classification (GTDB taxonomy): domain Bacteria; phylum Planctomycetota; class Planctomycetia; order Isosphaerales; family Isosphaeraceae; genus CBDAVP01. The sequence goes on along the minus strand of CBDAVP010000007.1, from coordinate 13,424 downwards.
TCAGGTGGCGTGCCGACTCGGCGTCAAACGTCCCATGCCCGTCCTGAACTCGGCGGGCCAGTTCCTCGTAGCGAGATCCGATGGACAGCAGCACGGCATCGGGGACCGCGTGGGGCAGCCTTGGTTCGGACTCGCCCATCCGGACGACGCCAAACTTGTCCCACGACGCCTCCAGCCCCACTCCCTTGCCGCTCTTGCCATCGGCGACGACGTAGAAGTACTGGCAGGTGCGCGGGTTATCGCGGAAGACATTCACGGCCTGGTCGAGGTCATGCCCCTCTTCCAAGGCCATGCGGACCAGCAAGGCCATCGGCACGCCGGCCCAGTGGCCCCGGCCGCCGCCACCCATCTCGCCGACGGAGACATGCTCGGCGTTCATGCCCGTCACCGAGCCGATGAACCCCGCGTAGGTCACGTTGACGAACGGGATCTTGCCGTCGGGCTCGGCGACCATCAACACCGCATGGTCCTGCAAGTGCCAATCGCAGCCGTAGTCCAGGATGCGGCCGTGGAGCAGCGTCCCCCCCTTCGTCGCCGAGCCGGACAGGGCGAACCCCGAGCAGTGGAACATTTCCGGGATGAAGTTGGCGACCGTCACGTCCTGAAGCGACATCCCCGCCCCCTCGGCCAGGCCCTCAAGCTCCTCGTGGAACCGCTTGGGGACGAATCGTCGCTGTATCAAGGCGATGGTGCCGATCACCGTCTTGGGGTCGATCCGCCTCTCCCCCTCGCCCAGCTTCAACTCCTTCGCCTTGACGTCGAACAGGAAGCGCACTTCCTCGCGGACGTGATCCTTCAGCAAGACCCCCTGCTGATAGCCCATCTCCCGGGGCGAGCCCTTGACGTGCAGGACCCGGTAGCCGTCGACTTCCTCCAGGAACCCTTGACCGCAGCGGGCCACGGTTTTCGACTCGGCGCGGGCGTCGGCCACCCCCAGGAGGGTCATGGCCAGCAACAGGCAATGCGTCGTGATTCGTGGCATCGATTCCGTCCTCGCTGATTCTCGGCTCGCGGGCCACCATCCCGGGTGACGCCGCCGCAGGATTCACTATGCCCGCGGCCGTCGCTCGATTTCAAGGATCAAGGTAGCTGCCCGGCTGGTCGGCCAGGAAGGTCTCGTTCGTATCGACGAAGACCTTTCCTTTTTCGTCGAAGATCTTGGTGTGTCGCTTGACACTTACCTTCTGGTCGTGATTGCCTGGACCATAGGCGAAGGTGTAGGTGCGTTCAGAATCGAAGGTGAGTTCATAGTACCCAAGATGCATTGTCGTCCCACGGTTCCAGCCAACTCGTTCGATGGTCGCCTGCGTGATCACAAATTCACGCTTGATCTGAGAACTCTTGGTCGACTTAACGATTCCGAAATCCGGGTCGCCCGCTTCGCAAGGATGGGCATCGACCCGTTCCTTATCTTTGATGCTGTCGGCGGCGGAGTTGAAGATCTTGACGAAGCGGCCCCCGTGGCCCGAACCCATGCCCGGCTCGCCCGGTTCCTTGGTAATCACCACATGCTGGGTGGTCACTCGCGAGGTCAGCCACTCCTTGGTCACGGGCGAGGGCGGCGGGGGCGGGGGTTTGGGGGCGTCGGTTCCGTAGACGAGGACCTCCACCGACCGATACTGCGGCGAGTCATCGTTCATGACCGAGCCGCTGTGGGACGAGCCCTCGGGAAAGTGCTTGAAACTCTCGAAGTCCTGGGGGTCGAGCGCCGAGCGAATCAGCTTCTCGACCCGGTCCACCCGATGTGTGGACAACGTCAGGTTGCTCTTCGCGTCACCGAGGTTGCTGGCGTGGCCGATCAGGTCGACCCAGCAGCCCGGGCGAGAGCGGATCAGGTCGGCCACGTCGTTCGTCAGCCACTGGCTGTGATCCAGGCAAACGGTCGCCGAACCCGTGACGAAATCGGCCAGGGTGCTGGCCAGGATCGGGTCGGTGGGAGGCTTGGCGAACAGGGCCAGAAACTTGGGGGGCTTGACGTATTCGTAGGCGGACATGACAGGGCCTCCCCACCAGGGGCGAGGCGCGGGGTCGGGGCGACGCGCCCGCGGGGGGGAAAACCCGGGCCACTGGTCTGTTATCCCCAAATCGGAGACCAGCCGACACTGTTGAAAATGGATTTCTCGCGGCCTATTCCCATTCAATCGTGCCCGGCGGCTTGCTCGTCACGTCGTAGACCACCCGGTTAACCCCCTTCACCGCGTTGATGATCCGGGTCGAGGCCCGGGCCAGGAGGTCGTGCGGCAATCTCGACCAGTCGGCCGTCATGAAGTCGTCGGTGTCCACGCAGCGCAGGGCGATGACGTTCTCGTAGGTGCGGCCGTCCCCCATCACCCCCACCGATTGCACCGGCAGGAGCACGGCGAACGCCTGACCCGTCTTGCGATAAAGCTCGGCCTGGTTGAGTTCTTCCAGGAAGATCACATCGGCCTGCCGCAGGACGTCCAGCCGTTGGGATGTCACCTCGCCCAGGCAGCGAACCGCCAGCCCGGGGCCGGGGAACGGGTGCCGCCAGACCAGCGACTCGGGCAGGCCGAGTTCCAGCCCGAGGCGACGAACCTCGTCCTTGAACAGGTCGCGCAGGGGCTCGATCAACTCGAAGCCCAGCTCCGCGGGGAGGCCGCCGACGTTGTGGTGGTGCTTGATCGTCGAGGCCGGGGCGTCGGGGGCGCCTCCACTCTCGATCACGTCGGGGTAGAGGGTCCCCTGACAAAGGAACCGGGCGTCGGGGATGGACCTGGCCTCGTCTCGAAAGACGTCGATGAAGGTGTGGCCGATCCGGACCCGTTTGTCCTGGGGGTCGACCACCCCTTTGAGCGCGGAGAGGAACCGCTCGGAGGCGTCGACGACGCGCAACTCGGCGTCGGAATGGCGGCCGAAGGCCTCGGCGACAGTCGCCCGCTCTCCCGAACGAAGGAGGCCGTTATCGACGAAGACGCAGACGACCCGAGGCCCCAGGGCCCTGGCCAGCAGAGCCGCGGCGACGGCGGAATCGACCCCGCCCGAAAGCCCGCAGACAACCCGATCGCTGGGTCCAACCTGAGTTCGGATGCGTTCGACAGCCTGCTCCAGGAACGCCCCCATCGTCCAGTTGCCAGGGCTCTGACAGACGCGATCCAGGAAATTCCCCAGGATCAAGGGGCCATAGGGCGTATGGGCCACCTCGGGGTGGAACTGGAGGGCGTAGACGGGCCGGGAACGATGCCGCACCGCGGCCACGGGGCAGGTGGCCGTGGCGGCCAGGGGCAGGAAGTGCTCGCCCGCGTCGTGAACCTGGTCGCCATGGCTCATCCAGACGGTCGTGGTGGGCGGAACGCCCCGGAAGACATCGTCCTCGGGATCGAGAACCTGGCAATCGGCTCGACCATACTCGCGAGCGGGGCTCGGTCGGACGGCGCCTCCGAGCGCTTCGCAGACCAGTTGCATCCCGTAGCAAATCCCCAGGATCGGCACGTCCAGATCGAAAAGCGCCGGGTCGCAACGGGGAGCGCCGGGCTCGTAAACACTCGATGGGCCGCCGGAAAGGATGATGGCCAGGGGGTCGAGTTCGCGAATCCGCCCGGCCGGCAGGTCGTGGCGGACGATCCGCGCGAAGGCGTGGCGCTCGCGGACTCGTCGGGCGATCAATTGGACGTATTGCGAGCCAAAATCCAGGACCAGGACGGGACGTTCCATCGGCGGGTGGCGCCTCATTCGGGCGTTGGGTCGGTCAGTCGGACATTCGCCCCGCTCGGGGCCAAGTCGTCAATCTAGCAAGACGACGCCCGGTCGAGAACGCAACTTCTCAGGGACCAACTCCCGGCGCGACCTCGACCACTTCGGGCCATGGGGGGACCTCGACCGCCTCGCCGCTTTCCACGTCGTGGAAGCTCACCGCCAACGACGCCAGGTCCACCAGGGCGAAGGTCTGCGACGACCGCACCACCGAAGCGGAAACCAGTGACCCGGGGTTGACCACCAGCCCGAAGCGGTCTCGATACCACATCGGCACGTGGGTATGGCCGTGGAGCAGGAGGTCGGCGTCGCAATACTGAAGGTCTTCGCGGAGGACCTCCGGAGGGTGGGTCGCGGGGCGGATGAATTCCAGATCCGAGCGGATTGACCCGTGAACCACCACGACGATTCGACCGCCATCTTCAAGGATCAGGTCGGTGGGCAGGTCTCTCAGGAAGGCCCGTCCGCGACGACCCGGGTTGCCTCCGCCGAACGGGTCGCGTCGCCAGGGGCGGCGCTCGATGGCCCAGCGGTCGTGATTGCCCCTGGCCGTCTGGACACCTCGGGCCTCCAGGAAGGCACAGGCGGCGGCGGGGTTGGGCCCGTAACCGGCGACGTCACCGGCGCAGACGACCTTCTCGGCCCCGAGGGCTTTCATGTGTTCCCAGGCCGAGGCGAGGGCGCGGGGGTCGCCGTGGACGTCCGAGATCACGCCCAGTTTCACCGGCGAGGGCTCCGCGACGGGGGGGAGAGTGCCAGGCGGTCGCGGTCGGTCATCAGCATCCCCGTCCATCCCAAGGCCCGGTTCACGACCAGGACGAACGAGTCGACTCGGCAGCCAGTTCGGCGGAGCGTCGCGACGCCGCGGCCACCGCGTCCATCAACGCCGCGCGAAGTCCTCCACGCTCCAGAGCATGAAGCCCGGCGATTGTCGTGCCGCCGGGACTCGCCACCTGGTCCTTCAACGTCCCCGGATGCAAGCCGGTCTCCAGGACCATTCGGGACGCTCCCAGCACGGTCTGGGCCGCCAGCGCCGTGGCGACCTCTCGCGGAAGGCCCGCCAATACGCCACCGTCGGACAGCGCCTCGATCACCTGGTAAACGAACGCCGGACCGCTGCCGGAGAGCCCCGTCACGGCGTCCATCAACGGCTCGCCCACGCGGAAGGCCCGTCCGACCGATTCCAGGCAGGTTTTCACCAAGGACTCATCGGCCGGCCGGACCTGGGTTCCCAGGCAATAAGCCGAGGCCCCCTCGCCGATCAGTGCGGGGGTGTTCGGCATCACGCGGACCAGACGACATTCGGGTCCGAGGCCGGCGGCCAGGGTCGCCAGTGAGACCCCGGCCGCGACCGAGATGACCAGGTGTTCGGGCGTCACCAGCGGCTGAAGCTCCGCCAGGGCTTGCGGCATGACCTGAGGCTTCACGGCCAGAACCAACACCTCGGACCGCCCAACGACCTCGGCATTCGACGTCGTGACGAATAACCCCGGCTCCAGGGCCGAAAGGGCATCGCGAGTCGATTCCAAAGGGTCGCTGGCCGAAATCTCGTCGGCATTGGCCACGTCCGCGCGAATCATTCCCCGGGCCAAAGCCGCGGCCATGCGACCAGCGCCGATGAACCCCCAGCGAGCCCTGGACGGGTCTCCCGGCCGGGCGATATCTCGACGTTCCACCATTGTGACCTGCCCAGTCCGCGCCGTTTGTCCCGATGCCGAAGCTTAGCATAACCCTTCGGATTCGCCCGACGCGACGGGACCTTGCCGAGATTTCCGGGTCCTCGCCCGACAATACCGGCGTCGGTCTTGCCACGCGGGGCCAAGGTTGGCTATGCTCTGACCTTTTCGGCCCTCCTGGCGCCGGCACCCGTCTCGAAATCGTGATTCTCCTGGAGCGAGCCTCGTGGCCGTACCGAAGCGACGAACCTCACCGTCGAAACAAGGCATGCGTCGCAGCCACGACGCCCTGCACTTCAACGTGGCGCTGACGCCTTGCCCCCAGTGCCGAAGCCTCCGACCCCGCTTGACGGTCTGCCCCGAATGCGGGACGTATCGCGGCCGTCAGGTCTTGAAGATCAAAGCGGAATCCTGAAGCCCAGGCCAGGATCGCCGCCACCTCGGCGATTCACGCCCCTCTCGGAGTGGACTGCGATGGGACGGCAGTGCGAAGTCAGCGGTAAGAAGACCTCGTTTGGCAACCACATCACCCGTCGAGGCAAGGCGAAGTACCTGGGTGGTGTCGGCATCAAGACCACCGGCATCAGTCGGCGGACTTTCAAACCGAACCTCCAGCGAATCCACGTCTGGCTCCCCAACGGCCTGACCCGGCACGTCAGGGTCGCCACCTCGGTCATCCGCTCTGGCCAGTTGACCCTGGAAGTCGACGGAGTCTTGAAGACCTTCCCGCTCATCAAGGCCTCGAAGGGCAGCGCCAAGGCTCGTGCCGAGCTGGGCAGCCTTTACCCGATCTGACCTTCGGGACGACCCACAAACACCGAACAACGGCCGGATCGTGGGATTATTCCCCTGAGACGGCCCTTGCGTCGTTTCCGAACATAGACGCAATGGACAGGCGGAAATCCGGAAGGCGATCGTCTCCTTCCAGGACTTCTCCCACTCCGAGAATTCGCACCGATCGGGGCGTGTCGTATACGTACACAAGCCTCTGGCTGGGATAAATGATCCAAACGAGTCGAACCCCGGCCAGGAAATAGTCGGCGATCTTGTCCACCACCTCGTCGGCGAGGTTGGTCCGACTGATCACCTCGACGGCCAGATCGGGTACTACCGCCCAGGCGATTTCCTCTCTCGGGATCGTCCTGTGAAAGGCCCATCGATCCGCCGAGACGAAAGCGACATCGGGACGACGGCGCAGGCCTTTGTCGGGATCAATGAGAAATAAGCCCTCGACGATCGAGCTGCCCGCTCGTCGCGGTCGCGCCCAATTGTTAAGCTCCACGGACAGAATCGAGGCGATCCAGGTCTCCCATGCCCCCATATGCGGAATCGCCACAGTCTGGCCGTCGATGACTTCATAGAGACGTTCAGGGTCGTCGGCCAGGTGGCGTTCGAGAGGGGATAACTCACTCGTGACGGTGGCCATGAATCCGGCTCCGGTGTTTGAGGTCAGGCATCATCGTCGGCGCGGAGGCGCGCCAGGACGCTGAGGTCTTCCAGGGTCGACGTGTCGCCCGTGCTTTCCCGACCCGCGGCAATATCGCGAAGCAACCGCCGCATGATCTTGCCGCTACGGGTTTTGGGTAGGGCCTCGGTGAATCTCAGGTCGTCCGGGCGGGCCAGGGCGCCGATTTCCTTGACGACGTGGGCTTTCAATTCCTTGGCCAGTTCGTCGGACGGTTCCTGGCCCGATTCCAAAGTGACGAACGCGGCGATCGCCTGGCCTCGCAACTCGTCGGGCTTGCCCACGACGGCGGCCTCGGCCACCCGGGGATGGCTGACCAGGGCGCTCTCGACCTCCATCGTTGAGAGACGATGGCCCGAGACGTTCAGGACGTCGTCGACCCGTCCCATGATCCAGTAGTTGCCGTCGGCGTCCTTGCGGGCGCCATCGCCGGTGAAATAGGAGCCGGGGACTTCGCTCCAGTATTGTTGCTGGAAGCGGTCGTCGTCGCCCCAAAGGGTGCGGAGCATTGACGGCCAGGGTTTGCGGATGACGAGAAATCCGCCATGGCCGTCCGGCACCGGGGAGCCGTCCCTGGTGACGACCTCGGGGACGACACCAGGAAGCGGGAGGGTCGCCGAGCCCGGCCGGGTGGGCACGGCGCCGGGCAGTGGGGCGATCAGAATCGAGCCGGTCTCGGTCTGCCACCAGGTATCGACAATCGGGCAACGGTCCCCGCCGATGACCCGACGATACCACATCCACGCCTCGGGATTGATCGGCTCGCCCACCGTTCCGAGCAGTCGCAGGCTCGACAGGTCGTGACGTTTGGGGAACGACTCGCCCCACTTCATGAACGCCCGGATCGCCGTGGGGGCCGTGTACAGGATCGTGACCTTGTGGTCCTCGATCAGCTTCCAGAACCTCGCCTCATCGGGCCAGTTCGGCGCCCCTTCGTACATCAGGACCGTGGCGCCGTTGGCCAGCGGCCCGTAAACGAGGTAAGAGTGACCCGTCACCCAGCCCACGTCGGCTGTGCAGAAGTAGACGTCGTCAGCCTTCAGGTCGAAAACCATCTTCGTCGAGTACGAAGCGCCGACCAGATAGCCGCCGGTCGTGTGCAAGATCCCCTTGGGCTTCCCCGTGGAGCCGGAGGTGTAGAGGATGTACAGCGGATGCTCGGCGTCCAGAGGCTCGGCCGGGACGTCGTCCGAGGCGTTCTCAAGCAGGTCGTGCAGCCAGAAGTCCCGGCCTTCGACCATCGGCACGTCCTGGCCGGTCCGCTTGACGACGATGGCCGAGGCCACATCGGGGCAACTGGACAGGGCGTCGTCGGCGTGCTGCTTGAGGGGGACGACTTTGCCGCGTCGATACCCTCCGTCGGCCGTGATGAGCACCTTGGCCTGACAATCCTGAATTCGTCCACCGAGAGCCTCGGCGCTGAAGCCTCCAAAAACCACCATGTGCGGCGCCCCGATGCGGGCGCAGGCCAGCATGGCGATGACCGCCTCGGGGATCATCGGCAGGTAGATGGCGACGACGTCCCCTTTGCCCACTCCCTTCGCCTTGAGGACCGAGGCGAATCGCGACACCTCTCGCTTCAATTCAGCATAGGTATAGGACTTCTGGTCCCCCGGCTCCCCCTCCCAGATCAAGGCCGGCTTGTCTCGGAGAGGCCCCTCGGCGTGGCGGTCGACGCAGTTATCGGCGGCGTTGATCCTTCCGCCGACGAACCAACGGGCGAACGGGGCCTTGGACCAGTCCAGCACTTCGTCCCAGGTTTTGGACCAACGCAGGGATGCGGCGATCTCGGCCCAGAATCCTTCGGGGTCATCGTTGGCCCGGTCCCAAAGCGCCTGGTAAGCCTCCAGGCTGCCGACGTGGGCCTGGGCGGCGAAGTCCGGAGGGGGCGGGAAGACACGATCCTCGACCAGGATGCTTTGAATCGATCCGCCGCCGCCGGGTTCGGCCGTCATGGGGCTCACTCCACTCACAAGAGTCAGGTGCCGCACTGAGATGTGACAAGGGTCGCCCACTGCCCCCGTGCCGATCGGCGGGGGCGTTGGCGGCGAAGGCTCGATCTTAGGAGCGGCCCCGCCGAGGGTCAATCGGCGGGTGGCGGTCGTGGGACGGACCTTCGAATCAGGCCGCCACGGTCGACGCGGACCGGGCGAGCTCGTTCAACAGGGCGTCGGCGGCGTCTCGGGCCGAGCGGACACAGTCCGGCATCCCAACCCCATCAAACGCGTTGCTGACCAGAACCAATCGAGGGTGGCGACTGGCCAGGCGGCGAATCTCTTCGACGCGATCCAGGTGGCCCAGGGTGTATTGCGGCATCGCTCGAGGATGACGGGCCACGTCGATCAGCAACGGGTTGCCACTCGCGCCGATCAATTCGCCCAACTCCCGGCGAGTGATCGCTTCAAGCTCGTTGTCCTCAAGATCGGCCAGGTCCGGCCGCGTCGCTCCGCCGAGGAAGGCCCTGAGCAGGACCGTCCCGGCCGGGGCCCGTCGAGGAAACTTGACGCTGGTGAACGAGACGGCCAGCAGGTCTCGGCCCTCGACCGACGGCACCACCGCCCCGAAGCCGTCGAGGGGGTGGGCGACCTGATCCCGTCGATAGGCCAACTGGACGATCGCCGAGGAGGCGTAAGGGATCGAACGAAGGGATTGCGCCAGGGCCGGGTCAACGCCGTCGAGCAGACGAGCCGAGGCGTGGGCCTCGGTCGCCAGGACCACGGCGGCGGCCTCGATCGGTGGGCCGTCGCGCAGCTCGACCCGCCAGGGGCCACCGGGTTCGTCTCGGGACAACCGGCGGACGGGCGAGTCCAGCCGCAATGCCCCGAAAGGCAGGGCCGAGGCCAGGGCCCGGGGCAGAGTGTCCATCCCGTCGGCCAGGCTGGCGAACAGCCCGTAGCGGGCTCCCGAGGCGTTGCGTTCCCCGGAGTTGGCCCCGCCCGTCTTCGCCTCACGACGGCCCGCGCGGATCAGGCTGCCGTGCGCCCGCTCCATCGCCGGGAACTGCGGAAGGGTCGCCTTGAGACTCAACTCGTTGGGGTCGGCCGTGTAGATGCCCCCCACCAGCGGTTGAACCAGTCGCTCGAACACCTCGCGACCCAGCCGGCGACGGGCGAACGACGAGAGACTCTCGTCCGCATCGTCCGAGCGTCTGGGCAAGACGAGGTCCATCAGGAGACGGAGCTTGCCTCGCCAGGAGAGCAGGGGGGTAGTCAGCATCGGCCCGAGGCGACGGGGGGCCATTAGGACGAACCCCTCGGGCACGGGCACCAGTCGCCCTCGACGGACGACGAACGAGCGGCGATGCTGGCCATCGGTGCCAATCAGGCGGTCGCCCAGGCCCAGGGCATGGCAGAGGTCCAAAGCGTGGGGCTTGTTGGTGATGAACGAATCGGCCCCGCCCTCCAGGGTGAATCCATCCCGATGGTCGGTCCAGATCGCCCCGCCGACGCGGTTCTTGGCCTCCAGCACGACCACCTCGGCCGGCCGCCGGCCGCTGCCGCCGCGCACGGCGAGCCGATGCGCCGCGACCAGGCCGGACAGACCCCCGCCGATCACCACAATCCGATCGACATTCGCCGAGGGCTCGACCAAGTTGGGCCCCCCTGGGATTCGAAGACTCGACCCGTGCATGAGACCTCGATCCGTCCGCGTCCTGCCCCTTGGCCGCATCCCTAATCCGGCTTCTCCATCATAACGGACCGGATCGCCGCCGGGAATCGCCGGCAGTCGAGGGCTTTCGGGACGTCGTCCGTCCGAGTCGACGGTCAAACGTCAAATGGGTGGCCGTCCGCAAGAACGCCGCCGAGCAGGCATAGCAGAGCACCCAGCAGGCATTCCAGCTCAGGATGGACCAGTGCTCCTCCCACTTGCCGGACTGACTCGGCATCGCCACGCTTCCGATCGACCGGGTCAACAAGTCGGCCCCGACGATCGGGCTGGCAAAGACTATCCCCTCCCAGAACGGCGGGCTGCTGAGGAGGAATGGGGCGGATGCTGCGATCAACACCGGCCAGCCGAGAGTGAGTAATCCGTAAAGAGTCACCGTGAGGAAGATAGATCGGCCCGGCCGGCGGGCCCAGGTGGCCATGGCCAGGCCCAAACTCGTGACCATCGCGGCGACCGTCAACATCTGGAGGATTAGTAGGCCAGTACCCAACCACCCCCCGCTAACCATCGCCATTCCGGCCGCGACCCAGGTAGGCAGGATTGCCAGGCGTCCCACCATCGCGAACGATCCCCACCATTTCCCAGTGACGATCTCACGGGTCGTCAAGGTCGTGGTCATGATAACGTCCAGGCTCCCACGGTCCCGCTCCTCGGCCAGCGACGAGGCGGACGAGATTCCCAGGAGAAGCAGGCCCAGCCCGACCACCCCCGCGTTGACGTGACCGGCCAGGGCCGAGGAATCCTCTCCCGGGTAGAGATAATAAAGGGCAAGGACATTGGCGCTGGCGAGCAGGGCCAGGATCCCGAACGCCGTCCAGGCGCGCCCAACCCAGAGGGTGGGCCGCTTGCGATGCCACTCCCGCCAGAGGATGGGATTGGCGTCGAGGTCCGGGCCGGGGATGAAGCCGACGGTCTTCGCCGGCAGGCCAGGACGAGGTCGCCGTGCGGGTCGGTTCACCTGCGACAGCGACACGGGCCGCACTCGAGACGTCGTAAGGCCGAGGACCATCCAGGAGACCAGCACGCAGACGGCGAGAAATGCGGCCTGATCCGCGAGGCCAAGGCCCACCGGGGTTGCCCAGGAAGGAAGGATGACGAGGACCACGGGATTGAGATCGGCTAGCAGTCGTTCCAGGACCGGGCCCAGCCCGTTCGTCCAGCGGGCCGCCACCCCCTGCGCCACTGGCCAGACGAGCAGTGCGGTCCCCAGGATCGCGTAAGCCCCGAGCAACGCTTGGTGGGGCTTGCGGGCCCAGACCGATAGGCAAAGTCCCAGACTCGAACCGACCAGGGCCGACCCGACGACGACGAGGTACGCTCCCAACAGCCAAGCATAACTGACGCCGCCGAAGAGGGCCGTTAACGCCAGGACAGGAAATGAGCAGGTCAGCAGCCCGAGGAGTGGGAGCAACTTCGCCGCTAGCTTGCCCCGGACGATCTCCCCGGGGGACAGGTCGGTCAGGAAGGCGTGGTGGAGGGTCCCTCGCCCTTTCTCGACGCAGAGGGATGACGCCGTCGCCGCGGGCCCCACGAGTAATACGAGGGCCAACTGGATGGCCAAGACGCCGGTTGCGAATGCGGAGCCGATCACACTCAGGCGGTAGGGATTGATCTCAACGACCGGCCCGACCTGCCTCCAGACAACCAATAACCACGCCAGGAGGATGCCGACGAACAGCGAACGCCCCGCGAAGCCCTGCCAGCGACGAGACCCGGCCAGAAGTTCGCGGGCAAAGACCGGATTCGCCGACCAATGGACCACCATCAATGCGGACCCGTCACGCCGTCGAGCTATCCCCGCGACGATTGTCCGACGCGGGCCTCGTGGACGCAATCCACCAGCGCCTTGACGTGATCGACGGGCGTGTGGGGAAGGATGCCGTGGCCGAGGTTGAAGATATGCCCGGGACGACCGTTGGCTTCCTCGACGATGCGGAGGGCCTGCTCTCGGATTTCGGGGATCGGGGCAAACAGCAAGGTCGGGTCCAGATTTCCCTGCACGGCGACGTGGGAACCCAGGCGATCCCAGGTCGGCCCGAGTTCCACCCGCCAGTCCAGCCCGATCACGTCTCCCCCGGCGTCCCTTTGAAGTTCCAGCAGAGAGCCGGTGTCGGTGCCGAAGTGGATGGTTGGAACCCCCGGGGCGAGTTGCGCGAACAGCCGACGCATGTGGGGCTGGACGAACCGTCGGTAGTCCACCGGCGAGAGGTTTCCCACCCAACTGTCGAAGAGTTGAAGAACCTGGGCCCCCGCCTCGGCCTGGGCGTTCAGGTAAACGGCCGTGGAGTCGACCAGCCGCTCCATCAGGGCATCCCAGGCGCCCGGGTCGCGGTGCATGAAGGTCTTGGCCTTCTCGTAGTTGCGCGATCCGCCCCCCTCGATTGAGTAACAGGCCAGGGTGAACGGGGCGCCGGCGAAGCCGATCAAGGGGGTACTCGGGCGCAGGGCCGAGCGGATCGCCGAGACGGCCCTGTACACATAGTCGAGCGGTTCGGGCGTCTCTAACGGGCGGACGCGGTCGACATCGGCCGGCTCTCGGACGGGGTTGTGGATGACCGGCCCTTCCCCCTTGGCGAATTCCAGGTCGAAGCCCAGGGGTTCCAGGATCAGGAGGATGTCGGCGAAAAGGATGGCCGCGTCGACTCCCAGGATCTCGGCCGCCGTGACCGTGACCTCGACGGCCAGATCCGGATTCTTGCAAAGTTCCAGGAACCCCACCTTCTCGCGGACAGCCCGGTACTCGGGCATGTAGCGTCCGGCCTGACGCATCAGCCAGATCGGCGTGAAGTCGGTCGGCTCTCGTCGGCAGGCTTTCAGGAACGGGGCATCGGGGTTGGGTCGGACCGGGGAGGCTTCGGGCATCGGGCGGCTCGGGGAGAGGGGGGCGGGAGTTATCGAGGAGTGGT